>JAZDOK010000008.1:0-51339 GCA_043798715.1 bacterium
ATATATAGTTTTTGTTTACCATCGTGTTTTTTTCCCTCCTTTATTTTTTTGTTGTCTTAACACTTTCCGCGTCACGCAAATGCGTCTGATGCGGTGGTTAACTTTGGCAAGTTGTTTTCGAAATATGGCAATCTCATTCACCTCCTTTTGTATTCCACTGGGGGGGCGCCGTCCAGGCACCCCCCCCCAGTGGAATTTAATTTCATAGGAATTCCACATCATCGGCAGTCCAGCCGGCCTTGGAAAGACCCCGTCTCATTTGTTTTAAGCCTTTGAAAACAGCAGTCCAAATTTCCGTGTCGATACTGATAGCCTCTTCATCGGCCTTTTCGTGATCTCGCGGAAATTTTTTTCGCGCTAATTGGACAGCTAAAATTCGAGAGGGGATTTTTTCTATGACCACGTGTAGCAAGCTGCGCTGTGTGAAAGGGGGAAGCTCTTGAAACAGGTGGTGCAACAAGACACAGAGATCCTCTTTTTTAAACGCGGGCATTACTAACATCACACTCCTTTATTTTATTTCAAACCCAGGACTCTCCTTATATCCATAACATCCCCCCTCTTTTTTTATCCTAGTCCCTTCACATTTATTATCATATCATATGGCCGCTTGACATCGAGAATTTTTCCGAACCTGGGGGATTATTTCTCTGTGACATCGAATAGCCTTGGAAAGGCTTGATTTTTTTGTATACTAAAATAGCCGGTCGAGGCATGTAAGATACCCGAGCTGTGAAGGGATCAGGAATTTTTTACATACCAAGGCCCGGCTACTCTTATATTGTAGAGCATAATCCAGTGATAATCAACGATATACATTGCTAAAATGTTAACTTTTCACTGCAAAAGTCAGCCTCAAAAGTCGTTCGTTTAATCCTCCAATGTGGCCCGCCTTGGCACCTGGTGAGAATACGAAACCGGACACAGAAAAAATGCGCAGCGTGATATAGACGCGGAAAACTTTTCCTCACTCACGTGAGGCTTTTATTCTTAACTGGAGCGTTTTTTAGCAGTCAAGCATTAAACCTCACAAAAGAGACACGCGGAAACCAGCTTCATTCCTAGAAAGTAGTTTTAATATAAGTGGCTAATATTAGCGTAACCACGCCAAAAGAAGGCGCTTTTAGGCTGGACTTCGTCAAACAGGTCTTTGGCGAGGTTTTACGCCTTTATATTGCTTTTTATTCTCCCATGTGCTATTATAAGAACACGGAAAGGAGGCGGTATCACGTGGAGTATTTAACGACTGAAGAGGCTGCGGCGATCCTTAAAGTGAACTCGAAGACTTTCACGCGCTGGCTCGAAGAAGGCCGGGTCCCCGGCGCTCTGAAGCTTGGCCGACAATGGCGCGTTACTCTGGCCGACATCCAGGGACTTTTGAAACCGATAACTCTGGACGACTTGGGAAAAGCTTTGAAACCGGCTGAAACCCACACCCCGGAGGCCCGGACAGAGGTGGACATTATGGCAGTATCCTCAAAACTACTGGACATCCATTGAACGACAGAATTCGTGACCACGTGGCCCAGACTTGATGTCATGGAGGCGGCCTTTACATGGAGGGAAAGAAGCTGGAGGTATCCGCCTTCCGCCCCCTTTCTCTACGCTTTAGAGGCATTTTTTGTAGCCCGTCAAAAACGGACTTATACGAAGGAATGACCCTGGAGCAGAAGGAATAAAGTTTAATGAGGCGGCGGAGGTGAGCTGTCATGGCGAAACGGGGACAGAATGAAGGCAGTATCAGAAAGCGGATTGATGGGACGTGGGAGGCCAGGGTCACGATTGGGCAGAATCAGAAAACCGGTAAACCAAAACGCTTAAGCCGATATTTCAAGACCCGGAAAGAAGCTCAGGACTGGATCTCGAAAACTTCCCATGAGAAACAAACTGGGGCTTATATTGAGCCTCATACCGTGACGGTAGGGGAGTGGCTGGACCGTTGGCTTATGGACTATATGAAGCCACACCTGAAGCCCACCACCTGGACGGGATATGAAACTCTGATCCGGAGACACCTGAAACCGACGATCGGAGACATACTCCTCCGGGAGCTTCAGGCAATCGAACTTCAGCGGCTATACCGGGCGAAGCTGGAGAAGGGGAGGACGGACGGCAAAGGTGGCCTCTCCTCTCATTATGTCCATTATATTCACGCCGTGATACATGAGGCTTTAAAACAGGCTGTTAAAGAGCAGCTTATTTATCGGAATGTAGCCGAAGCCGTGAAGCTGCCGGGGAAGGTGGATCGGGAAATAAGGCCTCTCTCTGTGGATGAGATAGCCCGTTTCCTGGAGGCGGCCCAGGATCACCGGCTGGGGGCGGCTTTCCTGTTGGAGCTGGGGACCGGCCTCCGCCGGGGCGAACTCCTGGCCCTCCATTGGAAGGAAGTGGACTTTAAAAAAGGACTCCTCTCCGTGAAGTTTTCCCTGGCCCGGGCTTATGTGGACAGAAAAAAGACGAAGACGGCCTTAGTTTTCCTGGAGCCGAAGACGAAAAGCTCGAAGAGGCTCATCCCTATCCCAGAAGAGATCATCCTGGAGTTGAAGGCCCTCAAGGCCCGGCAGAATGAGGAGCGGCTTTTCTTTGGGGAAGCCTATGAAAAAAACGACCTTGTTTTCTGTTCAGAAGACGGCAGGCCCCTGGACCCCCGGAACTTCTCCAGGCGTTTTGAAAACATCCTGAAGAAGGCGCGGCTTCCCCGGATCCGTTTCCACGACCTCCGGCATACCTTCGCAACCCGCCTTCTTGAACTGAATGAACATCCCAAAATAGTCCAAGAGCTTCTTGGGCATTCCCGGATCACGACCACCCTGGACATTTATTCCCATGTAGATCCTGAATTGAAGGTTAAGGCGGCGGGCCGGCTGAATGAAATGTTGTTTTCCCATAAGGGGGAGCCCCGACTTCGGCCTCTCTGAATGCAGGAATTAAGAAAAAAAAAACAGAAGAACATTTAACTCATTCTCTGAAGCGGGTATTCCATACTATCAGGAGGCCCCTCCATGCGTTTACTCTCTCTCTTCATGCTCCTGACAGGGGGAAATAAGACCAAACCAAATTCGTCAGAGGAAAAGGGAATAGAAAAGGATGACTACTCCGACCGAATAGCACAATATAGAGCCTCACTGCAACAACTTGAACAACAAATGCAGGCGACCTACGACAAGTCCGTCATGACCTTATCAGGTGCAGCGCTCGGACTTTCCATGACATTCATAAAGGATATAGCCGACAAGTCAAACCTAAATGCCACAGGCTGGCTTTTGGCTTCATGGATAGTATGGGGAGCCAGTATCACATTCATATTGTCTTCCTTTTTCACCAGCACATTGGCACTTCAAAAAGCAGTCCAGCAAACGGATGAAAATAAAATTCATGATGAGCCGAGGGGTGGCATTTACAATATATTCACGAACTTCCTGAACGTAGTAGCCGGCATCTTATTTGTTGCCGGCGTCATTACATTCTGTGTATTTATGAAAGGAAACATGCCATGAGCGATAGTCAGAAGAATGAACCGGTGAAAATGACAGAGGCAGTAGTGTTGCAACCCTCTCCTCTACCAAAACCGGACACTACAACTCTAGGAGAACTTGTTCCGAAGCCACCACAAAATCCTAAGAAATAGCGGGTATAAAACTCTTAGGTTGCCCCTAAGGCGTAATTACAATATGCGTATTTATGAAAGGGAAATGCAATGAGTGACAACCAAAAGAACAACCCTGTGAAAAGCGATAAGGGCGTATCGGTGCCACCCCCACCTCCAAAAACTCAAAGTATAGATTTTGAAACGCCATCAAAACCCCAAGGGCAAATTGTTCCGCCACCTCCGCCGAAATCACAGAAATAGACCGCCGAATACCGGTTGTTGGCAGAGTTATTGGCCGGGGGAAGAATGATAAAATATAATAAAGGAGGCCCTCCATGCGCAAACTTACCCTCATTCTCTTGCTCCTGGTTGCCTGCGTTGCCCTGGCTCACGTCGCCCAGGCGGCCCCGGTATGCCCCGACGGCGGGACCGTGCTCACGGTCGCCAGCGCCGATCAGGCTCATGCCGTCCCTCTGGCCTCCGGGAATTACATCGGTAACAAGAACTCGAAGAAGTGCCGCCTACTGACGTGCGGGACCCTGCCATCGGAGAAAAATCGGGTGTATTTCGCCTCCCGGGATGAGGCTGTGAAGGCGGGGTATGTGCCGTGCAAGAATTATCGGCCGTGATGACCGCCTCCGCATTGCAGCGAGGCCTAATGATTGTTAGGTTGCTTCTTTACATGGCGGCTCTAAAGGAGGCGATCGGCATAAAATAATTCAAGATGCAACACGAAGGGAGGGTTTTTCTACGGCTGATTGGGAACCTTGTCCTAGAAAACGGCACCCGTTAAATCTTAACAACAAGGAGGGAACAATCATGGCGTTAATTAAACACGGATCCTTCTACAAATTTTCTGCTGCTGCTACTAAAAAAGCGCAAGCAGATCACGCTGCAATAGGTGCTTTGCAGACTTTTTCCGACCTCCGCGAAGTAACTCGAACCGTGCAACCAGTCCCGATTAACTTCCACACATCGAACGCTCCCCGTGGTCTTGCCTTGAAGTCCATAAAACTAACGAAAGGCTTCGAGGGATTCCTCCAAAGTCTATTCAATCGGACCAACGAGGTGTTCTTCCTATCCTGGGCATGGGACTTAAGTGGTAATCCGCCTGTGAAGTACCCAGGACTCGGCGCGGAGCCGCAAAGCTGCATAATCCCACTGCAAGTTGGCCAAGTGCGACAGTTTTTGGGATCAGGAATACTGCTTTCCCCCGCGCGGACGATCACAGCCGGGCTCGCTGTTCGTATTATGTTGTGGGAATCCGACCAGGGGGAGCGCGACTTCGGAAAAACTATGACCGAAGTGGCCAATACCCTTAAGACTAGCGAGCTGACTAACCTTCTGGCTTTGATTGCCATGGGGGTGGTGGACGTACCTGTGTCAATAATAACGACTGTGGCGGCGGCGGCTGGCGAACTTGCGAAGGCTGTCGGCTCAATTCTCCAGGCAAACGGCGATGACTATGTTGATTTCTATGAAGGTTATTACCCTAGCACAGATCCATGGGCGGCGGGAGATGAAACGCATCAAGGATCTGCGAGCGAGATTACCTTAACACGACTCCCATAGCTGCCTTGAGCTTTGCGATATAACGGCGGAAACGTGCCTAGGCAGCAGTGCTATAGTGGCATCCGAAATCTGCGAAGCATGGTAGCGTGCAGATTGCGGACGACGCTCCGCGCTGCTGCCTGGCCGGTCGTTTGCGGACAGATGTGGTGGAACCAGAGGTAGAACGGAGGAGAAAGGAAGGTTCACATGAAGCCTAGATGCAATGTACACTGTCATTTGTTTAATATGGAATTCGTGCCCGCCATCATGATCAAGATACTGCAGTCTCCGTTATCGAAACACTACGGGGATGATTTTCTCAACATAAACCGGGATGCGCTCGTCAAGATTCTTGCACCATTGGCCAAGATCATAGGGAAGAAGCACGCGCCAGAATTGGTGCAGATATACCTTTCTGAAATGTCGGCGGTCGCGGCGCAATATATCGCACAGTTAGACCCTGCAATGATCGATATTTTCACGCCCCTGACAATGAATATGGAGGAGGCAGTTCCACTGACCCCCGAACTCTACTGGCGATATCCCCAGCAACTGGAAATCATTTCCTCCCTCGCTCACAGCTATCCCTGGCGAATGTTTCCGTTTGTTTTTTTCGACCCGCGTAGTGAGAATAGCGTGGACGTGTGCATAGATGCGTTGGAGAAAAAAGGATTCCTCGGGGTGAAGATGTACCCTGCGCTTGGCTACCACCCAGACCCGTCTGTCGTCGAGACCGAAGGCATCGCTGGCAAAGGGAAATTCAAGATTGGTAGAGCGTATTTCCCTAATGGCACTCCGAATCACGCTGCTGCGGAGCGATTACGCTCGTTCTACGAGTACTGCGCGAATAATGAGATTCCCATCACCACTCACACATCTGTTGGCGGCGCCTATTCCGCTCGCCTCTACAACCTTGATGAAGTAATGCGGTGGAGCCTGACAGCTCCCGAGAACTGGCTTAACGTACTTAGCCAGTATAAACTCAAAATCAACTTCGCACACATGGGTGGCAACTACATCAATCCCGATGACGATAAAAAAAGGACATGCTCCATCAAGTGGAGGAAAGCCATTCTCGCATACATGATAGACCCGGATCTTAAAGCGACAGTCTATACGGATGTCTCTTATCACGATATGGCATTGTCCCGAGATATGGGAGTTGTTTCCCGGTACTTCAACGACCTGCGCGCGGTGATGAGTCGCCCTGAACAACATGGAGGAGTGTTATATGGCTCTGATGCAAGCATGATTACTCATACGTGGTTCGAGAGCGAATTCATGGCCCCGTTCGCTGATCCAAACAATCTACCCCCTGCTCTCCAAGACAAGCTCTTCACAGAAACTCCACTATCCTTCCTGTTCAGACAGTCAAATGGTGCTTATTTCATACCGCAGCGTTATACGGATTTCCTCCAAGCACGCAATCCAAATGCACTCGCCAATCTTCCGCCCTATGTTAAGAAGGTTGGTCAAAATTGGGTCATTACCATTTGAACAGAAGGGATAATAAAGGCTGGCAAAACCCAGTGTCTGCCGTGCAAGATCTGCAAGCCATAGAAGGGGGATGATGGAATGTCAAGAGAAGATGTTTGTAAGACCATTCACACGATGATGGGGTGGAAAGGAAAGTTGCCTACCTGGGAGGAGCTTGTGGAAGCTGATCCAGAGTTAGCTGAAGAAGCATTGACATTGCCAGAAGAATGCAGGGCTTCTGCATGCAGTAAGTCAGATGGTGCCCTTAATATCAAGTGGAGTTGGCACAAGGTTCTTTTGAAACTAAAGGAGGCGCTCGAAAAGAAAAGGAAGGAGTTATGATCTCCTGGGTATTTCTTTTATCCTTAGTTCAGAGCTCACCGCCAAAGAGGACGTTAGGATTTGTCAATAGTTTGATGGAGGCGACTTATGGAAAATAAAGTGGATGTCTGGTTTGCCAGGGAAGGGGAACATACTTTTCCTGCTGGCAAACCTACGGGAAGAATAGACGAGAAGAAAGCTGTTGAGTTATTAATCACATATAGTGGAGTGTACCAAGGAACCCCAATGCCTAAGATTACAAGTAAAAATCTGAATCCAGATCTTGACGGCGTTAGAGACACCGAATGGGTGGTTTTGGAAATACATGAAAAAATAAAATTTTACGAAAAGGGGTTCTATATCCTCCAAAGTAGAAAAGCAATCCCAGAAATAAGAGAATGGTTGAAGGCTTTGTAAAAAGATTGACGGATGGGTTTGCCGGGAGTGACTGAGGTCTAACGAGGAGGACCCGCATGAAAAACAAGCAAATGTGCCTTGATTTATTAGAAAAACGTCATCATTCATCAAATCGTGATGGAGATCAGTTGCTTGATTCAGAAATCCACTTATACTGTATGGAAGATGCAATAGGGGCCTTAGGTAGCCTCGAAAATTCGATGAATAGGAATGCAGATGCAAGCGATGCGTTAGCAAAAAAGGTTTTGTGGTTGAACTGGATTCTGGCCATAGCTACAGTAGTTGGCGTGGCAGTAACCGTAATCCAATTCTTCAAGGGATAGCCCATGAGCAAGCGAGGCCAGCGAGAGGGCAGCATCCGCCACCGGAAGGACGGCCGGTGGGAGGCCCGTCTCAGGCCTCTCTGATATCCCTTTTTATCCCTGCAAGATCCCGGCCTCCTTGCCGACGAATGGATTAAAGAAGCGCCCTTTGATGCCTGCGAAAATCATATTAAAGACGGGGAGGGCCGCTTGGCCCCTGGCCGGCCCTTTTTTACGGTTTTTTTTCTGGTAGGGGTAAAGTAGGGGTAAAATGGCCTTTTTCTTGCGATGGTAGTGGGAGCTGCATTGGCCCCGGAAGCTGGTGGAGATGAAGGGAGTCGAACCCTCGGCCTCTAGAGTGCGATTCTAGCGCTCTCCCAACTGAGCTACATCCCCACGCGGGAAAATTATACCTAAAATAAGGTTTTACGTCAACGGCAGAAGGAGAAAAATTCGCTTTCAGAGAAAATTAAGACAGCAGGGAACTTCTTGAAGAAAGGGAGGAGAGGCTTTTGAAAATTAACAGATGGCTTCTGCTGGGAATGAGCTTTGCCGCTTTGGCCTCCACTGCCGTTCTTATGCACTGCCTTTATCAGGGAAAGTGCCGTGGTTCAAAGTCCCGCTCCCGGGAAGTTCAGGCCATCATTCGCGAGGCGGAGCGGCTGATTGCACTTGCCAGGAAAAAAGCTGCAAGGGAAGAGCATGGAGAAACTTCATAGCAAGATAGAGGAATTGAGCCGGGATATTCTCCGCTGCCGGAGGGATCTGGCACTCATCTGCGGCGAGGCGCTTCCTGATGATGCTGATTTTCACGATCAGCTCATATTAAAGGCCTTCTGGCATTTTTCCAGCAAAACAGAGTTCATAAACGATTTAAAGCTTAAACTTAAAATCCTGGAAAAGACCAGGGAACTTTATGAATACGAAGCGGGCTGGGGGCCCGCCGGCTCCAAAGCCCAGGTCATTTCACTGGATTCCTACCGCGCTGCCAGAGACTATTCGTCCCCGACTCATTCCGGAAAGAATTATGCATTTTCTGGTAACCAATGATGACGGGGTGTTCGCTGAGGGCCTGACGGCTCTCGTCCGTGAACTGAGAAAAATCGCCAAGGTCACCGTTGTCGCCCCGGATCGGGAAAGATCTGCCGTCGGACACGCCCTGACTTTTTTTGATCCCATCCGGGTACAGAAGATCCGTGAGGAGAAGCGTGTCAAAGTCTATTCCTGTGACGGGACCCCCTCGGACTGCGTGCTTCTAGGCATATACAGCCTCATGGATGAGCGTCCGGATCTGGTTGTCTCCGGGATCAATAAAGGAGGCAACCTGGGGGACGACATTACCTACTCGGGAACGGTCTCGGCCGCCATGGAGGGGATCATCCACGGGGTTCCGTCCTTTGCGGTCTCGGTAGCGTCTTTTCAGGATGTTCGTTTCGACGTGGCGGCCAGGTGGGCGCGGATCATCGCCGGTAAAATTATGCGCGAGGGCCTGCCTCCCCGCACCTTCCTCAATGTGAACGTGCCAAACCTTCCCGCCGAGGAAATAAAAGGGTTTTCCATAACCAGGCAGGGGCGAAGCATCTACGAGCAGAGGGTCCTCAAGCGCTTTGACCCCCGCGGAACCGAGTATTACTGGCTCACCGGGGAACTTCCGACCGGGGAGCCTGAAGATGGGACGGATTTTGAAGCGGTGTTCCGGGGATTTGTCTCCATCACCCCCGTTCACCTGTGCCTTACCGATTTTTCCCAGATGGAGCGCCTGAAAAAATGGAATCTCACACTCTGAAGGTCCTCGAATTTGACGAGGTGCTGAGGCGAATCGCCTCTTTTTCTTCATGGCCGCTGGGGCGGGAGCAAGTGCTTTCCCTGGCGCCCCTTTCCTCCATAAAGACTCTCGAACGCCGCCAGGAGGAAGTAGCGGAAACAGCGCGTCTTTTCGGGGAGGAGCTCTTCCTCCCCCTGGGGGGCATCCGCGACATCAGGGAGGAGGTGTCCCTGGCCTCCATGCGGGCGATGCTGAATCCAAGTCAGCTCCTGGACGTGGCCCAGACGGTCGTCTCGTCCCGGCATATCAAAAATTTTCTGCTGGCCCGGAGCGAGCTTTGTCCTCTCTTGTCAAAAATGGCCGATGCCATTCCTCTTTTCCCGGAAATAGAGAAGGAGGTCGGGCGCTGCATTGAAGAGGACGCCCAGGTCAAGGATTCCGCAAGCCAGCGTCTTCAGCAGATTCGCTCGGTGATAAAATCCGCTCACCAGAGGATCCAGGATCGGCTGTCGCAGATTCTTCGCTCCCCCACTTATTCGAAGATGCTGCAGGAGGGGATCATAACCACCAGGGAAGACCGCTACGTTCTGGCGGTCAAGCAGGAGTGTCGTTCGCAGTTTCCGGGCCTGGTGATCGATCAGTCCGCCAGCGGGGTCACCGTCTTCATGGAGCCCTGGCTGGTGGTGGAGCTCGGCAACGACTTAAGGCAGAACAAGCTGTCCGAAAAAAAGGAAGTGGAGGCCATCCTGGCCCGCATCTCGGCCCTGGTGGGGGAATCCGGCGCCGAAATCGGCCGGGTGCTTGAAATCCTGGCCCACCTGGACATGCTCTCTGCAGTTACCCGTTACGCCTCCGAAATGGGGTGCATCCGCCCTGAACTGGACCGGGATGGTCATCTGACCCTGGAGAAGGCCAGGCATCCGCTGCTATCCGGGGAGGTGGTCCCCATAGACATCGAGGTGGGCGGCCTGTTTAATATTCTGGTTGTCACGGGCCCCAATACAGGCGGCAAGACAGTGGGCATGAAAACGGCCGGCCTTCTCTCCCTCATGGCGCTCTCGGGCCTTCCAATACCCGCCGGCCCGAAATCACGGGTGCCCCTCTACCGGAACATTTTCGCCGATATCGGCGACGAGCAGTCTATTTCCCAGAACCTTTCGACTTTTTCCTCGCACATGACCCGGATAATCGCCATCCTGGCCGGGGCGGACCGCGACAGCCTGGTCCTTCTCGACGAGATCGGCGCGGGCACCGACCCGGTGGAGGGAACGAGCCTGGCCATAGCCATTCTGGAACACTTGAAACGGCGGGGAGCAAGGGTGATCGCCTCTACGCACTACAGCGAACTCAAGAGCTATGCGGCCGGGACGAGCGGGATTATGAATGCGGCCGTTGAGTTCGACGTACGGACTCTGGAGCCGACCTACAGGCTCCTGATGGGCATTCCGGGCCGCTCCTGCGCAATCGAGATCGCCTCCCGCCTCGGTCTTCCGGGGGAAGTTCTCAACGAAGCCAGAAGCCGCCTTCCCCAGGGGACCTCTTCGGTGGACTTGCTTCTTCAGCAGGTCGAGACGGAGAAGGCCTCCGCCGTGAGATCCACCCAGCAGGCGGAGAGGGCGCGGGGTGAGGCGGACCGGCTTACGAGCGAATTGAGCGAGAAATTGGCCGTGCTGAAGGAGGAAGAGGCAGTCGCTCGCCGGAGGATCCGGATGGAAGCCGGGGAGATTGTGGAAGATGCCCGGGACGAGGTGAAAGAGCTCGTCCGGGTGATGCGCTCTTCCTGGGATCTTTTTTTCTCCGAGGCCAAGGAGACCCTGAGAAAGGCGCAGGAGGCCCTGGAGCAGGAAGAAGGGGATTCAGTCCACCCGGCTTTTAAGGAACTGGCCAAGGCGCTTAAAAATACGGGAAGCTTTCTGGAGAGCGAAAGCCGCGATGCTCACCGCTTTCTAAAAATGAAAGAGGAAGAGATCGCCGCGAAGACCGAACCTCAGGCTCCGGCTGAGAAGAAAGTTCCCGCTCCCGGCAGGGATTACCTGGAGGGGGAGCGGGTTCTCATCCTGAGCCACGGCCGCGAAGGAGTGGTGATGGAGCGCCATCCGGATGGAATATTCACCGTGCAGGCCGGGGTCATGAAACTCAAGGTTCCGGCGGAGGGTCTGGCCCCGGCCCCGGACAGGGAGGCGCCCTCGCAGGCGGTGGAGATGCAGATCTCCAAGGCCTCGAACGTCTCTCAGAAGATCGATCTACGTGGATACCGGGCCGATGAGGCCCTGGCAGCACTCGACAAGTACATAGATGATGCAACTCTGGCCGATTTGCACGCCGTTCAGATCGTTCACGGGAAGGGCCAGGGAATATTGAGGAAGGTCATCCATCAATATCTGGAGAGCCATCCTTCCGTCAGGGATTTCCGCCTCGGCGAGCTCAATGAGGGAGGATGGGGCGTGACCGTGGTCACACTGTGAAGGGCAAATGAAACTATGAACCGCGATGATTTCTTTTATGAGCTGCCGGCGGATTTGATCGCCCAGGAGCCCCTTCCCGAGCGCCAGAAATCCCGTCTCCTGGTGCTTGATCGCAAGAAGAAAATGATCGCTCACCGGCATTTTGAGGATATTTTCGAGTTTCTCCTCCCAACGGATTTTCTGGTTTTCAACGATACCAGGGTCATTCCGGCAAGGCTTTTCGGAAGAAAAAGCCCTTCAGGAGGAAAGGTGGAGATTCTCCTGGTCAGGCAGGTCGGCCATCTGCTATGGGAGGCCCTGGTCAAGCCGGGAAAGAGGATCCAGGTGGGGCAGAAAATTTCTCTTGACGGCGGAAGAGCGGAAGCTGAAGTCGTAGACAGGAGTTCGGGCGGCCGCATCCTTAAATTTTCGGTGGAGGGGGATTTCCGGGAGTTTCTCGCCGGGGCGGGCCTGGTCCCCCTCCCTCCCTATATCCACGTTCCTCTTTGCGATCCCGGGCGTTACCAGACCGTATACGCCGCGCAGGATGGTTCAGTGGCGGCTCCCACCGCCGGTCTCCATTTCACTCCCGAACTTCTCCATTTACTGGGAGAGCGCGGCATAAAGACCGCCTTTGTAACATTACACATCGGCCCCGGCACCTTCAGGCCGGTAAAGTCCGCCCGGATCGAGGACCATGAGATGGATGTGGAGCACTACTTTATTAAACCGGCCGCGAAGGAGGCCATCAAGAGAGCCCGGGAGGAAGGGCGGAGGATCGTGGCGGTCGGAACCACGGCGGCCCGGACGCTGGAATCAGCCGCCGATGAAAACGGGAATATCATCAGGGATGGCGGGGAAACCAGGCTTTTCATATATCCGGGATATCGCTTTAAACTGGTTCAGGCCCTGATCACCAATTTTCATCTTCCCTGCTCCACCCTCCTCATGCTGGTCTCGGCCCTGGCAGGTCGGGAGGCCGTTTTTGCGGCCTACCGGGAGGCCGTTCAGCGCCGTTATCGCTTCTACAGTTTCGGGGATGCAATGTTTGTGGTATAATTTAGGAGATAGAATCCAGAAGACAAGGGACGGGGGAGATTATTTCAGGAGGTGCTGGGATGAGAAAAAGCGGCAGAGGATTTACTATGATAGAACTTGCCATAGTTATTTCCATTCTCGTATTTATTGTTTTAGTTATTGTGTTCCCTTCAGTCATGGGGGCCAGAGAACAGAAGAATCTCGTCTCCTGCGGAGGAAATCTCAAGGCCATCGGCGAGGCTATTACCCTCTACGCCAGGGAGCACTATGCCAGGGTCCCGGCTGAAGACTCTTTAGAAAATGATTTAAAGCCTGCTTATATAAGCAATATCCCGCTCTGTCCTTCATCAAATAACACGTATGACTATCAAACAGACGCCAATTTTATGGAATATACAATCCTATGTCAGGGGTTGAACCACAAAAGGGCTAAGGCGCCGACAGATTACCCCAGGTACACTCCGGGATCGGGACTTGATCTGGGGAATAAACTAAATATCCACTGAGGGTTTACGGGGCGGGCGTAGCGACAGCGGGGGCGCCTTCCCTGGAGAGCCAGACGGTTGAAGTGTAATTCCCCGACTGAATGGTCACGAGGCTGGCCCAGTGTATCTCATCGGCCCAACCGTAGCCCCACACTGGATGGGCGGCAATATTGCCCAGGGATGGAGTAACGATGCTGTAGTTCCAATTGCTTGAGGCGTCTACTGTCATCGTAGTCGGATCAAAGTAGATGATCGTGTTGTTCCCGGTCACGTTGATGGCGACCATTGTCTGGAAAAGTTCTTGCAGATTGACATCCTTGTATGTCCTTACTCCCCCGGTGGTCCTCCTCAGATACACGTCGGTGAAGTTATTGGCATCGGGGCCTGAAGTGGGATGGTCCCAGAAAGCATAGTAGGTGTAGAGGTCGCTGTTGAAAACGATCCCGGCCAGCGCTTCCAGGGAGATGGCCTTCTGGCGCATCTGGGTAAGATCCATTACGATCATCTGGGCGCTGTTCTGTACGGCCAGGCGGTTTTGGTAGCTCGAGTACATGGGAATTATAAGAGACATCAACAGGGCCACGATCATGACGACTATAATAAGTTCCAGCAGGGTAAAACCTCTCATTTTGCGGCACATGGTTCCATATCCCCCTTCCAGGTTCCATTATATCACATTCGGGCAACGGTAAGCAATTCTGATTTAAGCGGAAAAAACTATTGAAAGAGACTTCCCATCTATGGTATAATAAAGCGGGAAAGTCCGCTAAAGAAGGATTTTTTGAGATCTTTGAGAAGTTAATATCCATCTTTATGCGCAGGGCGCAAAAAAGAGCAATTCTGGCTTTAGTTCTGATGGTGCTTGCCGATGGCAGTTTATGTCTATAAAGCGATAGACAGGCAGGGGAACATTGTCTTCAGCGAGGTCACGGCTGAGAACGTGGCTTTTGCCGTTCGGAAGATCCAGAGGGGCGACCGGCGGATCATCTCCATCACGGAGAAAAAGACCCCCATCTGGGAGTGGCTCCAGGACAGATTGAGCAGCGGTAAAATAGACGATCAGAGCCTTGCCGTCTTTACCCGCCAGCTCGCGACGATGATCAAGGTGGGCATTCCCTTCTCCAGGGCCTTGAAGACCCTCTATGCGGACAACCCGAACAAGCGTCTTCAGGATGTAGTCAAGCACATTGACTTTGACATTCAGCAGGGACTCACGGTGGCCAACGCTTTTGCCAAGCATGACAAAGTGTTTTCCGAGGTCTATATCTCAATGCTCAGGGTCGGCCAGTCCACCGGTATGCTCCCCGATGTTCTGGCCAGGTTAGCCACCTATGTTGAGAAGGATGTAGAGACCCAGCACCATGTGAAGGCGGCCCTGACATATCCTGTCTTTATATTCATAATGGCGATTGGTGCGGTGGTGGCCATGATGATCTTCTTCGTGCCCCAGTTTCTCGGCATTTACACCCAGATGGGAATGGCCCTGCCCCTTCCGACCAAAATTCTCATCGGAATTACCAAGATGTGGACCAATCCCCTGCTTTTGATGGGCATGCTTTCCTCGATCGGCTTTGTCTTATTTCTGATAACGTCATATATAAAGACTCCGGCCGGCAAATACCAGTTTGACGAGTTGATGCTCATGATTCCGGTGGTGGGCCAGCTCAACATCTGCGTCATAGTGGCCCGCTTCTGCCGCAGCCTTGAAACCATGTATATTACGGGACTTCCCATGGTGCAGTCCCTGGAGATAGCCGAAGGGATAGTAGGCAACGAAGTGTTCAAGGAGGTGGTTAAATCGGCCCGGGACGCCGTCAAAGAGGGATCTTATCTCTCGAGTTATTTCAAGGGACAGAAATATATTCCCAGAATCGTGGGCGACATGATCTACATAGGAGAGCACACGGGGGAGCTCAATATTCTGCTAAACAAGCTGGCTAATATGTATGAGGTGGAGGTCCAGTATGCGATGGAGTCGGTGCTGGCCATGTTTGAACCGCTCCTGATCGCTTTTCTGTCCGTTGCCATCGGCTTCATCGTGATTTCAATCTTTCTTCCCTTATACGGGATTATCGGCAGCCTGACTGCATAAGGGAGAGGGTAAACATATCTGCAGGGTTTCACAGGAAAGGAGGAGCGGCATGCTGAAAAAGGGGAAGCGGCAGGGATTTCTGGTCGTTGTTCTGATCATGAGCCTGCTCTTCTTTATCATCGCCGTCGCCGTCTGCAGTTATCTGGGTGTGCAGTACAGCATCATGGGGGAAAGCGAGCAGTCCCTGAGGGCCTTCTACGCCGCCGACTCCGGGGTGCAGTATGCGCTGGGGCTTATGGCTCTCCAGGCCGGTGCCAATAGTTCAATGGGCCGTTATTTCGGATACTTGAATGGGACGACCTTCCGCTCCTACAGCAGCAGTTATGTCACACTGTATGGTTCGACAGGAAACTATGAGAATTACAGCAATCCAGATAATACGCTTAACGTTATCCCCGTTCGGCCGATGCCGCAGGAAGTCGGCGGATGGAGTGCCATGGAGTATCTCTACACTGTTAGGGATAACTTCAGTGAGGATTTCGGCTATTGGAGGAATCTGGAAGTATATGGCGACTTTGCCTGGAAGCTGCTCTGGGACGACGGAGTAGGCACGGCCGTCTATTTCACGGTAGTAAGGTCCACCCAGTTCCCCAATGGCGCTGCCATACGGACTCCACCGCCCAACATCCCGGAATCGGGTTTTTCCCCAAATACAGCACTAAGCTATAACGAGCAGATCAGCAAGGTAGGGCTGGCAAATTCGCTCTACAATCCGGGCAATCCGTGTTGGGCTCAATACCTCACCGGAACTTATGCAGCGAGCAATTGTGCCAACCCACCAAACCTAGACTATTTGACACAGTCGCATATTCACTGCCGCTACACAATAAAATCCATCGGAGAGGTCTGGGCTTATCATTGGGATGGCGCATACAGAAGGATGGACCGGGCGCTGGCCCGCCGGACCGTCATGGCGGAAATCGGGACCGTAATGCCGATTGATAAACAGTTCTTTAACACAACTACACACACAGAAGTGACAATTGTTACTGCGGGTCAAATTTTGCGCTGGTATGAGGTGTTCCGCTGATGGCCGGCAGGATGAAAAAGGCTTTTACTCTGATTGAGGTGCTGATTTCCCTCCTCATCCTGGGGTGGTCCATGCTGACAACCATAGATATGGTGGATTCGCGCCTGCGCTCCTTTTACAGGGCCAGGACGCGGGCCATAGTCGTCAAGCTGGCCCAGGCCAGGGCGGATCAACTCATGGGAATAACCACGAGACAGGTAGATGTCCCCTGGACGCCTTTCACCATCAGCGGCTATGAGAGGTATGAGTATAGCCTGGAGGCGAGAACCCTGCCACTGCGCTCCGGGGCGACAGCCCCTTATAGCAACTATATCGCGCAGGCGCCGCCGAGCGACAATTTTGACAGTTTACAGTGGATTATGGTGAATGTTCGGGGGCCGTTACGCGAGGACGGCTCTCTGGACGGGTTCCGAACAGTAGTGACGCAGCTGCCGATAATCGTTGTGGTCAAACATATATAGCCTTAAATCGAAAAATATGCTATAATATACCCAGGAGAGAGGGAAGGGGGAACAAGAGGTGAAAAGGTTTAGGAAAAGAGGGTTCTCCCTGCTGGAGCTTATGGTCGTCGTGGCGCTTTTTGCCACCTGTTCCCTGGTGGTCGCTCAGATTTTCAGCGGGACGGTGAAGGCCGTCTCCTCACAGAGAGAGCGCTCGACCTCCGAGGAGGACGCCCGGATGGCTCTGGATGTGATTTCGGCGGATATCAGGGAGGCTTACCCGGACGGCACCGCGACTTCCGCCCAGCCGTTCGGCATGTCGTATACAACTTCAGCCGCCCTGAGTTCGGGTACACATGAGATTCATTTTCAGAAGAGAAATCCTCTTTATATGAATGGAATATCTGTTGTGAGGTACACCGTCGAGGGCACCCGGATCTTGCGTGAGGAACAATGGTCCGGCAGCTATGTTCCATTCTACGTGGGCTCCAATATCAGGAACTCTGATAATCTTACATTTAGATGGGCCAGAAGATCAGATGGTAATGATGACAGATCCAGGATCAATGTCGCCCTGACTGAAGGGAGCGCAGCCTCCAGGGGTAAAACGACCGCTTTTGTCACCGAGGCCAATATGCGATCCATGAACCCCATGGCCGTGGATGAGCCCAGATATATCCCCCGCTCCGAGGCGGTCTCTCCCGGTTTTTAGCGGGTAGGGGCGGTGCGAGGAATAAGGCAATTTGTCTCCATCTTCGTTTTTTTGTGTATGCTGGGGCCGTTCCCTGCGAGTGGCGCCGGCTTTGTTCTTTCCGAGCCGGCCGGTTACGACCTTGCCTACGGGGGGGAAGTTACCAACCAGGGGAAGAACCAGGTTTCAAGGGCGGTCCTTCTCATACCGCTCATTCAGGATGAGAAACCCTATTTTTTTATCTCGAATGTCAAAATTTCTCCCGCAGGTTACAAAATAGAGCAGGACCAATGGGGCAACAGGCTTATCCGCCTGGTCCTGCCCCCGCTTCTCCCGGGTGAGAAATTCAAGGCCTCTGTCCACTGCCGCATCCAAAATTATCAGGTCATCTATCCCGTGGATTTTGAGACGCTTGGGAAGGCGGAAGCGTTCCCCGCCTACGTCCGCTCATGCCTTAAGGAGGATGAGTTAAATCCGATCCATGACGGCCTGATACGGAAGACGGCCCGGGAGATCGCCGCCGGGGAGGAGAATCCCTACCTTCGCGCTCTGCGCGTCTATGATTATCTTTCAAAAGAGTTCCACTTCGATCAGGATATCGAGCCGTCCGGGCCGATCAAGGCCCTTAAGTCCAGGCAGGCGCAGTGCTGCGACACGGCTCTTCTGTACACCTCTTTATGCCGGGTCCTGGGAATTCCCACCCGCTACACGGCCGGGCTTTTCCTTGGGAGGATTCCGACCCTGGCCCAGGGAGGGGGCGCCACCCGGGAGACGCACGCCTGGGCGGAAAATTACTTTCCTTCGTACGGCTGGGTGCCGGTGGATCCTTCCCTGGGTAGATTTGACTCTCAGAGCCGCTATTACTGCTTCGCCCAGCAGAGAAATATCTATATTCCTCTATGGAGGGGAATGCGCGACGCTCCCCACCTCTCTTTCAAGGGAGAAGACGAAGCTTTAAAGTTGGATTTTTTTGCCCGGGTTAAAGTATTGAAGGACTCCCTCAGCACTCCGATTATGGTCCATCAGGCTTATTGGGAAGACGGCCTCAGGCTGGTCGGGCGCGGCTCTTACCGGATGCGGCCCCTTTTACCGAAGGCTAAGGCGAAATATTCGGAGGCGGAGAGGTCCATGGAGGGAGGGGATTACGATCAGGCCGCCGCTCTCTTCCGGGACACTCTTTTCTTGAATCCCACCTGGCTTCCCGCCCTCCAGGGGCTGGTAAAGGCCGCCTACCGGATGGGGCGCCTGGAGGAGATGGAAAAGGAGCTTTCAGATTCACTAAAAAATAAAGGGGAAAATCCCCTGGCATACTATGGCCTGGGGCTTTGCTACACCTATCTCGGCCGCTACGGCAGGGCCGTGCGGGAATTCAGGAAGGCCCAGAGGGCGGGCCTGGAGTCCAGCGACCTTCATAATACGCTCGGCTACATTTTTCTTGAGACCAAACAGGTTCCTAAGGCCTATGGGGAGCTTCTGAGGGCGCAGGAGCTCAACAGCCGGAGCCGCCTGGCTTTTTCAAACCTTCTTTCGCTGTTTCACCGTCTGGGAGAGCCCGAAGGACTTCTTTCGTGGGGGCGGAAGGCGCTCCTTAAGTTCCCGGCTGACCCGGAATTCCTGGCGGAGACGGGATATGGGTATCTGATGAAGAATGACGCCGCCCGGGCGGCGAACTACTTTGAGAAGGCGGCGGCAAAAGTTCCTTCCAACGGCTATTATCGCTGCCTCCTCGGCGCCGCTCATTTGAGGAGCAGCCTGAAACAGCAGGGGCTCGAGGAGATCCGTAAGGGCCTTGAGCTCGGGGTTCCCGATGCGGAAAAGTTCTATTTTACCAATCTGCTTAAAAAGAAATAAAATATCCTGCCTTACTCGATCAGCCGGGCCTCATCCGGGAGGGTGGGGGGGACCAGATAGGTTTTTTCCCTCTCAAAAGTGACCAGCCCGGGGCGGTGAGGCCGGGCCCGGCGGACATATCGGGCTTTCGTGCAGACCACCTCGAGACGAGTCGAGTTCCGGCCCCGGCTGAAATGGGCCGCCAGTTGCGCCGCCGCTAAAATGTCCTTCTCCTGGGGCGTTCCCGGTTTTTTCAAGCGAAGAAGAACATGGGCGCCGGGGGTCGCTCTGGAGTGAAACCAGAGGTCATCGGGGGCGGCCAGGCCGAAGGTCAGGTATTCGTTCTGGACGTTGCTTTTTCCCACTAAAATTTCGCTCCCGTCCGGGAGGCGGTAGCGGCGGAAACCCTGGAGGGCCGGCTCTTCCTTCGATTTCCGGAGCGCTCTCTCCGGAGGAGTGAATCCAAGAGGCTCAAGTTCGGCGGCAAAATCATCAAGTTCCGAGGAGGAGGAGGAGCCCTCGATTTTTTTTCTGAGGCTTTCCAGTCGCTTAATTTCCTTCTCCGTCTGCACCAGGCGTTCCCTGAGGATGCGCCGCCCCTCTTTTTTCTTTTTATATTTTGAGAAGTATTCCTGAGCGTTCTCCGAGGGGGAGAGGCGGGGATTGAGCTCCACGCTCTCTCCTTCGACCTGAAGTAAGGTGCTATGGGGCGGAATTTCGGCGAGATAAGAGAGGATGAGGTTCCCCTTCCCAAGAAGGCTCTCCGCCTCCAGGGCCTCTTTCAGGCACTCCTCCTGCTTGCTCTTTTTTCTCGCGGTTTTTTTGAGCAATTTTTCCACGAATAAAAGGAGGCGTTTTTGGGCTTTCGAGATCTGGTTCTCCCTGGTAGATGCCTGGTAAGAGGCCTCCAGGGCGAGACTGGGCGAGGGCTCTTTCCCCCCCGCCTCTTCAGGATAGCCATTCTGAGGCATTCCCGGATGCCCTGCCGGAATTTCCGGCCAGCCCACAGAGGTGTTTTTCCTGTGACTTCCCAGGGGGCGGCCATCGGCAGTCACGAGAAAAAGAGAGGCGTGCCGGGTCGCCAGGTCCCAGAGAAAGACGGCGTTTTCGAAGTACAGGGCGATTTTACGCTCCCCGGGGGCCTGGCGGAGGTCGAGGAGGCGCTTCCCCTGAAGGTGTTTCCGAAGAAGCATTAAAAAGGGGGAAGGAATATGGCCGCTTCCCTCATGCCGGCTGACCAGGTGGATGCGGGAGAGGTCCTCTTCAGTGGATAAAAGCAGGATTTTTGCTTCTCCTCTTCCATAAAAACGGAAGACAAAAATCTCGTTCGCCGGCTGCGAAATTTTATTCAGTCTTTTTGCGGGAAGAACCCGGCGGAGCTCTTCGGCGACGGCGGTCAAATCCGTAAGGGTCATGTTCATGCCGCTCTTTTCAAGTAAAAAGAGGAAAATCCCTCCAGGACTTGAATTTACCAGTAAGAAGGGTGGTTGGGAATGGCAGGGATTGTAAATGTGGGTTTCAGTAATTTCGTGGCCGCGGAGAAAATAGTAGCCATTGTAGGTACTGAGTCGGCTCCCATCAGGAGAATGATGGTGGATGCCCGAAAGGCGGATAAGCTGGTTAACGCCACGCAGGGGCACAAGGCCCGATCCGTAATCCTGACGGATAACTCCCACGTCATCCTTTCAGCCCTTCAGCCGGATAAGGTGGCCCGGCGCCTGGAAAGCGGGGAGCAGGAGGAATGACGAAACGGGGCCTGCTTTTCGTGATCTCGGGGCCCTCCGGAACCGGGAAGGGCACGATTCTTGAACAAGTGTTCGGGAAGAATTCCAACGTCCGCTTCTCTGTTTCGGCGACCACCCGCACCCCGAGGCCGGGGGAGAGGGACGGGGAACATTATTTTTTCATTTCAACTGAAAAGTTTCAGAACATGATTAAGGATGGTGCTTTCCTCGAGTGGGCTCAGGTACACAATGCCTTCTACGGGACACCCGCGGATTTCGTCGACCGGACCATGGCCTCCGGCTTTGACTGTATTCTCGACATTGATGTCCAGGGCGCTCTTCAGGTAATGAAGAAGCGCTCCGAGGCCGCCTATGTGTTTGTCGCCCCTCCCGATCTGGTGGAGCTGAGGAGTCGGCTTCTGAAGCGGGGCACTGAAAACGAGGCGCAAATAGAAGAGAGAGTGGAGACGGCCAAGTGGGAATTGACAAAAATAGCCGAATATGATTATCTGGTTGTAAACAATCGACTCGATGAAGCGGTCAAACAGGTCGAGGCCATACTTCAAGCGGAAAATTGCACTGTCCCCAATATGGGCGAGGAGATTAAACGCCTGGCGGGCGTATCCCTTTCCCTTGGAAAGGAGTGAAAAATATGCCCATGATAGATCCTCCTCTGGAGGATACTCTGGAACACGTCGGGAGTAAGTTTGCTCTTGTCACCATGGTCACCAAGCGTTCGCGACAGCTCAACAGCGGCGCTCCCAGGCTGGTTGATGCCAATTCCAACAAGCCGGTGACGCTGGCCCTGCAGGAAATCGCTGAAATGAAAATCCTTTTGAAAGAACCCGAAGAGCCCGAAGAAACCGGGGAAAGCGAAACAGCGTCATAGATTTCGGAGGCAAGGTCTTGTTCTGGATTCGTCCGGTTTTGAGGGGCCTGGTCTTCTTTTTTATTTTCGGGCTCCTCAGCCATTCCTGGGCTATTTCACAGGAAAGCCGTCCCCCCGGCCGGGGCGGCACTCTATCCGTCGGCATGGCAGCGGATCCACTCAGTCTCGAACCTTCAAACGCGGAGGATGCCGAATCGGCTCTCATATGCTCCCAGATTTTTGAGACCCTGGTTCGATTCAGGAAGGAATCTCTGCGGCTTTCGCCCGGCCTGGCCCTCTCCTGGAAGTCTTCCTCCGACGGCCTTACCTGGGTCTTTCATCTGAGGAAGAATGTCTATTTCCAGGACGGAACTCCCTTCACGGCGGAATCTGTTCGTTTCAATTTCAAGCGGATGATGGAGACGGAGCATCCATACCACCTGGCGAAACACTGGAATTTTTCCTGCTGGAAGAGGCTCTGGGGAGGTTTTCCGGGGATTGTCCGGGAGGTGACGGTGGTGGATGAACATACTCTCAGGATCCGTCTTTCCCGCCCCACGACGGCCTTTCTGGCAAACCTGGCCTCGGGAGGGATGGCCATTCAGAGCCCCGCTGCCATCATGCGCTGGAAGGAAAATCTCTACCGGCACCCGGTCGGCACGGGGCCCTTCCGTTTCGTCTACTGGACCCGTGGTGAGCGCTGCGTGCTGGAGGCCAACCGCGATTACCGGGAAGGGCAGCCCCTTCTGGACCGGCTGATCTTCTATCCGATTTCCTCCAACAGGGATCGGGCGGGGCGCCTGTCGAGAGGGATCATAGACCTTATGGAGGTCATCTCGCCACCGGTAGCCGGGGAACTGAAGTCCCGCCCGGAGATTTCCATCCTTCAGGCGCGGGGGCTGAATGTGGGCTACGTCGCGATCAACTGCCAGCAATATCCATTTGAGGAGCGGAAAGTCCGTCAGGCCTTGAACTTCGCGATCGATCGGGAGTCAATTATAAGGAATTTTTATTCAGGGCGTCCCCTGGCGGCGCGCTCCGTCATTCCGGCGGGGATTCTGAGGGGAAAGGATGAACCCAAAGCATATGATTACAGCCGGGGCGAGGCGCTCCGGCTCCTGGAAGAGGCCGGGTATCCGCAGGGTTTTGAGACGACCCTGTATTACGCCGATGTGCCCCGCCTCTACCTCCCGGAGCCTGAAAAGATTGCCCTGGCCGTCCAGCGGAACCTGGCTGATATAGGAGTCCGGGCAAACCTGGTGCGCTGTTCCCAGGAGGAATTCACCCGGGTCACCCGGCAGGGGGAGCACGGCCTGGCGCTCTACGGGTTTATGGCTGACAACGGGGACCCCGGCGATTTTGTATCTATTCTCCTGGGGCCCGGGGTCAGCCGAATGGAGGGCCCGGAGCCCTGTTTTTACTGGGATGACGATCTCAGGGGGCTCGCCGTCAAGGCCCAGATGAGCCTTGATCCTCTGGAGCGGGAGAAACTTTTCCGGAGGATCCAGGATCTGCTTTATGAGGAAGCGCCCTGGGTGCCGCTGGTAAATGCATCCCAGATTGTCGCCTATCATGAAAAAGTGAAGGGCCTCGGACTGCATCCGCTGCGCCCGATGGATCTGTCCCGCGTGTGGATCAAGCATTGAAGATGACTGGAGGAAAGAATGAACAATAGAAATGTCATCATCTGGTTACTTACGTTAGTCGCCCTGGTTTTTCTTGGATATATTATCTACAATGCGATTGTCAATGTCGAATCACCGCCTGATTTCGTCTGCATGATAGGAGGGGCCGGCGCACCTCCCGGGAAGTTGAGCAATCCCATCGGGGTAGGCGCGGGCGTCAAGGGCAGTGTGTATGTCGCCGACACGGGGAACAACCGCATACAGAAATTTACTTCCGACGGCCGCCTGATCAAATTGTGGGGGGAGAGCGGTTCGGATGATGGAAAATTCAACGCCCCCATGAGAGTAGCCGTGGATCCGAATGGTTTTGTGTATGTGACGGACAATGGGAACAGCCGCATTCAGAAGTTCTCTTCCATCGGCGAGTTCATCCAGGAGATCTCCTCCTCCGGCACCGCCCCCGGCCAGCTGCACCAGCCGGTGGGAATCGCGGTGGACGTTGAAGGGAACGTCCTGGTGGCCGACACCATGAACCACCGCATCCAGAAGTTCACCTCCGATGGAAGGCTCATCGCCTGCTGGGGGAATGAAGGCCCGGGAACGGGGCAGTTCGAATCCCCCTGGGACGTGGCCACGGACAGCAAGGGGAATATCTACGTGGCGGACACGGGCAATAACCGGGTACAGAAATTCGACTTTGACGGGAAATATATCTGCGACTGGGGCTCCTCCGGAAGCGAGCGGGGGCAGTTTAAGAAGCCGACCGGAATCGCCGTGGACATAGACGACAACGTAGTCGTCGTGGACTCCGGAAATAACCGGGTGCAGAAGTTCTACTCCGACGGACGCATCATGTCGGCCTGGGGGGGGGCGGGGCTGGGTGCCAGAGAATTTTCTTTTCCCTCAGGCATCACCATCGGAGATGACGGCAGTCTTTACATCGCGGATTCGCAAAACAACCGGGTGCAGGCATACCGTCGTCACCGGGGTTTGATGGACATGCCGTTTGCTCCTCCGGTTGCCACCCGCCGGCCAAGAGGGCCTGTTCTCAGGGATATTCCCTATGGCGGCTCAACGCCCCATAAGGCTGCTCCCATGGTCGCGCCGACGCCAATGCCCGCTCGGACAGGTCCTCCTGTAGAGCAACCGGAGCCGAAGCAGGGGGAGTCGCAGGATTTTTAAAAAAGAAGATGAAGGCGATTTTTCCCAGCGAGGAAATTACGAAGAAAAGTTGAACTTTAAACGGGTGGATGAAAGCAGAGGGCTCACAATTTTGCGAGGAGGCATAATATGAAGAAAATACTCAAACGGGAAGTTCCCAAATACGATGTCAAGGATTTGAAACTGGCTCGCGAGGGACAGCTCAGAATCGAGTGGGCGGCCCAGCAGATGCCGGTTTTGAAATTGATTAAGGAACGCTTTTCCAAGGAGAACGTGTTCAAGGGGGTCAGGATTGCGGCCTGTCTCCACGTCACCACGGAGACGGCCAACCTTATCACGGCGCTCAAGGCCGGCGGGGCCAATGTGGTGCTCTGCGCATCCAATCCCCTCTCCACCCAGGATGACGTGGCTGCCTCCCTCGTCGTCAACGACGGCATTTCGGTGTATGCTGGTAAGGGTGAGGATTCCAAGACCTACTACCAGCATATACAGTGGGCGCTTGACAGCAGGCCGCGGGTCACTATGGATGACGGCGCCGACCTGATTTCCACTATTCACACTCAGCGCGCCGAGCTTATCGCCGATATAATCGGGGGGACGGAAGAGACCACGACCGGAGTGATGCGCCTGAGAAGCATGGAAAAAGAGGGGGCCCTCCGTTACCCCGTCATCGCGGTCAACGACGCCAAGACCAAGCAGTTTTTTGACAACCGCTATGGGACCGGTCAATCAACTATTGATGGAATAATGAGAGCCACCAACATCCTCCTGGCCGGAAAGATTTTCGTCATAGCGGGCTATGGCTGGTGCGGAAGGGGCCTGGCCATGCGGGCCCGGGGCATGGGAGCCCGGGTCGTTATCACGGAAGTAGACCATCTCAAGGCCCTGGAGGCCATCATGGACGGTTACGAAGTCATGCCGATGAAGGATGCCGCCAGGATTGGCGAGGTCTTTGTGACGGCCACAGGCGATATCAATGTCATCCGGAAAGAGCATTTCAAGGTAATGAAGGACGGCGCCATCCTGGCCAATACCGGGCACTTCAACGTGGAGATAGACCTCCCTTCGCTCGGAGAGCTCGCCGGCAGTAAAAGGAAAATCAGGGAGTTCGTGGAAGAGTTCACCCTGGAAAGTGGAAAGCTCTACCTCCTGGGTGAGGGCCGCCTGATCAACCTGACGGCGGCTGAGGGGCACCCGGCTCAGGTCATGGACATGAGCTTCGCCAATCAGGCCCTGGCGGTGGAATTTCTGGTGGGTCTGGGTAAGAAACTGGATGCCAAGGTATACCGCGTCCCCGACGTGATTGACCGCGAGATTGCCAGACTGAAGCTTCGATCCATGAATATCGCCATCGATCAGCTTACCAAGGAGCAGAGACAGTATCTGGCCGGCTGGGAGATGGGGACTTAAGATCGATGCCAGAGACTTTAGACGATAGACCATAGACCATACGTTCGTTATTATAAGTCTGAGGTCTAAGGTCTAGGGTCTTCAGAATTCAAGGAGGAAGAATCGTGTCCAAGAAAAATGCCTATTATTTTACTTCCGAATCGGTGACGGAGGGCCACCCGGACAAGGTAGCCGATCAGATCTCCGATGCGGTCTTAGACGAAGTCCTGAGACAGGATCCGGACGGTCGGGTCGCCTGCGAAGTCCTGGTTCATACCGGGGCGGTACATATAGCCGGGCAGATCACCACGGATTGCTATGTGGATATTCCCAAGATTGTCCGGAGCACCCTGACCGAGATCGGCTACACCCGGGCCAAGTACGGCATGGATGCCGAGACCTGCGCCGTCCTGGTCTCCATTGATGAGCAGTCACCCGATATAGCCATGGGGGTGGATAAATCAATGGAAGCCAAGCACGGGGAGATGGAGGCCAAAAATGGAACGGACATGCTGGGGGCCGGAGATCAGGGTATGATGATGGGCTTTGCCTGCAACGAGACCCGCGAATTGATGCCTCTTCCGATCACCATAGCGCACAACCTGGTCAAGATGCTGGCGGCCATTAGGAAGAACTGTGACCTGCCGTACCTCAGGCCGGACGGAAAGAGCCAGGTCACCGTGGAGTATGAAAACGGCCGTCCGATTCGGCTGGAAAATATCGTGATTTCGGCCCACCACAAGCCCGATATCCCCCTGGAAATCATCAGGGAGGATATCATCGAGAAGGTGATCCGCCGGGTCGTGCCCGCCGGGCTGATAGATAAGAATACCAAGATCTATGTAAATCCCACCGGGAGATTTGTCATCGGAGGACCCATGGGTGACACCGGCCTTACCGGGCGCAAAATAATAGTGGATACCTACGGGGGAATGGCCCGCCACGGCGGCGGAGCTTTTTCCGGCAAAGACCCCACCAAGGTGGACCGTTCAGCCTCCTACGCGGCCCGCTATGTGGCCAAGAATGTCGTGGCCTCAGGGCTGGCGGACCGCTGCGAAGTGGAGCTGGCCTATGCCATCGGAGTGGCTCAGCCTCTGAATATCGCCGCTCACACGTTCGGCACCGAGAAGGTGGATCCGGCCCTTATCGTGAAGCTGATTCGGGAGTATTTTGACCTGCGCCCCGGCGCCATAATCAAGACCCTGGATTTGCGGCGCCCCATTTACCGGCCGCTGGCCGCTTACGGACACTTTGGCCGGCCGGAGCTGGATCTGCCCTGGGAGCGAATAGACAAGGCGCCGCTTCTCAGGAAGGCCGCCGGTCTTAGTCCCGTGGAAATTGAAAAGAAAAGTGAATACGGCGAATGTGTGCCGCCCGCCCGTAAAAAAGAAAAACCGGCTCCCGGGGACCTGCGGTGAAATTCGGCCCGTTCAGGCATCTGCCGGCGGTGGGTCTTCTTCTAGTTCTATGGTTATGGTGCTGTCCGTCTTTCAGCCAGGAGGAGACGCCTTCGTCCGCGTTTTTCCCGGGCAAGGACTCGACGGTACTCGTCTTTGCACCCCATTGCGACGACGAGACGATCGCCTGCGGCGGTCTTTTCAATGTCCTCGCCGCCGAGGGGGACGAGCCCATCGTGATCATGATGACGAATGGGGATGCATACACCTTTTCGGCGGAACGCGAGTTTAATAAGTTCACCCTTACTCCGACTCAGTACATCCGCTTCGCCTACCAGCGCCAGCTTGAGAGCATCTCCGCCATGGAAACACTGGGCCTTCCAGCCGACTCCATCTTTTTTCTCGGCTATCCCGACCGGGGCCTGGAAAAGATGTGGGAGAAGTACTGGAGCGAGAAGAACCTTTACACCTCGCCTTACACGCGTGCGAAATACTCCCCCTATACCAACAGCTATATCATGAACGCTCCCTACTGCGGCTCCGGTGCCCTTAAGACCATTGAGAAGATTCTGATCGAGGTCAAACCCTCCCATCTGATCCTGCCTGACCCCATGGACTGGCATCCGGATCACCGGGCCGTCTTTGACCTGGTGACTCTGGCTCTCAGGGATCTTTCCGCGAAAAAGGAGTCCTTCGCGGAGCACGCGATCGTTCTTACCTACCTCGTTCATTTCGGAAAATGGCCGAAGACGCGGGCGCTCAGGATGGAGAAACCGCTGGAAGCGCCGGGCCTTTCGGATGAGCGGGCCCGGGGGTGGCTCAGCTACCCGCTGGACTTTGGAGTGAGGCAGAAAAAGTACGAAGCGATGCTTAAATACGAGAGCCAGCTCAAGACCGCCAGGGGGCATCTCTTCAGTTTTATCAGGGCCAACGAGCTTTTTCGCCCCTTTCGGCCGGCTGAGGTCACCCGGGTCGCCCCGGGCAGAATCGTGGTGGACGGCCTGGACAATGAGTGGGAAAGTGCAGTCGCCCTGCCGGTGCATTTTGTCGGGAAGATGCCGTTTTCAGTTCTGGAGAAGCACGCCGATGTGACCTCTCTTGCTGTTTGCGCCGATGAAGAGGCGCTCTATCTCAGGCTGGAGACAAGGCGGACACCGTCTTCCTCGGTTGTATACAGGCTGATTCTGCACGCGGTCTACGGGGATGAGCGCCCGCCTGTGCTATTCTTACTTAATTTGAGACCTCCGGGCCGTGTAAGCGGGGATCTTGCCGCCCCGGCGGTTTCCTTCACGGCGAAAAAGGTCCTGGAGCTCCGCATCCCTCTTGAGGCCCTGGGCCGCCCTTCGGCGCTGTCTCTCCGCTTTAAGTGTTCCTCCTACCGACTTCCGGAAGTGACCTCCCAGTCTGTTTTATTTACTCTTCCTCAAGGGAAGGAGCTCACGGATTAGGCTATGGATAAAGCTCACTTTGACGAGCTGTTTTCCGCTCCGGAACATCAGGCGCTCTTTTGCTTTCTTCGGGAAAGGGGAATTGCGGCTTTCATCGTCGGCGGCGCTCTTCGCGAATTCTGCCTGGGCCGGCCGGTGCGCGAAGTGGACCTGGCCGTTCCGGAGGCCGAAAGGGTCGCTAGAGATTTTGCCGACTGGGCCGGAGGCGCTTTTGTCACGCTGGATCGTTCTTTCGGTCTGTTTCGCGTGGCCACAGGGGATAGTCACGTAGACTTCAGCCAGATACAGGGCGGCCTCCGGCAGGACCTGGCCCGCCGGGATTTTACCATCAACGCCATGGCCCTCCCGGTGGAAAGCGGGGAACTCATAGACCCCTTCGGCGGTCTTAAGGATCTTGAGGAGCGGACTCTGCGCGCCACTTCTAAGACCGTCTTTGAGGAGGATCCGGCCCGGCTAATGCGCGGAATCCGCCTGGCCAAGGACCTCAGCCTGAGCGTGGACCCCCAGACCCTCTCCTGGATGGCGGCGGCGGCGCCGGCCCTTTCGAAGACCTCCCCGGAGCGGATCAGGGACGAGTGGTTTCGGATTCTGGAACATGATGAGTCCTGGGAGTCCCTCCTGTTGATGGAGGAACTGGGTTTTCTCAAGCATGTCATCCCTGAGATGGAAGACTTGAAGGGCGTGGGCCAGAATGATTACCACAGTTTCCCGGTCTGGGAGCATTCCATGGCCTCGGTTCGGGAAATAGAGCGCTTGGTTAGTGATCTGGAGATGCTTGGGGAGACGGCTTCCCGGGTGCGGGAATATTTTTCAGAGGTGGTTGCCGGAGAGCGCCGCCGTCTTCCTCTCTTGAAGATGGCGGCGCTTCTTCACGACATCGGAAAACCCCTGACCCGCCGGGTGGAGGAGGGCAGGGTCTTCTTCATCGGCCACGACAAGGTCGGCTCCGAGATCGGGGATCTAATCAGTGCGGCTCTGCGCCTCAGTGTGCGAGAGAGCCGGATTCTGCATACGGTGATCCGCCAGCACCTTCGGCCGATCTTCCTGGGCAAGGAAGAGGTGCCGACGGCCCGGAGCGTATACCGCTTTTTCCGGGATACGGAGGAGGCGGCCGTGGATACCCTCCTGGTCTCCTGGGCCGACGTCGAGGCCGGCCGCGGCCCCGCTCTCAAGGAGGAAATGATCGCCCGCCATCACTGCTTCGTCCGGGAGCGCCTGGTGGATTATTTTTCCGAAAGCCGCACGGCGCACCCCCCACGGCTTCTTAGCGGCGAGGAGGTAATGGAAGTCCTACAGATGGAATCCGGCCCGAAGGTGGGGCGGGTTCTCAAGAAGATAGAGCAGGCGGCGGCCGAGGGGCGAATCACCACGCATGAAGAAGCCATCGAATACCTCAGGTCTCAGAACTGGGGTCGGACAACGGCTCAATGATTAATTTACGCAGAATTGTTCTGATTTTACGAAATTTGCTCGTCGAATGCGCGAAAGTTTAGACTGGGCTCTAAATTATCGGCTATAGACAACAACTTGGTTTTCCTGATTCCGTTTGACAATTCGGGGGAGAGCTAATATAATGTTTTGAGCCTGTGTTTCAGTAGGGTGGATCTATGATTGTAAAGGTGCATGAAATATTAGGCACGCTCGGCGCCAGCTCATCTTTCAGCTTTGATGAATGTGTCGAGATGGAAGGGCTTGAACTGTCCGGCAACCTGGTGGTTAAGGTCAAACTGACTAACACCGGTTCCAGGGTTCTGGTGCAGGGGATAGCGTTGCCTGCCGTCAGAGTGCCGTGCAGCCGTTGCGGCGAGATGTTTTTATATTCGGCGGAGGTGCCCTTCCTGGAAGAGTTTTTGCCGCCGGACAGTCCCGAGCTTGAGCACGGAATGTTTATCTTTGTTGATGAGGAAATCGTGCTGGATGAAATGCTGAGGCAGAACATCATCTCGGCTTTGCCGATGCAGCCTGTCTGCAGGGAGAATTGCCAGGGCCTGTGCACCTCCTGCGGGCGGAATCTCAATTTGTCTTCGTGTCAGTGCCCCAGGGAAGCGGTTGATCCCCGCTGGATTCCACTGGCAAATCTAAAAAAGGCCGAAAATTAGGAGGTGCCTCAATGGCGAACCCAAAATACAAAACTTCTCGATCCAAGACGAGGAGAAGAAGAGCCAATATCAATCTGGCCATTCCCAATGTCGTCTCATGCCCCAAATGCCACGAACCCAAGCTTTCCCACCATATCTGCTGGTCCTGCGGAACCTATAAGGACCGCGAAGCAATAAAAATTGATGCTGCGGCGAAAGCCTGAGCTCTTTATCTTTAATCCGGGAAGGTGCCATTATGAAAGGAAAGTCCGCAGGTATTGCCGGAGTGGGTTCTTATGCCCCCTCCCGCAAGCTGACCAACAGCGACCTTGAGAAGATCGTAGATACCAGCGACGAATGGATACGCACCCGCACCGGCATCTCCGAGAGGAGAATCTGCGAGGACGGCGTCCCCACTTCGGAGATAGCAGTCATTGCGGCCCGCAGGGCCATCGCCCAGGCCGGGATCTCCCCCGAGGAGATCGATCTCGTCATCTGCGCCACGGTGACGCCCGACATGCCCTTCCCCGCCATGGCGTGCATTGTTCAGGATAAGATTGGGGCCACCCGGGCGGCGGCCTTTGACCTGGAGGCGGGCTGTTCCGGATTCATGTACGCCCTGGCGGTCGGTACTCAGTTTATCGAGAGCGGAGTTTATGAGAACGTCCTGATCTGCGGAGCTGATTCCCTGACGCGGATCACCGACTGGACGGACCGGAATACCTGTGTCCTCTTCGGGGACGGGGGGGGAGCGGTTCTGCTCAGGCCGGCTGAGGAGGGATATGGAGTCCTCTCATTTCAACTGGGCGCCGACGGATCAGGAGGAGATCTTCTGAAGATGCCCGCCGGGGGCTCTCTCATGCCGGCGAGCAGGGAGACAGTGGATAAAAAGCTCCACACCATAAAGATGGCCGGGAATGAAGTCTTTAAATTCGCCGTAAAGGTCATGGGCGATGCCGCAGTTAAGGCCCTGGAAAAGGCGCATATTCGGACGGATGAGGTTAAGTGCTTTATTCCTCACCAGGCCAACATGAGAATAATAGAAGCGGCGGCCCGGCGGCTCGGCGTCGGAATGGATCGCTTCTTTGTAAATCTTAATAAGTACGGAAATACTTCATGTGGTTCCATCCCGTTGGCTCTCAGCGAGGCGCTGGAAGTAGGGAGAATAAGAAAGGGAGACATTGTCGTCATGGTCGGCTTCGGGGCGGGTCTCACCTGGGCCGCCAACGTCGTGCGGTGGAGTTACTGAGGAGGAATACAGCCTTGCTGTCGTTTGTTTTTCCCGGCCAGGGGGCCCAGTTTGTCGGCATGGGGCGGGATCTGGCCCAGAGAGTTCCCGGGGCCATGGAAGTTTTTACCGTGGCCGACCAGGTTCTTGGATTTTCCTTAAGTGACCTCTGCTGGAACGGCCCGGAAGAGGCCCTGAAGCAGACTATCAATACTCAGCCGGCGATCGTAGCCATGAGCCTGGCCTGTTGCCGGGCTCTTCAGCAGGAAGGGATTGAGCCGGATCTGGTGGCTGGCCACAGCGTCGGGGAGTATGCGGCCCTGGTGGCCGCGGGCGTCCTGGACGTAGCCTCCGGGATTCGCCTGGTCAGGCGGCGCGGGGAGTTCATGCAGGAGGCGGGAACTGTGCATCCCAGCACGATGGCCGCCATCGTGGGCCTTTCTTCAGGCAAAGTGGAGGAGATCTGCCGGGAGGCGTCTTCCGCCGGCGTGGTGGTTCTTGCCAATTTGAATTCCCCGGATCAAATGGTCATTTCCGGAGATTTGACGGCAGTGGAAGCGGCCCGGAATCTGGCGCTAAAGGCCGGGGCCAAGAGGGCCATCCCTCTGGCCGTAAGCGCGGCTTTTCACTCCCCGCTCATGGAGGAGGCTGCCGCGAAGCTGGCGGAGGAGCTGGACAAAACTGAATTCAGGGATGCCCGCATTCCCATCGTAGCCAATATCAGCGCCCGCCCCATACAGAAGGCGGAAGAGATTCGCGAGGCCCTCAAGGGGCAGATCACGGCCCGGGTCCTCTGGGAGGAGAGCGTGCGGACCATGCGGCGCTCGGGCGTAACGGCGGTCGTGGAGGCTGGACCCGGTAAGGTTCTGAGCGGCCTCATCAAGAGGATAGAACCCGAAATGAAGCTTTTCAACGTCCAGGACATCTTAGGTGTGGAAAAAGCCAAAGAAGGATTGTTCTCTCCGTTGGAGAATTGACTTTTTTCACGGGAGTCAGAAATGATTGAATTGAAAGATAAAGTTGCATTGGTGACGGGCGCCGCAAGAGGGATCGGCAGGGCCATCGCTTTGGAGCTGGCCCGGAGCGGAGCGTCTGTCGCCGTCGTGGATATTGACGAGCAGGCCGCCGCCGCCGTCTCCGGGGAACTGGCCTCCCTGGGGGTCCGCGCGAATGCTTATCGGTGCGATGTCTCCGATCTGGCCGCGGTCGAGAAGATGGTAGAGGAGGTCCTGCGGGATTTCGGCAGGATTGACATATTGGTTAACAACGCCGGCATTACCAGGGACACACTTCTCCTTCGGATGAAGGAAGAGGAGTGGGATCTCGTGCTCCGGGTGAACCTCAAATCAGCCTTCAACTGCACGAAGGCGGTCTCCAGGCACATGCTGAAACAGAGGAGCGGACGGATTGTCAATATTTCATCGGTGGTCGGGCTCATGGGGAATGCCGGCCAAGCCAATTACGCCGCCTCCAAGGCGGGCCTGATAGGATTCACAAAATCGGTCGCAAAGGAACTTGCCTCACGGGGAATCACGGTCAACGCCGTAGCGCCCGGTTTCATCAAGACGGAAATGACGGACTCCCTTTCAGATGAGGCGAAGACGCGCCTTGCGAATCAGATTCCGCTTGGAAGTCTTGGTATGCCGGAAGATGTGGCCGCGGTGGTCACTTTCCTGGCTTCAGAGAAAGCCCGGTACCTCACCGGACAGGTGGTTCATGTTGATGGTGGAATGGTCATGTCATAGAAAATTTTTGAGAGGAGGTGAGTGAATGTCGAGTGTTTTTGAGAGAGTGAAAAAAATCGTCGTCGATCAGCTCGGAGTTGATGAAGACCAGGTGACTTCGGAGGCGTCTTTTACGGACGACCTCGGGGCTGATTCTCTGGATACTGTGGAACTGGTGATGGCTCTTGAGCAGGAGTTCAACCTGGAAATCCCCGATGAAGATGCGGAAAAGATTTCCAATGTGAGCCAGGCGGTTCAATACATCCAGGAGCATCTGGAACAGCAGTAAACCAAGCCTTCCGACAGTCTTAACCAAATGAAGTCCTGTCTGTGTACAGGGCTTCTTTGTTTGGGTAACGGCTTTAAAGGTATTTTCAGTGCGATTCCGAAAAATAATCCCTGACATATTGGCTTTATAGTTTCTATAAGATTCGGAGGCATGAGAGATGAATGTTCGGACGGGCCTGTGCGCCGTACTCGCTCTTTTTATCCTGGCCGGATCCGCTCTGGGGGACCCTTCTGCAAATCCAATGGGCCTCAGGGATTGCCTTTCGATGTGCCTTGAAAAAAATCCCAACCTGAAACGCCTGGAAGCCCGCGCCCGGCAGGCTGAGGCGCGCGTCGGCGAAGTCCTTGCCGGGAAAGATTTTAAGCTGGGTCTGTCCGGGAACTACCTTCAGACCTCGCCGGAGATTTCCATCAATTTACCCATGCCCTCCTCGGTCTCTCCTGCAAACGGAGTGATCATCCCCGCCTCCGCCTATGCGGCTAATCTGACCCTTTCAAAACTCCTCAGCAGTTTCGGGCAATTGGAGAACAGCGGCCTCCTGGCCTCCGCCCAGGCCGATCAGGAGCGGCTTAACTTCTTTATCGCCCGGCGCGATTTTGTCCAGGCGACAATCGCCGGGTATATTCAGATTCTTCGCACCCGGGCGTTGGAACGCCTCGCGAAGGATACAGTGAAATCATGGGAAGAGCACCTGCGCCAGTCGCAGGCGCTTCTCTCCAACGGCGTCGTGGCTCGCTACGACGTTCTCCGGGCCGAGGTGGAGGTTTCAAAGTCCCGCGATTCGGTAACGACGGCCGATAAGGCCGTGGATCTGTCAGTCGTGTCTCTTAAAAATCTTTTAGGGATGAAAGGGGAGGATAGTTTTGAGATTCTCGGGGACGACGCGGAAACGATTTTGTCCCCTGAATCCCTGAAGAAGATTCCCCTCGATGAGGCCCGCCGGGCCGCCCTGGCGAAGCGGAGCGAGATGACTCTGGCCGACTGCCTGATGCGCCAGGGGGAGGCGGTCCTCCGGATCGCCCGCGGCGTAACCAATCCCAACCTTAATTTTACCACCACGTACACGTCCAAGACCGCCACCTTCATGAGCCGCGACTGGCAGTGGCAAACCGGGGTCGCCCTCAATTTACCGCTTTTTACCGGCGGGGATCGTCCTTCAAAGATCCGTCAGGCGGAAGAAATAATCCGGCAGGCGGCTTTCGCAAAAGAAGACACGGCCTTGAGGATTGGTCTTGAGGTGGAGAGCGCCTGGCTTTCTTTCAATGAGGCTGTCCAGCGGCGGGAGACGGCCTTGAGCCAGCTCGCGCAGGCTAAAGAGGGGCTGCGCCTGGCGGAGCTCCGCTACCGGGAGCATCTATCTTCCTCCGTGGAGATGGTGGACGCTCAGACCGCCTGCACCTCCGCCCAGGTGAACCTTGAGAACAGCCGCTACAACGAGTTGGAAGCGGCTTTGAACCTGAAGAAAGCTCTTGGGTATTTCGAAAACGGGGAGGTTCCTGACGCAAAATGAAAAAAATAATCCGTCTCTTAATCATTCTGATCCTGATTGGCCTGGCTTTTTACCTGGTTCTGCCCCGTTTTCTCCCAAAGAAGGATAAAAACTTAATAGAAGTTTCCGGCACCATCGAGACGACGGAGGTGGACGCCAGCTTCCAGATTCCGGGGAAGATTAAGTCACTTAAAGTGGACGAGGGAGATCGGGTCACGCGAGGACAGATTCTTGCAGTTATGGATACGGCCGATCTTCTTCATCAGCGCGACATAGCCATGGCGGCGCTGGATGCCGCAAAATCTCAGGTTCCTTCGCTGGAATCCCGCATTGTCCAGAGCCGGGAAATGACCTCCGGGAGGACCACCCAGGCCCGGGCCGCTCTCGGAGAATCCCAATACCGCTACGTCGTCGTAAAGAACGGCCTCCGCCGACAGGAGAGGGAGCAGGCGCAGAAGGACCTGGACGCCGCCCGCACCAGCATGAATTTTCTCAAGGCCGAGTATGAGCGGGCTGAGCGGCTCAGCCGGGAAGGGGCGATGCCGGGCCAGCAGAAGGATTCAGCCAAGACCAGCTATGATGTCGCCGTCTCCCGCTTTCATCAGGCCGAGGAGCGCCTGAGCCTGGCCCTGGAAGGCTCCCGCATCGAGGACGTCCGGGCGGCAGGGGAGAGGGTGAAACAGGCTGAGGCGGGTGTCGCCATCGCAAATACCTCGGTCCTGGACACCGAGACGCTTCTAAGGCAGAAGAAGACCCTGGAGGCGCAGATTCGCCAGGCGAAGGCCGCGCTTTCGGCGGTTGAGACTCAACTGTCCCACAGTCGCCTCTATGCCCCGATTACGGGGGTGGTCCTGGTCAAGGCCCGTGAAGCCGGGGAAGTCGTATCTCCCGGCACTCCGATTTTCACCCTCGGCATAGTGGACCGGCTGTGGCTCAAGGCCTATATCTCGGAGACCGACCTGGGCCGGGTGAAACTGGGACAGAAGGTGGAAATCTCAAACGACTCCTACCCCGGAAAAATGTATGAAGGAAAGGTTAACTTCATCGCCTCGGAGGCCGAGTTTACTCCAAAGAACCTGCAGACAAAGGAAGACCGGGTCAAGCTCGTCTATAAAATAAAAGTCGTCCTCGACAACCCGAAGGGGGAACTGAAACCCGGCATGATCGCCGACGGAATAATTCGTTTAGCAAAGTGAGCCGGATGAATCCGATTGTGATAAAAAATCTGGTGAAAAAATTCGGGCCTGTTACGGCTATTTCCGATCTTTCTCTCGAGATTGAGGCGCACGAGATTTTCGCCCTTCTCGGGCCGGACGGATCCGGGAAGACCACGACTTCGCGGATCCTGGCGGCGGTCATGGATCCGACCGGGGGAGAGGCGAAAGTGGCCTCTTTCGACGTCCGCCGCGAGAGCGAGAAAATAAAAGAGAAGATCGGCTACATGCCGCAGGCCTTCGGACTCTACCCCGATCTCTCCATCGAGGAGAACATTGACTTTTATGCCGACATCTACGGCATCTCACGCAGGGATCGCCTCCCCAGGATGAACCGCCTGCTGGATTTTACGGGTCTGGCGCCTTTCGTCAAAAGGCTGGCCGGGCGACTCTCCGGCGGCATGAAGCAGAAGCTGGCCCTGACCTGCGCCCTCATTCACACTCCGGAAATTCTCATCCTGGACGAGCCTACCTTGGGCGTTGATCCGGTCTCCAGGAGGGAATTCTGGAAGCTCCTCTACGAGCTTCTCAAGGACGGGGCCACCATCCTGGTCACCACCTCCTACATGGACGAGGCCCAGCGGTGCAACCGGGCGGGACTTCTTCACCGCGGCCGCCTCATTGCCTGCGACAAGCCGGATTCCATCCGGTCTCAGGTGAGAGACCTGACGAATAATACTGTTACCCCATCCCTGGAAGACGCCTTCATTTTTCTGATCAAGCGTTCGGAGGATTCCGATGGCCGAGTATAACAAGAACGACGCGGTCGTCGAAGTGCGCGATCTTACCCGTACTTTCGGGAATTTCGTCGCGGTGGACCATGTCAGTTTCTCCGTTAAATCCGGGGGGATTTTCGGTTTTCTGGGGCCGAACGGCGCCGGTAAATCCACCACCATAAGGATGCTCTGCGGGATTCTCCTCCCCACCTCCGGCAGCGGCAGGGTCGCCGGTTTTGACATTCTCAGCGAACCGGAGGCGGTTAAAAAGCACATCGGGTACATGTCCCAGAAATTTTCCCTATACCCGGATCTCACCGCCGGGGAGAACATGGATTTTTATGCCGGGATCTATGGAGTTAAGCAGGGGGAGCGTAAAGAGCGGATAGCCCGGGCGGTGGATCTCGTAGGGCTCGGCGGGCGCTTAAACGATCTCGCCTCCATTCTGACCGGCGGCTGGCGTCAGCGCCTGGCCCTGGCCTGCGCCCTTCTCCATCGTCCCCCCGTCATTTTTCTGGACGAGCCGACCGCCGGGGTGGATCCCATTTCCCGCCGGGATTTCTGGCGGATAATACAGGGTCTTTCGCGGGAAGGAACGACGGTCTTCGTGACCACCCACTACATGGACGAGGCCGAGTACTGCCATACCCTGGTGCTCATATCCGGCGGAAAAATCATGGCCATGGGAACGCCGGACGAACTTAAGTCTTCCTTTTCCTGGCCCATAATGAGTCTTTCGACCCCCCGAATGCTGGAGACGATGAAGGCTCTTGAAACGGTGCCGGCCGTGGGGGACGTTTCCATCTGGGGCGACAGTCTCCATGTGGTTTTTTCGGATCCCCAAAACGCCGAACGGCAGGTAAGAGAGGTCCTCCGGGTAGCGGGCATCGAGGTTTTAAAGCTTGAGCGCGTCGAGCCGTCCCTGGAGGATGTCTTCGTAACACTGGTGACGGGGGGGAAGAAGTGAGCTTCCGGCGACTCATGGCCATTGCCCGGAAAGAGACGCTCCATATTCTCCGGGATCCCCGGAGCCTGATGGCGGCGATCGGAATTCCGGTCGTCATGATGCTCCTCTACTGCTATTCGCTGAGCCTGGATGTAAACAACATCCCCACCGCGGTCCTAAATCCAGACCAGACGCGGGTTTCAAAGGATTTCCTGGACAGCCTGGAGAGTTCCGGTTACTTCAACCTTAGAGAAGAGGTGCGCAGCAACCGGGAGATGGACGAGGCCCTCGATTCGGGACGCTGCGCGCTCGGGCTGGTTCTCCCGCGTAATTTCGGCGCCGATATAACGGCCGGGAAGGAGACTCCGCTTCAGGTTCTCCTGGACGGCACGGACCCCAACCGCGCCTCGATTTCCCTCGGCTATATCAGCGCCTTTACCCAGAGCTGGTCTTTGGTTTCCATCGCCGACCGGATGAAGGCAAAAGGCCAGTCGGATTTTAAGATACCTCTTGATCCCAGGATCCGGGTATGGTTTAACCCGGAGCTCAAATCCCGAAACTTCATCATTCCAGGCCTCATCGCGATGATCATGGCCATCCTGGCCTCCCTTCTCACCTCTCTCACCATCGCCCGGGAGTGGGAGAACGGCACTATGGAGCTTCTCATTTCCACGCCCGCCAGGGCGGACGAAATAATTCTGGGCAAGCTCATTCCCTATTTTGTGCTCGGATTTTTCGATACCTCGCTCATCGCTTTCCTCGGAAGGGCTCTATTCGGAGTGGCCGTAAAAGGCAACGTCTTTCTCCTCGGCCTTTTCATCGCCGTCTTTCTGGTGGGGGTCCTCATGTTGGGGATGATGGTCTCGGCCATTCTCCGCTCCCAGCTTCTCGCCAACCAGATCGCGTTTCTGGCCACTTTCCTGCCGACTCTGCTGCTATCCGGCTTCATCTTCTACATTCCCTCGATGCCGAAGGTCATTCAGTATCTCAGTTACATCATTCCGTCCAGGTATTTCATCTCGGCCCTCCGGGGCATCTACCTCAAGGCGGTGGGCCTGGAGGCCATCTGGGAGCAGATGGTGTTCCTGATAATCTTCGATATTATAGTAATCGTCGTTACTATCAGAAAATTCAAAAAAAAGATGGAGTAAGGAACTCATGCTCGACAGGATCCGGCAGATTATCAAAAAAGAATTCATCCAGATCATCCGGGATCCGCGGGTCCGGATGGTCATTATCGGCGCTCCGATTCTTCAACTTCTCATATTCGGTTATGCCGCCGTGCTGGACGTTAAAGAGATTCCCACCGCCGTCTTCGATATGGATCGCACACCAGAGAGCCGCGAGCTCATCGCCCGTTTTAACAGCTCAAATTATTTCTTCGTCAGGCGGGAAGTTCACAGCTATCGGGAGATATCGTATCTTTTGGATCGGGAAAAAATCAGCGCCGCGCTCGTCCTTCCCCTTCATTTCGCCCGGGATCTTAAAAAGGGCTGGACGGCTCTGGTGCAGGTGATCCTCGACGGCAGCAATTCCAACATTGCCTCCGTCGCTCTCAGCTATTCCGGAAACATTCTAAAGGCCTACACCCTGGAACTTCTCCAGGGGAAATCCGGAGGCGCCTCCCCCGGCATGATCCGCCTGGAACCCAGGATTTTTTACAATCCGTCGCTGGAAAACCGCTTTTTCTATATTCCCGGCATCATCGGCCTGATCGGCCTCATCGTCGGAATCATCTTCACCGCCATGTCCATCGTGCGGGAGAAGGAACAGGGAACGCTGGAGCAGATCATCGTCACTCCCATCCGTCCCATCGAACTGATGATCGGCAAGGTCGTGCCCTATGCGGTTTTGATTTTCGCCGCCGTGGGAATCCAGATCCTGGTGGCCGTATTCTGGTTCAAGGTTCCCCTTATCGGTAATGTCTTTCTGCTCTTTCTGCTGGTGGGGCTTTTTCTTTTGGCCTCGATGGGGACGGGAATCTATATTTCCACGATCTCCCAGACCCAGCAGCAGGCCCTTCTTTCCGGTTTCTTTTTCGTGATGCCCGCCATGCTGCTCTCCGGGTTTTTATTCCCGATAGAAAACATGCCGCTTCCCGTCCAGTATCTTACCTATCTCAACCCGATCCGCTACTTCATGTCCTCTGCGCGGGGGATTTTCCTGAAAGGAGTGGGGCTTTCGGTTCTCTGGCCGGATTTCCTGGCCCTCGCCGTGATAGGGGTCGTGATCTTCACCGTCAGCGCCCTCAGCTTCCGTAAGAACATGGGGTAACGCATCATCCCTTTTTGATTGGTTTATCATCCCCAAAGGCCGTAATCAAGACCCGTAAAACGATGGTTTTTTATTTGACTTCGGCTCTATTCCTGTGTTATGATTGCCGCGAAGGAATTTATAAAACATGAATAATCACGGGTTCACTTTCCCGGGCCCAGGCCCGGCCTCGTGTCCACTCCGGCGAAGATATGCACTGCGTTCTCCCGATGGCGCTTTCACCCTCCTGGAAGTCACGGTGGCCATTTTTGTCCTATCTCTCGTCCTCACGGCGCTCCTCAGGCTGGAGCTTTCTTCCTTTGTCCTTGCCGCCAGGGACACCCAGGTTTTTGAATCTCTCGTGCTTGGGGTGGAACGCATGGATGAGCTCATCAGGGTGAAATTTCAGGGCGAGGAGGAGAATGTCTATGACAATTACTCGATCAGCGCCAGGATTGACAAGGTGACGGAAGGCATCCCGGTGGACCGCCTCAAAGTCGAGATTTATGACAATGACAAGCAGAGCGTTGGAGACCTCTCCACCTATCGGATTCGGACGGATGCGGCCATGAGTGATTTTTTGCAGGGCGTCGGGCAGGAACAGGAGAGCGATTTTTTCAAGAGTCCGCCCCCGGGAGTTCAGAGGGACTTACTCCCGAGTCCGGGCACAGACCTGGAACGCGAGCTGCTCGATAGAGTGAATAAGAGATGAAAAATCCCGGCAAGAGGGGTTTTACCCTCCTGGAAGTAGTAATAACGGTTTTCCTGGTCTCCATCGTGATGACCCTGGGTTTTGCATCTCTCTTTTTTTCGGCCCGCTTTTCCACCGACCAGAGACTCCGCCAGTACAAAGAGCGTGAATTCGCCAAAATTTATACCCAGATGCGCCGCCAGCTCCTCTGCCTTTATTCCGCCCCCTTAAGGGATAAATCCTTTGAGGGTATAAAAGGGCTGGAGGAAAAAAAGGACCAACTGCTCTTCCTCACCGCCTCTCCGATTTTCGGCAGCGGAGTAGTGGAGGCGGGCTACTCGGTGGTCGCCCGGGATGACGGGAGCCACTACCTGGGCTACCGGGAATTCCCGTTTGCCGGGTCTAACGGGTTTCAGGAGGTCAAATGGATGGAGATATCAGCCATAATCGATGGGATTAAGGTGGAGTACGGATCCGGGGAGCAGATATTCGATGAGTGGAAGGATCAGGAGGTGCCCGAAAAAATCAGGGTCACTCTTTATTCCAAGGAAGAGGATTTTTCTTTTACGGTCGTTCCGGGATTAAAGGCGGGGTTCTGGTGAAGCGATGGTTCTGATAGCCGTTCTGGGATTGCTGAGCCTCCTGATGTTCGTGACTTTGCAGTTTGCGGCGGACACGACGTTTACGACTCAGTACTACACGACCATGCGGGACGGGGAAAAGGCCTATTACATGGCCACCTCGATTGCCGGTAGCGCCCTCATGCTGATTAAGTTCGATCAGGGCTCCTCCGATTCGTTGAAATCCTTGTGGGCCCAGCGTTTTCCGGTTATGAAGGTGGATGAAGGGCTGGTGGAACTATCCATAGAGGATGAGGAGAGAAAATTCAATCCCAACGCCATGGTTGACGCGGCCGGAAAGATGGATGACAAGCACTTCAAGCAGTTCAGGCTGCTGCTCAAGCTTCTTCGGGCCAATGACGATTTTGCCGGCGCCGTTTTGGACTGGATTGACGTTGATGACACAAGGACTTTGCCCGGCGGCGCAGAACTCTCCGATTATGCGGAGCACCCCTGCAAGAATGCTCCTCTTGATTCAGTGGAGGAGGTGCTGCTCGTCAAAGGATGTGCAAAAGAAGATTATATGGGAAAGATTGGCGGCCGGGATTACCTTCCCGGCTTGAAGGAAATGCTGACGGCTCACTCATCGGGTAAGATTAATATCAATACCGCGAATAGATTTATCCTGATGAGCCTGGACAGCTCCATTACGGAGGAGATGGCCAATGAAGTCATCCGGAGGAGGTATGACACCCCCTTCAAAGATTTAAACGGCCTCCTGGAAGTCACGGGTTTCAACTCGGATATAATCTACCGTATCGGCGCCCTGGCTGATACGAAGAGCGAATATTTCAGAATGAAGGTCCGGGCCTCTGTCGGGGAGACTACCACGTATCTGACCGCCATCTATAAGAAAGACGGCTCGGATTTCAATCCGGTGTACTGGAAGGTCGACTGATGGCGCTCAAAGAATCTCTTCGATTGGCCGAGGAAGTCCCGGGTTCCAGGCAAGCCGGAAGGGACTGTTCTCTGGGGCTTGACATGGGAAGCAAGGGGCTCAAGAAAGTCTGTGTTCTGGTCAGGCGCCGCGAGGTAGAGGTCATGAAGGCCGATGCCGCCCGGAAGACCTTCGCCTCATTTCCGGCGTCGCGTATCACCTTCAGGCATTTTACACTGCCTTTTTCAGACAAGAGGCGCCTTAAGGAGGTCATAGGCGAAGACCTCGCCGACAGCCTTCCTTTTCCCATTGAAGATGTCGCCTGGGATTTTTGTGTCCGGGGTCATGGCGATATCTTCGCCGTGGCGGCCCTGAAAACGGATGTAAAAGAAGCTCTCAGCGCCTGTTCGGACGATCTGGCGGGTCTGGACGCCGAGCCCTTCGCCTACTCGAGGGCGGCGGCTGCGGCCGGGATAAAAGATGCTCTGGTGGTTGATTTCGGGGCCGGCAAGACCCTGTTCTGCCAGATCGCGGGCGGCCGTCTTGAGTGGGTCCGCGTCATCATGAGAGGAGGGGAGGCGCTCAGCGGGGAGATCGCCTCCGCCAGGTCCATACCTATTGATGAGGCGGAACGACTTAAAAAGTCGCAGGGATTAAATCTTCCCGAAGTCAAGGCCTTCCTGGGGGACGTGCTTGGGATGGCCTACCTGCCGGCAAATCTCCCCGTTCCGCTCATTCTCATCTGCGGGGGCGGCGCCGCCCTGCCTGGCCTGGCGCCATTCCTGGAAAAGAATCTCCATGCCGCCTGTGAATTTTTTCCGATGCCGGCGGGGCTTACCCCTTTTGAGCACGTCGTGGCCTTCGGGACGGCACTCAAGGGGAAGATCGGGGAAAGCGGGGTGGCTCTCTCCGAGTCGGCCTCCGCGCCCGCCCTCTGGAAAACATGGGGGATTCTTCTTCTTCTCCCGGTGCTTCTTTTTTCGATCAATCTGAAACTTCACGAGGCCTCTCTTGAGAAGAAATACCAGCTCGCCAGGCAGGAGATGGTCACGGTCGTCCAGTCCAGTTATCCCTCGATCAAGAAAGTCATGTACCCGGTGGACCAGTTCAAATCGCTCCTTCAGGAGGAGAAAAAGCAGGTCACCCGGGAGGAAGGCGACCCCCTCAAATATATTGAGGATGTCGGGAAGTCACTTGAGGGGAAGGGCATCCGGATTCACGAGATTGATCTGGAGGAGAATAATTTCAAACTGAAGGGAGAGGCGCCCACCTTCGACGTAATCGAGAGATGGCGCAGCGAGCTGTCCGGCCTGGTCGCCTCCGCGGAAATCGGGGAGCAGAAGACCACCACGGACAAGAGGATTTCTTTTGAAATGAGGCTGACTCTGAAAAAGCCATGAACACGAAGAAATTTTCCGAGCTTTCCATGAGGGAAAAGGTTCTCGTGCTGGGCGGGGGGACGATCGTCATACTTCTTCTCTACTTCGGGGCCTTTCTCATGCCGACCCTGAAGAAAACGGCGGGCCTCGAGAAGAAAATCACGACCCAGCAGGCCGACTGGAAACGCCTGGAGACCATGGTGGAGGAACACCGGAAAATCGCCCCGGCCATCAAGACTACCCAGCCGGAGGCCCTCCTGCCGGCCATCGAACGGCTGAACCGCGAACTTTCCGTTCAGGGCAAACTGACCTCGATCCAACCGTTCGGAGAAGGTGGGCGGGAAGCGGAAGTTAAAATGGAGGACCTGAGCGGTCCGGAGATCGTCCAGCTCATGAACGGTTTTAGAAAAGCCGGGATTACCGTGAGGCACCTCTATTGCAAGGACTATGACGGGAATGGACTCTGGTTCGTGAAAATCTACCTTAAAGGATAACGCATGCGGACTTTCCTGACAGCGCTGCTCTTGCTGATGTTCTTTCTCCTGGGGATCATGGCCTGTTTCCCCCAGGAGGCGATGCTCAATTACTTTGTGGATATGGCGGCCAGGAAGAGCGCCATCCAGATCTATTGGGAAGAGGGCAGCTTTTCCGCCCTGAAGACGACTCTTTCGAACGTGCAGTTAAGCACGCCGGAAAAGAAAATATCCAGCTTTTCCACCATGAACATCCGACCTTCCTTTCTGGGTTTTTCCCTGGCTTTCAAGGAAGGTGAGATGGCGGGAGTCCTCCGCACCATGCTAGATCGGATCCATTTCAAAATAGACAACATTGCCGTTTCCTCCTATCTACCACCGGGTAAGCTCACCCTGGATGGAGTTTATGCGGCCCGGAGCGGCAACGGGAATGGAAAATTCTCCATGCTTTTCTCCGGGGCGCTTTTCCCGATGAGCTCCGCCAGGGATGTTTCAGCTGAAGGACCCTTTACCGTCAGCGCAAAGGAGATGTCCGTGGATTTTGACATTCAGGGCAAGGGCACATCGGGGAAGGGCAGCGCCAAAATCACCTGGCAGAAAGAATTCAGGAATTCCCCAATCTCGGGAAATATAGAGATCAAAGAGGGCGGCAAGTCGATTAAAATAAGCATCGCGGGAACAGTGGGGGCTCCTCAGATGGCCCCGGTGATGCAATGATGGAGAATGGACGTTATGAAACAAGGTAAAAACGAAATTGCCAAGCACAGACATTCCGTTGAGGAAGGCCTTCCCAGGACGTGCCTGATTCCTAAGAAAGAGAAGCTAGGGAAAAGACCGGATTTGTTTCCCAGGGTTTTGGCACTCTTTACGCTGTTTTTCCTGTTCCTGCTTCTGGGGGCTGTCCGGGAGGAGCAACGGGGAGGAGGGACGGCCGAGTCCCTCGCCGCTCCAACCAGGATGAGTCTCCCGCCGCTCCCCGGAAGCACCCCGCCCATTGCTCCCCCCAAGCCTCTCGACAACGCAGCCGCCCCGCCGTCGGCGGGGTCTCCCATTATCGAGAGCCAGGTCAAGCAGGCCCTCAAGAAGGGGAAGATCCTGCTCAACTTCGAAAACATCGACATCCAGGCTCTGACCAAGCTCATGTCTGAGATAACGGGCCGCAATATCGTCATAAGCAAGGATGTCCACGCCAGTATAAGCATTCTTTCCTCCACCGAGGTGACGCTGGCCCAGGCCTGGAAGATGTACCAGTCCGTCCTTGAGGCCTCGGGCTACGGGGCGGTGGATCGTGGTAAATACATCGAGATTCTCCCCATCATGGATGCCAAGAAGGCCAAGTCGCGCTACATCTCCGACCGTCCGGTGGGCCGCAAGGACGAATACGTGGTCTCCATCATCGTCCTCAAGGAGGCCAACGCCGATGCGCTGGCGGGACTTCTCAAGCCCCTGGCTTCCAATGACGGGGTAATCGCCGCCTATCCCCAGGCCAACGCCCTGATTATCTCCGATCGCGCCGAGATGGTCTCCCGCCTGGTAAAGATTGTGAGGGGCCTGGACAAGAGATACAAAAAAATGCAGCTTCGGATCTACCATCTGGATCATGCCACGGTGCGGGAGGTGTCCTCTGCTCTCCAGTCGGTATTCGGGCAGGAGAAGGATACCGCCGGGGGCACCGGCGGGGTTCGGGTCACGGCCAATGAGCAGACCAATTCCCTCATCATCCTGGCCTACTCCGAAAAATTTCCTATCATCGAAAAGATTCTGCAGACCATCGATCGGGAAAAAAACGTAACTGAAAAACCCACCTTCCATCTGTATTACCTGGAAAACGGAGATGCGGAGACGATCGCCAAGGTGCTCTCACAGATGCTGCAGGAGAAGAAGACTCTCGAGGAGCGCCGGGCGACGGAAACTTCCTCAACCTCGGCTCAGCAGGTCCCGGGCATTCTGGGCAAGGATGAAAGGACATTTGTCTCCTCGACAGTCTCCTTCGACAAAGATACCAACTCGCTTATTCTCTATCTCACCGACTCCCAGTTCAACGAGATCAAGGGCCTGATCACCAGGCTGGATACGGCCCGAAGACAGGTGCTCATCTCGGTGGTGGTGGCCGAAGTCACCCTCAAGAAAATCCGGGATATCGGGGTCAATTTACAGGCCCTCTCCGGGCAGGGGGCGGCCGCCTGGGGTGGAGGGATGAGTCAGGAAGCCCTTTACTCTTTCCTGGCCTCCGGCGGCTTTGTCTTAGGGGGGATGAGCGATAAGACCCACACCATCAGTATCCAGGGCAAAGACACCGTATTCCCGGATATGTATTACATGATGTCCCTTATCATGGATGATTCCAACTTCAATCTCCTGGCGGCTCCCAGGATTCTCACCCTCGATCACAAGAAGGCGGAGATCAGCGTGGGAAACGTGATCCCCTATGCCGGGGGCGTCAAGTACGACGTACAGGGACAGCCCATCATCTCCTATGAATACAAGAACGTCGGCCTGTCCCTGAAGGTGACGCCGCATGTGAGCGAGGGTAGAACCATCCGCCTGGAGATAAACCCCACCATGGAAGAGATAACCGATTACCTTAAGCCCTCCGTGGGGGCGTTGAGCTACGTTGTCCCCATCACGGCCAAGAGGGAGGTCAACACCACCATCAACATGGTCGAGGGGCAGACGATCGTCATCGGCGGGCTCATCTACAAGAAAACGCTTGAAGACATCAAGAAGGTTCCCATCCTCGGGGATCTGCCTCTCCTGGGAGGATTGTTCAGAAACAAGACCAAGTCCGATGAAAAGACGACACTTTTCATTTTCCTCACTCCCAACATAATCGATTCTCCCGATGAGCTCCAGAAGATCACCCAGGACTACAACGATATTATGCGAAAACTCGTCAAGTCAAAAGAGATGAAAGACGAGCTGGTGATGCCCCCTTTGCCGCCCTCTCCATCAGAGGCGCCCGCCGGAAACTCAGCTCCGGGCATCCTCCCGGAGCCGACCACGCCGAGCCCGGAGCAGGCCCCGCCGTCCCGGGAGACATCCGCTCCGATCCCGGCCCCGTCCCCGCTTCCTGTTCCTTCGCCTGCGGGGTCTTCCATTTTCCGTTCAGGAGAACCAAGATAAATGAGCCCGTCTGAGTTCCCGATTCCCCTGGAATTCGTCCAGAAAAACGTCCTCCTGCCCATCGAAGAGCAGGGGAAGTTGAAGGTCGGCGTCTGCCCGGAAACGCCACGGGAGGCGCTGGAGGACCTGCGTCTGCTTCTTAACCGTGATGTAGAGCCGGTGCTGCTCACCCGCCAGGAGGTGGATGAGGGGATTCGCCTGCTCATCACCGAGACGGTGGGAGAGGACTCCGGGGAGGATGAGGACCTGCTCACCCTCGACGAGGACACCCAGGACCTTCTCTCCCTCAGCAAGGGCGCTCCCATTATACGCCTGGTCAATTCTCTCTTCTTAAGAGCCATCAACAGCCATGCCAGCGATATCCACATCGAGCCTTACGAACGGGAGTCGCTGGTGCGCCTGCGCATAGACGGCATGCTTCACGAGGTGCTCTCTATTCCGGCATCGCAGTTTGCAGGGGTCATCTCGCGTTTAAAAGTTATGTCCAAGCTTAATCTGGCCGAGCATCGCCTGCCACAGGACGGGCGCATCCGCGTCAAGGCAGGAGAAAAGCTGATTGACGTCCGCGTCTCAATCGTTCCTACTCTCTTCGGAGAGCGGGCGGTCATGCGTCTTCTGGATCGGACGGTCCAGCTTCTGACTTTGGCCTCGCTGGGGATTTCAAAGGAGAACTACGCCCGTGTCCGCGAGCTGATAGGCCACTCCTACGGGTCGGTTCTGGTCACCGGGCCGACCGGCTCCGGAAAATCCACTACTCTTTACGCTATCCTGCAGGAGGTGCAGTCCCCCAATCGCAACATAATAACCATCGAGGATCCGGTGGAATTCCAGATCAAGGGGATCGGACAGATTCAGGTCAATCCCAAGGTGGGGATGAAGTTCGCCGACGGCCTGCGCTCCATCCTGAGGCAGGATCCGGACGTCATCATGGTGGGTGAGATCCGCGATCCGGAGACGGCTGAGATTGCCACCCACGCTTCCCTGACCGGGCACCTGGTGCTCTCGACCCTGCATACCAACGACGCTCCCACCGCGGTTTCCCGCCTTGTGGACATGGGGGTGGAGAGCTTCCTGGTCTCCGCCTCTCTACTGGGAATCATCGCCCAGCGGCTGGTGCGCAAACTCTGCCAGAAGTGCCGGGCGCCCTACCATCCCCGGGAAGAAGAACTCCTCCAGCTCGGCCTCAGCGGAATTAAGACTTCCACCGTTTTCTACAAGCCCCGGGGTTGCCCGGAGTGCATGAACACCGGGTTTGTCGGCCGAATCGGCGTCTTCGAAATAATGCTGATCGACGACGAACTCCGCCATCTTATCTCCATGGCCTCCGAGGCCTCAGTGCTGAGGGAGGCCGCCCGGAAGAAGGGGATGAAGACTCTTCTTGAGGATGCCGCTCAGAAAGTCCTCGATGGTCTCTCCTGCACCGAAGAAGTCCTCCGGGTGACCGGCGGTAATTAACCAATGCCTCTCTATGAATACAAGGCATACAGCAGCAAGGGGAAGCAAAGCCGGGGGCTGATTGACGCTCCTTCTCGCAGCGCCGCCAGGGAAATACTCAAGCGCCGCGGAGAGCTTCCGATCTCTCTAGTCGAGGAGAAGGACGCCGGGCGCCGTGGCGGCACCTCGCGCGTGGACGACCTGGTCTTCTCCCTGCGTCAGCTCGCCGTCCTGCTCCGGGCCGGCCTGCCCCTCACGGCGGCTCTCGATTCCATCAGCGCCCAGGTTGAAAACGAACAGCTCAAACGGGCCTATACCCGGGTGCGGAGCCAGATCGGGGAAGGTTCCACCCTGGCCGGCGCCCTGGCGCTGGACCGGGTCTTCCCGCCGCTCCTTATCGTCCTGGTGGAGGCGGGGGAGCAGGTAGGCGCGGTCGAGGAAATCCTGGAGAAATTCGCCGATTTCATAGAGAAGGAGAGCGAGTTCCAGAGGAAGGTCATGGCGGCCCTCATCTATCCTTCCGTCATCCTCCTGGCCTGCCTGGGGCTCGTCTTCTTCATCATCACCTATATCGCGCCCACCCTGATGGAAATTTTCACCGCTTTCAAAAAGACGCTGCCCCTCAGTACCTCGATTCTTCTTTTCATGGGAAATATCTTCCGGAAGTTCTGGCCGCTCATCCTCATCCTGGTGGTCGGGGGCGTCGCGGCCTGGAAGAAATTAGTGCCGCTTCATTACAAGGACCGGATGAAACTCAACCTGCCGCTCCTGGGGCAGACCTTCCGCTATATCATGTTCTCCCGCTGGGCGCGGACGCTCTCCATGCTTCACGGCGGCGGCGTGTCTCTGACGTCCGCCCTGGGGGCCAGCCGCGAGGTGGTGGGGAACATCGTGGTCTATGAGGCCCTGGCCACCGTGCAGCAGGACGTCGAAAAAGGGGTCTCCCTGGCGGCGGCCTTAAAGAAGATTCCCTACGTGCCGTCTTTTCTGGTGCAGATGTCCGAGACGGGGGAGAAGTCCGGAGAACTGGAGAAGATGCTGGAGACCACGGCCAATTTCTTCGAACGCACCACCGAGCGAAAGCTGGGAATTTTCCTTCAGCTTCTGGAGCCGGCGATCATCCTCTTCCTGGGGGTCGTCGTAGGCTTCGTCGTCATCTCGGTGCTTCTCCCGATCTTCGAGCTTAACAAGCTGATTCACTAGGCGGAAATATGAGCGAATGATAGAAAAGAATTTTGACATATCATTCATTGCGGATCTGGCCCTGCGAGAAAAGCAGATCCAGCAGAATTACAGGCCGATCATCGCGGTACACAAGTGGTTTGCGCGAAGGCCCGGCACGCTGTTTCGAGGACTGCTCCTGTCGGAATTCTTGGATAAGCCCCTTCCCGAAGCATTCTACCAATCAAATCGGTGTCAGGGGATCCGGATTGCAGATCCTTTCATGGGGGGAGGAAGCCCTTTACTGGAGGCCAACCGTCTTGATTGTGACGTCATCGGGTTTGACATCAATCCAATGTCTTACTGGATTGTAAAACAGGAAATCGAGCATCTCGACCTGGACGAATACGTTCGAGCGGCAAATTCCCTGCGCCGGCAGATTGAAAATGAAATAGGACAACTCCATCGTACGCGCTGTATTTTCTGCGGAGCCGAAGACGCTCACGTAAAGTACTTCCTGTGGGTTAAGGTGATTCAATGCCGGAAATGCCAGGAGGCCAT
>JAZDOK010000010.1:0-3995 GCA_043798715.1 bacterium
ATCAACCAAACGAACAACCAAGTCCACCATCTGTGAGGATACGCCGTTCCGAATCTGTATCGATGTCTTCATCTTCAATCCCTCCTGTTTTGAAGTTTGATGACATCATAAACGGTATTTTAATAATTATCAAGTCCCTAAAAAAAATAAGCCAGCCCAATGAGCGCTCCATTTTTTTATGTCACGCCCACGTAGCCAAGGCTTAATAACATCTGCACTGGACGGGTCTTCTGCAATTAGTTTGTCCCTTGTAGCACTATCTATTACAAAAGCTTCGTTAAGCCCCGTTGTAATTCCTCTATAGAATCTACCATTTACATGTTTTCCGAGTGGTTGTCCGATTACTCGTAGTTTCTCCATCAGTGCCAGTACGTCCGGGCGCTCCAGCGTCCAGCCTGAGGGTTTCAGGGCGGCAATGGGCATGGAAAAGGCGACGGCGGCCAGGGATTCTTCCAGGTTCTCAAGCTGGTTCGCTTTTGTGAAGGTAGCGGCCAGCGTTGTCGCGGCGGCCTCGGGCTTGCCCTTCTCCAGCAGCAGGATGGAGGGGTAGGTGGTGGCGTCAAAGATGGGCAGGTCGCCAAAATCGATTACTATTTTTGGCGTTGCTTCGCCGGCGAGGAGCGCTCGGGTGTTCCTGCCGTAACCGGCCCGCATGAACTTGTTGGGCGCAATAAAGCAGAGATGGCCGCCGACTTTCAGCAGGTCCAGGCCGCATTTGTAGAAGTAGGTGTAGAGATCCGCCGTGCCGCAGTAGAACTTGCCGAAGGCCTTGGCCAGGGCGGGCTTGAGGGAGCTGATGGCTTCCTGGCGGACATAGGGGGGATTGGCTATGACGACGTCAAACCCGCCCTTTTCCCGGAAAACCTCGGCAAAATGGAACTTCCAGAGAAAGAAGGGACGGATGTTGACCTTTTTCCACTCGCCGATCCTTTTCAGGGCGTCCGTCTTGCGCTGTTCCTTCAGGGTGGCTTCGATCAGCTCCCATTCCATCGCCTCGATCCGCGCCTTGATGGCGTCTTTTCTGGACTTCTGGAAGGATTCGAAAAATTCCCGGTGGAGCTGTTTGATTTCATCGGCTTTCTGCTTTGCCTCGGAATGGAAAAGGGGGATCTCTTCGCCGATTTTCCCCGCACGCTTCTCTATCCTTTTCAAGAGCTTGGCCTGCTCCTGAAGCTGAAGCTCCAATCCCTGTTTTTTCACGGATGTGAGTAATCCATCCGCCTTCAGGCGGAAATATTCCCGCTGCAGGAGCGTCTGTTTCCTCTGGACATCACGGATGAGCGCCGCGGTTTCATCAGCCGGAGTATCGGTGATGAGTTTTTCATCGAAGAGCTTGACGCCTTCGAACTCTTCCAGGAGGCTATTGCCCTGCATGATCTTGTAATCCAGATTCGGCAGGGGCTTGATGTCGCGGATATCCTCTTCATCCACGATGAGGGAAAGCCACAGGCGGAGCTTGGCGATCTCCACCGCCCCGGGATCAATGTCCACCCCGTAGAGAGAATTTTGAATGGCCTGACGCTTGAAGAGATAGAGGCTGCGCGGCCCCTGCGCATCGATATATGTGGAGAGGGTTTGCCGCGCCTTGGCGATTTCCGTCATCATGCCGACCAGAAAGGCGCCGGACCCGACGGCGGGATCGCAGACGCGGATATTGGCCAGTTTCTCGTCGATGATTACGGCCTTGGCCCGGATGGGAGCGGGGATGAGGTAGGCATAATCATTGGTCTCCCTCCCTTCCCGCCGCACCCGCGCATCATGCTCGTGGATCATCTCGCCGGACCGGATCAGGAATTCCAGGTCCTCGCGGAGGAAGAACAGATCGCCGTCGACGCCGGCCAGTTCCGCATCCAGATCATCGATCAGGCTCTCGCGGCACATGTAATGGACGATCTCGCGGGGCGTGTAATAGGTCCCCTTGGATTTGCGGTCCTTCACTTCCAGGAGATTTTCAAAGACCTTTCCCAGCATCTCCGGGTCAACGGCCACTTCCCGCTCCAGCGGTTCATCCTCGCGGACGGTGAAGTTGTAACGGTCAAAGACGTCGAGGATGCCCGTTCCGGTATCGCCTTCTTTCGTCCGGTCATGGTTGGAGAAGAGCGCATCGGGCAGAAGGATGTCGGAGTGAACCCAGTCGTACTCGTTGATCGGATCGAAGAGTCCTCCGTTCAGGAAGGGGATCTTGCAGTCGAAGAGCCGATAGTAATTCTGATCACGCTCCCGGGCGAGGGCTTCGTAGAAGAGCGGCTCCAGGATGTCGTTGAAAAAATTGGCGTATTTCCGCTCCTCGAAAAGCCGCCGGAGAAAGTTTTTCGGCCCGGTTCCCCACGCCTCGTCCCGTGCAACGCCGAACCACCCCTTCTTCTGCAGGAAGTACAGGAAAACGATCTGTCCCAGGGTCTTCTTGGCAAAATTGATCGTGTCGACGCCTTTTTCGGCAAAGTCTTTTCCGACGGCGGCATGACGGGCCGCGATGTCATCCAGGCCGTCCCGTAAATCATTGAAAAGAGAACGGTACTTTTCGAAGAATTCCCGGGTGACTTTCTCGATACTGAAGGCCTCTTCAAGGTGAGCCAAGGTGGGCTTGCGCCGGTCATCCTCCAGAAAGGCCTGAAACCGGGTCTGGGCGGTGTGGCTGTTTTCGTCCCGTCCGACGAGGAAAGAAAAACGGCGCGCCGGGGTGAGATCGGTCTTGACGCGGACGTTGCCCCTTTCATCCTGCTCCGTCCGGTAATCCATCCGGACGAGGGAAAAGCGCCAATCCTCCAGGCCGTCGGTGTGAAAGGCGACGATGGCCGCATCCTTCTCACCCCGGTGTTTGAGATACCAGGCGATGAAGTTGCGCTGCCGGGTGCGAGCGCGATCGAGGGCGGTTTCCTTTTTCAGGGTGACGATCAGAATGTCGAGTTCGACGCCGTCCGGATCGGTATATTTGCCGAGGCGCTTGTACTGGCGGATATGCTCCCGGTAGGGATCGGGAATGTACTGTCCCTGATAGGAAAAGGCCTTGGATTCGTCCAGGTCGTGAAACAGGTTCCTGGCGAAGAGACGGAAGCGGGTCTCATCAAAATAGTTTTGGAAGGTGTTCCGGATGAGGTCCTTCGCTTCCTGATGATTCATGGCGTTCCCGCCGTTTCGTAGATCATAGTGCACCCCTCTCGACATCAATCCAGAAACAGGTAGCGATCAGGAAGTCCATGGGTCGCGCACCTCATCGGTCAGATTATTTCCGGCCGGCCGGGAATCTTTAAGCCAGTCGCAAGCTGCTTCCTCGGAGAGGGTGCGATACATGTCCCCCGTGGCCGGAGAAGCCGTCTTACCTCCTGCCAGGTATTCGGAGAGGATTACTTCCCGCGAGTGCTGTTCCCTTCCCTGTGTGGCCAGTCCTCCCGTCAGCAGGGTCATCGGTATGTTGTTCCGGAAAATGGCCAGCACCTTGAGCGGATTGATCTCTTTTTCCAATTCCTGTTTGAGGCGCTTGCTCGTATTCCGGGGAATGATGCCGTCTTCAAAGGCCTTGAGCACTGCCTGGAGGAAATCTTCATTGTCGTCGGTAAAGCCCTGAAAGTGTTTCATGTCTTTGGCCTTCAGCCGCTTGATAATGTAGGTCTCGTTGGACTGGCTGCCATGGCCGGCTTTTTCTACAGCCTCGCCGGAGGTGAGAAGATCGAACTCCTGCTTGTTCAGATCCAGAAGCGGGTAGAACTCTTTGGGCAAGGACAGACGCGGGGTCTCCGGCAGACAGGCGAAGAGATCGGCAGCCTCGAAGAAGGTCAATTCGTGGGCTGCTTGCTCATCTGCCAGGCAGAACTTCTTGAGCTTGCCCTTGCGGAAGAAGGTGACGACGGCATCGGGGACAGGTTCGACACTCTTGTTGCCTGACTTCAGTGCACGGCAGGAGCGGGCTTTCTTCGGCAGCCGCTTGACCTTTTCAAAAAGGCTGGGATCATTATCGCGGATATCACGGATTTTTTGCAGATACTCCAGCTCCGACC
>JAZDOK010000046.1:0-25577 GCA_043798715.1 bacterium
ATTGAATCTTAGAAAGATAAATATAATTAAAATACAAGCTAAAACACATAACAAGTATCTAAATCTATTTGGGTTTAATTGTTGTTTGTATGCTACTTGCCACAAAATAATTAGTAAGAAGCCAAGTCCAAATCCTAACCAAGCGCCTCTACTATAACTTAGCATAGTTGCTATAAATGTAAGGCTAAAGGTAATATAAATGTATATCTTTCTTTTTTCGGGTGAAGTTGGCCCGGGTGGCCTCCAGCTTGCGGGAGGCCTCTTTCTTACGGAACTTGTACTTATTAATCCCGGCGGTCTCTTCGAGAATTTCCCGGCGATCGAGGGAGTCCGAAGAGAGCACGAGATCGATCTCATTCTGGGTCAAAATACAAAAAGCGCCCTGCCCGATGCCGGTCCCCATGAACAGTTCGAGAATATCCTTCAGGCGGCAGGGAGCCTTGTTAAGATAACAGTTGGCATCGCCAGCCCTGAAAATACGCCTGGTGACGGAAACCTCGGCGACATCCACCGGGAAATAGCCGTCCGAGTTATCGAAAACGACCATGACCTCGGCCATTCCCAGCGGCTTGCGGGCGTGCGTTCCGGCGAAAATTACTTCCTCCATCCGGCCGCTGCGGAGGACTTTCATGGACTGCTCTCCGAGGGCCCATCGGACGGCATCCGTGACGTTGGATTTGCCGCAGCCGTTGGGACCGACGATCGCGGTGATCCCCGGCGCAAACTCCAGCTCTATCTTGTCGGCGAAAGCCTTAAATCCGCACAGTTCCAGGCGTTTGAGAAACATAGGTTATCTTTTCGCCCGAGCCGGGCCTAATTCCTTTCCTGGAAATCACCATGACTCAGCAGGAACCCGGCGGGAAACCACCTAATTATTGAAGCGTGTTAAAACTGCCTGCCCATGGTCTGAATCTCTTCTCCGCACTTCTTAATTTCAGAAGGAAGCAGGCGGTATGCTCTTCGAAGCCCGCCATTTTCTGGATAGAACCCACCAACGCCTGCAACCTGAAATGCCCCATGTGCCTCACCAGCCACCGGGAGAGTCCCATCGGGAAAGGGTTCATGGATTTCGAGCTGTTTAAAAAGGTCGTGGAAGAGATAAGCGCCTTCACCCTGGACTGTTATCTGTTTCTGGCCGGAGAATCACTCCTGCACCCGAAAATACTGGACATGGTCCGCTTTCTCAAGAAGAAGAAACTCAGGATCCTCATGGACTCCAATGGTTGCCTCCTCACGCCGGAGATTTCGCAGAGCCTGGTGGCGGAGGGCCTCGACTTTCTCTCGTTTTCCTTTGACGGTTACGAAGCGGCCACCTATGAAAAAATCCGCGTGAATGCAAATTTTTCTCAGACCGTGCAGAATATTAAGACCCTCCTGGAATACAAGGTGAATCTGCATAAAAGCCTGCCATATGTCCGCATCCGATGCATCCAGGATGACGATGCGGCAAAGTTTTCCGATGAAAAGAAAGAAAACTTCATGAAAATGTTCGAAGGCCTTCCGGTGGATGAATTTGCCGTCGTCCCCGTCGGGAACTGGAACAACGCCCTTCCCGAGATCGCCGAATACCGCATTCCGACGAGCCCCCGGGCCTCACAGGAAGACCCTCGCTATCACCCCTGCGCCCAGCTCTGGACAGCCATGGCCGTCCGCTGGAACGGGATGGTCGGCACCTGCTGCATGGACCTCCTTGGGGAAAATATCGTGGGAAACGCCTCCGAAAAGACGCTTCTTGAAATCTGGAACGACTCGCCCTTAAGGACCATGCGCGAACGACATATTAGGGGGGACATCATGGACATTCCGGTCTGCGCCGGCTGCAATTTCACAATTACGCCACAGCGCTTCGGACTCATTCCCGGAGGCTTTTCGGGCATCACTTCGCTTCTCCGCGCTTCTTTCGGCATGAGAGCTTACCGGAAAATAAGGAAATGGAGCGGAGAATAAGACGGTGAAAATGATATGACAGCGCCTGAAGTGCTTATCGTCATCGTCAACTGGAACCGCAGGGAGGCCTTAGAGCAGCTCCTGGCAGACTTGCGGGAGCTGAATTATTCGAACAATCGGGTTGTCGTCATAGACAATGCTTCTACGGACGGTTCGGCGGAAAGCGTGGCGGCGCATTTTTCGTCGGTCCGTCTCGTCCGAAATTCAGAGAACCTGGGGGGAAGCGGGGGTTTCAACACGGGCATGCGGCTGGCCCTGGAGGAGGGGAACTGTTCCTATGTCTGGCTCCTGGATAATGACGTCCGGGTGGAACGGGAGGCCCTATCCGCCCTGGTTGACGTGATGGAGAAAGATCCGGCCGTGGGGCTGGCGGGTTCCGGGATCCTGGACGCGGCTAACCCGGACATCTTCGTGGAAGTGGGAGCCCGGGTGAACTGGGGGGCCTCCACCTCGCTTCCGCTTCTCAAAGGGGAGAGCGGGCAGGAAGTGCATGAAGTGACTTCCGCGGACTACGTGGCGGCCTGTTCGGCCCTGGTCCGGATGGAAGCGCTTCGGCAGGTCGGGCTCATGGACGAGGGATATTTTCTCCTCTGGGACGACATTGATTTCGGCCTTCGCTTCAGGAAGGCGGGTTGGAAGGTGGCGGGGGTTCCAGCCTCACGGGTGCGCCATGCCGATTTTTCTCTCAAAAGGGAGTCCCCCCTGAGAAGGTACTACTCCACGCGGAATGCCCTGTATTTTTTCGCCCGGCACGCCCCCGGACTTTCCGAGCGGCTGAAGAGTCTGGAGAGAGCCATGGCCGCTGTTCTTCTCTTTCGCTTCTGGGGATACCGCGGCTTTTCCCGGGCCGCCACACTGGGAATCAGGGATTTCCTGGCGGGAAAAGCGGGAAAAAGCTCCCGTTTTTTCGAAAGCGAGCTGACCTTCCGAAAAATCTCCCCCAGAGAATGGAAGGGATTATTCTGCCGGCACGTCTTTCTATTCCCGGAAGCCCTGGTGGAAGTGGCGCCGGCCTTGGAAAAGCTCCCACCTGATCCCGGCAGAAGGGTTCGGATCGTAGCGGAATCCTACAAGAAAAACCTCTTCCGCGGCGCCGGCCTGGAGACGTTTTGTTTCGACGCTCTATCCCAGAAATCCATGCTGGACTGCCACCGGACGATCCGCCGGGAAAAACCGGACGTGATCCTTTCCACGAAGGCCTTCTTCTCCCCTCTGCTCGGCCTCTGCAACAGCTTTTCGGACATCCTCATCCTCCGGGACGAAGAATTTTATATCAGGAAGAAAGATCCTTTAATGCCCCTGAAATACTTACTCACAATAGCCCTCTCCAAAACGCTCCCGCTGGTCCTTCTTCCCTTCGTCCCGGCCGGAAAATCGCCGCGGCCGCGATGAGGCGGTACAAACGCTCAAAATGATTATTTCCGGAACAGCCTGAAATAGACATCCAGGGTCTTCCGGGCCGTCTCCTCCCAGGAAAATTTTTCGGCCCTCTTTAGGCTTGCAGTCCGGAGCTGCTCTCTAAAGGAAGCATCTCCCATAATTTTCCCCAGGGCTCCGGCCATCTCCTCGGTATTTTCCGGATCCACCAAAATCCCCGCTTCCCCGACCACTTCCGGAAGGGAAGAAGTCCGCGCGCAGACAACAGGGCAGCCATAGCTCATGGCATCCAGGCAGACCATCCCGAAACCCTCGTAACGAGAGGGAAAGAAAAAGACCGCCGCCGAGGCATAGAGCGCCGCCAGGTCCTCTTCCGGGATGAATCCGGTAAAGACGACCTGCTCCCTTAAATCAAGCTCCTCAATGAGGCGAAGGGCCTTCCGGCAGTCTGGAGAAGAAATGCGCTTCCCGTCCCACCCGGTTATGACCATCCGGCAGTCTTCCGAAAGGCCATCCCGGCACTTCTTAAAAGCGCGGAGGAGATTCCCGATGTTCTTGCGCTCATCAAGCCCGCCCGCGAAGAGAACAAAGACCTCGTTTAGACCGTACTTTTTTTTAACCGCCTTACGCACATCTTCCGGCACCGGGAGCGGCTTAAAACTGAGAGCAGGATAGGCCACCGTGATGCGCTCCTCAGGAAAGCCCAGCAATGTCACTACATCTTTTTGAGTGTTTTCCGAGTTCACGAAGATATGATCCGCGGCGCGGATCCTGCGAAGGAGCCTGTGCACTACCCACTTAAAGACGACGGCGCGCAGGGAAAAGGGAGGAGGATAGAAGAGAGGGACGAAATCATGGACCATCACCGCGGTTTTAAAGGAGCCCCCAGTCCCGGCATAGAGCATCTTGAAGGGATCCGGCTGATGAAAAAGATCCAGAGCCTGTTTTTTAAGAAAAGCTGATAGGCAGGTTTCATCGAAAAGCCAGCTGTTTTTTTTGTAGACAGAGGGAACTGAAAAGGGAAGCAAACTAAAATTGTCCCCCAGACCCTCAAGACCGAGATCCGCAAACCGCGCATCTTCATAGACGAGAAGGGAATATTTATTCGTTCGATCTATATTTGAAATGGCGCGGATCAGGTTCCGGGTATAAGAGCCCCCGCCGCGGTATCGCGCCCAAGTCTGAAGGTTGCGGACATCTATGACGATTTTCATAGCTCTCCGCTATCCCAGAAGCTCTTTATAGAGATTCATCGTCTGGATGGCGGTTGATTCCCATGTAAAAAGAGCCGCCTGCTTCAGGCCCGCCTCCCGCATCCTCTGCCAAAGGGCCCGATCCAGAAGAGGCCGCGCCAGAGCTTCAGCCATCGCTTCTACGTCAGTCGGAGAGAAGAGCAAACCAGCGTCGCCAACCACTTCCGGAAGAGAGGTGGCATTAGCCGCCACGACTGGTACTCCACAGCCCATGGCTTCGACTACCGGCAATCCAAAACCCTCATAAAGCGAGGGGAAGGCGAAGAGATCGGCTCCTGCGGTGATAATTGGGAGATCCTCTTCCCTCATCCGCCCGGTAAAGCGCACGAGATGCTCAATGCCCAATTCAGCAGGCCTGCGCAAGATCTCTTCATCTTGCCAGCCTCTCCCTCCGCCGATGACCAGAGTATGCGGCAAATCACAGCGTTTGCGAGCCAGGGCATACGCATCCATCAGGCGCAGAAAGTTTTTACGCGGCTGCAGAGTGCCCAACGAAAGAATATAGGGAGGTTTCACCTGATAGCGCGCCAGAACTGGAGACAGAAGTTCCGGCTCCATGAGGGGAACAAAAGATGTGTCTTTAGCCAGATATATGACCCGTATCTTCTCCGCGGGAATATCAAGCACCTCGGTCATATCACGAGCAGTTGCGGAAGATATGGCAATGAAGCGGGTCACATTGCGCACATCACGTCGAGCGCGCTTCCGCCACAGGCGGACGAGTCCGGCGGGTGAATCATCCGGCATAATAAGGGGGATCGCATCATAGACGCTCGCCACCACCGGCTTCTTTAAAGCCGGCACATTTGGATAATTGAGAAAATGATATAAATCCGGTTTTTTGCCCCAAAGACCAATCGGCGAAACTCTCAACCACTCCCATGCCAGTGACACAAGAGTCTTGGGAAATGGAGAAAAGCCTGATGATATTTGTTTTTCCGCAAAATCCAAGTTTTTTAAAAATTTATAACCCCGCCAGGAATCACCATACAGCACAAATTCCAGCCATTCCGGCAGTGCAGCCAGGGCGCGCAGCAGGCTTATGGAATAATTGCCAATCCCCGTTCGCGGAGAGGCCAGGCATGTTATGTCAAAAGCAACCTTCATCAAAATCTAATTTCCTTGAGGGCTGCATTTTTCCTGCATCAGCTTCGGCCTGCTTTCGGTGAAACAGGCGTCCCTCCTTGAGCGGGAAAAGATGCTTCCTTTGTTTCTTCACTCCGCAGGACTATTCATACAAGACGCCGAAATTTGCAAAGGCTCCTTCCTTCCCCGCTTGAAGGACTTGTCTGAGAGTTATTGAAGTCAATACCATTATGAACGCAGCGCGTCTTGCTCCGCAGATCATCAACAACTCACTGATCCTATTTCTTGGCAAGATCGCTTCCGTCGGGATCGGCGTAGTTGCAACAATGGTTCTCGTTCGGCACATATCTGTTTCCGATTTCGGGAGATACGCTTTTACCTTCTCCTTCATTTCATTCTTCAATGTTTTACTGGATTTCGGTGTCGTCATGATTGCGACCCGCGAGATTTCGCGAGATCTCTCAAGCGCATCCACGGCACTGGGAAATCTAATACTGTTCCGACTCGTATGGGCCATTGCACTTATGGCTGCAGCGGCGGGAGTCGCGGTCGCTCTCGGGTATCCCAGGGATGTACAAATGCTGGTTTTCATCGCCTCGTTCACTTTACTGTTTTCTTCCTTCAGCATCCTGGAAGTCATCTTCAGGGTGAACCTGAAAATGATCTACAGCGTGCTGGCCGGAACTGCAGGGGCTCTTATCGCGGGCACATCCCTGATTATCTGCGTACTGTTTTTGAAGATGTCTCTCACCGGGCTTATCATTGTAAATACAGTCTGCGCTGCAGTTCCGGCCATACTCATGCTCATCTTTTCCAAAAAATTCGTGAAACTTAAGCTCCGCCTCAATATCCCTCAGTTGAGAAATATTCTCATGGAATCCTTCCCCCAGGGCATCGCTACTTTTCTTTCAGCCTTGTACTTCAATGCGGATATTATCCTGGTGTCAAAGCTCGCTGGAGACGCATCTGTAGCCTACTACTCCTCGGCATACAAGATCCTGTCAATGGTCGTCTTCATCCCCTCTGCAGTTATGACCACCGTGTTCCCCCTACTCTCCCGCAATTCCGGCGAGCCTGAGGCGTTAAAACAGATCTTTCAGAAAACCTTTTACTATCTCCAGCTCATAGGCATTCCCGTAGCCGCGCTCCTGATGATCTATTCACGCAATGTTATCGTCTTTCTGTTTTCCCAGAAATACATTGCCTCAGTCGAAGCGCTGAACATTCTGGCGTGGGCCGGAGCCATCATCTTTGGAAGCACCCTGCTGGGATATGCTTTGGTTGCCATCAACCGCCAGAACCTCGGCATCATTATCGCCTCACTGGGATTGATCCTGAACGTTGCCCTTAATTTATGGTGGATCCCGCGGTACGACTTCATCGGAGCGGCGATGGCCACGGTGGCCACCGAGTCATTGATCGCCTTTCTTCTGCTCTTCGTTGTTCAACGCTACAGCGGAATGCTGCCCTTCAGCCGCCGACTTATCAAAGCGCCGATACTGGGACTGCTTTTTTCTGTCTTCATCATCTTTCTTAAGAATATAAACCTCACGCTTTCCCTTGTGGCAATCATACCTCTCTATGCAATCCTTCTCAAAACTTTGAGATGCTACCAGGACGATTTCTCCGTTCCAGAGCTAATTCGCAGTTTTCTCAATCCCGGCGAAAAGAAGGCGGTTGAAACACATGCGTGAAGAGAATCCCCGCTCACTGCGAATTACCCTGGTCAATAACAGCAGAGAAATCTACCCTCCACTTGGACTCTGCTACCTCTCCGCCGCATTAAAAAAAAAGGGAGTTCATTCCATTTCCCTGGTGGACCGGTGGCGTGAGGACAACCAGGGAATGGTGAATCGGATTCTGCGCACAGAGCCACACATCATAGGGATGAGCACCTATTCCGTGGGTTTCGATAATATTCTCGACATGTGCAGTATGCTGAGAAATAGAGCACCGAAAATTCCCGTAATATGGGGTGGACCCCATATTACGTCGCTTCCGGAATCCCTTCCTCCCGAGGTGGACGTCGGAGTTATTGGCGAAGGCGAAGAGACCTTCATTGAACTGGCCGACGGCTACGCATCGTCGGGAAAGTTCGAAGGCGAATGGCTTGCGTCCGTGAAGGGCATTTCATTCCGGGACGGCGACAAGGTTAGAGTCAACGAGAGAAGGCTCATGAAATCCAACCTCGATCACCTGCCTCTCCCCGATTATTTAATCCTGGATATGGATTGGTACACGGCTCCGAAGCGTTTCCTCGTCATGAAGGGAATCTATCGGGGCACAACCATCATCAGCTCCAGAGGGTGTCCTTATCGCTGCATATACTGCCAGGCGAGCAGGCAGTGGGAGCTGATACGCTACCATTCTCCCGAATACGTAGTGGAGAACATCCGGTTTCTCCGCTCCACCTATCCCCGTATCAATGCGATAAACATTGTGGACGACCTGTTTACGGCAAACCGCGCCCGGCTGGAGAAAATCGTCGAGATGGTAAGGAGTGAAGGGCTCCACCGGGGAATCTCATTCAATGTCAACAGCAGAGCCAACCTCGTGGATGAGGAATCGCTCAAGCTGCTCAAGGCGATGAATGTGGTGCAGATCGGATACGGCTTCGAATCCAACTCTCCCGGAATACTATCGTATCTGAAAAAGAACACTGTCACGGTAGAAGATAACGAAAGGGCAGCGAAGTTGACCAATAACTATTGTATCGGCGTGGGGGGGCAATTCATGCTCGGGACACCCGGCGAGACTCGGGACGACATCATGGAAACGATCCGGTTTATAAGAAAATTTCGGATGAGCCATGCTCATCTTTCAATAACCACCCCTCTCCCTGGCACCGAATTATGGGAGGATGCGAAGCGGAAGGGGTTCGTGGCGGAACAAATGAACTGGAGAATACTGGATTTCGGAAATCCTGCGAACCCGGATCTCATCTATACCAATGAAGCCATGTCAAAAGATGAATTCGATGAGATGAAGAAGAAAATGCAGGAAGCCTGTAAAATCCATAACGCCCCGATCAGCCTCTATGATTTACTCCAAATCGCCCTCGGGAAAGCATATTTACTTATCAGGTTGTTGAAAAACCTCGTGTCCGCGGTTATCCAGAGCGCGAAATGATAACTTAAGAGACTAGGAGAAAAACTGATTGAAGATCCTTTTTTTAAACCCCGGCGGCGGCTACCGCCACGAATACCCGCCACTTGGCCTCCTTTATGTTGCGTCATCGATGAGAAAGGCAGCCCACGAAGTGGCATTCTTCGATGAGGGAGGGACGCCTCCCAAAGGCGTAACGCTCAATGGGCTCGTATCTGAATTCAAACCCCGCATGATTGCGGTATCGCTATACACAAGCAATGTTCTGGAGGCCTTCAGGGGGATAGCAATTTTGAAGAAACAGAATCCAGAAATCCTTGTAGTAGTGGGCGGTCCCCATGCCACGGTTTTCCCTGAAAGAACTCTTGCCGAGTGTATGGATATTGATTACGCAGTGGTTGGCGAAGGAGAAATCACCCTGAGAGAACTTATCGCGGCTGTCAAGAGTCAAGTATCCCTCGCCGACGTACAGGGTATCTGCTGGCGGAACGGCGATGGCATCAGACTCAACAAGCCAAGAGAGTTCATAAAGGATCTCGACACGATTCCCGTGCCTGCTTATGATCTCATACAATCATACACCTACCCCTATGATTCGGTGAAAGTGGGAAAACGGGTGGCGACGATGATGACGTCGCGGGGGTGTCCCTTTGAGTGTACCTTCTGCGCCGCCAAGGCCGTATGGGGAAGAAGTTACCGCAGACGCAGCCCGCAAAATGTGGCCGAAGAGATCAAATGCTTGAGGGATCGCTTTGGTTATGATGACATTTATTTTATGGACGATCTTTTTACTGCGAACCGCCCCTGGCTCGAAGAGTTCTATATGGAGATGAAAAGCCAGGGTATCTCCCTTCCGTGGAAGTGCCTTGGAAGGGTGGATCTCCTCAGGGCGGAGGATTACAAAAAAATGTCGGAAAACAGGTGCTACGCCGTCCAGTTCGGCGTCGAATCAGGCGACAGTGATGTTCTTAAGGATATTAACAAGGGCATCACCCTGGGACAGGCGGTCTATGCTTTCGATGCGGCGAGGGCTGCCCGGCTCAACACCTACGCCTTTTTTATTCTGGGTCACCGGAAAGATACCCAGCAGACGATTGCCAAGACGATCCGGTTCGCCCGCAGATTGATGCCCGATTTTGTCTCCTTCTTCAACCTGGTTCCCTTCCCAGGCACAAAGCTCCACCAAGAGCTCCCGGAGGAGTTCAAGTATAATTGGGAACGCCTCGTCTACACCAACTGGCATGCGGACAAACTCCCCATTCCTCTAGGCTCAGTGGCGCCATCTGATTTAATGGCTTTCGAACAACAGGCCTACCTGGAAATATATCCCACTCTCGGGTACTTCATGAAGAATATCCTCTTCTCAAAGGCCGTGAAAAAGCTGATCCGGCTTAAACTGTGGTTCGTGAGATTCTATTTATGGCGTCGTATGCGCCTGGCCCTGGGAAAGGGGAAGCTCATTGACAAGATTACTCCTTCTCTCCGGGACGACAATGCGGCCTTTGTAGAAATCTGGAATGAATGGCTCGCCAGACCGGATATTGATTCTTTGATAGAACTTCATCTTAAGGAAAGAAAACCTTTTCTCGATATGGTTTCCAGATCCGTCGAAGAACTGGATGCACGGGAAGTGCTGGAGGTAGGTTGCGGCACGGCAATCGATTCCCACTATCTCTCGAAAATTCACGGCAGGACAACTCGTTTCACGGCTGCCGATCTTTCCCCCGAGGCTGTCGAAGTTGCCCGGCGAGTCGGCAAGGTCATGAGTTCCGATATCCGGCTCGAAGTGGAAAGCGCAGAAAAAATTCCCTTCGAGGACGAACGATTCGATATTGTATTCAGCCAAGGCGTCATGGAACATTTCAGGGATCCCCTGCCGGCCTTGAAGGAGCAGGTGCGGGTACTGAGGAAAGGCGGCCTCCTGATCGTCGATGTGCCGCAGAAATACAATCCATATACGCTGTATAAGAAAAAAAGAATCGCCAAAGGCACTTGGGAATATGGATGGGAGACCGCATATTCATACAAGGAACTTTTGGCAATGGGAAAAAAGCTTGATCTTGAAGCCGGGGAAGTAGGCTCCCATGGGTACGGTTATTTTCAGGATTACGGATTCAGCCTGATCCCCTTCATACTGCATCGCCTGGCCGCCCGCAAGCGCGGCATTGCATCAAGCCTGGCGGCAGGCTCTCTCCGGCTTCTTGAAAAAGTCGAGCGAACTTTCGGCCATTATTTCATGCAGAATATAACCGTGGTGTTTCGAAAATGAAGATCGCATTCCTGACAACCTGGGAGATACGATGCGGCATTGCCGAATATTCGGCGCACTTTTGCAAGGCCCTGGCAAAGCAGGGAGATGATATCGAGGTCGTGGAACTTCCGCCCGCGATGAGTCGGGAAGAGGCCGGCGACATCGCCGCAAGGATGAACGACGCCGACGTCGCCCACATTCAACACGAATTCAGCTTCTTCGGAAGGGTATCCCTCGGAGAGCTCCTGCAGAGATTAAAGATACCGAGTGTCATGACGATACACGAATTTCCGAAAGTGGAAAGCTCGCTATCCAATCCACTCGGGAAAATTAAACAGTTCTTCCATCTCTCCTTGATCAGACGCTACTTCCGGATTCCTAACAGGCTCGTATTCCGCTTCATTGTTCATTCCGATTATTCAAAAACCATCCAGACACACTTCGGCACCCCCGCCGAAAAGATAGTGGTTTTCCCACACCCTGTGCCTGAGCGAGAGAAGACTCCTGATGGAAAGAATACCAGAGCGAAGTTCGCGCTTGGAGAAAAGGTGGTTCTGACCATCTTCGGCTTCGTCAATAACCGCAAAGGATATGAAATAGCCCTGGAGGCGCTGGCTTACCTCCCGTCAAACTACGTTCTCCTGATCGCAGGTGGCGCCCATCCGAGGGATCGCAGCGGATATGAACCGGCTCTCAGGAAAAAGGTGGAGTCTCTGGGATGTGCCTCTCGGGTCATCATTACGGATTTCGTCGAACGAGATGATCTGCCCGGAGTCATGGACGCCACGGACCTCGTTCTCACCCCCTTCCTCGAAATGTCAAACTCGGGCTCGCTGAGCGTCGCGATCGGTTATGGGAAAGCCGTCGTTGCATCCGATCTTCCGCCAAACAGAGAGTTGTATGAGAATGGAAAATGCATTGAAATGTTCAAGACCGGAAGTTCACGGGATTTGGCGCGTGCGATCACTCATCTCATTGAGACTCCCGGCGCCAGGACAGCCCTGGAAGAGCGGGCTGCCGGGTATGCAAAAGATTACAGCTATCTGAAAACAGCCGGGGTATTACAGGGAATCTACGAGGACGCGCTGGGGGAGAGGGATCGGCGATAAAAATAGCTATTCAAGATTGCTACGGTTTTTCATTGGGAATCAAACAGAGGAAGCGAAGGAGGCCTTCCCCGGTATTTTTAAACTGGTGGCTGTCCCCCGGCGGCACAAAAATGGCATAGCCGCTTTTGAAGGGATGTTCCGCCCCATCGTGCACCATCACTCCCTCTCCCTCCACGACGAAGACCTCGTGCTCCGAGGGGTGCTCGTGGAGGGGGGTGTGGCCTCCCTTTTCAAGCTCGAACATCCGCATGGAAAAGTTGGGGGCCCTCTCCCGCTTTGAGATGAGCCAGCGGATGGTGACGCCCTGTGCCCCCTCGATATTGACCGGCCGGGCCGGCGTCTTCGTGTAATGTGCTATTTTCACTTTCCACCTTCCCAACCCATGTGGAATGCTTTCTCATTTACCTTGTGATGGCGTTCGCCGAATCGCTCGCGCATCGCCGAAACGAGGCTCTCCTTTTGGATGGGAAAGCCGGGAAGAGCCGCCAGTGCCCCCAGCATGACGGAGTTCACGGTGATGAGGCCGCCCGCCTCCCGGGCCAGTTTTTGTGCATCCACGGCCACGACGGAGGTGGAAACTTTCCTCATGCTTTCCAGGATGGTCTCAACCGGCGGGTACTCGGCCCGCCCCAGGGTCACGGTGAAAGGAATGACTGGTTCTGTGCCGGTAAGGATCCAGGTCCCGCCCGAGGCTTTATCCAGGGCGCGGTAAGTCTCCAGGGGCTCAAAGCCGATCAGAAAATCAGCCTCTCCCCTCCCCACCAGGGCTCCTTGGGCCTCGCCGATCTTCATCTCGCTCACCACCACTCCGCCGCGCTGCGCCATTCCGTGCACCTCGCTCATGAGGACCTTTTTCCCCTCGATGAGAGCGGCGCGCCCGATGATATCCGAAAAGGTGAGAATCCCCTGCCCGCCCACTCCGACAATCACCAGCGACACTGCTTTATTCATCATCATCACCTCGCTATTTCGTGCGCGTTTCAATGGCCTCAATGGCGGCCTTGGGGCAGATCTGAAGGCAGAGAGCACAACCGTTACAGAAGTGCTCGTTTATGGCAACTTTCTTATCGTCACCCACCAGGAGAGCGGGACAGGCGGTGAAGTTGACGCAGGTGTGACAGCGGACGCAGCGGTCTTCCCGGACCAGGCAGTGCGTCCAATCCCCTTCCCTGCGTTTTCTCCGGTCCCGGATGAGAGCGCACTCCCCCTCGGCCACAAGCACGGAGACGCCCGGCTGCTTAAGGGCCGAAACAATATGTTCTATTGATTCCTTGTAGCGATAGGGGTTTATCCGTTCCACAAAGGGAATCCCCATGGCCTTGACCATGGCGACGATGTCCAGCGCCGGGGCCTCCCGCCCCATGCCGTCGTGGGGAAGTCCCGGGTGCGGCTGGTTCCCGGTCATGGCCGTGGTGCGGTTATCCAGGATGACGGCCAGGTAGTGATGGCCGTTGTGATGAGCGTTGATGAGGCCGGCCATCCCGGTGTGAAAGAAAGTTGAATCCCCCAGAAAACAGATCACCGGCTGTTCGGTGGCCTGGGAGAAACCGCAGGAGGTGCTGGTTGAGGAGCCCATGCATAGGAGGTAATCCGCCATGACGTAGGGAGGGGCGATGCCGAGCGTGTAGCATCCGATGTCGGAGGGAAAGACGGCGTTTTTGATCTTCAGGCGCCGGAGGGCCATCCCCACCTCAACATAGGTGGCCCGGTGCGGACAGCCCGGGCAGAAGACCGGGGGCCTGGGCGCAAGAGGCAGCTCTTTCGCCGAAAGCGGTATCTTCCCCCCGGGCACGGAGAAATGCTTCCCCAAGCCTTCCCGGACGACATCGGGAGAAAATTCCAGGGCCCGGCTGAAGGGGCCGCTCATCTTGCCTGAGATGGTCACCGAAAGCTGCTCCATCTGGGCCAGCGCCCGCACTTCCTTCTCCAGGAACGGTTCGAGTTCTTCGGCAATAAAAAGCGTTTGGAGGGGCCGGATGAAATCAAGGACAATCTCCCTCGGAAACGGCCAGGTGAAGCCCAGCTTGAGAATAGGAACCTGAAGGTCGTTTTCGCGGACAAAATCGGCGACGTAATTATAGGCAGGGCCCGAGGCGATTATCCCCGTCCCTGATTTAACGGAGCCGGCAATCAGGCGATTGAACGGCGATTCCTCGGCCATCTTCCGCGCTTCCTCCAACGTCTCAAGGAGCCTCTGGTGCATTTTTTTGGCGTTGTCGGGAACCGGGACGAAGCGGGCGGGATCTTTTTTGAATTCCCCCTTCATCCTGATGGGAGTGAGGCGGCCGAGCTTGACGATCCCCCGGATGTGCGCCACCCGGGTCGTAGTCCGAAGGAGAAGCGGGATGCCTAGTTTCTCTGAAATCTCAAAGCCGGCCCGGGTCATCTCCTTTGCCTCATCAGGGTTGGCCGGCTCCAGCATCGGAAGGCCGGCGAGCTGGGCGTAGTAGCGGTTGTCCTGCTCATTCTGAGAGGAATGGGTCGAGGGATCGTCGGCCGTGTTGATGACCATGCCGGCGCGGACGCCGATGTGAGCCGTGGTCACCAGGGGATCGGCGGCTACGTTGAGTCCCACGTGCTTCATGAAGACGAGGGTTCTCACTCCGGATGCGGCTGCGGCCGCCGCCACCTCCAGGGCCACCTTCTCGTTGACCGAGAATTCGAAATACATCCCGGCCTTAAGCGCGATCTCGGAGAGCACGTCACCGATCTCGGTCGAGGGAGTGCCCGGGTAGGTCGAGGCAAAGCCCACCCCGGCCTCGAGCGCCCCCCTGACAATGGCCTCGTTGCCCAGCAGGAACAACTCCTTTCCTTCGCTGTCCTGCAAAAGCTCAATCGGATTCATTATATCCCCCTTTTATCAACTGTATTCTGCTCCTGTTTTCTTACTTCTGTCCCCTATCCCCTGTTTCCCGCCCCCTGTCTTCATAATTCACAATTCTGACTTCATAATTCATAATTTTTTTTAATCGCCCCCAGCACGCGCTCCGCCGTAAAGGGGAGCTCCCGCAGGCGGAGACCGATTGCGTCGAAAATGGCGTTGGCCACCGCCGGAGCCGGCCCGTCCATGGGAATTTCGGAGACGCTCTTGGCGCCGAACGGCCCGGTGGGCTCCCAGGACTCAACTAAAAAAGTGTGCATTTCGGGCATATCCAGGCTGCCCATCGTCTTGTAATCAAAAAATGTGGGATTCATCATCCGGCCCTTTTCGTCGAAGATCATCTCTTCGGTCAGGGCATAGCCCAGGGCCATGGCTACGGCGCCGTTGATCTGCCCTTCGGCCAGGGGGGGATTGACGGCCGTTCCGCAGTCAATCGCCGAGGCGAACTTCAATACCCGCACCTGCCCCGTATCCACATCGACCTCCACTTCGGCGAACATGGCCCCGAAAGGCGGGGGGCAATCGTAGGAAAAATGGGAGGCCGTCCCCATGATCTGCAGCATCTCATCCCGGTAGAAAGAGTGGAGGGCTATTTCCGTGTAATCAAAAGATTTTCCCGATGGAGAAAAGACCCGCCCTTCCCGAACCGACAGCAATTCAGGTTTTTCGTCCAGCATCCTCCCGGCAACCATGAGAATCTGCCTTAGACATTCCTCCGCGGCCGCTTTAACCGCCTGCCCGCTGATATAGGTGGTGCTCGAGGCATAGGCCCCCACGTCAAAGGGAGTACAATCTGTGTCGGAGGAACAGGGAATGATTTTCTCCGTCGGCACTCTTAGAACTTCGGCGGCGATCTGAGAGAGAACCGTATCGCTCCCGGTCCCCAGGTCGGTGGCCCCCACCAGGAGGTTGAAGGAGCCGTCTTCGTTCATTTTTATAAAAGCCGCGCCCATATCAACCCCTGGAATCCCGGATCCGTGCATCAGGAGAGCACAGCCGCGACCGCGCTTAAGGTAAGTCTTTTCAGGCTTTAAAAGAGGTCTCCCCCACCCGATAGCGGAGGCCGCTTTGTCAATGCATTCTTCCATCCCGCAACTCTTTATGACCTGCCGGTAGCCCGGCTTCCCCTCCCCGAGAACTTCCGCCAGCGGCAGGAGGTCGCCCTTTTTCAGGCAGCGCCTTCTTTTGAATTCCAGGGGGTCCATCCCCAGAGCCCGGGCCGCCTCATCCATCTGGCAGTCAAGAGCAAAAAAACCCTGAGGGCCGCCATAGCCCCGGAAGGCGCCGGCGACGGGGAGGTTGGTATAGACGACTTGAGCTTCGAATTTCTGGTTGGGGCAGGGATAGAGGGGAAGGGATTTAGAGCCGGTATTGGAAGGCACAGTCAGAGAGTGAGCCCCGTAGGCCCCGGTGTTGGCCAGGACAGTGAGCTGATTGGCGGTGAGAGTGCCATCTTTTTTAAGGCCTGTCTTCATTCGGAGAACCTGGGGGTGACGGGTGCGGGAGGAAATGAATTCCTCTCTCCGGGTCAGGGCCAGACGCACCGGACGACGGGTCACTAAAGTCAGCATCCCACAGATATCTTCAATCAAAATCTCCTGCTTGACTCCGAATCCTCCGCCTATTCTGGGTTTTATGACCCGCACCCGGCTGACCGGGAGTTTAAGCAGGCGGGCCACGATCCGGCGGCAGTGAAAAGGCACCTGGGTCGAAGTGCGGATGACCAGCCGGTTGTTTTCGTCAAGCCAGGTAATGCAGACATGGGGCTCCATCGGCGCCTGCTGGACATAGTGGACGCGGTATTCATTTTCAAGGATAAAGTCGGCCTCCAGTAAACCCCGCTCCAAATCACCGACCCCGGCGCTGATATAAGCCGCCAGATTTTTTGGGGCATCATAAATCCCGCTGGCATCTTCCTCGTCGTGGATGACGGGGGCGCCCGGCTTCAGAGCTTCCTCCGGATGAAGTATTGCCGGAAGCATCTCGTATTTCACCTCAATGAGCTTCAGGGCCTCTTCGGCGATCCCCAGCGTATCGGCGGCCACGGCGGCCACCCGGTCGCCCGCAAAGCGCACCTTCCGGTCCAGCATGAAAGAGTCGTAGGGCGAGGGTTCCGGGTATCCCTGCCCGGCAGTCGTGTAGGGAATACGCGGAACATCCTGCCAGGTTAAAACGGCCTGCACTCCGGGCAGAGCGCAGGCCTTCTCAGTTCTGATTTCCATAATCCGGGCGTGGGCGTGAGGGCTTCGGAGGATTCCGGCATGGAGCATGCCGTGCGGATGAAGGTCGTCGGTATAAGGCCCCCTGCCGGTGACCAGGGCCGGGCCGTCAAGCTTTTTAGCTTTTACTCCGACCGCAGAAAAAGCCTCTTCATTACGCCCGTTCATAAGCTTCCCTCGCGTATCATTTCGGCTGCGTCCAGGATTGCTTCGACCGGGATCTTGTAGCCGGTGCAACGGCAGAGAACGCCGTCTATGGCCTCCCGCACCTCGGTTTCGGAGGGATCGGGGTTTTTCTCAAGAAGACACCTGGCGCTCAGGATCATGGCGGACATGCAATAGCTGCACTGGGCGGCCCCATGCGTAAGAAACGCTTCCTGAAGCGGGTGCAGCATCTCCCCCTGCGCCAGACCTTCAATCGTTTCCACCTTCCTCCCCTCGACCTGGGCCGCCAGAGTTAGGCAGGAATTGACCATCTTACCATCCAGGATGACCCCGCAGTTGCCGCAGTCTCCCGTCTCGCAACCCCGCCGAACGCCGAAGAATCCCTCGCGGCGCAGCAGATCGAGAAGAAGGTCGCCCGGGGCCGCCTCAAAGGTTCTCTCCTTGCCATTAAGGAAGAAGTTAATCGTCATCCGGCTGACCTTCCTCTCTCGATGGCCCCGGCAAGCGCCCGCGAGGCCAGAACTCCTGCGAGCTCTCTCCGGTAATCCGCGCCGGCCCGGAAATCTTTTATGGGAGCGATCTTTGTCCTGACAATCCTCCCGGCCTCCTGAAGGAGCGCTTCATCCAGGGCCTGGCCCTCAAGAAATGTTTCGACAGCGGGGAGGCGGCATGGAAAAGCGACGGCGCCGCCTATGGCCAGGCGTGCCTTACGGCACACCCCTTCCTCCTCTTCAACCAGGGCACAGGCGCTGGCCAGGGCGATATCCCTCCGCGTCCGTCCCAACTTTTCAAAAGAGCCGAAAGAACGCGGATGGAGCGGAACAATGACTTCCGTGAGGAGATCCCCCTCCAGGATGGTGGAGCGGGCGCCCCGGAAAAAATCCCCGATGGAAACTTCTTGTTCCGTCCTGCCCAGGAGACGCAGACGTGCCTCCAGCACGAGGAGCGGCAGGGGCAGGTCGGCGTAGAAGAGCGCGCCGGCGAGACTCCCTCCGATGGTGGCGGCGTTCCTGATCGGCCGCTTGGCACAGCGGGAGGCCGCCTCGGCCAGGATCCCCCCGGCACAGGATTTAAGCCGCGGAGAATCGGCCAGATCCTGGATTGAGGTCAGGGCCCCTATGCGCAGAAACCCGTCCTCTTCCCTGATATGGGAAAGGCCGGTGCGCCCCAGATCTATGAGAACTTTCAGGCGTGGCGGACAGAAGAGAAGAAGGTCCGTCCCCCCGGCGAGGAAGGCGGCTTCACGCCCGTATCTTCCGGCAAGCTCCACCGCCTCAAGAGGAGACCCGGGGCGGCAGACTTCCTTGATATCGGCCAGGGACAACGCCGGATCGCCTCCTTATCAGGCACTGGATGAAATCTGGTGGAATAATTTTTCAGCGGCCGAGAGGGGGTCGAGTTTCCCCTCCGCGCAGAGAGCGGCCATAATTTCAAGTTCTTCATTTCCGGAGGGAGCCCGCCTCAGGCTTTCCTCAACTTTTTTTCGCAGAGCCTGAAGAATCCGGTCCCGGACCTGCGCTTTTCTCTTTATTAACAGCAGGCCTGAATCCAGGAGATGTGAACGGTGTTTCTCAATCGCCATGTAGAGTTCCCGGAGGCCCTCCCCCGAAACAGCGGAAGTCTTCAGGACCGGCACCTCCCAACCCCCCGAGGCGGGCTTGAAACCCAGCGCCTCCCGGATATCCTGAAGGAGAAAGTCCGCCCCGGCCCGATCGGCCTTGTTCACCACAAAAATATCGGCGATCTCCATGAGACCGGCCTTGAGCGACTGCACTCCGCCCCCGAATTCGGGCACCAGCACGACCACGGTCGTGTCCACGGCGTAGATGACATCCAACTCGGACTGCCCCACCCCCACCGTCTCGATGAAGATGCGCTCCTTGCCCATGGCGTCCAGCACGTCGGCAGCCTCCCTGGTGGTTTGCGAGAGCCCGCCCAGGCTGCCCCGGGTGGCCATGGAGCGCATGAAGACACCATCGTTACTGGTCGCGTGGTTCATACGGATCCGATCCCCCAGGATGGCGCCTCCGCTGAAGGGACTCGTGGGATCCACCGCCAGGATGCCGACCTTAAGCCCCTCTCCCCTGGCCTCAAGGGCCAGCCGGTCCACCAGGGTGGATTTCCCCGCTCCGGGCAGCCCCGTGACCCCGATTCGGGCGGCCCGTCCTGCCCGGGGATATATTTTTTTTAGAATTTCCGGGGACAGTTCGGATTCATCTTCTATCAGACTGAGGATGCGAGCGGCCGACCGCGCGTCTCCAGCGAAAAAGCCCTGAAGGAGTTCCTTGATTTTCTGCTCCCTCTTTTTCGTCAATCCTGCCCCCATAAATTTATTCCGTTAAACCCTGGTTTTTTCCAGCTCAGGCCGCCTGGCTCATAACCTCGCTGTTATCGCCGCTTTCCAGGGGAGGCGGAGATGCAGAGGGCCTTTCGATCCCGTGGACGGCCGCATAGGCGGAAGAGGTCATAAGGGCAATAATCATGCCGCCCATTCCGGCCAAAAACGGCATCAGCAGCCACCCGATGACAGGCACCCATCCGACGACCATCCCGGCGACTCCCATAAGGATTCCCAAAGCGATCCCCAGACCGATCCCGGCCAGGAAAGTCATTAAATAGCCCGTGAAATCCTTGGAAATGATGTTCCAGATCAGGCCCAGTTCAAAGGCGGCCCCGAAGGAGCCGCTCCGGGAGTAGCGGACAATGGCCATCGGGACAAAAAATCCGAAAATAATTGACAGAAAGATCGCCCCTATAAGTCCTCCGGCTATGGAGAGAGCGGATGTAAAAATGGTTCCAAAATCGCGCTGAGCGGCTGCCGATAATATCCCAAGAATCCCGCCACCGCAGAGTATGAGGGCAACGACAATGGGAATAAGCATGTAGAGAACGGTGATGATATAAGCAATGCACCCCTTCCCAAACATGTTTCCCCAGTTTTCCCAGAGAGGGAGTTCCTCTTTCCCCTCGCCTGTCTTGGCGGCGATATAATTTACCACAAATCCCTGAGGAAAGAGCCCTCCGACGAGGGGAATCAGGGAGAGGAGCCCGCCTATGGCCGTCTTTTCGATAAACTTGGGATCCTTGAACGGGGCCGTAAGTTCCTGAGATACTGAGATGCCCATGTCTTCGCCTCCTTCAATTAGAGATACTCTCCTATTCTTTCAGGCTGATTTCAACTCCTTCCAGAGCGCCGCTTTCTGACTCGAAACTTTTTTTGCAAATTATACTCCGGAGCGGAAGGAAGCCGATTGCAAAAAATTGAATCCCCTGTTACGGAGGGTTTTTATGCAGATATGCAGCATTTTGAGTATTGATTTCGACAAATTCCTGAGCCAGGACCTGGATGCGGAAGCCAATCTGGTTGATGGGAAGGTTTCGGAAATTCCCAAATACCAGGAGAACGTGCAGTGGCTGCGCAGGTATTATCACGCTCCCGAGCTCCTCAACGTCACCATCAATGAAGAGGAGCAGATGAAGTGCCTTGACTATCTGTTCAAGTGCCTGCAGGACGTTCCGGTGTATATTTCAGATTCGCACCGATACCTGGTCCGCTTTTTGATTGACGTTATCGAGCGCCTCCATACCCCTAATGTGATGTATGACATCTATAACATAGACAATCACCACGATATATACTACGGGGAGATTCCGGATTTAAGAGACCCCCCGAAAGCCAATAATTGGCTTTCTTACACTCGATTAAGCAACAAATTGCATAAATATACATGGATAAAAAATCCTAATTCGATGCCGTTCACCGGCGAAAGAGATTTTGAATTTACCGAAACGGAATCCTATGAGATCCTGAGGGAAGTCAGGTTTGATGGGATCCACATCTGCAAAAGCTCTCCATGGCTTCCTCCCCATTTAAACAGAAGCTTCGATACCTTCGTGAACGCCCTGATGTGCCATTTCAACGAGTTCATCTACTCCGAAGAGCCGAATGTATACAACAAGGAACTGACCGCAGACGGCATCCGGGAGACAATCGCATTGGTCAGCAGAGCCAAGTGGAGCAGAACCTGAACATACCGGTGTGAACCCGTGCGACGTTGCGGGGTAAAACTTACGCCTGTCCCGATGAAACGTCCCCGGCAAAGACATACCCCAGAAGTTTGTAGAGAAGCCTGGCGCACAGATAGTCAGGAGCCGGGTTTCGTTCTTCCGGAGCCAGTTCCACCATGTCAAAGCCCACGATTTTTTTTCGGGACGCCACCTTCCGAAGAAGTGCCAGCACCTGATACCATCCCAACCCCCCTGGTTCCGGGGTGCCGGTGGAAGGCATGATGGAAGGGTCCAGGCCATCCACGTCCAGGGATATATAGACCATATCGGAGAGCCTCAGGACGACTTCGTCCATCCATTTCCCCTTCCCCGAGGGATCGTTGACTATTCCGGAAGCAAGAAAAATATTGCTCCTGTTTTTTTCATACGCGGAGCGCTCCTCTTCGGAGGTGCTCCGGATTCCCACCTGTACCAGGGGAATCCCCCTGTCGTAAATCCACTTCATGGCACAGGCGTGGCTCAAGGGAGAAGAATCATATTCCTCGCGGAGATCGGTGTGGGCGTCAATCTGAAGTACCGAAAGCAGAGGATGTTTTTCGTAATACGCTCTGACAACGCCCTGGGTCAGACTGTGTTCGCCCCCCAGCATGACGACAAATTTTCCGTCCTTAACCGGAATTTTGGCGGACGAATACACCCGTTCAAGCATTTCAGCGGGTGTTGAACATTTTTCAAGGGGAGAGAGGGTGTGAATTCCGATCTCAAAAATATTGGCTTCCATTTCCTCGTCCCAGAGTTCCATGTTGAGTGAAGCCTTGAGGATGGCGCCGGGTCCGCCTGAGGTGCCCCGGCCGTAGGTAACCGTACCTTCATATGGCGCCGGAAGAATGCAGACTCGGGCTTTATCATAATAAAAATACGGCGCTGGAATGCCGCCGAATTGTATGTCAGATGGAATCATAAAAGAAACCCCGGCGATGCGGCCCGTGCCTCACCGCTCCCTCCCTGATGCCTGGGATGCCAGCTTTTTCAGCTCTTCGAGATAAATACCGCGTTTTAAATAAAGCTCTTTCAACGGCCGCGGCTTTATAGTCATACGGGCATACTGGCACAGGAGCGGGAAGGTGATGGAAGCGCATGAGTAGACGACAACGTTGTTTTTTTTGTGGGAGCGAATTTTACCCCAGGATTTCGCCTCCTGCGGGGTGGCCCCGGAAAGTCCCCCCCAGTGCGGAGCGTCCGTCGTCAGCTGAATGAAGTAATCATGGCCCCCTTTATCTATATTCAGAATTTGTTTAAGCATCGGCTGGGTCTGCATATAGAAATTCTTGGGAGAGCCACCCCCAACCTCGACCGCTCCGTTCTTCCTGGCGGCCATGACAATGGCCGTAGTCTCCAGAACATCGAGATTCGGGTCAATAATGAGGTTTTTTCCTCCCACGGCCGCCCCGGCCAGATTCATGCCTATGGAGGAATCGCCCGGCGAGGAGGTATAGACCGGAACATTATATCTGGCCGCCTGGGCCAGGAAGGATTTTGACGGGTGCGGAGCGTTTTCAAGGAGATATTCGCCGATGTGATAGTGGAGCTCCGCGGTTGAAATGGGCTTGTCCAGGGGCAGGGTCTCCATCATCTCCATAACAGCCTTATCCGTCGCCAGAAGCGTGCGCTCGTCCTCGATAAAAATATCGTAGATTCTGGAAATTCCACATCTGTTCAATTTGCCGTCATCCACAAATACTTCACCCTGAAAAATTGGATGATCCAGGGGGCGATGCATGTCATGATACAGGTTGGCCCCGGTGGAGATGATGAAATCAATAAAACCGTTTTTCATCATTTCTATAATGGGACCCGACATGCCTATCGGGGTCATGGCGCCCGCCAGCGTCAGGCAGACAGTCGTCATCTTCCCCCGCAGCATCCTGGCGTAAATTTCGCAGGCTTCAGCCAGGCGGCGGGCGTTGTAACCCGACGCTCCAAAAATAAATTCGATAAAATCCTTGACGTTCTCATTCCCCTTGAGTTTAAGGGGTTCAATCATCTTGCCAGCCATAATGGATTCCAGAGTTTCTCTTTAAGAATAAAAAATCCTCCCTGTGTCTCCGGAGTCTCTCTGGCTTATTGCTTTGATTTTCTTCTCCTCTTCCAAACATAAGCGACCGGTCTGCCGGCGACCGGAAGAATTCTATTTTCAAAAAGGGTTGGGGGGATCGGACGCGAAAATAGGGGGCCAGGCAAAAGAAAGGAAGCGGCGTGCTCGAACTTCTAAAATTCCTCCTCATCGTGGCCTTGACCATCCTTCTTCTTCGGAAGAAAATTACTCTCGGCCTGGTGATGCTTATCAATTCGGCCCTTCTGGCCGTTCTTTGCCTGATGTCCCCCCTCCGGGTGCTCAAAATCGCCGTGGGCGCCGCCGTCGCCGGAGATACCATCCTTCTTATCCTGATCCTCTTTCTGGTCACCCTGCTGGAGCGGATCTTAAGCGGGAGCGGCCAGTTGGGGCGGATGATACAGGCGCTGGAGCGGCTCGTGCCGAGCCGCCGCCTGAGGCTCGTCCTCATGCCGGCTTTCCTGGGTTTTCTTCCCTCTCCGGGCGGGGCCATGTTCTCGGCGCCCTTCGTGGAGGAAGCGGGCAGGCCCCTGGGTCTTACGGGAGATCAGAAGGCCTTCCTCAACTACTGGTTCCGCCACGTGTGGGAGTTTGTCCTGCCGCTCTACCCGGGCGTCGTGATGGCCATTTCAATCGCCGGGATCACTTACCGCGATTTTTTTTCCATCACCTGGCTTTATTCTCTGGCCTCCATTGCCGCCGGGATTCTTTTCGGCCTTTTGCCCCTCCGCCTCCGGAAGGAGGAAAAGAAATACATGGGATCCTCCCCGGGCGCGCTTAGGAATATACTGGTGGTGGTCTTCCCGGTGCTGGCCCTGCTGGGAATGGTCCTTTTTCTCAAGTGGGATCTGGCCCTTTCCCTCTTCCTGATCGTCGCATTCCAGTTCGCCGTCTCCCGCCTTCCCTTAAAACGCCTGCCCCATCTTCTGAAAATGAGCTTTTCCCTTCAGATCGCTTCCCTTGTCATCGGCGTCTATGTCTTCAAGGATCTTCTCTCCGCTTCCGGCCTGGCCTCCGGAATTGCCGCCTACCTTTCCTCCCTCGGCATCCCCCCCATCCTCCTCCTTTTTATATTGCCCTGCGCCGTCGGATTCCTTACCGGCATCAACCAGGCCTTTGTCGGCATCTGCTTCCCCGTCATTTTAAGCCTCATCCATCTGCCGGCCGATCTCAACCTGCTGGGATTCGCCTACGCCTGCGGGGTGATCGGCATCTACCTCTCCCCGATGCACCTCTGCCTGGCTCTTTCATCGGAATATTTCAAGACGGACATCCCCTCCGTCTTCCGCCACCTCTGGCCCCCGGTTCTCTTCATCCTTCTGGTCGCCTTCCTGTTGACTGTTTTTTAAGGAAAGACGGGGCATGCATCGCACTTCCCGCAGCATGCGTACCCGCTGCTATTTGTCTCTTGACAGATATAGGAGGATGTTGTATCATTCATTTGCTGTTCGCCGGTTGCGACGTCGGGCAGGTGGCCGAGTGGTTAATGGCAGCAGACTGTAAATCTGCCGCGTGATGCGCTACGGAGGTTCGAATCCTTCCCTGCCCACCAGAACCTGCGTCAGTCGGGCTCAGCAGGCGGGGGTAGCTCAGCTGGTAGAGCGCTAGCCTTCCAAGCTGGATGTCGCGGGTTCGAGTCCCGTTCCCCGCTCCAAAATGCTTGCTGCCTTAGCTCAGATGGTAGAGCACATCCTTGGTAAGGATGAGGTCTCCGGTTCGATCCCGGAAGGCAGCTCCATGGTTTCCAGGGCGCCCGTAGCTCAAATGGATAGAGCAATGGACTCCTAAGCCAAAGGTTGGAGGTTCAAGTCCTCTCGGGCGCGCCAGACTTTTCCTCCCCTTGCAGGAGATGGTTTGAATCTGTGGAATATGGGAGGATTAGTTATGATGGGAATCATAACTAATTTTTAGTTACTTCGTGGAGGAGGACGAAAATGGCCAAGGCAAAATTTGAGAGAACCAAGCCTCATGTGAACGTGGGGACCATCGGTCACGTGGACCACGGGAAGACGACTCTGACGGCGGCCATAACCAATGTTCTGGCCAAGGCCTACGGGCACACC
>JAZDOK010000077.1:0-48388 GCA_043798715.1 bacterium
CGTCTCTATTTTTTCCTTGATGGAAAGCTCCAGGGGATAAAGGAACCTGAAGCTGGATGGCTTCTCGCAGGCCCGGACGACCGCCTCGGCCAGATTCCGGGCACCCTCGCCGCCGCGCGCCCAGTAATCTCCGGGGACGGCGTCTTCCGCCCCGGCCTCGACGGCGATCTTCCTGATGAGGTCAAGTTCCCGCTCGGTGTCGGTTGCAAAGCGGTTGATGGAAACCACGACGGGAACGCCGAAGAGGAGCATGTTCTCTATTTGTTTGATGAGGTTCTCCGCGCCTTTTTCAACGGCGGGGAGGTTTTCCTTTTTCAACTCCTCGTCCAGGGGCTTCCCGGCCACCACCTTGGCCAGCCCCCCATGCATCTTCAAGGCCCTGACCGAGCAGACCAGAACGACGCAATCCGGCACCAGGCCGCTTATGCGGCACTTGATGTCCATGAATTTTTCGGCGCCGCAGTCCGCACCGAAACCGCTTTCGGTCACCAGGTATTGGGCCAGCTTGATGGCTATCCGATCCGCAATAATGGAGCTGTTACCGTGGGCGATATTGGCGAAGGGCCCGGCGTGCACGAAACAGGGAGTGTGTTCCAGGGTCTGGATTAAATTGGGCATCAAGGCGTCCTTAAGGAGGACGGCCATGGCCCCGGCGCACTTGAGATCCTCGGCGGTTACCGGCCCTTTTTGCCTGTTAAACGCCACGATGATGCGCCCGAGGCGTTTCCTGAGATCCTGAAGGTTTTCGGAGAGAGCCAGAATTGCCATGACTTCGGAGGCGACGGCGATGTCAAAACCGCTTTCACGGGGAAGGCCGTTTTCCTTCCCGCCCAGGCCCGTGACGATGTGCCTCAGGGCCCGGTCACTTATGTCGAGAACCCGCGGCCAGAGAATGGTGTGCGGATCAATGTCCAGGGCGTTCCCGTGGTGCAGGTGGTTGTCGATAAAGGCGGCCAGAAGGTTGTGCGCGGCCGATACGGCGTGGACGTCCCCGGTGAAATGCAGGTTGAAGTCCTCCATGGGGATGACCTGCGAATAGCCGCCCCCGGCGGCGCCGCCCTTTATGCCGAAGACCGGCCCGAGAGACGGCTGGCGCAGCGTGGTGAAGACCGTCTTACCTATCCGGGCCAGGCCCTGGGAGAGTCCGATGGTGGTCACGGTCTTGCCTTCCCCGAGCGGGGTCGGGGTGATGGCGGTCACGTCTATGTATTTCCCCGAAGGGCGGTCGGCGAGGCGGGCCAGGATGTCAAGGTGAACCTTGGCCTTGTATTTCCCGTAATATTCGAGCTCTTCCTCGCGGATGCCAGCCTGTTCGGCGATGTCCCTTATGGGCCGGATGGGGGCGCTCCTGGCGATCTTTAGATCGGAGGGTAATTTTTCAGCGGAAGACTGAAGAGTTGTCATCCTGAATCTCCTTTGTTATTGGTGTCTGGACGGATTCTACAAAGCAATCCCATCTCCCTTTTGACGCTAAGCGAATTGAACATGGATGCACAATGGAAGGGAAATAAGAAGACTTCACAGAATTCAGTCACAGGTTGCCTTTTGAAAATCAGGCAGGACAAAACCGGATTTAAACCCGGGTTATTCTTTTTTAAGGGAGGCGTTCCATGGAACTGGAATTCGCAATGCTGGCCGAGGGCGCCAATTCGCTGCCGGACGGCAGGTTCAACATCCTGGGCGGAGGCATCGAGTCGCTGTATGCCCAGACTTTCCCGGTGACCCACCCCTACATGGTCATCGTCCTCCGCATCACCGGCCGCCAGACCGAGATGAAGAACCCCCATGAAATTCTCATCTATCTTAAAGACGTCGACGGAAAAGACGTCATCAACGTCATTAAAATCCCCCTCCCCCCTGCCCCGCCGGAGATGCCGGCCACGATAAAAAAGTTCAATGCCAATTTAATCGGCCAGCTGGCCAACATACATTTCCCCCAGAAAGGGACCTACAGCCTGGAAATCCTTCTCGATGGAAGGCACGAAAAATCCCTGCCGCTCGAACTCATAGAACTGCCGAAGAAGTAGGCTTTGACGGCCGGAAGTCAGGATTTCACCGCGTAAAAGTTCAGGCTCACGACCGAACCAATAAGTTTTTCCAGCTCTTCCCTTGGAAGATTCAAATGTTCCACCAGCGCCTGGGCCGTCGGGTCGTTGGCCATGCAGTCAATGGGGAAAGTCGTCTCCTTGGCAATCCGGATTTCCCCGAAACCCGCCTCTCCGAGCATCCGCAGATAGTCGTCCTTAAGGACCGCCCCGCTGAGGCACCCGACGTAGGCGGCCACCGAGCTCATCACCTTCTCCGGAAGCGGCTCAAGAAGGACTATATCAGAGATCATTAGTCTACCGCCGCTCTTTAAGGCCCGAAAGGCTTCCATAAAGACCCGCCGTTTGTCCGGCACCAGGTTGATTACGCAGTTGGAAATGATGACATCCACCGAGGCATCGGCGACGGGAAGATTTTCCAGTTCTCCCAACCTGAACTCCACATTGGAATAGCCGCCGCTTTCAGCGTTACGGCGGGCTTTCTCGATCATCTCCGGGGTCATGTCCACCCCGATGACCTTGCCGATTTTCCCGACTCTACCTGAGGCTAAAAAGCAATCAAAGCCGGCTCCGGAACCCAGGTCGAGGACCGTCTCCCCCTCGGAGAGCGAAGCGATGGCCAGGGGGTTGCCGCACCCGAGCCCCAGGTTTGCTCCATCGGGCACAGCGTTTATCTCCTTGTCGGAATAGCCGACTCCCCGGCTGAGATCCGAAGACGATGTCTTCCCTCCGCAGCAGGAGGAAGAACCACAGCAGGATTCCCCCTGCATGGCGACCCGGGCATACCCCTCTCGGACAGCCTCCTTGACAGATCTCCCATCAAAATTTTTCATATCAACACTCTTCCTTTCTTTTAATGCCTCTTCGGAAATTTTCAGCCGTTTTTCAGAGCCCGGCTATTAAAGACTTCAATCTTTCAATCTTCTCCTCCGAGATACAATAGCAGACCCGCGGCCCGTCCACTTCACCCTTGATCAAGCCCGCATCTTTCAGGATCTTAAGATGCTGTGAGATGGTGGATTGTGCCAGGGGGAGACACCGGCAGATTTCCCCGCAGATGCATTCGTTCCGCTCTAAAAGCACCCGCAGAATTTTTATCCTGGCCGGATGCGCCAGCGCCTTGGCCAGCTCTGCCATTTCCAGATCGCTGTCCTCCTGCCCGGATGAGACGGGAGGCTTTTTTCGTTTGGAACAGCATCGCAGAAAATTAAGCTTAGATTTAAAATCGTTCATCGTAGATTAACGATATCATATTTCAAACAAGCTGTCAAGAGCCATGAATGCAACCAGCATGACTTAGTCATCCCAGGTTTTGCACGTTAACACTCTTCCTCTTGAAGCGGGGGAGCCAAGGCGTCCGGCTCGGAGGACGCTCCATTGGCCGTCTCAGTCAGGTCTTCCATCTCGGCGGGCATGAACCATTTCTGAGCGATGAGGGTTGGAATAACAGCGGTGGCAACGACGACACCGACCAGAACCGAGTACTGAACCTGATTGATGAGACCTGAGTTCAGGCCGAACAGGCTGGCGATGGTGCCGAAGGTCAGGCCGGTGCTCATTAGAAGGGTGGTGTACATACTTCCGCCCGGAATATATTTTTTCGCCAGGAAATAGACCCCGAGGAATTTGGTTGCAATTTTGAGGAAGAAGAGAAGTATGAAAAGCGTGAAAGCCGAGGCAATCAGCAGGAAAGAAATCTTCATGCCCCCGACGATGAAGAAAATCGGAGTAATAAGGGCATAGGCGACGGTTCGCAGGCGGTCCCGGATGACTTTTGTTTTGCGCTGTTCCTTGAAATGCTTTGAAAGGAGCATCCCGAGTATGAAGGCGGGAAGGACGGCATGGCCCTCTCCGATGTTGGCGAAATACATGAAGACAAGGAGAACCAGAAAGAAAAGCTTGATTTCAGGCTCCACGACCTTGTTTGAGAAAAAACGGCTTCTGAGGATGTAAAGGGAAAATTTGTCCACCAGGAAGATGACCCCGATGGAGACGACAATGAAGGCAACAGTGTACCAGGTCGGTTTTGCGAAGAGTACACTCAGAGCCAGAGCGGTTCCCATGTCCGTGACAAAAGTGGAGGCCATGATCAGTTTGCCGATTTCCGTCGAGGAGAGCCCTGTCTCGACCAGCACGGAATAGACGACGGCCAGTGAAGTCGTGGAAAGAGCCGTGCCGGCGATAAGCGCAGCCTTGAAATCCCACCCGCTGACATAGTAGGTGAAGAGGAAAACGCCGACAAAGGGGAATAAAAAAGAGGCAAAACCGATGAGGAAACTTTCCTTGAATTTTTCCTTCATGAGGCGGGTGTCTATTTCGGCTCCTGCCATAAAAGTGAGGAGGATTCCCCCGAAAGAGGCCAGGTAGAGCATCCACCCTTCCGGCTTAAGCCCGATATTGCCGGCGATCGTACCCAGAACGATCTCGATGATGGCGACGGAGAGACCGAACCGGAGGGAAATCAGGCTGGCGAGATAGATGAGAAATCCGATGAGCAGGGGGGTCAGGTCAGCTTTCATAAAAAAACTCCTCCAAACATTAAATTTGCAGGAGTCATCAGCTTGTCAAGCGGTTAAGGGTGAACTCCATCACCAGCGGGAGTCTTCGCCGTAAAGCGACTTTTTCCTTCTTATAGGCGGTTCATCACTCCTTCAGGTTTGTGTCCGCAAGAGGTCCGCGGCCGCTTTCAGTGCCCCACCGAGCGCCCACGCCCCTTTAACAAGCGCACGAAAACCGGGACCAGCAGCAATTGAAGCACAATTCCAGGAAGACCTATGATAATGCTTCCCAGAAAATAAGCCTGCGGGGGAATCGCCAGATGAAACAAGCCGGAAAGGAGCCATCCCGTCAATCCCGCGCCTAGCCTGCCGAGAACCATTGAAACGATCAGAGAAATCCATATATTCATTCCGTATGTTTTGTACAGAAGTCCGCCGGTGAAACCGTAAACCGGCAATTCCACCATCATCAACGGGAGCATGGGCGGGGAAAGCGGAGGCATGCCGATCGCCAGGTGGCTCAGCACTGGCGTTATCAGGCCGCACATCAGGCCGGCTGCGGGACCGAGATGAAATCCCGAGAGCAGGACGGGAATGTGCATCGGAAGAAAAGACGGCCCCAATCCAAAAAGATGAAAGGCCAGGGGGAGCATTATTCCGAGTGCGATATAAAGCGCGGAATACGTGATTTTTTTCGCCAGCATATTTTCCTCATTTAGTTGACCGCGCCCGCGCGGGTCAGTGGGGCAAGCCGATTTCCCTTAAGTTTCAACATGATAACCCGGTTTTATGATAATGTCAATTATTCAGGGCGCGACCACGGGGTTGAAGGAAAAGCCGGAGACGAGAATGTATGATTGCAAGACCTACCCCTATTCCGCCCTTGTGACCTCCGTACGGTGAGAGGCCCATGTTGACACGAGGTCGAATACTCAATGGCAGGATTTATGCAGGTGCTAAAATTTAATCGCAAAGCATATATCTGCAAATTTGAATGTCGGAGGGCAAATATGAGTAGAAGGCTTTGGGCAACATTATTAATTTTGATTTCCGCTGTTTTCCTCAACATCGGCAGCGCCGGCGCGTGCACTTACTTTTTTTTAACATCCGGGGACGGTAGTGTCATCTCCGGCCGAACCGATGAGTTTTATTCGGATACGGGCTCGAAGCTGAATATGATTCCGCGAGGAATATCTTTCGCCTCGAAAGCGCCGGATGGCGCCAAACCCGTGTCGTGGAAGACGAAATACGGTTTTGTCGGGATTTCCATGTTTGACAAGGATCTGTTCGGCGAGGGAATGAACGAAAAGGGGTTGTCCGCCGGGGGTTTGTGGTTCGGTGACGTAAAATATCCGGCCATCAAGCCGGGCGATGAGCTTCTCTCTGTGAACGATGTCATCGGCTGGATTTTGGGCAGCTTTCAGACGGTGAAAGAAGTGAGAAGCGCGCTCCCGAAAGTAAAAATATGGTCAAGCGCCGATAACCCCCTTAAAATTCCGCTGCCTATGCATTTTTATGTCACCGATGCGACCGGGGATTCGATTGTAGTCGAATGCATGGATGGATGCACCAAAATATGGGACAACCGGGACAACGGCGTGATGACCAACGAGCCGGATCTCGGCTGGCATCTCAATAACCTGCGGTTTTACTCGCACGTGAACCCAGACGCCGGTATTACTCCCAAACTCGGCGGTGAGGATTGGGCTCTGGGCTCCGGGATTATGCCGCTGCCGGGCGATTACAGCGATGCCTCCAGATTCGTCAGGATTTCTCTGCTTAAGCGTTTTTCAAAACAGCCGGAAACCGCGGAAGCGGGAGTCAACCTCGCTTTGCATCTGATCAACACCATAGATATTCCTTACGGCCCCCAGGTGTGGATTCAGGGCCAGAAGGGAAATATCCAATGGACGGTATGGTCGGTCATCTACGATCATACAAATAAGTATTTTTATTATCGCACCTATGAAAACCCGACGTTGCGCCGCTGTGACCTGTCGAAGCTTAACTTCAGCGAGGGAACTCCTTGCAAGCGGTTCGAATTATTCGGCGGCAGCGGCTATATAGACGACACGAACCGATGGCTGGCGCCCGCTAAATAATTAATATAAGGGCTTGCCCAAAAGCGATTTGCGAGGAGAGGATTTATGAAAGATTTGAAAGAACTGGGCGGTTTGCTGCTTGGCTTTATACCCTGGCTTCTCTTTTTATTTATTTCGGGCCATTCCTTGATTAGTTTAGAACGAGCCTTAATCATATGTCTCATTGTGGCTGTTATATTCGGCTTCGGTGACCTGAGACGGGGTTACATTCTGACGTGGGGAACGGTTATATTCTTCGGGGCCTGCGTCGTTCTGGTGAATATATTTAAGGTCGTCTGGGTGGCATCCTACATGGACTTACTGTCCAACTTGATGCTCGCCGGCATCATGTGGATATCATTAATGGTCGGCATGCCATTTGCTATGCAATATGCACGAAAAGATTTACCAAAAGAACAATGGAACGATCCAAAGTTTATTCAAGGCTGCCGGTGGATCACCCTGGTCTGGGCGTATCTCATGTCCCTGTCGGTCTTGGTCTCGATCGTTCGACGAAGCCCGGCTCTCCACTTTCCGGGGTGGATGTATTTCGACGTGACGATATGCATAATCCTGACGGGCCTGACAATTACTACACTTTTTAAAAGACAAAAACGTCTGCAGCGCGAGAGGGCGCAGGCATAAATAAAAGGGGCAACCGCCGGAAGTCCCTCCGTTTGTAAAAAAAGCTATTGTATCCCTATTTTCTCTCAAAGTGATCGGAAAGGCGGAGGGCGATCATCCAGCCTTCCCCGGCCGCGTAGTGCGTGATCCCAAAATAAGCGAGGTGGTCTTCTATCCTCGTCCAGCGAGGATCTTTAGTAAATCTGCAATTCTGTGGAATCTTCTTGAATGTGTCTCAGAGGTGGGAGAAGAAAACGTACAGGCCGACCAGGAGGACTAGGACTCCGGAGACTATCTTGAGATATTTTGAGAATGCGGTCAGGCCTCGGGACTCCGCCAGGCTGTCTACGATGCCGGTGAAAGTACCCGCAAGCAGAACAAGAAGGCTCTGGCCGATTCCGTAGGTAAGAAGAAGCGTGGCCCCGTAGAGGAGCTGGCCCTTGGCGGCGACAAAGGCCAGAAGGATCACTAGCACCGGCGCCGAGCAGGGGGTGGAGATGACGCCGAAAAGAAGCCCCAGAAGGAAGGCGCCAAGAGGGCCGGTAAGGCCCGGCTTGATCCGCTCCGCAAAGGAGAATCTAAATTCAAAGACTCCGAGCAGATTCAAACCCATCGCCATGGCCAGGAGGGAGATGAAAATATACCAGCCGTTTCCGATCTTTCCGAACAAGGTGCCCATGAGGGCCGCTATGACGCCCAGGATCATGAGGGTTATGGAGAGGCCCAGGACGAAGGCGAGCGAGTAAAAGAAAGCCTTTTTTTTATCCCCGCCCGCGTATCCGCCCACAAAGCCGATGGTGAGCGGAATCACGGCCAGGGCGCAGGGGGCGAATCCGAACAGGACCCCTCCGGCAAAGACCGTAAGATAGGCCAGGAGCGGGCTCGTGCCCAAAGTTTTCTCTATGATGCCTAGAAGTTCAGTTCCCAAGAGGTTTTACGCCCTTTCCCGAGAGAACCTTGATGAGGGCCTTTTTCTCAATAAAACCGACGTGGCGGAAGATTTCCTTCCCATCGCGATCCAGGAGCACCTGGCAGGGGATGAACTGCACCTTGTATTTTTCTACCGCCTGAGAATTCTCGTTGACATCCACCTTGCGAACTTCCAGGACTCCCTGGTATTCGCGGGACAGTTCCTCGATGATGGGAGCCATATTTTTGCACTGAACGCACATCCCCGCCCCGAATTCATAGAGAACCGGAAGAACATTCAAAGTGGTTGAAGTAGGAGCCGGGGTGGCTGCGGGGGTTGAGGCCCGCATCCTGTTTTTTATAAAGATACCTCCCGCCAAAACCAGGACCAGTAAAGTGAGAACGATGGCCTTTGAAGTTTTGTTCACGGATTTATTTTCCCCCTTTGGCGAGCGCCGATTGAATCAATTTTCTGATCTCATCTTTATGAGGCAGACGGCCGGAGGAGGCGACTTCTTCGCCGATTACCAGGCCGGGCGTCGCCAGAATCCGGTATTTCATGATGTCCTGCATTTTGGAAACTTTTTCGAGACTGACGGGAAGACCTGATTCCGAAATGACTTCCCGAGCCATATTATAAAGTTTCTCGCAGTTGGGACAGCCTGGACCGAGAATTTTAACTGATAGCGCCGCCGGGCCGGAAGGGAAAGCCGGTTGAGAAGGCTCTTCCTTCTCTTCAGCGGCTGAAAGACTTCCGCAGGCGCAGGATGGTTTGGAAAGGCCTTCCTGCGGAGGCAGGACTTTCTTGACTTTTTTCTCACGCAGGTGATCCACCCGGACCGCGATCTCTTCGGCGATTCTTTCAGCCAGACGCAATCCGTCCACGTCGAGGAAGGCACGGGAAGCGGGTGATTTTACACCCCATTTTTTAAGAAGTTCCCGCACATTGATTGAGTCGTCCACCTTGCCGCTGTATTTTTCCGTGCCCTTTTTGGCACACAATTTTTCGCAGCCGTCCACGGCGATGGTGGGAAAGCTCTTGGCAAAATCCCGCTCCCCGACATCTCCGGCCAGAAAAAGGGGAAGGCAAATCGTCACCGTTTTTCCGGGTCTCAGCTTTTCTAGGACTAAACGGACCGCGGTACGCGAAAGTGTTCCCTCCGGGAAATCCTCCCCGCTGCAGGAGATGAGCCCAACCTTGACTTCATCGTTCATGGCTGCACCTGCCCAAGCAGGCGATCCGCTTCCAGAGCGATCTCTTCGGCAATGACCGAGGCTAGTTTATTGCCCCCCGCTCCTACATCGAGCACCGTCTCCGGTTTGAGATCCCTGTGCCTCTTGAAGACATCCATGACCCGAAGTTCACTCCCGACTTTTCCCCCCGCGATCTCGATGTTTCTTCGGGCGCATTCCTTCGGGCACCCGTCCAGGGCGATGCAGGGATTTTCGCGAACGAGTGCCAGGGCTTCCGCTTCTTCGGCGACCAGCTGGGCCAGGCAGGTGATAGCGGTCTTCTCCGGCCTGAGTTCCTCCACCACCCGGTAGGCCGCCAGGCGGCTGACTGTTCCCAGGGGCTTCCCGATGCCGCTGCAGGGCAAAACGACGACTTTTCTTACAGACACTTTAAGCCTCCTGTATTCCGATCTCCGGCTCCACCACCAGCCGGCTTTTTATAGACTGGGCCACCAGGCTGAACTTTTCGGCGGACTTCAAACATTTCCGCACCGTCTCTTCGAGAGGAGGCCTTTTTCCTCCCTCTTCCGCAGGCTTTCGCACCGTGATTTTGGGACGGAGAACGACGGTTTCAAAGATGGAAGTCCGGTCCAGGAGGTCCCGCACGATTCCCTCCGCCTCGCATTCGTAGGAGAGAAGCTCCACCCGGTTGCGCTCGAAAGCCCAGATCATCATCATGTGAAAGCAGGTGTTGACGGCGGCCACAAAGGCGTCTTCCGGGGTAAGGATCCCCTGTTCCCCGTAAAGAGCGGGGGGAGCCGCAAAGTCCATCTCAGGGCCGTTCCCGCATATGAGATAGCCCTTCCTTCCGCCTTTCCAGATTACTTTTGTTTTATATGAAGGCACTATTCCTCCTTCAGGCGCGACATCTCGGCGCGGGCCTTCTCCATCATCCGGGAAAAGTAGTCTTCGGCGGGAAGAAGAATCTTCTTATCTTCTTCCCATCCGCTCGGGGTTATTTCCGCCATCCAGCCGGTCCCGTAGGGATCCTCGTTGACGAGTTCCGGCTTTTCCAGAAGGGCCTCGTTGATCTTTACGACCTTCCCGCTCAAAGGCGAAAGGAGGGGAAGAACGGCCTTGATCGTCTCTAAGGAGCCCATCTGTTTTCCCTGTTCCAGAATTTGCCCCGGCTCCGGAAGCTCTACAAAGGATATATCTCCCCCGGTCATCTGAAGGTAGTCGGTAACCCCCACCTGAGCCTCTCCCCCGCCGGCGGCGGAGCGCACCCAAGTCTCTTCAGGATGGAAAAGGCAATCTTTCGGAACTTTGAAAATAAACTTGTCCACCTGGCCCTGGAGAAAACTTTCCATGTTCATGCCTCCTGTTTGCCTGAAAACCATTTTTTCCTGAGATAAAAGGACACGTTCACCAGGCTGATGAGGACCGGCACCTCCACCAGAGGGCCGATCACGGCGGCGAAGGCCTGCCCGGAGGAAAGGCCGAAGACGGCGACCGCCACCGCTATCGCCAGCTCGAAATTATTGCTGGCGGCCGTGAAGGAGAGGGTCGCGCTCTTGGTGTAACCGGCTCCCAGCTTCCAGCTCATGAAGAACGTCACCATGAACATGACCACAAAGTAGATGACGAGTGGAAGGGCAATCCTAAGAACATCCAGGGGGAGCTTCACGATGAACTCGCCCTTGAGAGAGAACATCACCAGGATGGTGAAGAGGAGAGCGATGAGGGTGATGGGGCTTATTTTCGGGATGAACTTTTTCTCGTACCACTCGCGCCCCGCAATTGCGATAAGGCTGAAGCGGGTTATGATGCCGGCCAAGAAAGGAATGCCAAGGTAAATGAAGACTGATTTGGCTATCTGACCTATCGTAATCGCGACGATACTTCCCTTAAGCCCCACCAGGGGCGGCAGGATGGTGATGAAAAACCAGGCGTAAACCGAGAAAAAGAGCACCTGGAAGACCGAGTTGAAGGCCACCAGTCCGGCGCAATACTCGCAGTTTCCCTCCGCCAGATCATTCCAGACGATGACCATGGCGATACATCTGGCCAGGCCGATGAGGATGAGGCCGACCATGTATTCCGGGTATCCCCGCAGGAAGATGATCGCCAGGAGAAACATGAGGACGGGGCCGATCACCCAGTTCTGGACGAGAGAGAGGGCCAGAATTTTAAAATCCTTGAATACCTTTCCCATCTCCTCATAGCGCACCTTGGCCAGGGGCGGGTACATCATCAGGATGAGGCCGATGGCGATAGGGATGGAAGTGGTGCCTACCTGGAAACGGGCCAGGAAATCATTGACTCCGGGGAAAAGGTAACCGCCGAAAACCCCGATGAGCATGGCCAGGAAGATCCAGAGCGTGAGATACCGATCCAGAAACGAGAGTTTTTTTGAAATCCCTTCAGGCACCTGAGCGACCTCCTTCAACTAAATGCATATAAGCGCATAATTGCATAAATTTTCCAAAAAAATCAATGCTTTGGTGTGCGGCAGCGGTAGACCTCCATACGAATATCCGGCCGTAAATCAAGGCGCTTTAGATCTCTTTTTTCCGGGGGAATCGTTTTCCGAATGAAGTTAAAAAGGGACTTTAGAAAATCGTCGGATTTGAGGGGAATGGAATAGAGTCTCCAGAGACCTTCCTTCTTCTTGGCGGCCAGGCCGGAGTCATTCAGGGATTTCAGTCCCCGTGAAATCGTGTATTGGGGCAGGTCCAGCGCCTGCTCTATTTCGCAGACACAAAGCTCGCCCTTCTCCAAAAGGAGCCTGAAAATCCTGAATCGGGTCTCATCGGAGAGGCATTTGAATATTTTAAGATGTTTTTCAGCCGATGCCATGAGCCTATTATATGCATATAAATGCATATTGTCAAGATGAATTTTTCAGCAGGCATCTTGACATATTATGAGCATATGCCTATAATAATGAGGTGGCGAGACCGAAATGCTGCAGAAGAATAGGCTGCCTGCCTGAGCAGACGTACTTTAAACCCTGCGGAGTTCCCTCGTCCCTCCTGGAGGAAGTGGTGTTGACCCTGGATGAATTTGAAGCAATCAGGCTCGCCGATCTTGAGGGAATGTACCAGGAACACGCGGCGGCAGGGATGCACATTTCCCGCCAGACCTTCGGCAGAATTCTTGACTCCGCACACAGAAAAACGGCGGAAGCACTCATAAGGGGCAAAGCCCTGAGGATAGAAGGAGGTAAGATTGAAGTTGCGGCCATAACAGATTTTAAATGTGCCGGCTGTGACTACACATGGACGAGTCCGACCGGCGTCAAAGAAACCATCGAATGCCCTAGGTGCAACTACAAAAACACAAATAAATGCTGTAGAAAGCGCCAAAATAAGGAGGAGCAAAAATGAAAATAGCATTGCCATCAAAAGGAAAAACAATCGACGATCATTTCGGACACTGCGAATATTTCACGGTCTTCACCGTGAACGACCAGAAAAAGATAGTCTCGGAAGATGTGCTCAAGTCGCCGGAGGGCTGTGGCTGCAAATCAAATATAGCCGCTGTTCTTGCGCAATCCGGAGTCAAGTTTATGCTGGCCGGAAACATGGGACAGGGGGCGGTGAACGTCCTGGCGGCACACGGCATTCAGGTGATCCGCGGCTGTTCCGGTGAGACCTCGGCTGTTGCGGAAGCCTGGCTGGCAGGAAAGCTGAATGATTCCGGAGATGTCTGCCGGCAGCACAACAAGGAAAGTCACGACTGTCATAACAATTAAGCATAGAACCGTAAGCTGATCACCTGAAATAACGACTTTATCCCGACTCGAAGCCGCAGCCGATTTTGTCCGGTTCAAAAGAGAGACAAATTTACGAAATCAAGCCAACATGCCCTTCGACCCGCTATCATTCACCTACAGCCCGAAAAGGCGGTGGGCATTCTCAAGGAGGACCGAAGCGGTTTCTTCCATGGAAAGACCTCTGACCTCGGCGATTCTGGCGACCACAAGGGGGATGAAGGACGGCACATTCCGTTTGATTTTGCCTCGATGCGGTTGTGGAACCAGGTAGGGGCCGTCCGTTTCCGTCAGCAGTCGCGAAAGCGGCGCGGATCGGACGACCGATCGCAATTCCTCGGCCTTCGAGAATGTAACAACGCCGGTTATGCCGAGATAATAGCCTTTATCGAGAAATTTTTCGGCCCAGGCGCGGTTCCCGGAAAAACAGTGGATGACTCCCCCGCACTCGGAAGCCCGCTCCTCTTCCAGGATACTGAAGAGGTCCTCCTCAGCTTCGCGGCAATGCAGGATAACAGGAAGTTTCCACTCACGGGCCAGGCGGATCTGGTGGCGGAAAACATCGCGCTGAATTTCTGGCGGACTGAGATTGTAATGGTAATCAAGCCCGATTTCTCCGACGGCGACGGGCTTTGGCCGAGAGGAAAGAAGTTTATTCAATGCGGAGAGATTCTCCGAATCTAATTTTATGGCTTCGTGCGGATGGAAGCCCACCGCGGAAAAAAGACGGGGTCGGCCTGATTCCGCTTTTGAAGCTGAAATCTCGACCGCCTTCAGGCTGGATGGGAGATCGCAGCCCGGAATGATGACAGCGGTCACCCCGGCCTCCCATGACTCCTTAAGCACCTGGGGCAGGTCTCCCTGATAGCACTCCTCTGTCAGATGGATATGGGTATCAATAAGCATGACTGAAAATTCCGTTTATAAAAGGGGAAATCCTTTTCAGCGAAGGGAGAAACTTTCCTTGACTCTCTCCCTCTTTTCCTGTATTATTCGAGTACATGCTCGCTATAATACAAAATACCATCCGATCAAATAAGCAGTTTATCCGCCTCTCGGTGGTGCTTGTGATTGCGGCTATTATTTTTTTGTCGATGGACCCGGGCTGTCTCTTCGGCGCCTGTCGCTTCTCCGGGGAATGCTCAGAGAAATGCCACCTTGAGTCCCCGGACCTCTCTGTCGTTACGGGACTTGCGGATAGGTCCGCAGACCAGAGCGCTTGCAATACCCACAGTTCCGTCATACCGTCTCCGAGACATTCAGCCGGATATTTCCTTCATCCCGTCACAAACAGGCGCAATGCCCTGCTGTGCCATTTCGCACTTGATCCTCTCAGGGGGCCTCCCTCCCGGTAAATCCTGACACCCGTTCACAGGATTTAATCAAGGAGGTTCTCATGTACCAAGTCTTTTGCACTTTTGTGCTGCTATTTCTTATATTCATCCTTCCGTGTTTCGCCGAAGAGAGCGCCCCGGCCCTGACTTTACGGGAAATCATCCTTCAGGCCGTGGAAAACAACCCGACTCTTAAGACACTGGAGCATCAATACAGAGCTTCGCTTGAACAATACCGGGGTTCCGGCCTTCTCCCAAATCCCGAGCTCATTTTATCCGGGGGGACGGGCGATATCCTGGAGGACGCCAATTCCATCTCTCAGCGATTTCCCATCTTTGGAAAAACGGCGGCAAAAAAGCACGTAGCCAGGGAGGAGATGAACCTGGCAAAGCTTGCCTGGGAAGCCGGGCGGCAGGAACTGATCGCCTCTGTTTCAGCCGCGTGCTTTGAACTTGAGAAATTCAATAAATTTTCTTCCGTCGCCGGGGATAGCCTCAAGAACGCACAGGAGGTGCTGAGGGTCGCCAGAAAGCGGTGCGAGGTGGGAGATATTCCCGCCGTGGAACTCCGTAAAGCGGAGATTGATGAGGCGAGGGCCAGACAGGATCTTAAGAAATCCGAGAGCGACCTGTTTACAGCCCGGGCCCGCCTCAATCTTCTTCTGAGCCGGACGCCGGACTCTCCTTTGGTCCTTCAGGATCAGCCCGGACCGCCGGATGAATTCTCTCTTCCGGATCTCGACAGCCTCAAACGAATGGCTCGGGATAACCGCCCGGAACTGAAAGCCGCCGGGGTCGCGATCTCACGGGACGAAAGCCGGGTCAGCCTTTTAAAAAGCGAATCCTCCCCTGAGATGATGCTCTCCGCCTACCTCTCGAAGTTTGAGCCTAATTCGCCGGATGCAAAAAAGGGTGCCCTTCTATCTATTGGTTTTCCTCTTCTGGATCTGGGAACCCAAAGAAGCGCGGTCCGTTCAGGGCGGGAGAGCGTCCTGGCCGCGAAGCGCAGTTATGAGGCTACCCGGCAGCAAGTCTTGTTCGAGGTGGAGACCCTCTATCGGGAGGTGCTTAAGGATTACGATCGCCTTAAAATATTCGGCGCCGAGATCCTTTTAAGTGCCGAAAAGACGATCCGGACATCCCAGAGGGCCTACGCCGCGGGGATGAGCACCTATCTGGACGTGCTGGAGGCCCAGCGCACCTTCCGGGATGTACAAAAGGAGTATTTCGAAGTGCTGGCCGAGTTTCGCGCGGCCGAAGCGTACCTGGAACGCGCCGTGGGGGTCAGTCTATTCCAGGGGAAGGACAGGATTCCATGAAAACAAAATTCACCTCTTTATTGCTGGTCACCGCCCTGGCACTTCTTTTTCAGCTTGCGCTCGCGGGATGCAGTAAGCCCGATGAACAGGATGCTGCCGGACCTGCCGGGCCTTCCGGGGAAAACCGGGAGGAAGCCGTGACCCTTTCCGAGACGAGCCTTAAGCTCGCGAAGATTGAAGTGGAACCGGTTGAGTTTTCAGCCATGGAAAACTCCATAGACATCACCGGCGAACTAAGACCCCCACCGGATGGCATGGCCGTCGTCACTTCCAGAGTCCAGGGGAAAGTTCTGCGCCTTCTGGTTCAGGAAGGCCGGACAGTTAAGGCTGGAGAAGGGCTCGTCCTGGTGGACAGCATGGAGCTGGCCCGGGTTGATGCCGAATATCACGCCGCCGTGTCCGCCCTCAAAGCGGCCCGGAGCAACCTGGACAGAGTGCGGGACATGGCAAAGATGGGACAATTCAGCCGGGTCTCCCTGGAATCGCAGAAGGACGCCCTGGCCGAATCCCGCTCCTCCCTGGAACAGGCGAAGGCCGCCCTGGAACTGGCGGAGAAAAGCTTTCAGCGGACGAAGGAGCTCAACGCCGATGGGATTGCGGCCGGGAAGGAACTGGATGCCGCCCGGGCTGAATTGCGCAAGGCGACCGCGGCGGAGCAGGCGGCCCGAACCATTCAGGGAAACTCCGCGGCCCGCCTTAATAGAGAAGAAGAAATATTCCGCAAGGGGCACCGCTCCCTGCAGGAGGTGCAGCAGGCGGAGAAAGAGTACCGCCGGGCCCTGACGGATTTCGAATCCGCCGGAAGGGCCATGGAAATCATGGGTGTCAGCGAGGTCAACCACGGCCGTAACTTCACCGTAACCGCACCCATCAGCGGGTTTGTCACCTCCGTCGCAGTCACCCGGGGCCAGGCGGTGGAATCCACCACGGAACTTTTGAAAATCATGGACGTCAAAAACCTCTGGCTGACTGCAAATATATATGAGAAAGACCTGCCGAGAGTCCATGCGGGTCAGGATGCCGTCTTTTCCGTGAAGGCCTATCCCGGGGAAAACTTCCGCGGGAAACTTCTGGACATCAGTCCGGAAATTGATGAATCCACCCGCTCCGTGAAGGCGCGCATCGAAGTTAAAAATCCCGGGATGCGCCTCAAGTCTTCCATGTTCGTCGAAGGCCGCATCATTCTGGGAAAAGGTCCCCGGGCCATTCTCGTGCCAAGGGAGGCCGTGCAGCGGCTGGGAGAAAAGGAGGTCGTCTATGTCCGGAAGGCGCCGGGGCAGTTCGTTCCGCGTCAGGTCCGCCCGGGTAAAGTCAGGGATGGGCGGCAAGAGATCCTGGATGGCCTCTCCCCCGGGGAGACGGTGGTGACGAAGGGAGCCTTCTTCCTTAAGGCGGAGCAGCTTAAGGGGAGCATGGAAACGGAATAACAACTCCGACGAAATCTAATATTTAATTGAGAGGGAAAAAATGCTGGAAAGAATCGTCTCTTTTTTCCTGATTAACCGCCTCTGGGCGATCGTCATTCTGCTGGCCATCGTTGTGGGAGGAGCCTTCTGCCTCTCCACGCTCCCAATAGACGCCCTCCCGGATCTCACCAATATCCAGGTGGAGGTGGTCGGCACCGCCCCCGGGCTCTCTCCCCTGGAGATGGAGCGTTCCGTCGCCTATCCCATAGAGAGGGCCATGCTGGGTCTTCCGGGACTGGTTCAACTGCGCTCTCTCTCGAAGTTCGGGATCTCCGTCGTGACGGTCGTTTTTGAAGACCGGACGGACGTCTATTTCGCGCGGCAACTGGTGATGGAGCGGCTGCTCTCGGTTCGGGAGGAATTGCCCGACGCCGTTGAAACCGCCCTGGGTCCCGTGGCCACGGCCATGGGGGAAATTTATCAGTACACCCTGGAAGGCGACGAGCCGCAGGACCCCGAGGCCCTGCGGGAGTATCAGACGGATCTGCGCACCCTGCAGGAATGGGTCGTGGCCCCCATGTTAAAGAGCGTCCCCAGGGTCAACGAAGTGAATTCCTTCGGCGGATACCTCCGGCAATACCAGGCTCTGGTGAACCCGAACAAGCTGCTTGAATACGATCTGACTCTGGACGAGGTCTTCGATGTAATTCGGAACAGCAACCGGAACGTCGGAGGCGGATTCCTGGAGGAGGATTCGAACCAATATCTCGTGCGGGGTCTGGGCCTGTTGGGTTCCACGGAGAACATCGGCAGCATCGTCCTTAAAAGCCGGGAGGGGACGCCGGTGCTCCTTCGGGACGTGGCCGAGGTCAAAGCCGGGCGGGCGGTCCGCCAGGGAGCCGCCATAAAAGACGGAAAAAACGAGACCGTGGGCGGCATCGTCATGATGCTGCGGGGCGCGAACAGCCGACAGGTCGTGGAAGCGGTCAAAAGGCGCGTGGCGGAGATCAACTCGGGCGGGGTCCTGCCGGAGGGCATTCGGATCCGACCTTACTATGACCGCTCCGATATAGTGAAGAAGGCCGTTCACACCCTGGTGAAGGCCCTTCTCGAAGGGGGCCTTTTCGTCTTACTCGTTCTCTTCTTCTTCCTCGGCAACCTCAGGAGCGCCTTTGTGGTTATCCTGACCCTTCCGCTGGCAGCGCTCACGGTTTTTTTAGTCATGAAAGTGATGGGGCTTTCCGCAAATCTCATCTCCCTGGGAGGGCTGGCCATCTCCATCGGCATGATCGTGGATGTCGCCATTATCCAGGTGGAGAACGTGCAACGTCACCTTTCGGAGAAGGGAGCTCAAGGGGGAGTCTCGACGATCGTTAGGGCGGTGCTGGAGGTCAGAAAGCCCAGCATCTTTGGGGAACTCATCATTGCTCTCACTTTTTTGCCTCTTCTCAGCCTTCAGGGGCTGGAGGGAAAGATGTTCCGTCCGCTGGCTCTTACCATATTCATCGCGCTTCTCGCCGCTCTCTTCCTCTCCCTGGTGGTTATCCCCCTTCTGTGCCATCGGTTCGTCCGCCCCGGCCGGACCGAGAAGAGCTTTATCCTGCCCTGGGTCGAGAGGCTCTATCTGCCGACGCTGAGATGGGCCATGCGTTCCCGCCTTTTAGTCGTGGGAGCGGCGCTGCTTCTCTTCCTGGCAAGCCTCAGCCTGATCCCCACCCTGGGTACTGAGTTCATGCCGGTCATGGACGAGGGGGCCTTCGACATGGATACCCAGCTTCCTCCCGGCGTCTCTCTCACCCAGTCGTTGGAAATAAGCCGACAGGCCGGAGCGATTCTGAAGAGCTTTCCGGAGCTTAAAACCGTGGTCTCCCGCACCGGATGGAGCGGAATGGCCATCGAGGCGCGCGGAGTTGAGAGCACCGGCTTTGTGGGAATCCTGAAACCGAAGCGGGAATGGCGCTCGGCCGGGAGCAGGGAAGAGCTGACTGAGAAGATGAGGAAGGCTCTTTCCGCTCTTCCGGGGCTGGCCTTCAGCTTCAGCCAGCCCATTCAATGCCGCGTGGACGAATTGGTTTCAGGGACCAGGGCGCAGGTCGTCATCAAGCTCTTCGGGGAGGACCTTTCCGTATTGAGGGAAAAAGGGGAGGCCATTGCCGGAGTTCTGATGAAAGTAAGGGGAACCCGGGACCTGATGGTGGAGCAGGTCTCCGGGCAGCCCTACGTCAACGTCCGCCTCGACCGGAGGGAGTTGGCCCGCCACGGGATGAAGGCGGAGGATGTGCTTTCCCTGGTTGAGACCGGGATTGGAGGGAAGGCGGCCGGCCTGATATACCAGGGAGCCAAATATTTCGATCTTCAGGTGCGCCTGTCCGAGGAACGGCGCACTTCCGTCGAGACGCTGAGGAATCTCCTGGCGGACGTGCCCGGGGAGAGCGGGGCAAAAAAAATCCGGGTCCCCCTGTCGCAGCTTGCACGGATCGCCGTGGAGGAAGGGCCTTCGAGTATCGGGCGGGAAAACGGGGAGCGGCGCCTGCTCATCCAGTGCAACATCGAAGGGCGGGACATGGGCGGCTTTGTCGCGGAGGCCCAAAAACAGATCCGGGAGAAGGTCCCTCTCCCGGCCGGGTATTACCTTACCTGGGGTGGACAATTCGAGAACCAGTCCCGGGCCATGGCGCGCCTGGCCGTGATTGTGCCGCTGACGATCCTCCTGGTGGCTTTTCTCCTGTTTGTCACTTTCAACTCATGGTCGCAGGCGGTCCTGGTTCTTCTGAATCTTCCCCTGGCCGTCATCGGTGGAATTCTGGCCCTCTTCCTCTCCCGGCTCTACCTTTCAGTTCCAGCCTCCGTGGGTTTCATCACTCTCTTCGGCGTGGCGGTACTGAACGGAGTCGTCCTGGTCAGCACTATCAACCAGTTGCGGGAAGAAGGAACGCCGCTCGCGGAAGCGGTTGAAAAAAGCTGCATCCGCCGCCTGCGCCCGATCCTGATGACCGCCTCAGTGACCTGTCTGAGCCTCATTCCCATGCTTTTCGCCACGGGCCCCGGATCGGAGATCCAGAAGCCCCTGGCGGTTGTCGTGGTTGGAGGCCTGGCCACCTCCACGTTACTGACTCTCATAATATTGCCCGTGCTTTACAGTAGATTTGAAGGAAAAAAACGTGAGATGGAATTTTAGGAGGTTTTAAAATGAAAAAAATAGAAGCCATCGTCAGACCTGCTTTATTCTCCAGAGTTGTTGATTCCCTGAGAGAAATACCGGAAATACCGGGAATCATAATCTATGAAATAAAGGGATTCGGAAAGACCAGGGCCCGAACCGCCAAAGATAAATTTACCGAAGAATTCATAGATTATATTCCCCGCATGAAACTGGAAGTGGTGGTAAAAGACGAACAAGTAGAAGAGGTTAAGGCTCTTATCCTTAAGAAGGCTCACACCGGAAACACCGGGGATGGCAAGATATTTATTTCTCATGTAGAAGACTGCATTAAAATCAGGACTTTTGAAAGAGGAGACGCGGCGATTTGAACGGAAACCGAGTTGAAATAAAGGCCGGGCCTGAAATATTGTGGGAGCGTAGATTACGAGACGGCTAACCTTCAAAATAAGCGGAATGGCACTGGCTGCGGCGCGCTCATCATTGGCAAACGGCTGGGAGCATCAACGTTACATTTCTCTTTTCCCTCTCACTTCTTCTTGAATCCTGGAGCGTGGCGCGGGCGCGGCGGGCACGGATGCCGCTATTAAAACGGCGGATATCACGTTAATGCCGGATGACTTGACGAAAATTCCCTGGCTGATCCGCCATGCACAAAGGACGTTGCGGATTATACGGCAGAACATCGGTTTTGCGTTGGCGGTAAAAGCTGTTTTTATGGCGCTGGCTCTTGCAAAGGTGGCAACGCTGTGGATGGCGATAGCGGCGGACATGGGGGCGTCGCTCATCGTGGTCTTCAATGCGTTGAGACTTTTGAACAGTAAAAAAACACAGAAGGAGACGGAAATATAAATATCCTGTCTCCGCAGCGCCTTTCCAGGGGGACATCCCTCCTCCCCGTCCCTTCGCTCAACTCAGGAATATGCAATCTGTTTTATGCACTCTTTAATAAATAGTGGCCGCTTGACATAATCGCTATTGTGCAGTATAATCAATAAATCAATTGAATACTTGAGGAGGCGCTTCGTTGGGAACGAACCGTGAGTTTAAAGATGCCATATACGAGCAGTTCGCCCGAATCAGTAAGGCTCTGTCGAGCCCGAAGCGGTTGGAACTATTGGATCTGCTCTGCCAGGGAGAGCGCACGGTAGAAGTGATGGCAAAAAGCACGGGGCTTTCCGTGGCAAATGCCTCGCAGCACCTGCAGGTACTTCGATCAGCCAGACTGGTTGATGCCGAAAAACAGGGCTTGTTCGTTGTCTACCGTCTTGCTGATCGGCAGGTATGTGACTTGCTTTCCGCACTCAGGACGCTTGCGGAAGTGAGGCTGGCTGAAATCGAGCAGATTACTCGGCAGTTCGCTGAGAGTCATCCTGACCTGGAGCCGGTTGATAGGAACGCTTTGCGTGAACGAGTGCTTTCCGGGGCAGTCACGCTGTTGGACGTAAGGCCCAGGGCGGAGTACCAGGCGGGGCACATTCCCGGCGCTTTGTGCGTTCCCTTGGAGGAGTTGGAGGAGCATCTTGCCAAACTGCCGGAGGGCCAAGAGATTGTGGCCTACTGTCGCGGGCCCTACTGTGTCCTGGCAGTCGAAGCGGTAGAGAGACTGAAAGCTAAAGGCTTTAAGGCGTACCGGATGGAAGACGGAGTCGTGGAGTGGCGAGCACTGGGGTTGCCGGTCGACGCAGGGAACCGCATTTGAAGGGGAGGGAAACGACAATGGAGCAAGGCGGTAACACTCGACAGGTTCATCAGGCCTACGGCTCGGGAAAACGCTCACTCTTGCGCTATGTGGCCATCGGGGTCCTTGCCGCAGCGCTTGTCTTTTCGTTCGGGACAGCCTACGCCACGCGGCTTATCGCAACCCCCTACGCTGATACTCTGCCGGAAGGGAAAACGTCAGTGTGGCAATTCTTCCTGCGTGAAAGCCGGAGTACAAATGAGTGGAGGACACTCAATCGCCTCGACCTCGGACTGACGGATCGCCTTGAACTCGGCATCTTCGTCATAAGTCCGCCCAAAGCTCCCGTGGACACTTGGGTTAATCTCCAATACCGGATCAACAAAGAAACCAAGCATCTGCCCGTATTCTCCGTGGGAGTCTGGGATGCAACTCGAATCAAGAGCTTCAGTGGTCAACAGACCGGTGGGTCATTCTTCATCGCGGCAGGTAAAACTTTCAATATCGGCAGGCAGTCATCACGATATCTCAAGCTGAGTCTGGGAGGAGGAACGAACAGGCTGGACGGGCTGTTTGGAGGCGCGGACCTGCGGTTCGCGAAGAATACGGGGATTTTAGTCGAGTACGTGCCGCCCAACCTGCGGTTGCCCAATACCGATTCGATGGACGTAGGCCTCTACCACTGGATTTCCCCTCAGTGGCGTGTGCGGGCCTCCTGGATGGGCGGAAATCCCATGTTCGATGTGTTTTATACATGGACTATCGGCAAAAAGTAGGCCATTGCTGGAGGATGAGTTAATATGTTTTCTATTCCCGGGGACGATCCTTTAAATGCTGCTTCAGCCTTCGTGGCAATGAGCTTTAGCATTGAAAACGCAGTCGTCTGTCAACCCAAAGATATTAGGAAAGGTGAGAGCACATGATGTATTTGTTCATTTTGAATGACCCCCCTTATGGGACCGAGCGAAGCTACAATGCCCTCCGCCTTGCCGGCTCCCTGGCAAAACGGGAAGGAGTTGAAGTATCATTGTTCCTCATTGGAGACGCCGTCACCTGCGCGCTGACAGGTCAGACGACTCCAAACGGATATTACAACCTTGAGCGAATGCTGAAGGCGGTGTTGGTAAAAAAGGGGCGCGTCGGCATCTGCGGTTCATGTATTGACGCACGCGGAATAAAGGAGGAGTTCCTCATCGAAGGAGCTCGACGAAGCTCTATGGAGGAGCTCTCCGACTGGTGCCGGGAAGCGGATGAAATTCTGGTTTTTTAAGCCGACGGAAAGCATTCTGCTCTGAGCCGGCTGCACTCCAGGGAGGCGAAAAAATGTTTCCAATCTATCTCGACTATAATGCCACCACTCCGGTTCGTCCTGAAGTTCTGGAGGAAATGCTGCCCTTTTTCAAAGATGGCTTCGGCAACCCGTCAAGTTCACATGCCTATGGGAGCAGCCCGAAGCAGGTAATTATGCTGGCGCGTGAGCGGCTCAGTGCTCTTCTGGGCTGTCATCCGGACGAAACCGTCTTCACCGGATGCGGCAGTGAATCCGACAACATGGCTCTCAAAGGAATTGCCGATACGTTGCGCCACCGTGGCAACCACATCATCACCACGTCAATCGAGCACCCAGCGGTGATCCTCACCTGCAAGTATCTTGAGCGGAAGGGGTTTGAGGTCACGTATCTGCCGGTCGATGAGTTCGGGCGCGTGAGCCCGAATGATGTAGAGGGTGCGATAACGGAACGGACCATCCTGATCACTGTGATGCACGCAAACAACGAGACCGGGTCGGTCCAACCCATCGGCGAGATCGGCAGGATCGCTCGTGACAAGGGAATATACTGCCACACGGACGCGGCACAGTCGGTGGGCAAGATACCCGTGAATGTGGACGACCTGGGAGTCAGCCTGCTTACGGTAGCCGGGCATAAGTTCCAGGCCCCGAAAGGCATTGGGGCACTTTACATCAGGCGAGGAATCAGGATCGAGCCGCTCATTCACGGCGGGGGGCAGGAGCATGGACTCAGGGCGGGAACAGAGAATGTTGCGTTGATAGCCGGGTTAGGGAAGGCCGCCGAGCTTGCGGCACAGGAGCTTGATTCAAACCGACAGAGGCTTACTGCGCTTCGTGACAAGTTGCAAGCTGCTCTGGAATCGGCTCCCGAACGAGTGAAGCTCAACGGCCATCCGACCGAAAGACTCCCGAACACCCTGAATCTGAGCTTCGAGGGTATTGACAGCACTGAGTTGCTTGCGGCGATGCCGGAAGTGGCGGCCTCTACCGGCTCCGCCTGCCATGCGGATCGCAGAGAGCCTTCAGCGGTTCTCACCGCCATGGGAGTGCCCAGGAAGCTGGCCCTGGGTGCGGTACGGTTGAGTGTTGGGCGTTACACCACGGAAGAAGAGATTGACCGCGCCTCAGAGATCATCGCCGGACAAGTGTTTGAGCTGCGCGGCAAGGCGGGTAAGAAACCACTTTGAGTTCGGAGCAACCACGTAAGTTTAAGCACCCCTTAAGCGAACATGGATGAATCCCTTCCACTTACTCTTGACAGAAATTAGCTCTTCCTCTATAATCTTTTTAGGCGAACCTAATTTTTTGATTTTGCCTGTCTAAAGGAGAGTGTGCGGTATGCCAACCGAACGGGAAGAAGAGTATCTGGAAACCATCTGCAAACTCCAGCAGTTGAAAGAGAATATAGGCACCACCAAACTTTCGGAGGCGCTGAAAATCAGCCCGGCCTCCGTCACCGAGATGGTGAAAAAGTTGGGCGAATCGGGGATGGTCGTCCGGACGGAAAACGAGGGCATCGGGCTGACTTCTCAGGGAAATAAAAAGGCCCTCAATATAATCCGGAAGCACCGCTTGTGCGAGCGCTTTTTTACGGACGTCCTGAAACTCCCCTGGGACGAAGTTCATGAGGAGGCCTGCCGCTTCGAACACGTGCTCTCCGACCGCGTCGCCGACGCCCTTGAGACCTTTCTCTCTCACCCGGAAACCTGTCCGCATGGTCACCCTATTCCCTCAAAGCGGGGAAAAACAAAAAAGGATGACGCGGTCCCCCTGACCTCGCTCCATGCATCACAGAGGGGCGTCGTATCTAGAATCTCGGAGGAGTCCCATGAGTTCCTGGGATACCTGGCCGCGCTGGGTCTCATGCCACAGGTCGAAGTGCGGGTTGAACAGGTTGCGCCCTTCAAGGGTCCTCTTCTGGTTCAAGTCCGCGGCGCCAGCTATGCGCTCGGAAGAGACGTCGCCGAAAAAATTTTCGTCCGCGGAGTGAAGGGCTGATGACCCACTCCTGCCTGCTCGACATCGAACAGGTCAAAAGAAAAACGGCCTTCTCCATCGCCCTGGTGGGAAATCCCAACGTCGGCAAATCCACCATATTCAACTGTCTCTCCGGCGTCGGAGTAATCACGGCCAACTATCCCGGCACCACGGTGGAAGTCAACATCGCCACCACCCGCTGGCACGGGGTGGATATCGCCCTTTTGGATCTTCCGGGAATTTATGCCTTGGACAGCTTCTCCGAGGATCAGCATACGGCACGGCAGGTTCTACTGGAGTGCCCTTCCGATGTCGTCCTCGTCATTCTGGATGCCTCCAATCTTCCGAGAAATCTCTATTTGCTTCTGCAGCTGAGAGAACTGGAACTTCCCATCCTGGCCGCCCTTAACCTGGTGGACCAGGCCGAGGAAGATGGTCTTACGGTTAACAGCAAAAGGCTCTCAGAACTTCTGGGAGTGCCGGTCATTCCTACCGTGGCCTGCCGGGGTGAAGGCATCGAGCCTCTCCTCAAGGAGGCCGCGGCCGTGGCGGCCGGAAAATGGCTGCCGTCTTCCCTCCCTCTTTATTCGATCGGCCCCATAGAACAGGAGATCGCCGCTCTTGCACAGACAATCGAAAAAAACCTGAAAGAAAACTATTTCGGCTTAAGTTCGAGAGCACTGGCTCATCTTATCCTGGAAAAAGACGGGGACTTCCTGGCCCTCATGAACGAACACGAGAGTGGGGCGGAAGTTCTGGCCGAAGCCCGCCTCTCATGGGAGCGAATTTCGAACTTCTACGGTGAGGACGTGGAGACCCGGATATCGAGAGAACGGCACGGCCTGGCAGGAAGTATATCCTCACAGGTCACCTCAACGCAGCCGAGGAACAGACAGCCTTTAAAGTCACTCTGGAGAGCGGCGACCGCTCCTTTTTCGGGGACGCTCATACTGGCCGGGATTCTGGCCTTCATTTTTATTTTTCTCTTCTATGCCGGCAATTTTCTTTCAACGATTTTAAACCACACCTGGACAACCTATTTTTCCCCTCTTATTACAAGCGCCATCTATTTTTTCTTCAAAGACAGCCTGGCAGGGGCCACTCTCAAGTGGGGACTGGATGACGGCCTCATGGCGGCGGTCACGGTGGGAATCCCCTACGTGCTGACGTTTTATATCATCATGGGTTTCCTTGAAGACAGCGGCTATCTCAACGCCCTGGCCTTTCTGACGGATCAGGTACTGCACAAATTCGGACTGCACGGTGGAGCCGCCATCCCCATCATGTCGTCCATCGGCTGCAATGTCCCGGCCATCATGGGCCTTTCGACACTCAACACCATTCGGGAGAAAGTGCTCGCCTCAATCCTGGTAGTCCTGACGCCGTGCGGCGCCCGGACGGCGGTTATCATGGGCTCGGTGGGCCTCCTCATCGGCTGGCGCTGGGCACTGGGCATCTTTTTTATTTCGGCCGTGCTCATCGTCCTCTCCGGATTGATGTTCAACAGATTTATCCCCGGATGTCCCGGCGGACTGGTGCTTGAGGTTTTTCCGCTGCGCCTTCCGACTTTGAAACCGATGCTGGCCAAGACCTGGTTTCGCTTCAGAGATTTTCTACTGGTGGCCTTGCCCATCGTGCTGGCGGGGAGCCTCCTTCTTGGTTTCCTTTACGAGACCGGCTGGATCTGGAAGCTCACCCGGCCCCTGGCCCCAGTTTTTGAAGGGTGGCTCGGCATTCCGGCCGTGGCGGGGCTGACCCTGATCTTCGCGCTTCTCCGCAAGGAGCTGGCTCTTCAGCTCCTGGTCACCTTCGCCGCCGCCCGGTACGGCGCCGGAATCCACAGCATAATGGACTTCATGACCTCGCGCCAGATCTTCGTCTATGCCCTGGTGAACACCATCTACCTCCCCTGCCTGGCGACCCTGGCCGTCATGGCCCACGTGCTGGGCTGGAAGCGGGCTCTTTGGATCTCGGCTTTTACCCTGGTCCTGGCCCTTCTAGTGGGGACAGCGGCGAACTATCTCTTGCAAGCGTTTGGAATGCGCTGATATAATCCAGGATGCCCCGGGCGGCCTAGAGCTGATCCGCTGGATCCCGTCCTGAGTTAATCCGCAGATTACGCAGATTATGCAGACGGGAAAAGAAGCGGTGAAACCGGGGATTCAAAGCAGAGACGCAAAGAACGCGGAGCAATAAAACATTGGAATAGACGCAAATAAATAGGTGTTTAAAGTCACCGTTCGCCCTGAGCCTGTCGAAGGGCAAGACCCAACTGTTCATGGTTCGACAAGCTCACCACGGACGGGTTTCCTTTCGACCGGCTCATGGCTCAGGGCTCACCACGAACGGAAACGATTGAATTGTGAATTGGGGACGTTTCTATATTATATGTGCCGGCATCCTTTTTTTTCCGAGTTTGCCTTGACAAATACTTGCAGATCGGCTATATTGCAATTGCAATGCATTTTGGACGATTCTGGAAGAGCCATGTATATATCACGAACAATTGAAACATTCATAAAAAGAGCGAACAAACAGTTTCCTGTTCTGTTACTCACAGGGGCCAGGCAGGTCGGCAAGACGACGCTTTTAAAACATCTTTGTGAGCGCAGGAGAACCTATGTCACGCTCGACGACCCCATGGTTCTAAGCCTGGCCAGAGAAGATCCAGCGCTCTTCCTTCAGAGGTTTCCTCCGCCGGTGCTCATAGACGAAATCCAGTATGCCCCAAAACTTTTGCCCTGCATCAAGATGGAAGTTGACAAGAACGCCAGGCCGGGCCTCTTCTGGCTCACAGGCTCACAGCCGTTCCACTTGATGAAAGGGGTCTCAGAGTCCCTGGCCGGTCGGGTCGGGGTGATTCAGCTTTTGGGTCTTTCCAGGCGGGAGGTAATGGGAGGCGGGCGCACCTTACAACCCTTCCTGCCTTCTCCGGATGCCATAAGCAGCCGCCTCAAGACGGGAGTAAAGCTTTCGTTGAAGACTATCTACCGCCTGATATGGCGTGGAAGCTTCCCCGCCATATCCCTGAATGAAGGAATGGACAGAAATTTATTCTATAGCTCTTACGTCCAGACTTACCTTCAGCGCGACGTCCGAGACCTGGCCCGCGTCGGAGACGAAATGGCTTTCCTGCGCTTCCTGCGGGCGGCAGCGGCGAGAACCGGACAGCTTTTGAATCTGGCGGAACTGGCTCGGGATGCCGATGTTTCCTTTAACACTGCTAAGAACTGGCTCTCGATCCTGCAAGCTTCCGGGATTGTCTATCTACTGGAACCTTACCATGCAAATGTGACCAAACGCCTGGTCAAGGCGCCTAAACTCTACTTCCTGGATACCGGCCTGTGTTCTTATCTGACGGAATGGTCCAGTCCCGAGACACTCGAAGCTGGGGCCATGGCCAGTGCAATCCTGGAGACCGGAATTTTGGTCGAACTCCTGAAAAGCTACTGGCATAACGGGCGCAGAGCTCCTTTTTATTACTACAGGGATAAGGACATGAAGGAAATTGATCTTCTCATAGTCCAGGACGGGATCATCTATCCTCTGGAGTTTAAAAAAACCGGATCTCCCGGAAAAGACGATCTTCGGCATTTCTTAGTATTGAAAAAACTGAACCTGCCCATCGGGCCGGGCGGAGTCATCTGCCTGACGGAACAGTCTCTGCCTTTAACTCCCTCCACTTTCTCCATCCCGGTAGCCGCTCTCTGAGACGCCTTGCGCTTGAAAAACGCTATCTCCCCTTTGCCGTCTTATTTCACCCGGTCCGCCCGGGAGACTTTCCCTGCCAACCGGTAAAGACATGATCCCAATGACACTCGCCAATCGCGCCTTCCCTAAGGGAGTTCAGGTGATATGAGGCTAATGGGAAGGTGATAAATAGAGAGAGCCAGAATATCACCATAAGTCATAAGTCTCAGATCCAATTCAGGAAAAAAGAACTGCTTCACATGAAAGGAGATAATTATGAAAGCAAAATTCAGGCGGTTTTCGTTTATGATGGTTCTCGTCATGTTAATCGGCACGCTTTTCTTGAACTCTTGCGGCGGCGGTAGCAGCAGCGGCAACTGGGGCCCGTCTCCTTCCCCCCAGCCGCCGTTAAAAGTGGGGGCTGGCGCCGGCGCGGCCAGCGATATCATCTCCGGCCTGCTGTCGGGGCTTGGCTCCTTCACCAGCACCAAGTGCCTCGGTTGGATCCTCTCCATCATCGGCACCGGGGGCAACTCCGACAGTCAACTGCAGGCGGACGTTGACGCCATGAACAGCAAGCTCACCGAGATTATCAACGACCTGGAGGTGATCCAGGGCGAGTTGAGCGACATCCTGAACGCGATTCACATCAGCATGGATGTGATCCTCAACAACGAACAGGTCCTGGACATGAAGGTTCCCCAGGACGTCATCAACAACGAGTTCATCAACCTCCAGGCGATGAACAGCACCATGATCGGAACTCCTGATGGCCGGACGCAGGCGGATAGCCTCGCCACAGACATCGTCAGTACCAGTGGCTCCAACATAGACCTGCAGGTGTACGAAATCTACTCGGGAGTAATGGGTATTACCGCGGGCCTGGACGGGGGCGCCCTCAACGCCTTCACCGACACCCTGGTGGATCACGCCGGGGATGGGCAGATGCTCAACCGGTACATCTCGCTGGAGACTTACTTCAAGCAACTCCTGCAGATTCAACTCAAAGGCGCGGCGATGATGGTGGATGGGCTGCACCATCGCGACAACCCCTGGCCGTCCGGCGCGAGCGCCGGCGTTTCAGGCTGGCGGAAGTCGGCGCAGGTGGGTCCGGGGGACTACCCGGGCACCGCCACCCAGTGGATGAACGAGAAGTTCCAGCCGATGCTGGCCGACGAGGTGGAGGAGTTCCTGCGCTGCGCCGACCGAATAGTGCTGGCCGAATGTGACTTGCGCACCGACCTCACCACCACCGACCCCGCTGTGGCCATGCTGCCGACGGATGCCGATGCCGTCTGGACCCGGGCAGACTTCATCGCGGCGCAGATCTCGCCCGCGCGCCATTCCTTCGGCCTTAACGTTCGCCTGGCCGGCGAGCCCGATGAGATCCATGGCTTCGCCACCGGCAGGGAACTGACTGCGGACTCGCCCGGAACATCGGTTATGATGACCCTGGTGCCCCTGGGAAACAGTGGCGCCCCGGGATACCCGGCCCGGCTCAGCCCGGTTGAGGTTTGGAACAACTGGCCGTCCGGCTATACCCAGGCATACATGCAGTGGAACTGGGGGTCGTACGCCACCGGCACCAGCGCCGGGACCGTCTCCGGCCATATAGCCTTCAACCAGGCTACGAGCATTGGCGTCACCAAGTTCGCCACTTCCCATGTGACCGGTTTGAACGTGTTTGTCTCCACGAACTATCCGAATGAACAGGCCACGATCGGCACCGAATCGAACCCGGCGCCGCTCATGAATTACTATGACGATGACATGAACGTGGTCACATCAAGCACCGCCGGGGCACACTACTACGGCCACGGCACGCTGACCATCCGCCACCGGCCGGAGGTGTGGTACCAGTATCTGTCTACCACCAATGGCCAGGATGTCTACCATGGGACGGCTGACTGCTATCTGGGCCCCAATGTATGGGTCCGGACCATAGTCAGCCTGAAGCAGAACTACTGGGGTGTAGACGAGGATTTCGACTTCGAGAGCGGGATCGCGGTCCCCATCATCAACGGCTCGACCTCCGAGCAAAAGGTGAGCGTCAACATGAACGTGCAGGCGGACGCCAACAACAGCTTCCATCAAATATTCATTGACCAGAACCAGGATCGCATCACCGCCTACTGGGAATGGAATAACACGCCGGAGTGGGACTGGTGGGGCATCCAGATGGGCACTGGCGTCACCTACCCCGGCAGCACCGCCTACCACAACTTCGACCCGGGCGAGGCTCACCCGTACCAAATCCTCGTCAAGATCGCGAACAACGCGTCTGGGAACGAGGGCAATTCGCTGGGGTGCCGCGTCTGGGCGCAGACCCTGTACCTGTTCTTCTGAGTTTGATAAGTATCGTTAAAAATACTTAATGGATAAAAATTTCCGCGCCTTGAACTGCAGGAGAGGGTGGCACCGTTGACACTGACCGCCAATAATTAACCGCGCTTATACTGCCTCCGGCATAAAAGTTTATGATCATAAATCCATAATACTGGCCGCCGGGGGGATTCCAACCGGGAAGCAAAGCCGCACCGGCATTCCCCGACACGATCTGCCATACTCCGCCTCCGCCCTGGAGCTGCATCATATCCTGAACGTGAACATGGCTGCATAAGTAACCTCTCACCTTGGAACATGACTTCATGGCGTTTTCAAGGTCTGTTGCCAATGGATAGGTTGCATTATTAAGTATGGGAGTGATATCATCAGCCGGGGTACTCCAGGAAGGTGCCTCAACGGGGCGATGGCCCACCAAAAAGATATGTGATACGGACGGGGAGGCCTGTGCCCGAATGAGCTCATCTTCTATCCAATGCAAAGGAATCCAGCCCACATAGGGCTTGGAAGTTGCGGGGTCCACAATTGACGTAAGCGTATCCGTATTAACAACGATAAAACAGACACCATTTAAGGTAAAAGAATACGAAAATTTTCGTTCATCCATAACCAGGAAGTCCTGGGGATCTCCTGCGGGGGTCGGCCCCGAACCCGCATAGGTATCATAATGATATTGAGCAATCCAGTTCGTCCACCGCTGATAGATGTAAGGATTAGGATAAAAATATTGATGGACTAGATCATAAGAATCACTCTCATGATTTCCCATAATGGGAATAAGCTTGAATGAGTCTGCCCCCGGTATCGGCAAATAGGCAGCCTGCAAGGCGTCGAGCTGGGCGGTAAGCGTCTGGCCCTGGTCATCGGCAAAATTCATGACCAGATCGCCCGTCAAAAAGCAAACGGTGGGTCGCGGGCTTAATTTCGCCATATCCATTACGTTTCTCGTCAACTGCGGGATATTTGCGGTCGAAGGGTCCTGTAATTCCACGTTTTGAGTATCACCCATAATTGCAAATCTAAAAACAGGCTTGGGAATGGAAGCCCCTTGTGTTGGCGAGGTACATCCGGCAAGAAATATGGCTGCGGCCGCAAGCATTACTAACGAAAACTTTTTGAACATCATTTTGTCCTCCTTTAAAGTTGAAGCTTGTTATCTGAAGAATTTAGCGAACTTTATTTTGCAGGCAATTGGAATGAGCTGATATAGTCCAGGATGCCCCGGTAGATTCCCTGGGCGGCCGCTCTGCGAAAGGAAGGATTGGCCAGTTTTTTTTCCTCGGCAGGATTGGAAATAAAGACGACCTCGACCAGGACGGCCGGCATCAGGGTCTGCCTGGTTACGTGAAACGAGCGCCAGGCCGCCGCCTTCGTCTCCTCGCCTATGGCTGCAGCCAGGGCCTGGACCACGCAGGAGGCCAGGCCATGGCTGGTGGAGTTTGAAAAATAGACATAGGTCCCTTTCGCCCGGCGGGCCTGCTGTACATCGGGAAGGGCGTTATTGTGAATGCTTACAAAAAGGCAGCCCGCGTTTTTTTTTCCGACCTTAACCCTGGCGCCCAGCTCCTCGACGGCCGGGCACTCATGGGGCAGAAGCTCATCGTCCCCGCTCCTGGTCAGCACGACCTGAGCGCCGGCTCCCGCAAGAAGCATCGTCAGATCCGATGCGATATCTATATTGGCGTCTTTCTCCTTCATGCCAAGTACTCCGACCGCCCCGAAATCCTTTCCACCGTGGCCGGGGTCCAAAATCACGGTCAGGCCCGACAAGGGACGATCCGGGTTTGAGCTGAAAGCGGGCGGATGCTTGATGTCGAGGATGAGGGTGTTCTTCTCCCAGCAGGCATCAAATCCCCATTGTGGAGGGAAGCGGGAAAAAATCTCCGCCTCCGCCAGAAAATCCTCCTCCTGATTGAGCAGCACCTCGCTCACAAACATATCCTTCTGATCGTAGAGAACCTCAAAAAGAGCGCAAGTAGCCCCGAAAAAGCGGACCTCGAGATATGGAGACGCCGGTATCTGCTTAATCTGAAACGCCCCCCTCTCGGAGAGCTCAAAAGAAACCCTGGTCTTGTCCGTGAAGGAGGCCACTTTAATCCTGTTTATTTTGGGCGAGGAGGGTCTTTCCCCCCCTGTCAGGCGGCGGAGTTCGTCGTTCTTTACCCACCCGGAGAGGCTTGGTGAAAGCTCGACTTTCGACCAGCCTGAGAGCGCCCCGGTTATCAAAAAGCGGATCCCGCGGTCCACATGGCAGATTCGATCGAACTCAATTCCCGGGCCCGTCCGCACTGGGACAGCGTCTTTGGAGATGGTTCCGACTCTAAGACGGGAGGCCATTGAGGGCTCACTCCCCTGAATGAGAAGAAAACAAAGTAAGTAAAAAAGGAAATAGCAGCATCTTTGAATAAGTTTACTCATGGTAATTATTTCTACAGGGGTTACTAAGAAATCCTCCAGGAGCGGGATAACGGCGATGAGAAATAGAAAAAGAAAACTCCGCAGAAGGGCGATTCTCGTATTCTTTCTTTTCCTTGCCTTTGCGGCCTTTGCGGCCGCCGCCTGGTTCGGCTGCCAGAACCGGCATCTCCCCGGAGAGAAAATACACAGTACAGCGCCTTCGTCTCCTCCCGCTCAAACCATAGAGCCTCCCACCCCCGCGGAGGTTTCTCCCGAGGCTCCGCCGGCTCCTTCGGCGGCGAATCCGGGTGTCGCTTTCATCCACATTCAGCCCACGCCGCCGGTGGAAAAAACTTCGGTTGCGGCCATCATCATTGACGACCTCGGGAACAACTGGGAAATGGATCGGCGCTTCGTCGAGTCCGACATCCCCCTTACTCTGGCTGTCCTCCCTCACTGCGCCTTCTCCGAGAGGGTCGCGGAAGCTGCCGGGAAAGCCGGAAAACCGATCATCCTCCACCTTCCTATGGAACCCCTCTCCGGAGGAAATCCCGGGCCCGGGAAAATCACCGCTTCCATGAACAGCCGGGAGGTGCAGTCAACCGTGGAAGATGATTTGAAAAGCGTGCCTGGAGTAGAGGGAATAAGCAACCACCAGGGTTCCAAAGCGACCGCTGTCGCCGCTATCGCCGCGGCCGTCGCCGAAATTGCGGGAAAGAGACACCTTTACATCGTTGACAGCCTTACCTCCCCGGACAGCGTCTTTTCGAAGACGGCCCACCGGATGCAGGTGAAGACAACCTCCCGCCAGATCTTTCTGGACAACAGGGATGACCCTGAATATATCAAAGGACAGCTCCGGGAACTCATCCGGCTGGCCAGTGAAAAGGGAGAGGCCCTGGCCATCGGCCACGTCCGGAAAAATACGCTGAGGAGCATCGAGGAGATGCTCCCCGCCTTCGAGGCCGCAAAAGTAAGGCTGGTTTACGCCAGAGATCTTCTCATATGAAAAGCGGGCACTTAAACTCAAGAGGTGAGGTCTTGTATAAGCGAGGAAAATTCACGTTCTTAACGGGGATTCTGTTTATTTTCATTCTGCTTGCGGGATGGCCGGCTGCGGGCGCTCCCGACGCCGCTTCCCCTGGCCCGCCACCGGAAACCGAGGGGCCGCTTCCAATTAAAATCCTCACCGGGGGCGTCGAGCTTACCATCCCCTCTCTGACTTTAAAGCCGGATGGGGTAGTCCTGGTTCCGCTCACCGGGCCGGATGGAGAAAAAATCCTCAGCATCCTGGGAGCCACCCTTTCCCCGGACTCCGAAAGAAAACAATTCACCCTCTCTTTGAATGGGAAAACCGTGCAGTTGACTCTCGGAGAAGGCTCCGTCATGATCGGGGAGCGAAAAATCACCCTGATCGTCCCGCCACTCATGATCGAAGATCAGCTCTACGTGCCGTTACTAAGCCTCCCCATCCTGGTCGGCTACCGGCTCAATCTTGACGAGGAAAACAAAATCTACTACATGGATCCGCTCATCACCTCCGTGGACCTGATAAGGGAAGGGCAGCAGTACCGCCTCAGGATCGCCTCGACGTCCCCTTTCTCATATAAAACTTTTCTTCTCAGAAATCCGGATCGCTACGTGGTTGACATTCCCAACACCTTCATGGTTGCCAGAGAGCAGGAGATCCTCAATGAGGACGTTGGAAAAATCCGATTTGCCCAGTTCACCTTCAAGCCGAACGTCTCGCGAGTGGTGATCCCCCTCGACGTGGGGCTGGACGTGGACATCCTCCCGAGAATAATGACCAATCAACTGATCCTGGCCTTGAACGTGCCCTCCCTGAAAACTCCGGGCCAGAATTTCGAATCCCAGATAATAAAAGGCCTCAGCATTGAAAAAGGCAAGGATTCAACGATCGTCCGCCTGACCGCCTCCGGGCCCTTCCAATATGAATGGCACCGCCTCAGGGAACCAGACAACCGTTTTTATATCGATTTTCCCAAGATGGAACTTCGGACTCCTGAAAACACATTCCAGATTAAAGAAGACTACCTCTCGGGAATCCAGGCGGCCCAGTTTCAACGGTCTCCCTATCCGGTTTCCCGCCTGGTCCTCCATCTGGAAAAGCCGGCGGCCTGCTACTTAAAGACTTCCGAAGACATTCCCCACCAGTTAATCATCGAGGTTAAAAACGAGTTAATCGAAGAATCAAGGGCTTTCCGCACCGGCATGGGAGTAACCTCCTTCCCAACTGTGGGAATGGTGGTCTGCCTGGATCCGGGACATGGGGGTTCCGATCCCGGCGCCATAAATCAATCGCTTAGAATGCAGGAAAAGGACCTCAATCTTGATATTATACGCCGGTTGAGCCAGATTCTAACCCGGCAGGGCTACAACGTGGTTCTTACCCGGGAGGACGACCGGGATGTCTCCTACCCCGGCTCCAGCGCCGCGGAGGAACTGGGCGCCAGGGTCCGCGTGGCCAACGACATGAAGGCTGATATCTTCCTCTCCATCCATTGCAATGCCTCATGCAATCCCTCCATTAGTGGCACCTCCAGCCACTGGTGCAAACCGGAGGACCGACCCCTGGCGACGGATGTACTCACCGCCATGGTAAGCGCCGGCGCCCGCGGGAAGGGCGTCATCCGTAACAAGTTCTACGTACTGCGCCACACAAAAATGCCGGCAGTCCTGGTGGAAACGGCCTTCCTCAGTAATACCGGCGAAGCCAGACTCCTTTCCTCAGCGGAATTCAGGCAGAAAGTGGCCCAATCCATCGCCGAGGGGCTCAAAACTTACCAGGCGCGCTTCAGCGATTCCGCCACCGGTCGTAAATAATCAAATCACAAAGAGAGAGTACACCATGGATATTTTAAAGGCGCTGATCCTGGGAATCGTCCAGGGGATAACCGAATTCATGCCCATCAGCAGTTCGGCTCATCTGGTCATTTTCCCTAAAATCCTTAACTGGCCCTACTGGGGAAAAGCTTTTGACGTGGCCCTTCATGTCGGAACCTTTCTGGCAATCATCCTTTACTACCGGAAGGAGATCCTGGCTCTTATCAAGGCCTTCTTCGCAAGCCTGTTAGAAAGAAGACTTGGGAGGGATCCCATGCGGCGCCTCTCCTGGCTTCTTCTTCTCTCCGCTGTTCCCGCCGCCCTGGGCGGTGTTCTGCTGGACAAAGTGATCGAAGAAAATTGCAGTTCAGTGCCTCTCATCGCTCTTCTTCTGATTGTCTTCGCCTTCATTCTGTGGCTGGTCGACCAAAAGAGCAAAAAATCAGGTTCCCTCAATGACGTTGGACTCCGGGAGGCTGTCTTCATCGGCCTGGCCCAGGTTCTGGCCCTTTTCCCGGGAGTTTCCCGCTCGGGGGTGACCATGACGGCCGCCCTGGCCCTGGGTCTCAAGCGGGAGGCCGCCGCTGATTTTTCCTTCCTGATGAGCCTGCCGGTCGTAGGAGGCGCCGCCCTTTACGAAGGTCTGAAGCTTGTGAAAGCGGGCTTTCCGGATTTGGCGGTCCTTCCTTTTATAGCGGGGATTTTAGCCTCGGCCGCCGCCGGCTACCTCTCAATCCGCTTCCTGCTGAAGTTCCTATCCAGGCGGACCTTTTTGCCGTTTGTCATTTATCGCTGGCTCCTGGGAGCCGCACTCCTGAGCTGGTTATTCCTCAAGTAGGGGCGCACGGCCGTGCGCCCCTACCCGCGCTCGCAAAAAAAAAGAGGGAAAGAAATCTTTCCCTCTTTCGAGTCCTGTTTCAGCTCAGCCTACTTACCATTGTTAAGTCCGCCAGATGCCGTATACTGCGGATAGCCAGCACCGCCGGCAAGACCCCCGTGGGCTGCGCCGCCGCCACAATTCACCGTGAACATGTCCGGACCAGCCGAACTTGCATACCCGTACGCAACAGTCGCTGCGTTTGCGGGGCATGTAGGAATGGTCTTCAGATACTCGCCGGTCTGCAGTGGGGTGAGGGCCGTCCCCGTGAAATAGCGACCACTGTTGTCCGTCGAGTACATCTCCAGCGCTGTTCCGATGTTCTTCAGGTTGGACTGGCAGGCTGTGAGCTGACCCTGAGCTCTCGCTTTCATGAAGTTGGGAACGAGGATCGCAGCTAAAATAGCAATAATTGCGATAACGATCATGAGCTCGATTAGTGTGAAACCCCTGTTCCCCTTCTTCTTGTTAATCATACTTTTTCACCTCCTTTCCTCGTAAGTTTCGGGGAGTACCAACTCCCCTCACTTCATATTGTACCCACAAATCAGGTTTTTAGTCAACTGGCTCCTTAAACAGTATGGGCGACGCATACGCAGCCCATACTCCCGATTTATGAGACGACTTCAAGAAGACCCCGGCTCTTCAATTCATCTATGAATTTAACGACATCGGACTCGCTTTTCCCATCCAGCTCGAAAATTGATGAAAGGTCCATCAAAATATCCCCGGGAGTGACAGGTTCGGCGCATATCCTCCATATCTCCTGGGCATAGAGATTGAGGCACAGAACCGAATCCTGAAACATAAGAACGAGCGTCGTCAATTCGGAGGGATCTTTCCCGACCGCGATCATCGCACGGGCCCGCGCCTCCTCGGCCTCTTCCACCCGGAATACCACTCCGGGATTTCTCCTCAACCGCTCAGGCATCACTCGCACCACTCATAGTGGTAGTTTCTCTTCCCGGCCGCCATTATCCTGCCGGAACAGCCGGAGACCAAAAAGACGCGAAAAAATCAAGAGCCCCGCCGTTGCAGGGCTCTGCTGAAATATTTGCAGCGTTAAAATCCGGGATCAGCCGAGGTCGAAAGGCCGATGCGTCGCGGCCATGCCGTCATTGAGCTGGGCTTCCTTCATGATGGACTTGACCACTGTATCGCGGGGATTCCGCGAGATGATCTCCCCGCCCTCTATGGAGGAATCGCCTTTCAGGAGGCGCATGGCAAAGTTGTCCGCTTCAGTGGATTTGTCCCCGGACTTATGCTTCGGGCCGCCCGCCTCTTTCTGCATCCTTTCAAAGAGAATTTCCAGATCGTCTCTCTCCGATTCTCCTTTGCCGGAAGGTACATAGAGCTTGAACTTGGGAGCGGCGGTCTCGGGCTTGGGCTCCTTCGACAGATCCAGCTCGCCTCTCAGCTTCTTGGCCTCCATTTTGAGGGACTGAAGTTTCAGCTCGATCTTCATCTGCTCTTTCGGATCTATCCCGGGCGTCTCGGCAATCTGCATCAGTTGGCCGATAGCCTGGATAACGGCTATGAACTTGAAAAGAGACTCTTCCGGCACGTTCCTGAGGGCGTCCCCCATCTTTTCCAGCCAGGCGGTCTTTTGAGTAAAGGAAGGCACCCGTTCATTGTAGGCGTCGGCCATCAGGGCGATGTCCGAGGCGTGGGTCGGGGCCCAGACGGAGAGACCCGTGGAGCCCTCCATGTCTATGCCGGTGTGCTGTTCGTCAATGACGGCCGCCTTGAGGGACTCGATTATTCCAACCGCAGCCTCCTTCATCTTGTCCGGCATTTTAGGATCCGCGATCACCTTCCCGGCGACGTCTCCCAAGTCTCTCAGGGTTCCGTAGTCGAAGAGCATCTCCGGAGTATAGGCCGAGGAGGGATAATTTTTCGCTGATGCGATTTTTTTAAAGACATCTCGATCGGGAACGCCGGATTCCTTCCAGGCCTGGAGGAAGTTGTCCCAGGCTTTCGCCACGTTCTCCACCTTGGTATTGTCCAGAGCCACCAGCGTCAGGTAGGTCTGATGGACCTTCTTGAGAAGCTTCGGCTCGTCTTTAATTTCTTCGCCCCGCTGGCGATAGAACCCCACAAAGTCCCTGGCGAAGTTGACCGGATTGAAGGCCTCGCCCTTATCCAGACGCTCTCCAGTCTTCTCCAGTAATTGCGGCCAGTGGGAGAAGACGGAGGAGAGGGCGGACATTTCGGAGGCAATGGTGGTCTTGGCGGCACTCTTCATCTGCTCCACGGTCTCCAGATTGCCCATGTAGCAGGAGTTAAAGACGAGAGCATCCACCTCGTCGTTTCTTTTCGCAGCTTTGTTGGCCTCCTGGACGCCCGCCTGCACGGCCTGCCCGATGTCCACCGGGCTCATCTCCAGGGCTCCGGTCCAGGCGCCCCCATGGCCCATAAGCGCCAACACGTAGTGCTTGGCGGGATAACTCTTCATTCCCCAAGCCACGAAATCCTTGAGGGAGTAGGGATTGCCCATGTTGGTCGTCTTTTTAAGCTCTTCCACTACGGGGGACTTATAATTCTGGAAAGGCGCGGCCTTGTCCCGCATGTCCGCGGTGGCCAAATCCAACTCCATGGACCACTTGGCCGCCTTGGGATCATGCTCCCCGTCCACGACTTTGGCAAAACCGAGCTGCTCGGCCAGCTTATATTCCTTCTCTGCCTCCTCGGTCCGCCCCGCTTTCTTCAGCTCTTCGAAATACTGGAAGTGGACCAACGGGTTATCAGGCAGATCCTCTGTGAGCTTCTTCCATTCTTCGATGGAGACCTCCGGCGCGCCCTGTTGTTCGTTCTTCACCACGTAGTAGCGGCGGACGCCGTCCCAGCGTTGTCAATGCGATCAAAACCGCCCATGGGGCGGGCTTCTTCCTGGGGCGACCGGGCGAGTTGGGTGACCAGGTTCATCTTATCGCTGGAACCCAGGCTCTCAAGGTTGAGCATGGAATAGGCCAGCCCTTCCTCCAAATCGGGGTATTTACCGTTCATGTAGAACATGACCGTGACTTCCTTCTCCTTTGGGGGAGAAGTGGAGGGAGACGCCGCTTTCGGGGAGACCGGCGCTTTTTCTTTCCGTTTCTTTGGTGTGATATCAACCCTATCCTGTACTTCGCGGGACGACTCTTTTGGGGTTGGGGCACCTGTCTTTATGATTTTCCTGTCTTCAGAGCCTCCTGCCGCCTGAGAAGGCTGAAGACCGCCTGGATATGAGTTACTGATATTGTCCATTCCACTCATCGTCGCGATACCCCCCTTTTCCTGTTGCTTGCACTATTATATCATGATTACGCAAATAATGCCCATTTGATTTGTTACAAAGTTGTTAACTTTTTGAATTCAGGAAAGCGGGAGGGGGCAGTTCGGAGCCATTTTTCCCGGTTTCCTCACTTTCATATGGACCGGAACCGGTTTGACACCCCAGATCTCGCTGGCATACTCGGCAATGGTCCTGTCGGAGGAAAATTTACCCATGTTGGCCGTGTTTAGAATGGACGTCCTGGCCCAGAGCGCGCGATCACTCCAGATTTCGTCTATCCGCTTATGCGCCCGAAGATACGAATCAAAATCCTTGAGAATCATGTAGAAATCTCCGCCATCCAGAAGGGAATGGACGATGGGCGCAAAGAGACACTCATCGCCCTTTGAGAAATAGCCGGTCGCGATCTGGTCAAGACACAGGCGGAGCTCCGGATTGGCCAGATAGACCTCACGGGGGTCATACCCCTGTTTCTTAGCCTGTTCTACTTCAGCCGCCGTCAGCCCGAAAATAATGATGTTCTCCTCGCCGACCTCCTCCAGAATCTCAATGTTGGCCCCATCGAGCGTCCCCACCGTGACGGCGCCATTCAAGGAGAATTTCATGTTCCCGGTCCCTGAGGCCTCCATCCCGGCAGTCGAGATCTGTTCCGAGACGTCGGCAGCCGGAAAAATAATCTCGCCCAGGGAGACTCCGTAATTGGGCAAAAAGATGACCTTCAGCCTGTCGGCGACATCCGGATCCGTATTGATGACCTCCGCGACCGAATTGATCAGTTTTATAATCAGCTTGGCCATGAAATATCCCGGCGCGGCTTTGCCTGCAAAAATGAAGGTCTTGGGAACATAGGAAGCTGACGGATTTGATTTCAGGGTGTTGTAGTCTGTTATGACCCGCAGGATGTTCATAAGCTGCCGCTTGTACTCATGAATGCGCTTGACCTGACAGACGAAAACCGACTCCGATTTGACCTTGATCCCAAGGTGCTTCTCGATGTATTGAGCCAGCCGCCCCTTGTTTCTCTTTTTGACGGACATCCATTTTTCCTGAAAGGCGGTATCGTCGGCCAGGGGAATAAGCCCCCGGAGACGATACAGGTCCGTCACCCAGGCATCCCCGATATTCTCGGTGATGAGCGCCGAAAGGTCCGGATTGCAGACCTTGAGCCAGCGCCGCTGGGTGATCCCGTTGGTCTTATTGTTGAACTTCGAGGGGTACATCTCGTAAAAATCCCGGAAGAGTTTTGAGGTCAAAATACTGGTATGAAGTTCCGCGACTCCGTTCACCGAGTGGCTTCCCACGACGGCAAGATGGGTCATACGGAGAGATTTTACCGGCTCCTCCTGTATGATGGACATTCTTTTCAGCCGATCGATATCTCCCGGATAGGCCTCCCCCACCTCTTCCATAAACCGCCTGTTGATCTCATATATAATCTGAAGGTGCCTGGGAAGAAGAGTACCCAGCATCTCCACCGGCCACTGTTCCTGGGCCTCCGGCATGACCGTGTGATTTGTATAGCTGATTACCCGAGTGGTGATGTCCCAGGCGGATTCCCAGTCGTATCCCTCCTGATCTACAAGAATCCGCATCAATTCAGGCACCGCCAGAGCCGGGTGAGTGTCATTGAGCTGCACGGCGGCCTTGTCCGGCAGGTTGTCCAGGGTATCATTCATTATGCGGTGACGCCGAATGATATCCTGGATGGTGGCGCAGATAAAGAAATACTCCTGTTTCAGCCGCAGTTCCTTTCCCCTGAAGGCATCGTCACGGGGATAGAGCACCCGGGTGATGTTTTCCGACTCATTCTTGTCGGCCACCGCATCCAGGTAGTCTTCTTTGTTGAAATAGTCCAGATCGAATTCATTGGTGGCGCGGGCCGCCCACAGACGCATGGTATTGGCGGTGTAGTTGCCGTAACCCGGGATGGGATAGTCATAGGCCAGCGCATGAATTCTTTCCGTGTCCACCCATGCATTGAAGAGGCGTCCGGTCTTATCAACACGGCTCTCCACCCTCCCGTAGAAATTGACGTCAAAGCGGACTTCCTTGCGAAGGGTTTCCCACGGGCTTCCCCCGTTCAGCCAGAAGTCGGGTTTTTCCACCTGATAACCGTCAACTATGTCCTGGCGAAAGATGCCGTATTCGTAGCGAATCCCGTAGCCGTAGCTGGGAATCTGCATGGTGGCCATCGAATCCAGAAAACAGGCCGCCAGTCGGCCCAGACCCCCGTTGCCCAGTCCGGCGTCGGGCTCGAATTCCTGCATTTCCCCGACATCATAGCCGATGCTGCTGATAGCGTTTCTGGTTTCGTGGTATATGTTAAGGTTGATCAGGCTGTTGGTCAGGGTTCGCCCCATCAGGTATTCCAGAGAGAGATAATAGACTCTCTTTGCGTTGTCATTATAGTAAGAGGTCTGTGTGTCATTCCACCGTTCCATCAGGCGGTCTTTCACCGCCAGGCAGACGCTCCTGGCAAAGTCGTAATCGAAAGCGGTAAACCTCTCCTTGCCCAGGCTGTACTCCAGGTGAAAAGCCATAGATCTCAGGATGGATTCGCAGTCCATTCCGAGGTTTTGTTCCAGAATAGACCAGATCTTTTCAGTTTTTTCGTTATGTCTCTCGGTTGTTGTCTCCATATCCTAACTCCTTGTCAATAGCGCTCCCTTACGAATAAGCTACCTTATATTATATTCTTGCGTTGAATTTCCTTCTTAAGCTCCAAGTTCCTGCTGAAAACCTTCCTCCTCCCCCTTGACTTTCGCTGTTTTGTCGTGATGGATCAGGATAGGGATCTTTGGAAGAAGGAGGATGAACTAATGGACGAGATTCAGAAAATCGGAGAAAAGAAAGACGCAAAACCGGAAATCGCCGCCCCGGCGTGCGCCGCTCAGGGAGCACAGGCTCCACCGCCCCCGCCGCCACCGGTGGGAGACCCGAAGGAGGCCGTACAGCTCAGCCCGGATGCGCAGAAGATCCAGGAACTCAGCAAGTAGTTTTAAAGGGCTATGAGGGGGATTGCCTGAAGCAGTCCCTCTCTTTTTTTTGCCCGGCGCCTCGTTTTTAGGAATGATTAGAATAATCCAAGCCACCCACTCCTTATACGCAGTATATATATAACTTTACAGCGCAAGACTAAAGGTTGTTGACAGTAAATCTTAAATATGCTAATATTGTATTTGCGAATAAATAATATTGAGCCCTTTGGTGTTATCTTTTATTCGGCTCATTGCACAAACAGGAGGTGAATTAATTGAAGAAAACTGGTGGTGAATCCCTGCCTTCCCCTTCCCATGAACACAGCCTGTCGCCGCCTTTATCCTCCTCTTCCCTTTCTTCTGAGAACAGGGAGGATAACACTCTCCCGGAGGAGGAGACCAGGCAGAAAGAGACCGTCGGAGAAAGCCCGGAGTACGTGGCCTCTCTCGACGAGCAAATTAAGCGGATGCAGGCCGATTTTGAAAATTACAAGCGCCACAAGGACGAAGAGTGGGAGCAATACCGGAAATACGCCGGCGAAAAACTCCTCATCGAGTTGGTCGCGATCCAGGACAACCTGGAGCGGGCGATAAAAGCCGCCCAGGAGACCAAGAACCTCAAGGCGCTAATCGAGGGACTGCAACTGGTACTGCGCCAGATTCAGTGTACCCTTATGAAGGAGGGGGTCAAGGAGATCCCCGCCGTAGGCTGCCTCTTCGATCCCTGCGTTCACCAGGCGGTTCAAAAGGAGATTTGCGACGAGGTGCCCGACGAGACGGTCACCGAGGAATTTCAGCGGGGATATTCCATGGGAGACAGGCTCCTCAGGCCCAGCCTGGTCAAAGTATCCAGGAAATCCCAGACGGCAAAATTAAGTAAGGAGGAGGAATAAATATGGCAAAGGTAGTTGGAATTGACCTGGGAACCACAAATTCGGTCGTAGCGATCATGGAGGGGGGGAAACCTTCCGTTATCGCCAACGCCGAGGGAAACCGGACCACTCCCTCAGTGGTCGGCTTTACCAAGGATGGACAGCGACTGGTCGGCGAGCTGGCCAAGCGCCAGTCCATCAGCAACCCCGAGCGGACCGTCGTCTCCATCAAGAGGGAGATGGGGACCAATCAACGGGTGAAAATCGACGGCAAGGAATACTCCCCCGAGGAGATCTCCTCGATGATCCTCGGCAAGCTGAAAACCGACGCCGAGCGCTACCTTGGCGATACCGTGCGCCAGGCGGTCATAACGGTGCCGGCCTATTTTGATGACGCCCAGCGCCAGGCCACCAAGAACGCCGGAAGCATCGCCGGCCTGGAAGTTCTGAGAATCATCAACGAGCCGACGGCCTCGGCCCTGGCCTACGGCCTGGACAAGATGGAACAGACCATGACCGTGCTGGTTTTCGACCTGGGCGGCGGCACCTTCGACGTCTCCATTCTCGAAATCGGGGGCGGCGTCTTCGAGGTAAAATCCACCGCTGGAAACACCCGCCTGGGTGGAGACGACTGGGATCAGCTTATCGTGGATTACGTCGCCGACGAATTCAAGCGGATGAATGGGATAGATCTTCGAAGTGACAAGATGGCCCTCCAGCGACTGAGAGACGCATCCGAGAAAGCCAAGATCGAGCTTTCGACGGTGGTGCAGACCAATATCAATCTGCCCTTTGTGACGGCTGATGCCTCCGGCCCCAAGCATCTGGACGTGACCCTGACCCGCGCCAAGTTTGAGGAGATGTCAAGGGAACTGGTCGAAAAATGTGCCGGGCCCACCAACCGGGCCATCGAGGACGCTAAAGTCGAACCCAACGAAATTGACCGCATCCTCCTGGTGGGAGGCGCTACCCGGATGCCCATGATTGTTGATTTCGTGCGGAAGACCTTCGGGAAGGAGCCGAATAAGGACATCAACCCGGACGAGTGTGTGGCCCTCGGGGCCGCCATTCAGGGTGCCATCCTGGTGGGAGAGGTCAAGGACATCGTCCTGGTGGATGTGACCCCGCTAACCCTCGGCATCGAGACCCTGGGAGGGATCATGACCAAACTCATCCCGAGAAACACCGCCATCCCGACCACCAAGTCGGAAATTTTCACTACGGCTGCTGACTTCCAGCCCTCCGTTGAGATCCACGTCCTCCAGGGGGAGCGGGAAATGGCCTCCGACAACAAGACCCTGGCCCGCTTCATCCTGGCCGATATCCCGCCGGCCCCGCGAGGCATCCCCCAGGTCGAGGTTATTTTCGACATTGATTCAAACGGCATCCTCAACGTGACGGCCAAGGACCGCGCCACCAACAGGTCCCAGCGGGTGCAGGTCACGGCCACCACCAATCTCTCCAAGGATGACGTGAACAACATGGTCAAAGATGCGGAACGCTACGGCGCCGAGGACAAGAAGAGAAAAGAAGCGGTTGAGGCCAAAAATAACGCCGATGCCCTGATCTATACAACCGAGAGGACCCTTAAAGATGCGGGCGACAAGGCAAACCCGGCTCTCAAGCAGAAAGTCGAGGAGGCCGTCGCTAAACTGAAGAAGACCTTGGAGAGCAACAACGCCGATCAGATAAAAACCGAAACCGAGGAGGTACGCCGGGTCGTAGGAGAACTGGCCCAGGATCTCTATTCCAAAGCCGGTCCGCCTCCGGGAGCCCAGGCGGGGCCCCAGGCGGAAGGCGGATTTACTCCTCCCCCCGGAGGCGACGGAAAGGGCCACACCTCCCCCGGCGGAGATGACGTGGTGGACGCCGAGTACAAGGTGCAGGAGTAACGGTAATTAGCAATCAGGGGTCAGGTCTTGCAATCCAGCAAATCCAGCACCGGCATTCCAAAATGTCGTAATGCAAGACCTGACCCCGCTTTTAGGTGGTGAAGCCCTTGGATTTCAAGGATTATTATAAGACCCTGGGCGTGGAAAAAAATGCCACAATCAAGGACATCAAGGCCGCCTATCGCCGCTTGGCCAGAAAATACCACCCGGATGTCAATCCAGGCGATAAATCATCGGAGGAACGCTTCAAGGAGATAAATGAAGCCTACGAGGTGATCAGCGACAAGGACAAGAGGTCAAAGTACGATCAATTCGGAGCCTCCTGGAAGGAAGGAGGCGGGTATCGCCCACCTCCCGGCGCCGGTTTTCAGGGCGCCCGGGACGGTTCTTCCTATTACAACATTGAGGACCTCCTGCGCGGAAGCGGCCAGAGACAGGCGGGAGAAGAGGATCTTGGCGGATTCAGCGATTTTTTCAACAGCCTCTTCGGAGGCGCGACAACTCAGGGAGGCAGGCGTTCCGGAGCCTTCACCGGCGGGCGGCGCTCCCGCCAGGCTCTGCGCGGGGAGGACCTGGAATTTCCTCTCGATGTCTCCCTGGAAGAGGCCGTACTGGGAACCCAGCGCAGTCTCCAGATGGAAAAGGAAGAGGCCTGCAAAACTTGCGGCGGAAGCGGGAACTCCGGCGGCAGCATCTGCCCGACCTGTGCAGGGAGCGGCCTTCATGTCTTTCCCCGCAGAATAGACGTCAAGGTTCCTCCCGGGGTCCGGGAGGGCTCGAAAGTGCGAATTCCCGGCGAAGGTCGTGCCGGCAGGAGCGGGGGCCAAGCGGGAGACCTCTACCTCATCATCAGGATTCAGCCTCATGGCGTCTTTGAAGTGCGGGGAGCGGATCTGGCCTGCGACCTCCCCCTCACCATCCCTGAAGCCGTGTTGGGAGCCGAAATCGAAGTCCAGACCCTTACCGGGAAAGTCTCGATGAGAATCCCCCCCGAGACCAGCAGCGGAAAAACTTTCCGTCTGACCGGACAGGGCCTCCCGGCTACTCGGAATAAGCCGGCCGGAGATCTCTACCTCAAGGCCAAAATCGTCTCCCCTTCGCGCATCTCACCGAAGGAGCAGGAGCTTTATCGGGAACTTGCCGCATTGCGCAATGATAGTCCCAGGGCCGCTCTCATGGGCCATGTTTAAAAAGGCGGTGTGAAGCCATGACAGATCGCGAATACGAGCCATATTTTTCCATCGGCGTGGTTTCTCGTATGCTCAATATGCACCCACAGACCATCCGCAATTACGAACGCCTGGGACTCATCGCCCCCGGCAGGACAGAGGGGAATATCCGCCTCTATTCTCGAAATGATATTGAACGGTTGAAAATCATCAACACCTACACCAACATGGGCGTGAATCTGGCCGGAGTAGAGATGATTCTCAAAATGATGGAAAACATGGAACAGATGAAGCAGACCATGGAGGCCCAGATGGCGGTGATGAAGCAGGAAATTGAGAAAATGCACCGGGAGTTGCAATGAAAAAAGCTCTGTTATTACTATGCATCCTCCCGGCCCTTCTTTTCGCAGGGTGCGCCAGGAAACAGCAGGGAACCGAGCTTACCTATATGCTCTGGGGCACCCCGGGCGAAGTTGGGACGGTCCAGAAGGTGCTGGGCGCCTATTGCAAAGAGAACCCGAATGTCGCCATCAAGGTAATCCATGCCGTGGATTACAACCGCAAACTCAACACTATGATTGCCGGAGGGACGCCCCCGGACGTCTTTTACGTCAATGCCAGCGATCTCCAGTATTATGCGAGCAAGGGGGCCCTTCTGGAGATACAGAGCCTGATCGAGCGGGACGCCGTTGAAGTGAACCTCCGGGACTTTTTTCCCGTGCTGGTCGAGGCTTTCCGCTGGCAGGGCCGCCTCTACGGTCTTCCAAAAGATTTTACGC
>JAZDOK010000087.1:0-30322 GCA_043798715.1 bacterium
TCGGGGAAAACGGCGCCGGCAAGACGACCCTCATGAAGCTTCTCTATGGACTCCTCAGCCCGGACTTGGGCAAAGTTTTTATCCGCGGTATGGAGACGGCCATCACCTCCCCCGCCGAGGCCATTAAAAAAAGAATCGGCATGGTTCATCAGCACTTTGAGCTGGCCCCGAACCTGACAGTGGCCGAGAACGTCATCCTGGGCCTCCCGGCGAAGTACGGATTTCTTCTGGATCTTGCTCAGTCTAAAAAAGAAATTGCAAAATTCTGCCTGGTCGACTACCTGAAAATAAACCCCGACGTCCTCGTCTCTAATCTCTCGGTCGGGGAACAGCAGCGGGTGGAAATATTGAAGGCCCTCTACCGGAGAGCTGAAATCCTGATCCTGGACGAACCGACCGCGGTCCTGACCCCGCAAGAATCCGAAAAACTTTTTGTTTCCTTAAGACGCCTCCGGGATGAAGGAAAGAGTATCGTCTTCATCTCGCACAAGCTGAAAGAAGTCCTGGCGGTCTCCGACCGCATCGTAGTTCTCCGGCAGGGCAGAAAAGTCTCCGATATCTCCAGGGCGGAAGCGACGGAAGAATCCCTGGCGGCCCTCATGATGGGAAGATCCCTCATTAAAAGTTTTCCGGAAAGGCGGAAGCCTGAAGAGCAGGCGGTCCTTAATGTTCAAAACCTTACAGTCCCGGGGGAAACCGGAAGGCCGGCTTTAAGTGATCTAAGTTTCACCGTCAGGCAGGGGGAAATCGTGGGAGTGGCCTCTGTATCCGGAAACGGACAGAAGGAGATGATGGACAAGCTCTTCGGGCTGCTGCCCGCCTCCGCCGGAAGGGTGTTTATTAACGGGAAGGACGTGACGGACTCCGCTCCGGCTGAACTTATCGGGATGAACATCGCCCGAATCCCGGAAGATCGCCTCGGGGTGGGGACCATCCCGGACCTGTCCGTCTGGGAAAACCTGGTCATCGAGCGCCGCCGGGAGCCGCCCTGTTCCCGGAACGGCCTTGTTTCCCACCAGGCCTGCTTTAAGACTGCCGCAGGCCGGATGGCCGAATTTCAGATCAAAGCCGCCTCAATCCAGGCGCCGGTCGGATCCCTCTCTGGCGGCAATATCCAGAAAGTGGTCCTGGCCAGGGAACTGGCGGGCTCCCCTCCCCTCATCCTGGCCGAACAGCCGACCCGGGGACTGGACGCGGGAGGAGCCGACTTCGTACACCAGGCCTTTCTCCGGGCCGCCCAGGCCGGATCCGCCATCCTCCTTGTCTCGGAGGACCTCGATGAACTCCTGAGTCTCTCGAATCGAATCCTCGTCCTCTACGAAGGAAAGATCATCGGAGACGTGGATCGCAAAGATGCGTCTCTTCAAAAACTCGGACTCTTGATGGCGGGAATATGTCCGGCTCGCGGAAAGGCGGAAGATGCGCCTTAACTTTGAGAAAAGGAAAAACACCCCGGCCTGGTTGAAGGGCGTCCTGGCTTTGGCCGCCGTCCTTATCTCCCTGCTCCTCAGCTCTTCCCTCATCCTCTGGGCCGGGGCCAGCCCCCTTGAGGCCTATCTGGAGATGTTCCGCTCCTCCCTGGGAAATTGGCTGGGCCTCTCCGAGACGCTGGTCAAGGCAGCGCCCCTCCTACTCACGGGCCTGGCGGTGGCGGTGGCCTTCCGGGCCAGGTTCTGGAACATCGGGGCCGAGGGACAGCTTTACGCAGGGGCCCTGGCGGCCACCTTCCTTGGTTTGCACCAAGGGAGCCTCCCGGCGCCCCTGGCCATTCCCCTGGCTATCCTGGGCGCCATGATCCTGGGCGGGCTCTGGGCGCTCTTTCCCGCCTGGCTGAAAACGCGCTTCCGGGTGGATGACGTCGTCTCGACCCTTCTTCTCAATTATGTCTTTATTCTCTTTGTGGGCGCCATGGTGACCGGCCCCTGGCGTGATAAAGTCACCAATTGGCCTCAATCGGCGGAACTGCCCGAGTCCTTCTGGTTTCCCGTGCTACTGACCCACTCGCGGATTCACCTTGGAGTGCTCCTGGCGCTGATAGCGGCCCTGTTTATCTGGTTTTTAATCGGGAAAACCGTGTTGGGCTTTGAGATAGGCGCCGTCGGGGCCGGTGAAAAAGCCGCCCGCTTCGCCGGGATCGATATCAGGCGGACTTTTCTTCTGACCGCCCTCCTGAGCGGTTCCCTGGCAGGCTTGGCCGGGGCCGGGGAACTCCTGGGCCTCCACCACCATCTCATTGAAAAGCTCTCCCCGGGCTATGGATATTCCGGAATCGTCGTGGCCACCCTGGGAGCCCTAAATCCATTGGGAGCCGTTTTTTCGGCCCTATTCGTCGCGACCGTAGTCACCGGGGCCGACGCCATGAGCCGTTTCGTGGGAATACCCTCGTATATCGGAGATGTCATCCAGGGCCTGGCCCTGCTTTCGGCCCTGGCCCTCTTCTTCCTGGCCGAATACCGTGTTAGGGTGGAGAAATAAACATGCTCAGCGATATGCTCACCATCGGATTTATTACGGGACTCCTGGCGGCGGCCGTCCGCATGGCGACACCACTTCTTCTGGGAGCGCTGGGGGAGATGTTCGCCGAGCGGGCCGGAGTTCTTAACCTGGGAATCGAGGGGATGATGCTCCTGGGGGCGCTGGCGGCCTTCCTGACCGTCCACCGGGGGGGGAGCCTGCTACTGGGCCTCCTGGCCGCGATTCTGACCGGCCTCCTGCTGGCCATCCTCCTTGGTTTTCTGACCGTCACCATTGGGGCCAGTCAGCACGTCTCGGGTCTCGGCATCACAACGCTGGCCGCGGGCCTTTCCATGTTTATCTACCGACAGAGCGTGGGGGCGCCTTCAGTACCACCGCACATCTCGCCGCTCCCCGTGCTCACCATCCCCGGCCTGTCAAAAATCCCCTTTCTCGGGCCTGTTTTATTTGAGCAATCCCTCCTGACTTACCTGGCTTTTCTGCTGGTCCCGATCGCAGCCTTTGTGCTCTACCGTACTTCCTTCGGCCTCTCGGTGAGAGCTGTTGGTGAACAACCCGGCTCCGCCGATACCCTGGGCGTAAATGTCTTCCGGACACGCTACCTGGCTCTTCTAATCGCCGGGGGACTGGCGGGCCTGGGAGGCGCCTTCCTGGCCATAGCCCAGTTTAACATGTTTATTCCGGGTATCATCGGCGGCCGGGGATTTATCTGTATCGCCATCGTGGTTTTCGGCAACTGGGCCCCGGTTAAAATCCTATGGGGAGCCCTCCTCTTCGCCTTGGTGGACGCCTTCCAGCTTCGACTCCAGCAGTACGGAGCAGGAATCCCTTATCAATATTTAATGATGCTGCCTTACCTTCTGACCATCGCCGTCCTTGTTGCCACCTCCAGCCGGTCCAGAGCTCCGAAGGCCCTCCTGAAAGCCTACCGGAGAGAATGAGGTAATTTCCCCCCTCAGCCCCATCGTTGAACAGGAGCCGGATCACATAATCCCGGACATACTCTGCTCCCTTGACAAAATCCGGTCCAGGCCTTGTCGGAACAGAGGAAGTTCTTTCCCGGCATTGAAATAACTCCTGGAAATCCCGGCCAGCCATTTGCCGGCACGCCGGTCATAAGGAGAACCAATGCTCAGAAAACCGGCAAACCTGATCTACGGCGTCGAGGACCGCCCTCCCTGGGGAACCTCGTTGCTCCTGGGACTCCAACAGCTCTTTGTCCTCTCGGTTGCTTTTATCTTCCCCGTCATCATTATCAATGAACTCGGGGGTTCTCAGGAGGACGCCCAGAATCTCATCTGCATGGCCATGATCGCTACGGGCCTGGGAACGGCCCTGCAGGCCTTAAACACCCGCTTCATCGGCTCCGGTTACCTCTGTCCATCCCTAAACGGACCGGCATTCATTCCGGCCTCCTTACTGGCCGGAAAGAGCGGCGGCCTCTCTCTCATCTTCGGTATGACGGCCATCGGGGGAATCTTCGAATCCCTCTTCTCCGGCTTGATCCGGAAAATGCGCGCCTTTTTCCCCACCGAAGTCACCGGCACCGTCATCCTCATGATCGGCATCGAACTTATCTCCCTGGCAGTCCCAAAGCTCATGGGCGTGGACAAGCTACATCCGGCTCCCTCCGCCCTCCCCCTCCTCCTGGGCCTCTTCACCCTCTTTGCCATCATCGCCTGCAATACCTGGGGTCGGGGAAAGATTCGCCTGTATTCCTTCCTGATCGGCATTTTCATCGGGTACGCCGCCGCCCTGGCAATCGGCATACTCACCCATGAGGACATCCGGAAGTTTCTCGACGAACCCCTCTTCAGGCTGCCGCAGTTCGCAAAGTTCGGTCTCTCCTTCGACCTGGCCTTCCTCCTTCCTTTTGTCATAGCCAGCCTCTCCTCGGCCCTCAAAACCATGGGCGATCTTACCACCTGCCAGAAAATAAACGATCTGGATTGGAAACGACCCGACATGGCATCCATCAGCCGGGGAATCCTGACCTGCGGAATCTGCAACATCGCCTCCGGCATCGTGGGAGCCCTCGGGCAGTCCGTCTCTTCGAGCAACATCGGCCTCTCCATCGCCACCGGCGCCACCAGCCGCCGCATCGCCTACTGCACGGGAGGCATCCTCATCGCCCTCGCCTTCCTCCCCAAGTTCTCCGCCCTGTTCGTCATCATGCCGACGCCGCTCATGGGCGCCTCCCTCATCTTCTCCGCCTGCTTCATGATGGTGGCCGGCATCCAGATTCTCACCTCGAGGATGCTGGACACCAGGAAGACCTTTGTCATCGGCCTCTCGCTTATTTTCGGCTTGAGCGCCCTCTTCGATCCCGCTCTCTACCATAACCTGCCCCCTGGAATCAGGCCGCTCTTCAGCTCCTCCATGTCCCTGGCCGCCGTCTGCGCCATCCTGCTCAACCTCTTCTTCCGCCTTGGTATCGCCAGGAAAAAACGGCTGGAACTTGTCGCCGGGGTCTCCTCCGCCCAGGAGATCTTTACCTTCATGGAGACTCAGGGGAGCCTCTGGGGCGCCCGAAAAGAGGTCGTCGCCAACGCCACCGCCGCCATGACCGACTTCATGGAGGCGGCCGCCCAGCTCAGGCTCGGCGCGCCGGCCGTAACAATGGACGTCTCCTTCGACGAATTCAACCTGGACGTTCGTATTGCCTATACAGGGAGCCAGTTTGAATTGCCGGATTTCAGCCCATCCAGGGAGGAGATCCTGGAGGATGAGAGCGCCTCGTTAAAACTGGCCGGGTTCCTGATCCGGCTGCATGCCGACACCGCCGCCTTTGAAAGACAGGGGGAGACGACTGTGCTGGCACTGCATTATGAGCACTGACCACGCCTGAGGCGGCGCAACGAGAAAGGATGCTACCCATGGACATAACGGATCTTCGGAAAAATAATGTTCTCATCCTGGCCCTGCGGGGGAAACTGGACTCCATCACCTCCCCGGCTCTCCAGGAAAAAATTCTAAACTTCATCCAGGAGGGAAACAGCAGGATTGTCATAGACTGCCGCGCTCTGGATTACCTGAGCAGTTCGGGAATCCGGGTATTCTTTATCGCCGGCAGAAATCTGAAGGCATGCGAAGGAAAGCTCGTCTTCGCCGCTCCCACTCCACAGGTGAAAAAGGTGATCGACATCGTGGGGATGAGCCAGTATTTCTCCGTCTTCGCGGGCCTGGAGGAGGCTGTCCAGTCGCTCGCTTAAGGCAGCTTTTGGGAAAAGAGAGACGGATTTAATGAGAACCGGAATGGCCAATCTCCCCCTCCACGGCGGAAAGGACGGCTACCCCTACCCGGTCAACCGGGGGGAATACGACCGCTCCATAGAAATACTCTCAAAAGCCCTCAAGGCTGCCAAGGTCGGTCATTCCGAGAAGCTGGAAGCCTTCCGCCGCCTCTCCCACTGGCAATAGGCTATCCGGGCGGGCCGTGGGAGAGCGGCAGGAACCACCGCCCCCGCTTAAGAATCTTGAATGTGGTCGGTATCTATAAAAAATCGATAACTTGGTGAAAGACCGGTTTAACCGGAAAGCCTCCAAAAAATACCGGGAGCAGTTCAGCTTCCAAGAAAAGGTTCGACGCGCCCCATGACTGAAATCGGACGAATTCATCCACTCAAAAAAGCCGCCTGCCCCCATTGCGGGCACATACTGCCTGATGATCCGGAGAGTTACCGGAAGAAAAAAAACAGCATCTGCCCGAAATGCAAAAGGCCCATCTCCCAGGCCGAGGCCGCCTCCGCGGCGCCGCCTTCAGTATCTTCTCATGCGCCCATGAGCTTCAACGCGCAGATGCTGAAAATGCAATTTCAAAACAAAACTGCCGCGCAAAACAGCCATAAGCCAGGAGAGGAAAGCGGGAAAAAAAGTTCCATGGACAGTTAGGGGAAACACGGCTTCCCCTGCCTGGGGAAATAGTATTATGTCCCCGTTCCCGCCGTTCCCGTAAGGGATTTTATCATATGTTGGTGGAGGTGGCGGGAATCGAACCCGCGTCCGAAAAGTCTCCTGCAGAAACCGGCTACAAGCTTAGTCGGAACTTTTTATCTTAGGCCCTTCGCCTCCTCCCGACGGGATGCTTGGACCTCAACTCCCTTGAATTTCCCTATGACCGCAAGGAGTCCGCGGCTTCGGTAGCCGGCATTTCTGACGCCCTTTTCCTCCCTGCCGGCACGGAAGAGAGGACGTGGCTGTTAACTAAGCAGCCAGTGCGAGTTCGTGGTTGGCTTTTATAGCCTTCCGCCCTTTTTACGATCCTGGCGGCAACTCGGCTTGCTGTCTCTGCGAAAGCGCAGTCCGTCGAAACCTTTCACCCCCTCGGCTTAATTATAGCAGACACCCAATCTTTCCACAAGCGACCGTTGAAAAATCAGGGTCAGGCCTTAATTATTTCTTATTACGAGATAGAGCTTTGTTGATGCCGGTTTCCGCGCCTGACCCTAGATAGGCAGCGCGGCAATTGCCAGAACAATTGTGACCACCGCTATCAGCCCCCAGAGAATCAGGAAGGCATAGCTGAGTTTTACAGTTCCCGGCTTCCCGATGCGAATCCCGCGGCGCTGCATGGCCAGGCGAACACAAATCCCCCGCCCGGCAAAGTAGAGATAGACACCGCCGCCGACCAGCCCGAAGTAAGCCCACAGGGGGTTGTTGCACAGCAGGAGGATGCCTGCCGCCGGCAGGGTCCAGATGCTCAGGACGTCCCAGATCGCCTCGCCCCGGCTATCCGCGAAAAACGCCGGATCCAAGTCGGTTTCAGCTTCGCTCAAACCCAGCCGCACAGCCAGCTTTGGCGAAAACACCGCCATGCCCTGCCCCAGCCAGCAGAGAATCAAGGTGAAGAGAACAAGAATGATTCCCCATACCAGGTGCATATCATCCTCCTGATATAAACTCACTGGAAATAGATGGCGTCAAAGTGGACCACTGTCCAGACAACGTAGGCCAGGCCCACAAGCACCCCAAAGGGAAAAGTGACAAACCAGTTCAGGCTGATTTTCGGCCTCTCGAACCGCAGGCTGTTGACCGTCGTCATGGTGTTGGCCCACACAAACCAAAAACTGGCTGAAAAAAGAAGGTAGAATCCCCAGCGGGGAGCAGCAAACACCATGACAATTCCAATGAGGATGGCAGGACAGGCGAGAAAGATATCGGCAAAAGCCATGCCGTAAAAAACCTTCTGTTCGTGCCAGTCATCCGCCGACCCATCGGGATTTTTCATGGCTTTGCCCATGAGGACCATGATCTGCCAGATCCCGACGAGCAGGGCCAAAAGGCCCATCGAAGCCAACAGCGCGTACAGGGTGATCTGCGAAAGTGGGGACAGCCCCTGGATGACGTTCATTTTCTTACAGGCTCCCTTTGCATGTCGTTTCTTCCCGGACTTTTCAGGGATGAGCCGACTTCAAGACTGCCGTTTAACGACCTTCCTGCCGGCGTTTATCCAGTCGATTGGCAATAAGGAACAGACCAACGCTGATGCGGAAGACACTGTTTCGGCTTGTCCAGAATATTGGGCTTAAAGAGCCGCGCCGGTTTCTTTGGTTAAACGGCGGTCCGCGCTTTTTTCAGGTCGTCGACCCCAAACACCAGCCTGGTGGATGTCGCCATGTAGGCCAGCTGGATGTTTACTCCGGCGTCCGCCATTCTGCGCGTGATGTTTCCCAAAACCCCAGGGCGGTCCTCTGCGTCCAGTACCAGCGCTTCGCGCTCCCCGGAGACCTGGATGTGTTCTGCTTCCAGAACCCGGCGTGCCTTGGCGGCATCTTCGACGAGGATGTGAATCTCCCCCTTGCCCCCGACCGTCACTCCGCATACGCCGTCGATGTTGACTCCGGCCCTGCCGAGGGCCTCGCCCATCTTCGCCAGTGAGCCCGGGCGGTCATCCAGAATTACCGTCAGATCCTTTGACATGTTATTCTCCTCCTTATATCATAATATCATACTGTGTTGATTATCAGCGCAAATGGAGCCTTTGTAAAGGGGGCGAGGCCGCGCCGCCTGTTCGCGCCGGCCCGGTCATGCGTAAAAAAGCAGGATTTGTCAGGTTGGCTTTCTTTTTAGTGTGATTTCTCGTTGATTTTGCGCTGTTTTAAAAAAAAGGAGGGGGTAAAAAAGGAGATCGGGAAAAGCTGGGAGAATTACCTTTCAGGAAAGAAAGGGGTGTCTTTTGCCTAGAAAGCTTATTATTGGCCTGGCCGTGCTTATAGCCCTGGTGTGCAGTATTTGCCCGTTGGCCCATGCCGGCTCATCGCCGCTTCCCTTCCCGGACAACCCGGATTCGGCTCTGGAATCCCTCGGAGAGACGGGTCCCTCCAATTCAGGAGCACTCATGGAAGGTGAAGAACTCCCGCTCAAAGACGCATTGCTGGAAAGGCACACTCTTGCGCCCGAAGGGCCGCCCCCGGCAAAGCGGGCGGAGCCTGAGATCAAAAAAGCCGTGCTGAAGCGGGGAGCCTTGGAACCGATCATAGTCCGCGTGGCCGCGAAGCCGTCTCTTTCGGAATTCGCCGTCTCTCCTTCCTCCAAAGGAAGGAGATCCCTGGCCTCCCGCGGCGGTTACAGGTTAAACACCATGACCATAGACCTGGCTCCAATCATCTACCGGCATGCTACCCGCTACGGCGTGGATCCCCTTCTGATCCGGGCCATAGTCAAGGTCGAATCAAACTTCCACCCGCAGGCTGTCTCCTGCAGCGGCGCCATGGGTTTGATGCAGCTCATGCCCGGAACCGCCTCGTACCTCGGCGTGCGCGATCCCTTTGATCCCGATCAAAACATCAAGGGGGGCACCAAGTATCTCAAATATCTCCTCGACCGCTTCAGCACGCTCGAAGTCGCCATCGCAGCTTATAATGCCGGACCCGGCTGTGTCAGCCGCTCAGGCGGGATCCCCGGCATCTGGGAGACCCAACATTATGTAGTAAAGGTAATGAAGGAATACAAAAATACGTCAAACTAGAATCCCCAAGATGAGGTGAAGAGCACGATGCAAATTACAGTAAAAGGTAAGAACGTGGAAATCACGGAGGCGCTCAAAGAGTATGCCGAGGAAAAAGTCGGGAAAATGTCCAAGTACCTTGACTCGATTATATCAGCCGACGTAACCTTGAGCACGGAGCGCAACTGGCACATCGTGGACGTCAAGGTCCATGCCGGCGGCGTGGTTCTCCGCGGTGAGGAACGGACCAACGACATGTACTCTTCCATCGACCAGGTGCTCGAAAAAATGGAGCGCCAGGTCAAACGTCAGAAGGAAAAAACTTCCGGCGCCAAATACGAGTCAATCCGAACCTCCCCGGATGTCCTGGACAAGATAATCGGCCACGGGGAAAAAATCCGGGGTCGGGAGGATCTGCTCGAGGAATATTCCAGGGAACCCCGGGTCATAAGGGTAAGGATGACGGCTGCCAAGCCCATGACGGTGGAGGCCGCCATCAAAGAAATGGAGGCCATGGGCAACAGCTTTCTTCTTTTTTATCGCGGCGACACCAATCAGCTCAACGTGATCTACAAGAGAAAGAACGACTACGGCCTCATCGAGCCTGAGAGAGAAGATTAAAACCCGGCTTATAAAAGCTGCGGGTTCATCCGTGGCTTTTTTTGTTACAGGAGATCTTCCGCGTGAATAAAGCTCCTTTCACTTTTCTCGTAATCGAGGGATTTCCAGCCTCGAACGATCCGGTGCTGGAATTTGTCCGGAAGATCCGTCAGGCGAACGTCCTGGATAACATACAGAAATCAGCCGACGTGCCGGGAATCGCCCGGCGTCTTCTCTACACCACCGACCCGAATTTGGCCTCATCCGCCAGAAAAGCCGGAATCGAAGCGGAACTTTATCCCCAGAGCGAGACGCTGCACTTCGGAAATTTTCTGGCGGATATCATCCGCCACCACCGCCTGACGAACGTCTTCTACCTGGGAGGCGGGGCGGCGCCCCTCCTGCCCAGGCGGGAAATAAAGCGCATCGTGGAATCCCTGGCGGTGCGGGACGCGGCCTTTGTCACCAACAACCTTTTTTCCTCGGATTTCGTGGCCTTTACTTCGGCCCAGAACCTGCTTTCCATTCCCCTCCCCCCCTCGGACAACGGCCTGGCCATGGCCCTGAGGAGCGGATGCGGGATGGAACGCCTGCCCCTTTCACCCTCGTCACAGACCCTCATGGACATTGATACCCCGACCGACATCCACATTCTCTCCCTTCACCCTGACATCGGCCCCCGAACGAAGGAGGAGATTTGCAAATTCAACCTTGTAACCGGGAAATTTCAGGCCATCCAGCAGCTCATCCCCAGAAGAGAGGCTGAGATCCTTCTATTCGGAAGAATCGGCTCCTCCCTCTTTTCCTACCTGGACCAGAGCACCCTCTGTCGTTTCAGGATCCTGTCGGAGGAACGCTCCATGAAATCCCGGGGGCGGGTGGAGCGCAACGAGGTATTCTCTATGATGGGCTCTTTCATGCAGGATATCGGGCCCCAGAAATTCATGGAGCGGCTGGGGCAGTTCTGTCACGCGGCCATTCTGGATACGCGGGTTCTCTTTGCCCACCTCAAAAAAAGGGTTTCCACCTCTGACAGGTACTATTCCGACCTGGGGCTCTGGGATCGGATCGAAGATCAGGACGTGAAAATTCTGACCTGGGCGGCCGCCGAAGCCCCCATTCCCGTCATCCTGGGCGGTCATTCTCTCGTCTCAGGCGGACTTTGGACATTGGTGGACGCCTTCTGGCGGAGTGAAGAAGGAGAAAAATTCCTGAGAGAGTACCCCTCGGCGTTGAAATTTTAACAATTTGGTAACATTTCTCCCTTTACACTATCCCGCCCGCCTGTTACAATGATTATTGTACAGTGATTACGGGCTTATAATGATTAATGAAGAGGTGATTGCGTTGACGGACATGAAAATCGGCGGCACGGCACCGGAAACCAGGGAGTTTTCTAAAGCAACGAAACATTCTCCCATCCACAAGGATAAGGAGGATGCTCCGGCCGACCTGGCCCTCCTTGGAGGCAAAAAGGAAAAGCCCGGCATCATGGACAAGGCCAAGCTGTGGGTCAAGTCCAACGTGACCGGGGAGGCGGACGGACATTCCCGTTCGGTTTCCGATTACGAAGACAAGACCGGCCTCATCGTGGGCGCCGGAGCCGGTATCGGCGGCGCCGTGGGAACGGCCGTAGGGGCCTATGCCGGTTACCAGGAGGCCAAGAACGACACCGCACAAATAGAGTGGAAGACTCGCGATATAAACGATCCGAAGCTGACCGGCTACGATCACCACGTATATGAAGACGGCCATTACGAACATGATCTGGTGGGCTATGAAACAGTGAGGGAACAGGTGGGCTATGACGATAACAACAATCCCATCTACTCGGAACGCCAGGAGCCCATCTACAACGATCGCTGGGAAGTTGACGGCTACTGGCACCGCTTCTCTCCGGATATAGACGAGAAAAAAGTCGGCTCCTACCAGACCCCGGAATACAAGCACTCGAGCTGGCTCAACCCCATTACCGGGGCACTGGTCGGACTCGTGGGCGGATCCGCCATTGGAGCCGGGATAGGCCTGGTAGTCAGCGTCATCAATAAAGCAGTCAAGGGTAAATAACGGAAGGAGGCCGATAATCATGACAGAGATAAACAGAATTCAGACCCCGGTTGAGACCTTCGCCGCTTCTGAGAAAGCCAAGTCACCGGCGAAGAATAAAGAGGAGAAAGTTCCGGCCTCGTCCGACGAGTTCGTAAAATCAAAGCCCGGAATGATGGACAAGATCAAAAACTTCGTGTCCGGAAACATCACCGGCACCCAGAAGGCAGGCCCTGAAGGAGGAGACGACAGCGATTTCACCGTCAAAGCCGCCATCGGAGGCGGCCTGATTGGAGCCGGCATTGGAACCTTTGTCGGACTGAAATCAGCCGAAGTAGAAAAGGTCAACTCGCAGGCCGCCACCCTGAAATGGCAGGAACCGGACCTGGTGAGCAAGGACCTGGGCAAGATTCCACGCGATTACTATGCTCCAAATTCCTGGTGGTTCGGCTACGGCTGGGGCGACCACGTGGAGTTCGACTCCCACGGACAGGTCGCCAACGGGGATTCGGTAATCCGGGATGCCCCCGTCCTGAAAGCGGATGGAGCCCCCCAGATGCACGACGTTGAAAAGACCATCACCAGCCAGCGCTACGGCGCGGCCGGAGCGGCCCTGGGTCTGGCCGCCATTTTCGGTATCGCTGGAGCCATCGGCGGGGTCGCCGTGGGCTGCATAGCCAAGCTCTTAAGGAAATAAGGAGGACCTCATGGATGTCTCCGGAATCCGTCCTGAAGTAATAAACACGCCGGCCCAGACAGGCGCCGCGAACCTGCCTCTGCTCAAGTCTGCCGAAACTGCGCCGATGCCGGTGGATACGGTTGAAAAGAGCGAGCACGGCCTGGGAGACAAACTTAAGAATATAGGCCGTAAAATCCGGGATCTGGCCTCACCCAGGCCCGAAACCACCGGGAATTCCGCGATTTCATCCCCGATCAGCGCGGCCCTGGGCGGAGGAATCAGCGGCTTTGTCTCCGGCGGAGTTGTCGGCCTGGCCGGTGGAATCACCGGGGGCGTCGTAGGCGTGAAGGTCGGTGAAAAGACCGGCTCCTTCTCCAAGGCCATCCTGGCCGGAGCCGCAACCGGAGCCGCAACCGGAGCCGCCATCGCCGGAATTGTTGCCGGACCGGCGGGAATGCTGGTCGGAGCCGTCGTCGGAGGCCTGGCGGGCGCCGCCGGAACCCTTTCCGGAAGCAGGAGAGCCATCACCCGCGACGGTGTTTACGGTGGAACCCTGGCCGGAGCCCTCATCGGAGGGCCCGGAGCTCTGGCCGGCGCCGTTGCCGGCGGAATCGGGGCCAAAGCCGTCAGCGCCAAGGGGCGAGTGGTACTGGGAGCCCTCGCCGGAGCAGGCATTGGGGCCGCCATGGGGGCCATCGGAGGACCGATTGGAGCCGCCATAGGGGCCGTCAAGGGCGCGATCACCGGGGGCATAGGTGCTGCCGCTGGTCCCGTCATGAACCAGATCCAGAGAAACGTCGTTGAAAGCGCCAGCGAAAAGCTTTACCAGAAAATAAAACCGATCGTGAAACCCGAGACTCTCTCTCCCGCCAAGAAGGGAGCTCTGGCCGCCGTGGCCGGGGCCATCACCGGCGCCTCCATCGGGGCCATTTTCGGCCCCGTCGGTTCGGTCGTCGGCGGGCTGGTCATGGGCGCCTCCAGCGGGCTCGGCGTTTACTTTGCCGGTAAAAAAGCCGCCAAGGCTCAGACGGCCTTTGTGCAGCAGGCAAATTTCGCGCCCCAGCCGGAACTTCCTAAAAATACGGCTCCTTCGACCAACCCGGCTTAAAGACCAGGTTTTTCGTTTACTTATTAAAGAACCCCTCTTGCGGGAGGGGTTCTTTTTTTGACTGACATTTCCTAAAGATTCCGGTCTTTACGGAGTCTGGGGTATCCTCTGCGCTATGGATTCCTTCATGGCGTCGTTGAAATAGTCCAGCGGGGCCAGAAAAGCCGTGGCCCGCCGCAGGGCATGACGGCGGGGCGAACCGCAGGGAACGCATTTTTTATCCCTGATATCGCTCGATCCGCATTGCAGGCATTCTTCAAGTGGGAAGCTGAATCCGCCGTAGCCGATGCCGGAGGCCTTCATCGTCCGTATGATTCCTTCCAATTTGGAGACGTCTTCTCCCGGGCCGGCAAGTTCAACGAAGCTGAAGTGTCCGCCGGGGCAGAGGCGGTGGTAGGCTCCCTCGACGCCCAGTTTTTCCTCGACTGTAATCGGGTGATTTCCCGGGATCTGAAAGCTTCCGTTGTAGTAGATCTTATCGGTGACCCGCGGGATGACCCCGAATTCATGGCGGTCCAGAAGAGGAAATCTCCCTCCGGCGTTCTCTGCCGTCGATGCCGATAAGACGATGTTGGCGGCGTGCTTGTCGGCGGCTTTCCCGACCGCGTCTTTAAGAAAACTGACGATCTCAAGGCCCAGGCTCCGGGCTTTTTCATCCTCCCCGTGGTGCTTGCCCGTGAGGAGAATGAGGGTCTCGGCCAGGCCGATGAATCCGATGGATAAAATGCCGTTCTTGATGGCGTCGGCGATATCGCTCTCGGGCTCCAGGTGGTCTGAGCCCAGGTAGAGTTTTTCGCCCATCAGGAACGGTAATTCCTGGGCTTTCAGGTGGGAGAGAATTTCAAAGCGGTGCATGAGCTGCTTGCCGGTGAGGGAGACAATCCGTTCCAGCTCTTTCATGAAGGAAGAGAGAAGGTAACTTTTTCTTTTGTGGACGACTTTGAGAGCGGCGCGGGGCAGGTTGATGGTGATCAGGGCGATCTCTCCCCTCCCGGAGCCGGAGGCATCGCCGCAGCGGTTTTCGGCTATTCTTGCTCCGGACCCGAAGTAAGAGACTTCTGATCCGGCCTCCGCGTTTAGAGCGGCGTCCATAAAGCTGAAGGTGGGGTTCATCCGGCGCGAAGAGACGGCTAGTGCCATCTGAAAGAGGTCATAGTTGGGATCGGAGGCATTCAGGTTGATCCCCTCTTTGAGGCGGAAGATGACTTGGGGGAAAAGGGGAGTTTCACCCCTTCCTAGTCCTTTTTGCATGGCCATGAGGACCGCCTTGGTGATCGACCGCCCCCAGGGGGAAGTGTCGGCGCCGAGATTGAGGGAGCTGAAGGGCACCTGGGCCCCGACCCGGGAGTACATCGAGTTTAAATTATAGATAAGGCCCTCCATGGCCTGAAAGGTGGCCTCTTCGCCGTCGCTGAAGTGGTCCTCGGCAAAGCGGGCCAGATCCCGGTCAAAAGCGGGAAAAGACTGGCCGCCGGTCATGTCGTTCTGGCATCCCTGGAGGATGATGGCCGCCTGGGCCGCCGCCGTCGCCATTCTTTTCGGGGGGCGCATGAAGCCATAGCCGGCGCAGAAGCCGTTCTCAAGGAGTTTCAAAAGAGGGATCTGCATAGAGTGGACTGTTTTGCCGTAATAATCCAGGTCGTGGATATGGCAATCTCCCCGCCGGTGAGCCTCGGAGTAATGGGCCGGGATGAGGCGGCTCAGGTAGAAGTTCTGGCTGGCCGCCGAGGCTATCTTGAGCATCTTGGCGCTTGGGGAATTAAAGACGTACTTGTATTCCCGGGGTGTCTCCCGGAGGATTTCCTCCACGGTATCCATGAGCTCAGAGCGACCATCCCGGATACTCGTTCTCTTGGCTCGATACAGAATGAAGGCCTTGGCCGTATCCACCTGGTCTTCTTTTATGAGCGCCCGCTCCACGATGTCCTGGATTTCCTCAACCTGCGGGACGGTGCCAACGAGAGAGGCCTCCATGTCCGCGAGGACCTTATTTGAGAGATTTTCGGCCAGTTTCGGGTCGTCCACTCCGGTAGCGAAGAAAGATTTCTGTATGGCCTGGGTGATCTTGGCCTGATCAAATTTGACCAGACGGCCGTCCCTTTTGCGAATAACGGGAAAATGTTCGTTTTTGTGAGGCATGTGAAATCGCCCTCCTGGATGAAAGAAATAAAGTTCATGGCATTTCTCCAGCGAAAAGTAAATCTCCTTGTGGAAGTTATTCTGCTGATTTTGCGCCCTTTATCAGGGCTGGTTCAGAAATTCGAAGCTCTGGACGAGGTTGTTGAAGTATGGAGTGAAACTGGAGTAGGTCTCCGCATAGGTTGTCAGGCTGATGATGTAGGCCCACTCTCCCCGTATGAAATATCTGGATCTTATTCCGTAGCAGCGTCCCATGGAAATCTTTTCATACATGGCGTCGTAGGAGGGCAGGCCCGCCATGGTGGTCTCAACGCCGAGCACGAATTTCATGAAGGTGCCGGAGGTGAACTCGGACTCGAATTCCTGCGGGGTCGGGTTTCCTTTCAATGGAACCGCCTGGATTGAGAGCAGGGCCGAGGCCTCCGGATTGGTTATGTTCAGGGCCAGTTTTTCGCTCTCTTCCGCCAGTGTCCAGTTTTCAGGGATGGAGAAGGAAAACCCGAGGCCATCCACGATATAGCGGTTAACCTCTATTCTTCCGGAGAATCCCGCGGCTGCCTTTGGGAGCCCCTCCAGATTTTCGCCGTTTTCCTGGCCGCCGGCCAGCACGACCTGCTTGAATTCGGCTGCGGAGGCCAGCTTTTTTTCCTCGGATGCCCGATCCTGGTCTCCCATGTCCGAGTATGCCAGGGCGAGGCCGGCATGGGCCGCAGCCAGATCCTGGTCATATTCAAGGGCTTTGTTGTACAGGGACACCGTCTGGTCGGATGCCTTCCTCTGCAGGGAGCAGTCGGCGGCCTCCAGGAAAGCATGGGCGGCATTTTTAAGATCGCCGGCGGCGCCAAAGGCATCCCCGAGGGCGATCAGGATCCCGGTATTGGATTTGTCCAGGTCCCTGGCCGCCTGGAATTTCTCAATGGCTTCATCGTACCGGCCCTGTTCCGACAGGTCTCGTCCCTCGGCCAGGAGTTGTTCCCAGCCGGGGGGTATCTCCGGCTGGGATGAAATCTCTCCTCCCGACGCGGCTCCTCCGGGTGGGACCTGGACCTGGGCCTGTGCTTTTGGAGAGATCGCCGCGATCTTCCCGGCTTTGGCTGCTCCAATGGCTGGTTTTTCCGTGGCGACTTTTTTGCTACCGGAAGTTTTGCTTCCGGCTTTCCCGGTCGCCGTATTTTTGGGAACCAGGGCGGCGGTTGGCTTGGCCGCGTCGTAAGCAAGAATGATGTTGGTCAGTTTCCTGGAGGGCTGAAAAAGGTACTTTCCCCTGTAATAAAAAGCCATGGAAGCCCCGGCGTCCAGGTTCATGGCCTCAACGCATCCCAGGCGTCTCATGACTTCGCCCCAGGCCGGGAGGGAGAGAATATTGGCGGTGGCCGCCAGCAGAAGTTTATTCGCCCTGGTGACGCCGATTCCGATTCGGGCGGTGCATCCGAGGACGTGGGGATCCCGGAAGCCCTCATCTTTCGGATTCACGTCCAATTTGCCATCGTGGACCAGGGTCGGGCCGCTGCCGAGAACGGTCTTGAATCCCGTCCAGTCCTGATGGCGCCCCCATTCCACCCGCTTAAAGACGATCTTGTTTTTCTCATCAAGAGCCAGCACGGTCCCCATCATGCCTTCGTAGAGGGTTTTCCCCCCAACGACGATATCTCCCACCGGGTAAAGGGATCGGGTTGAAAAATAGGTACCGGTGACGGCGACGGCGGGCCTGGTTTTCCTGACCATGGAGGAAAACGGTTCGTGCGTGCCGGGGAATCCGCTGGCCACTTGGATCGAAAGCTCCGGCGCGGCGTTTAAATCAACGGTCACGACGTTGACACTGCTTCCGAGGACGCTCTCGACGGAGTACCGGATGGCCGAGGCGAAAGAGGGCGAAGAAAGAAGAAAGCCAAGGACTAAAAGCAGAAAAAATATTTTGCCATGCTTCCTCATTGTCCCAACCTTCTGGATTCTTACCTGTCTCTGCGCGCTCTGCGTCTCAGCGGTGTTCCAACGTCTTCTGTCTTCACTTCGGCGCCAGGAAAAACTTGATCTTCTGGCTGCTCCAGGGGCCGCTTTCTTTCAGTTTAAGCCTGACGTCCCGGCTGAAGGATTTCGGGCTGGACTTAAGTTCAGGGAAGGCCTCTTTTTTGACCAGTTCCTCGAAGTTCGTGGCGACCCCGAAGGGTTTGTCGGTGGCCAGGGCATAAATGTATTCGACGCCGCCTTTGCCCTCGACCTGAAAGTCGTATGGGGCGTCTTCGTCCGGGATGGAGTAAACCTGCTCGGCTTTTACGAAATTGTCACGGGTAAAATTGTTTGGAAAGAGCAGGTTTACCTTTCCTTCAGTATTAATGTTGCAGATGGTCACGTAGCAGTCTTTGTCGGCCTTGAAGAATATCTTCATCGTGTCTTCGTTTTTGTAGGTGGGATTTTCTCCCTTGTCCAGCCAGAGGCTGATGGCGGCATCCCCGCCCCCCGCCTGGGGCAGGTCGAGCTTACTCTCCATGACGATAAACTTTTTTGTTATTTTGTTGCAAACCCTCTGGGCCAGTTGTTCCACGAGGAAAAACTCATCCTGTTCGGCGCCGTTGACATTGTCGGTCAATATTATCTTTGCGCTTTTCAGGTCGGTAAGGCGGGCGTTGACGGTGATTCTGCCGTATTCTTTTTTCACATTGCCCATAACCAGGTGGGTGGCCCCTGTGCGGTTGAGGAGGGTCTGGCAATCCTTTTTGCCCAGAATGCTTCCCGTTTTAATCTCCCTCAGGATTTTGTCGAGCTGGCTCGTCTCGACCATATTAAGGTTTCCGGACTTGCCGAGGTCGGTCGTCAGAGTCTCGGTCACGTCGCCGTTCTGAGTGTCTCCCCTCAGGGTGGCCACCCCGATGGTCATGGTGGATGATTCCTCGCTTCGTGCCGGGAGGGAAATCTGGGAGAAGAATAGGAGGAATAGAAAAGTGACACAGTAAAATCTCTTGATTTTCACGAAATCCCACCTCCTGAAAAAATCCTTGAGAAAACCGCCCGAATATCCCGAACATAAGGTAACGATCCCGTCAAAACTTCTGCAGACAGAAGGAATATCCCTTCTCAAGTAGAATAGAGCCTGCGTCGGGAACGACAGGGTGGAATTTGTGAGGAGGAAGAGGAAAATGAAAAGGGCGTATCAATCAGGCGTGTTTCTTCTGGCGCTGGGAATCTCTCTGTTCTTTTTCTCTTTGACGGGAGCGGGTTTTCTTCTCCGCGCCGAGACCTCGCCTACATTTGGAGTGGATCTCAACAAGGTGGAGGTCTTTACCGAGAAAGGGGCCGCCGAAAAAAGCATGATGAACTGGACTGACGGCTACGTCACGGTGAAGGGCCTGGGTCTGCCCCTCCGAAAAGCAAGCCCCGCCCAGGTCAAACCCACCGCCAGGCGGGCCGCCGTAGTGGATGGCCAGAGAAACCTGGCGGAGACCATCGCCGGGGTGCGGGTGACCTCGGAGACGACGGTGAAAAACATGGAATTGCAAAGCGATGTCGTCAGGACGTCCTTAAAGGCTTTCGTAAAGGGAGCCGAGGTGCTGAATGAGAAAATGCTCCCCGACGGGACCTGCGAAGTCACCATGCGGGCGCCCATATGGGGGATCAAGAGCCTCAACGAAATCATCCTCCCGGCCTGTTCAGAGCAGGAAGGAATGACATCACCTCCGCCTGCCGAACCAGATACTTCCCCATCCGGGGAGGAGGCCACCGGGGTGGTTATCGTCCTTCCCGAAAACAGGAAAGCCAATCCGGCCCTGATCACGGAGGTTTATCCTGAGGGGCAGAAAGAGCCGGTCTATGATCTCGGGGAAGTCTCGCCTTCTTCAGCATCGACTGACGGTACGGCCCTTCATCTGAATCTCAAGCCTGAGAAAGGCCCCGGAGGTTGCCGCTCTCCCTGGCACCTCGCCGGGCTTGATCTTCCGTCTCTTCTATTGGCCCGGGCTGCCTGGGCCGATCCGGTGACCCGCTCCAAGCTGGAGCGCCGGGCCGGGAAGAGACCCCTCTTTATCCAGGCGGTCTCCGCCAGGGGAAAGCTGGGTAGCGCCATCGTGGTGAGCCAGAAGGATGCCGCCCGCATCACCGCGGCCAATGCGGGAAGCGGATGTCTGAAAGACGCCAGAGTGGTCGTCCTTCATCGTAGCGGAATCATCAAGGGCGAAATTCCCCTCCATCTCTCCGCCAGGTAACAACCGATGAAAAAAATTCCTGCCTGGGAGATCCTCCTTGCGGCGGTCTTCATCTGCGTTGTTTTTTATCTGGGTGGTTTCAACCGGCTCGAACTCATGACGATGGATGCCAGAATGAACCTGGCCGGCCCCCGGACCCCTCCCCCGGAAGTCGTCATGGTGGCTATCGACGAGGCGAGCTTTACCCACCTCAGACAAAAATGGCCGTGGCCGGCCTCTTACCACGCCAGGGTCATTGACCGCATAGCCTCCTTCGGGGCCAAAGTAATCTCCTTTGACATCTCCTTTGCGGAACCCGGGCCTTCCCCGGCGGAAGATCTCCTTCTGGGGAAGGCCATAGCCCGAGCCGGTAATGTGGTGGCCGCGGTCTTTACCGTTCCCGAGCCGGTACTTCCTATTGATCCGGTCTGGGACAACGCCGCCGGCATTGCCTTCGTGGATCTCCTGGCCGACTCGGACGGAGTCATCCGGCGCATCATGCCGGTCGCCGACCTGGCTCCGGATCCATCCGGGCAAATGCTCAATCAGCCGGCCCTCACCCTGGGGCTGGAGGTCTATCGGGAAGGATTCGACCCTGAGGGGAAGCTGGATCTCAGCAATAAAAGGTTTTTTTCGCTTGGCGCTCTCCGCGTCCCGCTCGACCGGGATGGGGGATTTTTTGTTCGATATTTCGGCGGTGACGGCTCTTTCACCAGTATCCCGTATTACAAAGTGCTTAGCGGAGAGGTAAAAGCCGGGCAGTTCAAAGACAAGCTGGTCATCATCGGGGCCACCGCCCAGGCCTTTCATGACAACTTTTCCACACCCTTCCGAAAGGATGATCTTCAGACGCCCGGAATGGAGATCCACGCCAACGTTCTGGGAACCCTGATGGGCCGCCGCTTTCTCTGCAGACTGCCGCTCTGGCTCTCTCTGGCTCTGGTACTCGCGCTCTCTCTTCTCTCGGGCTATCTCTTCTTCAGGGGCGGCCCTGAGAAGAAGGGGATCTTTCTCCTCGTCTTCCTTCTGGCCCTAGTTCTTATGGGCTCTTATTTCCTTTATACCGGGGCCGGGCTTCTCCTCGACCTCGTCCCGATGCTGGCGGGGCCCTCCCTTGAATTCATCGTCCTGCTCGGAGTGGTTCTCTCCCGGGAAAAACGCGAAAAAGCGGTCATTCGGGAGACTTTCGGCAAGTATGTCTCCGAACCGGTCCAGAAGTGGCTGATGGAAAACCCCGGCTACGAGCAGCGCCTTGGGGGGGAGATGCGCGACGTCTCCATCCTCTTCGCCGACATCAATGATTTTGTGCCCATGACCGAATCCCTGGGAGCCGAGGCGACCATCCGGGCGCTGAACGAGTATTTCACCAGGATCGTGGATATCATCAGCCGGCACGGGGGCACGGTTAAGCAGTTCGTCGGAGATGAGATCATGGTCATGTTCGGGGCCCCGGCGGACCAGCCGGATCATACAAAGTTGGCGGTCCAGACGGCCATCGACATTATCAATGACCTCAAGAGCCTTAAGGAAGAGATCCGTGCCCAGGGCGGGCGTCCCTTCTGGATAAAGGTTGGGCTCAACAGCGGGCTCTGCGTGTGCGGAAACATCGGATCTCTAAAGCGCATGGAATACTCGGTGATCGGGGATGTGGTCAATTTCGCCTCCCGCATCATGGGACAGAACAAGGCCTGCGACACGACCATCCTGGTCAGCCCGAGCGTCTACGAGCGGACCCGGAATGAATTCGACTACCGCGAACAGGGCTCCCGGAAACTAAAGGGCAAGGCCGCCGAGATGATTGTCTATGAATTGCTGGGTAGAAAAGACAGCCCGCCGGAGCTTAAGGTCAGCTACACCTATGGAGGCCAGTTGAGGGAGGATTCTCAGCCTGCGCCTCCTCCTGCCTGAGCTGAAAAGACCCCTCAGGCAGGATTTTTTCATCCGGCGAAGAATATTGTGTCGTCACTTATTTTAGACCTTATAAGTTCATCATCTGCGAAACGAGGTGATGTTTGCCAAGGGCGGCAAAGCAAAAACACTATGGGACTGAAATAACAGTAATGAAGGGGGAAAAAACGTGAGTAAAAAATTGGCAGTTCTGATTGCGTTCATCGTCATCGTGTCTTTGGGAATCGCAATCGCCGCTCCGGCGGGCATCGTGCAGAAATTCGACAATGGTTACGTCAATTGGTCCAAGGGAGTGATTAAGGCCACCGGCATGGGAGTTCCGGCCAAATTTGCCAGAAATGAGGCTCAGGCCAAGGCGACAGCCCGGCGGGCCGCCGTTGTGGACGCCCAGCGCAACCTGGGGGAGATCATCAAGGGGGTCAATATCGACTCCGAGACGACGGTGAAGAACCTGGAGCTGGAGAGCGACGTCGTGCACACCAGGATGCAGGCCTTTATCAAGGGAGCCCAGATATTGAGTGAGAAGCAGAATGTAGACGGCAGTTACGAGGTCATCATGTCCGTCCCGATGTACGGGGATGACAGCCTCGGCCAGATCGTCTATCCCGAAGTCAAGGATGTGGCACCGGCTCCCGAGGCTCCCGCGGTGGAAGCGCCTCCGGTAGAGACCAAGCCGGCTGAACCGGCCGCTGCTCCGCCGGTCGAAAAGCCGGCCGCCGCGGCCTATATTCCCGAAGTCACCGAGCCTTATACGGGGCTCATCATTGACTGTGTCGGCCTCCACGTCTATTCCGCCATGTCCCCGAAACTTATTGACGAGGAGGGACAGGAGCTTTACGGCAAGATGAAAGTCAATGCTTCTTACGCCATTAATGTGGGCATCGTCGGCTACTGGCACACCATGGATGAGGCCCAGAAAGATACCGCCAGAGTAGGAAATCATCCACTCGTCATCAAGGCCAAAGACAAGAAGGGTGAGGGTTTCTTCGCGGTGAATCCCGTCATCAAAACGACGGACGGCCTGAAGGTCGTCACCTGCAACCAGGCGTCCAATTTCCTTAACCAATGCAAGGTCATCTTTGTAATAGATCCTCAGTTCCAGTAATCCAGGTGATATTTACTGAATAATAAAGGGGGGGATCCCGACGGGGTCCCCCCTTGCCTTTAAGTGGGAAGGCGACAGGGACTTTATCGTTCATGGCCATCATTTTCATGGAAGGGTGAATGTGCGATGAAAAAGAAAACTTTTGGAGTCATCAGTGCGACAGTCGTTCTGGTACTTGTAATCATGGCTTTTGTCTTTCTTCCAGCCCGCTCGGAGACTGCCGGGAGCAAGGTGGTGGTCACCACCGGGGTAGGGGCCTGCGGGGCCGGAGACGACAAGGCGAAGGCCAGGGACGAGGCCGTTACGGATGCCTGCCGCAAGGCCGTGGAAGAGGGAGTGGGCCTCTTCGTGAAATCCGACACCCTGGTGAAAAATTCCCAGCTCATCGAGGACAACATCTACACCAAGTCAAAGGGCTACATCAAGTCCTACAGGGTCGTCAAGGAGGGGGTCAAGGATGACCTCTACCGCGTGACCGTCGAGGCCACCGTCCTTCTCTCCATCATCGAGAAAGACCTGGACGGCGTCTGGGAGCAGCTCAGTATCGCCAGTTCCCCCCGCTTCATGGTTCTCATCTATGACAAGAAGAAGAAAGAGAGCCAGCCGGTCGTGGAAAACGTCCTGATTGACCGCCTGGACACCCTCGGGGCCAAGGTGGTGGACCCGGAGCAGATGGAAAAAGTGCGCAGCACGGACGTGGCCAAAAAGGCCTCGGAAGGGGACCTGGCGGCCGCCAAGTCTCTGGCGCTCAAATACGGAGCGGAGATCCTTATCACCGGGCGGGCCTGGTGCAATCCGATACAGGATTCCACCCTCACCGACTCGGGAATGTACGCATCCGAAGGACGGGTGGAGGCCAGGGGAATCGTGGCGGATCGAGGTCTCATCCTTGCCTCCAAGAAGGGGCAGACGGATCAGGCCCAGTTGGGACCATCGGCTGAATCGGCCGATGAGAAAGCCGCGGAGGCGGCCGCCAAGGACTGGATGAGCAAGAATATGAGCAAGATCATCGCGGCCATCTGCGACCCGGTGAAAAATTACAAGATCATCCTGACCGGCGCCCGCAGCTATAGCGCCGTAAGCCGGATTGACGATTCCCTGAGAAAACTGCGCTTCACCCGCAATACCGGCATGAGGGACTTTTCGACGGCCGCCACGGAGATTGAGATTGACTACGTCGGCCCCATCCGGCAGTTGGCCCGGGATCTGGAGAGCCTGCGCCTGGCCGTAACCAGCGTCACCGCCAACTCGGTCGGCGTCCGGGTAAAGTAGAACAAACCAGAGCAATACAGCATAGCAGGAGGCAAATCCAATGTCGGAACTAGGCAGAAGAATCGATGAGGCCAATGCGGAGGGGCTGAGACGGCTTATGGAATCCCAGCCGGTCCTTTTCGACGTTAAACCGGCGGGAGAAGTCTTGCCCGAAATGGACAAACACACGATTCTTCATGCCGGCCCCCCAATCACCTGGGAGCGGATGTGCGGCCCGGTTAAAGGGGCCGTCATCGGCGCCCTGATCTATGAAAAACTGGCCTCCAATCCCAGGGAGGCGGAAGCACTGGCCTCATCCGGGAAGATCAAATTCGATCCCTGCCACCACCACCAGGCGGTGGGCCCCATGGCCGGGGTGCTGTCCTCCTCTATGTACGTCTTCTGCGTTAAGAACGAGACCTTCGGCAACGTAGGCTACTGCAGTCTGAACGAGGGCCTGGGAAAGGTTCTTCGCTTCGGGGCCAACGACCCCTCCGTCATAGAGCGCCTCCGCTGGATGCAGGAGGTCCTGGGCCCCGCGCTTGGGGAGGCCGTGCGCCTGTCCGGCGGCATCAACGTCAAGGCGATTACCGCCAAGGCGCTCCTCATGGGAGACGAATGCCACAACAGAAATGTCGCGGCCAGCCTTCTTTTTTTACAGGAAATAACCCCCTATCTCATACGGCTGAAACTCTCCCCGGAAACGCTTGAGAAAATCTTTACCTTCATTTCAGGGAACGTTCACTTCTTCCTCAACCTCTCCATGGCCGCCTGCAAGGCGGCCGCCGACACCATCCTGGGCCTTCCCGATTCCACGCTGGTTTCGGCCATGGCCAGAAACGGCGTCGAAATAGGGATCCGGGTGGCGGGCCTGGGTGAGCGCTGGTTCACTGCTCCCGCCGGGGTGCCGAAGGGCCTCTATTTCCCGGGTTTTTCGGAGGAGGACGCCAATCTCGACCTCGGGGACAGCACCATCTCGGAGATCGCCGGCATCGGCGGCTTCGCCATGGCCGGGGCCCCGGCCATCGTGCGCTTCATCGGCGGAAGTCCGGCGGATGCGATTCGCTACACCCGCGAGATGTATGAAATCTGCGCCGGGCGCCACCGGGACTACCAGATGCCCAACTTGGACTTTGCCGGAACGCCCCTCGGCGTGGACATCCGCAAGGTGATTGAGACGGGGATCACCCCGATCATAAATACCGGGATTGCCCACAAGGAGGCCGGGATCGGGCAGGTCGGGGCCGGAATTCTCTACGCTCCCAAAAAAGGATTCGAAGAGGCCCTGGTCGCCTTCTTAGAGAAGATAACCGCGCCGGCTGCTTCCTGACTATTTTATTCGCGTACTCAGATACGGGGTTGTCGTGGGTATTAACTACAAAAAGCTGACAGCCGTCAGCTTTTTGATTTTGAGTCATCTTTCAAACTTCCCTTTGGCGGAAAAAACTACTTGTTGATCTCGTTGAAGGCGGCCTGGAATTTGTCGTGGAGGACTTTTTTCTTGTCCGTGGATATGAAGGCGGCGTCAACTCCGTTGAGCACGATGTGCTGGAGCTGGGCCACCGATATGCCGAACTGGTTGGCGACTTTCAGGTATTCGTCGGTCAGGGTGGTGTTGGAGACCCCCGGGTCATCGGTGTTGATGACTACCGGAATTCCCTTATCCATGAAGCGCTTGAAGGGAGAGGCGGCGATGGAAGCGACGGCCCCCGTCTGGACGTTGCTGGTGGGGCAGATCTCGACGGGAATATGCCAGTCAATGACCTCCTGCTCGACGGCCGGGTCTTCCTCCATCCGGACCCCATGGCCGATGCGGTCGGCGTGGCAGTCCTCGATGGCGGTGCGGACATTTTCCGCGCCGCCGGCCTCTCCCGCATGGATGGTGACGGAAAGCCCCGCGGCCTTGGCCTTCTGGAAGATATGGGCGTAGGGCCCGGGCGGGAAGTTCGCTTCGTCGTTGGCCAGATCAAGTCCCACCACGCCTTTGCCCTTGTACTCCTCGGCCAGAGACTCGACCTGGGCGGCCTTGGAAGGCCCCATCTGGCGCTCCACGATGAGAATCATGTTGACGTCCGTGTCGCAATCCTTCTTGGCCTCTTCGAGCCCCCGGCAGACGGAGTCAATCACCCGGTTTAAGTTAAGGTCGTATTTCTGGGCCATGTACATCGGGCTGAAGCGGAGTTCCAGGTACTTGACATTGTCCTTGCTGGCGTCGGAAACCACCTGATAGGTGATCTCCCGGATGGCATCCTCGTTCGTAAACACCTGCCCGATGGTGTCGAATTTTTTGATGAAATCAAGGAGGGTCTTGTCCTGATCTGTGACCTGCACATAAGGGGCGAGCTGTTTGGGATCATAAGTCGGGAGGGGGACGTTGTATTTCTGGGCTACGCGGATGATCGCTTCGGGGGTAAGAGACCCCTCCAGGTGGCGGTGGAGATCCGCCTTGGGCATCCGGTGGATGACTTCGCGAAGCTTTTCGTTCTCAGAGGCGGAAGGGCCTGCAGGCAAGAGGGGAGAAGCGGTGCCGCCGCTCAAGGAGACCGTTTCCCGCGGTTCGGCCGGGGGCGGCGCGGAAACAGGCACAGACACGCCGGCAGGCAGTGCCGCGGCTCTGCTTATGAGCATCTCAGGCTGTATGGCCGGATTTCTTATTTCCAAAAGAAACAACCTCAGAATATATGTCTGTTCCAGTAAAATTATATCATGCGGCGGGGAAAGGTCGTGTTACCATTTTGTTAACATTTCGACAGGAAATCATTCACTAAGAACAATATCCCGGTGCAACCGCAGATTTCACAGATTACGCAGAAAGAAAAAAGATAATCTGGAAAAAGGGAGCTCAATAGAAGTGAAAGAGGGTGATGACGAGGGCCAACAGGGAGAATATCGGCCAGTAGAACAGCTTTGGCAGGAGGCCGTCCTCGTAATGTATGAAGCGAAGGTTCTTATGAGCGGTGAAGAAGTAGGCGTTGACGGCGACCAGGAGGAGGAGGAAGTAGATCACAAAATAAAAGTTTTCCAGGAAGGTAACGCTGTCCGAGGAGAGTCCCTGCCGGAGGGAGACCTGGGAGATGAAGGCCGGAAACAGGAAGGAGATGATGATGGCGATCACCGTCAGACCTCTCAGCCCGAAAGCCGTCTTTTTTTCCTCGTCCTGCGAAAATTTCATCTGCACGATGAAGAGGAGGCAGAGGATGAGGAGCAGGGGGAAGAGGAATGAGACGAAGGGGGTCAGGATGTTCCTGCGGGCGATGATGTTGAAGTAGAGCTCCGGCATGATGTTTCCCCGGGCATGGTCGCTGATCCCATAATCGGTGTTGCTGAGCTGGGGGCGGTAGTTGAAGTAAGTCCCCATGATGTTGAAGCCGCGAAGGTTTATTTCATTCTGCAGGCCCGGCCTGGCGATGGGAGCGGTGATCTTGTAGGCATCCAGGTCCGGGGTCAGGACGATCTCCTTTTCAAAGTCCTTCGGCATCAGCCAGATGCGCGTGTCGGGGCGGTCCAGCGGATACTTGGAGTAATTGAAGGTTTCCCGGATGGAGGCCTCGAAGGTCCATCCGATGGTCTCCGTCCGCCCTTTTCTGCAGCGGTAGGTCTCCTGCACATTGATGGCTTCAGCCTCCGGGAGGATGAAGCTCCGGGAGATCCCGTCGTGCACGCCGTCCTGGTATTTCTGCCAGATGTAGCCGCTGACTCTAAGGTTGTTGGCTTCCACGAAGGCGAGCGTTTTGATGAGGATGCCGGTGGGAATGAAAATCGCCCGCTTCCCGTGCAGGGTCTGCGAGAGATGGTCGGTGGATGCCATGAATTTTCTCAGTCCCGCCCGGTCCACCATCATGATGTCATCCGGGTTCCGCTGGAGCGGGGCCTCGCGGGCGAGAAAGAGGATGAAGAATGAGGCCGCGAGGCAGAGGGCCGAAAAAGCGAGGGCCGTCATCCAGAGCCCCTGACGGCGCGGTTCAAAGGCGCGGGAAAGAAGGGCCGTGAGGGAAGAGAGAAAAGCGATTAACCCCAGGCAGATCCTGATTATCTGTCGCCTGAAGTCTATCCCCGCGGGGGAGAGCTCACTTTCAACGAAAAAGGCTCCCAGGCACCACCTGGTCGTGGAGAGGGACTGATAGACGAGTCTTACAATCTGGTCCGTTTCCTTGTTATAAAAGCGGAGGGTCCCTCTCTCCCCGCGCAGGGCCTTCCGGGTGAGGTCCAGGATTTTTTCCTCCACCTTTGTGGGGGCCTTGCTGGTTTTAAAGACACTCCTATGTCCCGCCACGAGTTCGCTGACGGGGTGGTAGATGTAAGCGCCCCTGGAGGAGAGAATAAACCCGTAGCCCGTCTTTCCCAAATCCAGTGAACCCATCAGGTCGTTTAATCCCTCCATCGAAAGAGTGGCCCGCACCATTCCCGCCGCACCTTTCTTTCCTTCCGGAAATGGCATGGCAAAGCCCGTGGCCAGCCGGGCCCCTCCTCCCTCAAAATGGGGATCCAACCAGTTCGCTCCATCTGAGAGCGTTTTTTTATACCAGGACGTCCTGGTATAGTCGCCGGGATATCCGTCCTTAAAAAACACGATTTTATTGTTTTGGCGGTCACAGGCGGGGGACTGGAGTCTTGTTCTTAAATTCCGGGCGAAGGGCTGGTAGAGAACGCTGATTTGATCGATCAGCGGATTTTCAGCCTCCACTTTATTGAGGCGCTCCCGGAGCCTGGTTTCATCGTTTTTTCCCTCTTTCATATCTTTCGCCAGGGAGCGAACGGCCTCCTCAATCTTCAGGAGGCTGGCGTCAATTTTTTTGGCTGCTAGAATTGTTTTCAGCCGGGCCAGGTTCTCGACGTCGGAGGCCGTCCGGATCCGGTCTCTCTCAAAATTAATGAACTCGATGGAGGTCCAGAGGAAACTTGCCAGGCAGAAAATAAGCAGGATGAGGAATATCTTCCTTATCACTTTATCCGTTGACAAAACCGTGTCCTCCTTAATAACGTTCAAACTCATGTTTTCGGCAGGATTTAGACTGCACCTTCTCAAAGATTGAAAAATGCGCAACAATCATCCCATGAAAACTGTAATAAGTTGCAGCCGCCGCACGGATATTCCCGCCTTCCATTACGGGTGGCTCCAGGGCGTCCTGGCGGAGGGGGCGGTCCGCCTCATCAATCGTTATAACCAGAAGGAATACATCGTAGATCTGCGGCCAGAGAGCGTCCACAGCCTTGTCCTCTGGTCCAGGAATTATGCGCATTTTCTGGCGGATCCGGGCTTTCTATCAAATTATTTCCTGTATTTTCAATTCACCCTGACGGGCTACCCGAAATTTCTGGAGCCGGGCGCCCCCTCCGAAACGGAAGCCCTCCGGCAGATGTCCTCCCTGGCCCGCGCCTGTTCTCCCGGGCAGATTAACTGGAGGTTCGACCCCCTTCTCTTCCTGCAAAGTCCCGATCTTTCTCTGAAGGCGGCCGGAGAGGAGCGGCTGCAGACTTTTGAGAGACTCTGCCGCCAGATTTCCGGGATGGGCATAAGGAGGTGCACCGTGAGCTTCATCTCGCTTTATTCCTCCGTCGGCTCCAGGCTGAGCAGGGAGGGGCTGAGCCTTCATGAGATGGAGCCGGAGACCCAGAGGCGTTTTGCCGGGATGCTGGCCGAGAGGGCGAAGGCGTACGGCATCGAGCTTTTTTCCTGCTGCCAGATACACCTGGAGGGGATTCCAGGAATAAGGAGGGGGAGCTGCATCGATGGAGGTCTCCTCCAGGAACTGTTCGGCGGAAAAACATCGAAAGCCCGCGATACCGGTCAGAGAAAGCACTGCGGATGCACCCGCTCGCTGGATATCGGCTCCTACCGACAGGAGTGTCCCCACTCCTGCCTCTACTGCTACGCCCAAAACACAAAGCC
>JAZDOK010000094.1:0-43053 GCA_043798715.1 bacterium
CGACTCACGGCTCAGGGCTCACCACGAACGGAAACGAAGCGAGAAGGATAAAGGAGACGCTTGTTTTTTTCAGGGAATTCGTGACTGGCATAAATTATTCAATTTCTATTTTCGGACAGCCTGTTGAAATTTCAATCTGCCCTGAAGAGTTGCCGTTGGCGGTTATCAGCAGTGTCCCTCCATCCGGCATGGCCTGGACGGCATTGAGAAGGATGTTTTCGAGAACTTGAGATAGTTGCCCGGGGTCTGCCTGGAGCCGGGGCAGAATATCCTCGGCCTGGACTTTTACCTCGATGTTGGGAGGTACAGGGTTCCTTAACAGCACAGCTTTGAGCAGATCCGCAATTTCGACCTCTCTTTTAACAGGTGGTCTGGGGCGGGCATAGTCCAGAAGGCTGCTGATTATCTTTTCCGAAGTGGCGATTTCTCTTTCAAGGACTTCGAGGATCTCCTTTATATCCGGCGCCGGATCCCTGATGACCATGTTAAGGTAGTATGAGGCATTCTTGATGGCTCCGAGGGGATTGCGAAGTTCGTGTCCCACTCCTCCGGCCAGTTGTCCCAGGACAGCCAGCTTTTCCTGCTTTACCAGTTGGTCGTGTGCCTCCCTGAGTTCCCGGGTGCGCTCATCCACCATTTCCTCAAGCCTTGTTGAATACTCCCGGAGAGCGTCTTCCGCCAGGCGTCTTGCTTTTTTTTCTCTTGCCTCGGCCAGCGCCCGTATCACCACACCTGGAAGTCTTTCAAGCCTTTCCTTCATAACGTAATCCACGGCCCCCGACTTCAGGAGCTCAATCGCGGTTTCCTCGCCGATCGAACCTGATACGCAGATGAAGGGCACATCAGGCGTAAGTTCGATTGCCAGTCTCAGTGATGCGAATGCATTGAAACCTGCCAGCATAAAGTCAGAGAGGATGATATCGTACCCGCAGCCGGCGAGCCGTGATACGTATTCCTTTTCCGTCGAAATCAAGTCGAAATAGGGAGAATACCCTGCATCGGCCAGCATCTCGCGTATGAGTTCGGCGTCGCCGGGCGAGTCCTCAAGACAAAGTACTTTCAGTGATATTTTACCGTCGGGAATTTTATCCATGAGGTCATGACCTTTCCGGAGGCAGTTCGTTTATTACCGCCCAGAACACGCCTACCTCTTTTATCGCTTCAATGAAATGGTTGAAATCAACCGGTTTTACCACGTAGGCATTTACTCCCAGCTCATAACTCCTTTCCAGGTCAGGTTCCTCCCGGGAGGAGGTCAGCATGACAACCGGAATCATTTTCAGCAAAGGGTCGCTTCTGATGGCCCGAAGCGTTTCAATGCCGTCCATTCTAGGCATCTTGATGTCCAGCAAAACTACCGCCGGGTTCCCCTTCCTGCGCTGCTTGTGCTTTCCTTCGAGGCGCAGGTATTCCATCGCATCCACACCGTCTCTTGCAACGACAACCCGGTTTGCAAGATTGAATTCGCCCAGGGCTTCAATTATCAATTCGACATCCTTGGGATTGTCCTCCACCAGCAGAATCGTTCTCAGCTCTATCATGGCTCCTCCTTTGCATTAACCGGTGCATTATCCGAAAGTGAAAAGAAGAACCTCGCTCATTTTTCCGTCTCGGACCGTACCCCTTGTTATATACAACCTGAATTTAGAAATTCACGCTGCCTCGGCTAACACCTCCTTTTGCAGAAATTCCATCGGGGAAAGCATATTTAATGCGCTGTGAGGTCGGTTTCTATTATTGTAATACATACCACTTGTCCAGCCTCCTCATTTGTGTTAGAATTTCAGCATGGTTCCGGCATTTCCAGAATTCAAGGACCTTGAACTTTCTGACAGGGAAACACTGGAAGATTGCTTCAGGAAGAATCCCCCACTGATTTCTGAAATGACTTTCACCAACCTCTTCGGGTGGAGAAAAGTCTGCGGCTATCGGCTCTCCCGTTTTCAGGGAGGCTTGCTGCTCCTGAAGCAGAGTAACGGTATTGATACTTTCCTGCCGCCGCAGGGCGTTTCGAATCCTCTGGAGGCGGTGGAAGCGTGTTTCGGGTTTCTCCGGGCGGGGAAGAAAACACCCGTCCTGGAAAGGGTTGGCGAGGATTTACTTTTGCAGGCGCCCGTCATTCGTGAGCGTTTCGAGGTGCTGGAGGATCAAGACAACGACGACTATGTTTACGAAGTCCAGCAGCTCGTCGATCTTAAAGGTAAAAAGTTTCATGACAAGAGAAACCGTCTCAACCAGTTCCGGAAGAATTACGCCTATCGCTACCTGCCTCTGACGCAGGAGCTGGTCGAGGCCTGCCTGACTTTCGAACACGAGTGGTGCGAAGAGAAAAACTGCGACGAGGACGAAGGCCTATATCACGAGAAATGTGCCGTCCTGGAAATGCTCCGGAACTTTGAAAATCTGAGCGCCGGCGGCGGCCTGATCGAGATAGACGGGGTCGTGGTCGCCCTGACTCTGGGTGAGGTACTCAACGAGGATACTTTCGTGATCCACGTCGAGAAAGCGAAGGGCAGCCTGGAGGGAATCTATCAGGCCATTCACTGGGAATTTCTGCGACGGGAAGCCATCTCGTGCAGGTTCGTCAACCGCGAGCAGGATCTCGGTATCGAGGGACTGCGGCGCTCCAAAGAGTCCTACAATCCCGTGAGGAAGATTAAAAAATACACCCTGAAAGAAAAACAGGACAAATAGGACAGGACGACATAAGCCTGCCGGGATGTAAAACTTCATGCCCGGGTTTGCAAGGTGAGACATATTTGCACTTCGGATTTCAAATAGACAGGGAAAGGATGGCAAAATTTATGAAAATCAGATTGCGGAATGCTATATTATTGATCTTGTTTTTTCTGCTTGTTTTTTCAGGCGTCTATGCAGATGAAAAACTGATTTTTTGCGAGACCTTGATAAGGCACGGGGACAGGACTCCATATGCCGAAATAAAGAGCACCAAAATTACTTATAAATGGCTGCAGGGAACAGGTGAGCTGACCCCGATCGGCATGCACCAGGAGTTCATGCTTGGCAGTGAACTTCGCGCAAGATATGTTGGAAAGTTCAAGTTGCTGCCCCCGGTTTATCAGGACAACACCGTGTATGCTTTATCAACGGATTTTAACAGGACCATAACGAGCGCTGTCTGCCTTCTGGCTGGATTATATCCGCCGGGGACCGGCCCTAGGATAAATAATGACAATCCGGCATTGCCCTTTGCTTATCAGCCGATTCCCGTTCGCACGATCCCCAACGGCCAGAAAAACATCATAAATCCCACCTCTGAAAATCTTGAAAAGCATGGTCTTTTGTTGAAAAAATATGCCTATACTCAAAAGGCCTGGCAGGACGAGAATGTGAAATTCTCCGCCGATTACAAACGCTGGAGTAAAATACTGGGGGTAAACATCAATTCCCTGGAAGACACCCTGATCCCGGGGGACCACATAAATTGCATGACCATACACAATGTGCCTTATCCCGAGGGCCTGACCGTGGATGATGCAAAAAAAATTGTCAAAGCCAGGAACCGCGCCGCGGTCATCAGGTATTTTTCCAGGGAAATGACCTGGTTTATGACAGCCGGATTTTTTTCCAGGATGATGGAGGATTTCAACCAGGCGATGGAGGGAAAACAGCGTTACAAATTCATTCTTTATTCGGGGCATGACGATTCTCTCATTGCAGTCATGAGTTCCCTGAACTCCCCGCTTGAAGAAAACCCGCCCTATGCCTCGCACATTGATTTTGAACTTTATCAGGATGATTTAAAATACAGGGTAAGGGTGAGATTCAACGGGGAGCCGGTTTTCTTAACAGGCGACAAAAGCAGGGATTTCTGCACGATCGAAGAGTTTATTAACATAATAAAGCCGTGTATCGAAGCACAGATAAGCTGTGTTGGAACGGTTCGCGGGATTTTTGGAATCCTTCCGGTGGAGATGCGACCCTATTTTTTCAACAATTCCGCAATAGCTATCAGGACGGCGATCTTTACGTGATCGGAAGAAAGCCCTCCCTGGAGATAAGCGGCATAGGGCTCCCTTAGCGGACCGTCCGCTGAAAGTTCGATGGAGGAGCCCTGGATGAAGGTGCCTCCGGCCATGACTATGGGATCGCGGTAGCCCGGCAGCCTGGCGGCGGTAGGTACGGCCCGGTGATCCACGGGACCGGCGCTCTGGATGGCGCGGCAGAAGGTCTCCAGTCTCTCTTTTGAGCCCAGGCGGATTCCCTGGATGATATCCGTCCTTTTGTCATTCCAGCGGGGTGACACATCGAATCCGTTTTTCTCAAGAAGGTAACTGGCCCAGATGGCCCCCTCCAGCGCCTCCCTGACGATTAGCGGGGAAAGAAAAATTCCCTGGGCCATGACCCGGTTGATTCCGAGGGTGGCTCCCTCCTCTTCGCCGATTCCGGGCGCGGTTAGATGGCGGGCGGCATTTCCCACCAACTCTTTATTCCCGGCAATGTAGCCGCCGGTGGGACAGATTCCCCCGCCGAGATTTTTTATGAGAGAGCCGGCGATAACGTCGGCCCCGACTTCCGTCGGCTCAATTTCCTCCACCATCTCGCCGTAGCAGTTATCCACCATGACCATGACATTGGGCAGAATTTCCCTTATTCTCCTGATCATCATCGAGATTTCCTCGATTGAGAAGGAGGAGCGCCAGTCGTAGCCCCGGGAGCGCTGGATGTAGACCAGGCGGGTTTCGGGGGACAGGAAGAAGGCCAGGCTTTCAAAATCCATCCTCCCATCCCCGATTAGATCAAGGTGTCGAAAAGTGATGCCCCAGTCTGCCAGGGAGCCGGGACCGCCTTCTATAACCGGCTGAAGGGTGTCGTAGGGCTTTCCGGTAACGGAGACCCACTCATCGCCCGGCCTTAAGTTTCCGAAGAGCACGGCCGAGAGGGCGTGGGTCCCCGAGACGATCTGCCACCGGACGAGAGCCGCCTCCGTCCCCATGATTCGTGCCAGGGCGCGATCCAGGGCCTCCCGCCCGGTGTCGTGGAACCCGTAGCCGGTGCTTCCGGCAAAATGCCCCTCTCCCAGGTTTTCTTCCTGGAAGGCCAGGAGCACCTTGAGCTGGTTGAGCTCCGAGATGCGCCTGGTCTTCTCCCGGAAGGGGCGAGTCGCCTCATCCGCCTCTTCGGCCTGTTTCAGCAGTTCCGCCCCGATGTCGCAGCGACCCAACAGGGCCTGTTTCGTACGTTCAAGCACAACCAAGTCCTCCTGAAAACATGTCACTTGTTAAACGGTTCGATCTTTTTTACACCCTCAAGTCCCGCAAGCTTCAAAAGGTGTTTTACGGAGATTCTTCCGGTCAGAATCTTTTCGCTTCCTGAAAAAGTCTCTATTTTAAGTCCCGCCTTGTTGATTTCTTTTAGGAGGTTGGAAGAGACATAATCGAGCGTCACGATGAGTTTGACCTCCCATTCCCTCACTTGGACATCCTTCAGGATGAGGGTTCCATCCTTCCCTTTCTTCATGACCTTTTCTTCCAGGTTGATAAGGGATGGAGCCAGCTTCTCCTCGGGTTTTAAGGGCGGCGGCGATTGCTGCCACATCTCATCTTTTGAAAAAGCCTGCATGGAGTTGGACTTCATGGCCATGCCCGGGGGGGGGGCCGCCATCGGCATGGGCGCACTCATGAGCATCCTGGAATTTCCGCCGGAAGAGGGGCCGCCGGAACCGTAAGAGCGGGCCTCCTTTTCCTCGGCGCTCCCAAAGATGCCTTCATAGCTGACCCCGTCGGGAATTTCAACCGGCACGGCCACCGTGCGGGGGACGCCTCCTTCGGTCACGACTTTTTCCTCGACCGCGACAAACGAGGTGAACTGGGTCATGAGGCGGTACTTGAGGCCCAGCGCCGTGATCTCATTTTTTATCTCCGTATCCGGCTTCCCCCGCTGGATTCCCGCCAGATCCCGATCCATGAGGTCGTCTATCTTTGTCCGCGCCCAGAGGGAGGCCAGAACATCGTTCCTGTTCTCGATTTCGGGGAAATTGGCCTTGATTTTCCTGGTCAGGCTTTTCCCGGAAAAAGTGCCGGTGACGCAGATCTCACCCTTCCAATTCCCCTGATAGCGCCCCATGATGACAAGAGGCTTGCTGCTGAAAAGGTCCGGGATCTGCTTGGGATAGACATCGGAGACCGAAGATTCTCCGAAGTTAAGCGTGATGTCAGTGAGAAGGGGATTGGCAATTCTCTCGTAAAATTTTTCCGCTACTTCATCACCATGGCGGTTCAAGGTAACGTATTCCACCGCGCCCTTGCCCATCTGTGCCATCTTGTCGAGGAGGTAACGGTTGGTGCTGTTCCCGACCCCGAAGGAGAAGAGGCGGGCGCCTCCGAGGTTCTTTTTTATGGCGTCAACAATCTGCATGTCGTTTCCCACGTAGCCGTCGGTCATGAAGCAGACGACCCTGAGTCTCCTGGGATCCTTTTCGGGTGTAAGCGCCGCCATGATGGCTTTCATCATTTCGGTGCCCCCGCCCCCCAGGCGCTCGGAGAGGAACTTCAGGGCTTTTTCCCGGTTCTCACGCGAGTTGGGCTTAGGCTCGTCGAAGAGTGAAATTACATCATTGGAGAAGGCCAGAAGCTGGAATGTGTCGTCTTTGTTCATGTTCTCGATGCAGTACTTCATAGTCTCCTTGGCTTTTTCAATGGGCCATCCCTGCTGGGAGCCGGAGGAGTCAATGACAAAGATCATTTCCTTCGGGGAGATCTGATCCTGCTTCGGACGGTCAGGGGGCTGAAGGATGAGAGTGAAAAATCCGCCCTCCTTCTTTGTCGCATGGGTCAGAACGGCGTCTTCGATAGTGCTTCCGGCAGTCTCGTACTGGAGGATGAAGTCCTTGTTGGGTATGGTGTCCTCCGGGGAGAGAGTGACCTGGGCTTTGGGCGTGTCCTCAAAGTGCTTCAGTTCTATTTTGTGGAGGACGGAGCGGATTTTTTTGATGGGAATTCCGGCGTCGAGATTCACCGTGAGCGAGATGTCATGCCCGGCCCGGGTGCCCGGCAAGGCGACGGGAGGAGTGATTCTGGAGGCGTCGGGAACCTGGTCGGTGTCGGGGGCCCAGCCCGTGCCGCTCTGCCCGCTTGGCTCTCCCGGAATGTAGCGCGGTCCCACCACCATGGGGAAAACGAATTCGTAAAGTCCGTCTTCATATTTAAGGGTTTCCACGTAGCTGATGACAACCTTGACCGATTCCCCGGGCATTATATTAGCCACGGATTGGGTGAATATATTGGGCCGCTCCTGATCGAGAAGCGCGGCCACGTGCCCGGCCCGCTTGGTCGCTTCATAGATCTTGCGGGCTTCCTCCTTCTTTTTTATGATGCCGCGGATGGTGCGTTTTCCGACTTTCATCGTCATCTCGTCCACGGCCGCCATCTGGGGCAGCGGGAAGACGTAGACGGCCTCGATTTTATCTTTCGCCTGGTTGACGAATTCCTGGGTGACCGTGACCCGGGCAATAAAACCGGAAATATCGGCCTGAACGTCGGTGTGCTTGAGAGGACATTCGGAGACGACTTTTCCGTCGCGATCCACCACCCGGAGCGTCCCCTGGGTGGCCTGTTCAGGCGGGGAAACGGGGGGTCTGTCTTCCTGTGCCAGGCGGGTTGTTCGGTGGCTTAATTGTCCTCTTGCCGCACCGGCCAGGATCAGGCATAAACCTGCGATTCCCAGGAGCAGAAAAATAATTCCCTTCTTCATGGAGCACCTCCTCGAATTTTTTCGTTATCTACAAGGCTTTAGTCGCGGGTGAGGATTTATTTATTCCGGCAGGAGAGAGGGGAGGCGCAAAAACAAAAAAGCCCCTCATGCCGGGCGTGAGAAGGGCCTTCATTTTCTGGTGCGGAGGGCGGGACTTGAACCCGCACGGCAAAGCCATACGCCCCTCAAACGTACGCGTATACCAATTCCGCCACCTCCGCAGCTTCGCACAGGTTTCATTATAACAAAAGAGCACCAAAAGTCAAGGCAGGAAAACTTCAAAAAAAGACAGTTAAATGAAATCTGGTTTATATGAACTGGATGCCGGGTGTCGTGCAAAAAATTTGGCTCCGCGAGTAGGATTCGAACCTACAACCTACCGGTTAACAGCCGGTTGCTCTGCCGTTGAGCTATCGCGGAGCGTCAACAGGCAGGATTATATCATAAAAAAAAACAGAATGCAAGAGGCGTCGGAAAGGGCGCTTTTGTTACAGTGCCACAAGGGTTTCTTCAAAAAACTGCAGAATATTGAACGACATTTCAATGATGAGGTGGGACGATGACAAAGATGACGGTAGCGGTTATTGGAGCCACGGGAGCGGTAGGGAGCGAGATGTTGAAGGTCCTGGAACAGAGGAATTTTCCGCTTGAGAAAGTGCGGGCACTGGCCACCTCCCGCTCGGCGGGGCAGACCCTTATCTATAAGGGCCGCGAGGTCCTGATCGAGGACATCGAAAAGGCCGATTTGAGAGGTGTTCATTTTGCCCTCTTTGCAGGGGGGGAAATTGCCAGCGGCATCCACGTCCCCAGGGCCGTCGAAGCCGGCGCCATCGCCATAGATAATTCATCCACCTTCCGGATGTATCCCGATGTTCCGCTGGTCGTGCCCGAAGTCAACCCCGACGCGCTGAGAGCTCATAAAGGGATCATCGCCAACCCAAATTGTTCCACCATCCAGATGGTCGTCGTGTTGAAGCCGATCCATGACGCCGTCGGAATCGAGCGGGTGGTGGTTTCTACCTACCAGTCGGTCTCCGGGGGCGGCCGCGAGGCCATGGAGGAACTCCTGTCCCAGTCGAGGGACGTGCTCGATGGTAAGGAAGTTGCGCCGAAAGTCCTGCCGAAGAGAATCGCCTTCAACATCTTCCCCCACATCGCCGACTTCGGGGAAAACGGTTATACGGGAGAGGAGACCAAGATGATCCTGGAGACCCAAAAGATTATGGGTGACGACTCCATCCGGGTGACCGCCACCACCGCCCGGGTACCGGTGCTCATCGGGCATTCCGAATCGGTCAATATCCAGACCAGAAAGAAAATCACCGCCGCCCGGGCCCGGGAAATTCTTTCACACGCCCCGGGCATCTGCGTGCAGGACGATCCCAAAACCAAGTCCTATCCTACGCCGGTAGAGGCCGCCGGAAAAGATGAGGTTTTCGTGGGACGGATTCGCGAGGATCTCTCCCATCCTCTGGGCCTGGAGCTCTGGATTGTCTCCGACAACCTGCGCAAGGGAGCGGCTTTGAACGCCGTTCAGATCGCCGAGACGATGCTTAAGATGGGTATTGTGAAATGAAAATTATTATTCAGAAATTCGGCGGCACTTCCGTCGAGACGACAGAGCTGAGGGAGCAGGTCGCAGAAAAGATAATCTCGGCGAAAGCGCGGGGGCTTTCTCCGGTAGTTGTCATCTCTGCCATGGGCCGCGCGCCTCAGCCCTACGCCACCAATACGCTTATCTCGCTTGTCCGGGATTTCTGTGCGGACTGTTCGGCCCGCGAGCTCGACCTTCTAATGTCCTGCGGCGAGACAATCTCCGCCGTATTAATGAGCCAGCACCTTCGGATTAAGGGCCATTCCGCCGTCGTTCTGACCGGATTTCAGGCGGGACTCCTTACGGATGATCACTATGGAGATGCGACCATCCTGGCCGTTGAGCCTTCCCGGATCATGGCCCTCCTTGAGAACGGAGCGATCCCTGTCGTCACCGGCTTCCAGGGAATCACGCCGAATTTCGAGATCACCACCCTAGGCCGGGGAGGAAGCGATCTCACCGCCGCCGCCCTGGGCGCCGCTTTAAAGGCCGACTGCGTCGAGATATACAGCGACGTGGACGGAATAATGACGATGGATCCTAAAATTTCCACTCTGGCCCGGCCGATTCCCCAGATGACCTTCGAGGAAATCGGCGAGATGGTGAGCGAGGGGGCCAGGGTGCTCCAGCGCCGCTGTGTGGCCCTGGCCCAGGAATACGGCGTGCCGATCTGGGTCAAGTCCACTTTAACCGGCGGTATTGGAAGCCTGGTCTCCACGGTGATGCCGCAGGATGCCTTCGAGAAGAACCGCGTGGCGACCAGCCTGGCCCATATCCTCGATGTCTCCTATATCGGTATTTTCATGGAACCCGCGGAGAACCCGGGAGAGTTGCGCACAAAAATTTTCAACGAAATAGCCCGGCAGCGGGTCAGCCTTGACCTCATCAATATCTCGGGGCCCAATCTTTTCTTTATTGTAAATGACGACCAGGTTTTCAAGGTGGAAAAGATTCTGGAAAATTTCAAAGTTAGATTCCAGGTGACTTCCGGCTGCGCCAAGCTCTCCATCATCGGAGTGGGCATGCGCGGGACCCCCGGCGTCATGGCCGGGATTCAGGATGCCCTCCAGGATGCAGGCGTTGAGATTCTTCACTCCACCGACTCCCACATCACCATCTCCTGTCTCATCCGCTCACAGGACGTCCGGCGAGCCACCGAGGCGCTTCAGAAGAAATTCGGAATCTGAAGGAGCGAGGCTCGCTGAAACTTGCTTGCAAATCTGAAGGAGGAATTCTCTCATGGAGAAGATTTCCTATGGGGGGTGGCCTGGCTGTATCAGGATGACCAACGGCCTGATCGAGATTGTGGCCACCACCGATGTCGGCCCCCGCATCATACGCTTCGGCTTTGTCGGGGAGGAAAACGAATTCTTCGAGGATGAGACCCAGATGGGTAGAACGGGCGCCGGCGAGTGGCTCCTGTTCGGCGGCCATCGCCTCTGGGTGGCTCCGGAGTCCAAACCACGCTCCTATTTTCCGGACAGTCGGCCGGTAGAGGCGAACTTAAGGGAGAAGACCCTCAGTCTCACGGCGCCGATCGAGCCGACAACCGGTATCCAAAAAGAAATCTCGATCACGCTCAATCCCGCTCAGGCGCAGGTGACGGTATATCACAGGCTGACCAACTGCGGCCTGTGTCCGGTGACTCTGGCGCCATGGGCGCTTTCGGTCATGCGAAAGGGCGGGACTGCCTTCTTCCCCCAGGAGGAGTACGCGCCACATCCGGATGCACCAGGCGCCTCCTATATTCCGGTCCGCTCCATGGCGCTCTGGTCATACACGGACCTCGGCGATTCCCGCTGGCGCTTTACAAAGAAATACATTCTCCTCCGACAGGATCCGGCGGCCGACAAAGCCCTGAAATTCGGCATCAGCAACCGCCCGGGCTGGGCCGCCTATCTCAGGGAGGGAAAACTCTTCGTCAAGAAGAGCAGATACATTGAAAAGGCCGCGTATCCCGATGGCGGCTCCTCATTTGAATCTTTCACCAATTCAGACATGCTGGAGCTGGAGACTCTGGGCCCTCTGGCCACCCTGGAACCGGAGGAATCGGTCACTCACGTCGAGGAGTGGTTTTTATTCAAGGGAGTCTCAGCCTGCGAGACGGATGAGAGTATTGACGCCAATATCCTGACGAAAATTGAAAGTTAATAGGTATCAATCTTCATATGATTACTTCGTCTTCAGGGCGCCAGGCCGGGTCCACGATGCAGAGAAATTTCAAGTCGGAGTTCCCGGTGTTATTAATGAACTGAATCGCATCCGGCGGTATGTAAACGGCGTCCCCCGGTGCGACAGGGGACGTTTCATCCCCGATGTGCATGACCCCCTGGCCCTCCAGGATGTAATAGACCTCCGATGTCTTCATCTTGTGGGCCTGCGATGCCTGACCGGGTTTTATAACGGCGTGGGCCAGGCTATAGCGCAGTTGCAAGTCTGCCTTGGCCGGATTAAGCAGTTCCCGAAGAACCGTCTCATCCCCGGCCATGAATTCTTCGCACCGATTCAGGCTTCTTATCATCATTATACCATCACCTCTTCCCGGATTTGGGGCGTTAAGGGGAGCCCTCATCCCCTTGATTTTGCGAGATTATTTTAGCATTTCCAGGCAGGTAGAGTCAATTTGCAAAAATATTTTTGCTGGAATCTTGACAAATGGCCCAAATTGAGTATATTATAAGGTGTGGAGTAGTTGCTGGGGCGAAATTAAAGAACGCCTTGCGGCAGCTACTCCCTCTAATATTTGAAAAGGAGAAAAAAAAGAGTGGCGCTTAAAAAAGAAATCATTAACTCCCTTAAAGGCAAAGATCTCATCTGCACCCAGGACTGGTCCAGGGAGGAATTGGATGCAGTTCTTGAGTTGGCTCACGAGATGAAGGCCAACCGTTTCGGGCACAAATATTCCGACTGCCTTCACAAGAAAACATTTTTCATGTTCTTCTACAATCCCTCGGTGAGGACACGGCAGTCCTTCGAGTGCGCCCTGACCGACCTCGGCGGCCACGCGCAGTTTCTGGAACCCAAGGCGATGAGGCTCAAGACAAAGACTTCGGCCGGTGAAATAGTGAAAGACGCCGGGGAGGTAATGAGCCGTTACGCGCAGGGCCTGGGCATAAGAATACTGGAAGACGCCATTGAAAAATACGGCCAGGGAGAAGAGCTCCTGCGCGAATACGCTCAGTGGTGTTCGATGCCGGTCATAAGCATGGCCCATGACAAGTACCATCCCTGCCAGTCCCTGGCCGACATGCAGGGTCTTCAGGAACACATGAAGACCACCGACATGAAGGGGAAGAAAATTCTTGTTCACTGGGGCTACTCCTCACTCGTCCGCTCCTGGTGTTCGGTGCAGGGAAGCATGCTTATGAACACCCGCTTCGGTATGGACGTGACCGTGGCTCATCCGCCGGGTTTCGACCTGGATCCGGAAGTAATGGATGCCTGCCGCAAGAATGCCGCCGCCAACGGCGGGAAATTCGAGATCACCGAAGATTTGGATAAAGCCTACGAGGGCGTGGATGTGGTCTATGCCCGCCACTGGATGAGTCCCAAGCGCTATTCCCTGGAGAAGGAAGAAGAGAAGAAGCTCTCGGAACCTTTCAAGAATTGGCGCTGCACTGCGGAGCGGATGAAGAAGACGAACAACGCTTACTTCATTCACCCCATGCCGGTGGACAGGGGCAACGAAGTGGATGACGAAGTGGCTGATTCACCGCGCTCCATTATCGTGGATATCGCTTCAAACAGGCTCCATGCACAGAAGGCCATTCTGGCCCTCACCATGGGCGACCTGGATTAAGGAGGAAAAAAAATGGGCAAGCTTGCAGTCATCGCTATTGGCGGAAATTCTCTCATCAAGGACAAGGATCACCAGTCGGTGCCTGATCAGTATGCGGCCGCGGCGGAGACCAGCCGTCACATAGCCGGTATGGTCGCCGAAGGGTACGACGTTGTCGTCACCCACGGAAACGGTCCGCAGGTCGGTTTCATTCTGCGCCGCTCCGAGCTCTCGGCGCACGAGCTTCACGAAGTCCCCATGGACTACTGCGGCGCGGACACCCAGGGAGCCATCGGCTACATGATCCAGCAGGCCCTCTACAATGAGTTCCGGGAACGGAAAATTCACAAGCAGGCAGTGACGGTGGTCACGCAGGTCGTGGTGGATCAGAATGATCCGGCTTTCCAGAAACCCTCGAAACCGGTTGGTTCCTTCTTCGACAAGGAAATGGCGGAGAAGCGCAAACGGGAAGGCTGGGACGTCGTGGAAGACGCGGGCCGCGGCTACCGCCGCGTCGTTGCCTCGCCCATCCCGAAAGAAGTCGTGGAACAGGAAGCCATAAAGGATCTCATCGCCAAGGGCTTCGTCGTCGTGGCCGTCGGCGGCGGGATTCCAGTGGTGTATGATGAAAAAGGAGATTTGAAAGGAGTCGAAGCAGTGATCGACAAGGATTACGCCTCGGCTCTTCTGGCTTCCAACATCAAGGCGAATCTTTTCGTCATCTCGACGGCGGTGGAAAAAGTCTCCATCAACTACAAGAAGCCGGATCAGAAGGACCTGGACAAAGTCTCCCTCGAAGAGGCCAAAAAGTATCTCGCCGAGGGACACTTCGCTCCCGGAAGCATGGGGCCCAAAATAAAGGCCATCATCAGCTTCCTGGAGGCGGGCGGGGAGGAAGCCCTGGTCACCGATCCGGAGCACCTCATGAAGGCCATCAAGGGCGAGACCGGAACCCGCTTTCGCAAGGAATTTGCGAAAGTCGCCAATTAAAAGCTAAACTCTTTTCCAAGTTGAGCGAAGGGAGACTGGCAGCGTGCTTGTCTCCCTTTTTCACTGTGGATTGATTGTTCTCTCGTTATTCGGCAAAGGCGCCGGCGGGATGCTAAGGAAGGATAATTTTTACGGCTGGAAGAAGTATACAACAGGGGGGTTGCTCACATGAAATTACTCAGGACTGTTTTTATTGCGTTTCTTCTTGCGGCATCAACCATGCTCCCTGCTTCCGCGGGGAAGGCCGACGCCGGTAAACAGGCCGGCATCAAGAGAATGTCGGTTGATGTCCTCACGGTTAAAGGGGTCATCAATCCCATCATGGCGAGTTATGTAAAGAAGGGGATATCCGAGGCAGAGAAGGATAACGCCATCTGCATCATTTTGATGGATACGCCCGGGGGCCTTATGGAGCCCATGAGAGAGATCAACCAGAGAATTGCTTCCTCCTACGTGCCGGTGGTGGTCTTTATCTACCCTGAAGGAGCCCGGGCCGGCTCAGCGGGAGTATATATAACCTATGCCGCCCATATTGCCGCCATGGCCCCCAGCACCAATATCGGAGCGGCTCACCCGGTTTTTGTCGATCAGTCGGGCGGCATGGGCAAGGGAAAAGATAAAGACAAGGACGGCAAGGAATCCAAGTCAAACAAGACGGAAGAATTGGAATATGAAAAAGTCACCAATGATTCCGTGGCCATGATCAAGGCGCTGGCCGCCAAGCATCACCGGAACGCCAAATGGGCCGAAAATGCCGTCAGGAAAAGCGTATCCGTGACAGCATCGGAGGCCCTTAAACTTAAAGTCATAGAAGTTATTGCCAAGGACGTCCCCGACCTTCTGAAAAAAATTGACGGGAGGGAAGTGGAACTTCCCCTCGGGAAAGTGAAAATCCATCCGACATCCGCCCCGCCGAAGGAGATTCCGATGACGGCCATCGAACGCTTTCTCCTGGTGATCAGCGATCCTAACATCGCTTTTATCCTTTTCATTCTTGGCATGAGCGGTATCACCATGGAGTTCTATCACCCCGGAACCTTTATCCCCGGTTCCATCGGAGCCGCTTGCCTGATCCTGGCTCTCTATGCCTTTGGAACGCTTCCCATAAATTATGCGGGGCTCTCCCTGATCATCCTGTCGTTCATACTCTTCTTCCTTGAAATCAAGGCGCTCACCCACGGAATCTTTACCATCATGGCCATAATCTGCCTGGTTTTCGGGGCGATTTTCCTTATCCCCTCGGGCTACCCGTACCTGGCAATCTCAAGGACACTGATTGCCACCACGACCACCATCGTCTCCGCTATTTTCATTTTCGTCATTTCCATGGTCGTCATCACCATGAAGAGAAAGCCCGTCTCAGGGAAAGAAGAACTGGTTGGCTCGGTAGGGGAGGCCAGGACCGAGCTGGCGCCGGATGGGACTGTCTTTATTCTTGGAGCGCTGTGGAGGGCAAAGGCGGTTGGCGCACCAATTCCTTCGGGTTCCGCGGTCAAGGTCACCAGGATTCACGGGCTGAAATTATTAGTGGAAAAAACCGAGGAGGAAAAACCGTTTTGAGAGAAGAGACAGCCGCTCCACTGATCGCCAACAGCATCTATTTCTTTATCCTGCTTGCAGTCGTTTTTCTGGCATTGGTCGTTGCAATCCTTTTAAGGCAGCGAAAGGAGAAGCCGGTGAGCGGCAAGGAAGAGATTATCGGGCAGGAGGCCGTGGTCAAGACGACCCTCTCTCCGAACGGTGAGGTCTTTCTCATGGGAGAAATCTGGAAAGCGCATCTTACGTCAGGGACCGCGCATTCCGGTGAGATAGTCAGGGTGAAAAGCATAAAGGGACTTCTGCTGACGGTAGAGAAGTTCTAATCAAAACGATCAATAACTATAAGGAGGTCTGTCATGGAAGCTATCGTTCAAATGCTTGGGGTGACGGGAACAATTGTCGCGGTTTTTCTGATTATCGTCCTCCCCCAGATGATCAGGATTGTCCAGGAATGGGAGCGGGGGGTCATTTTTCGTCTGGGGAAATATGATCGCACCAGGGGGCCGGGCCTGATTTTTCTCATCCCAATCATTGACAAGATGCTCAAGGTAGATCTTCGGGTCATCACTATGGAAGTTCCACCTCAGGAAGTCATCACAAAAGATAACGTGACGATGAAGGTGAACGCGGTCATCTACTTCCGGGTCATCAGCCCGGATAGCGCCGTCATCAAGGTCCTGGATTACATTCGGGCCACCTCCCAGATTGCGCAGACCACTCTGCGTTCCATCCTGGGTCAGTCGGAGTTGGATGAAATCCTGGCGAAGCGGGATCAGATCAACGAAAAACTTCAAGTGATTATTGATGAACAAACCGAGCCTTGGGGAATAAAAGTCTCCGTCGTCGAGATCAAGGACGTGGAGCTTCCGCAGACGATGCAGAGGGCGATGGCCAAGCAGGCCGAAGCCGAGCGCGAAAAGCGGGCCAAGGTCATCCATGCCGAGGGAGAATTCCTGGCGGCCCAGAGACTGCAGGATGCGGCCAAGGTCATTCAGCAGGAGCCGGCAGCCCTTCAGCTCCGCTATCTTCAGACCTTAACCGAGATAGCGGTGGAGAAGAGTTCGACCATTCTCTTCCCGGTCCCCATCGACACCTTGAAGCCTTTCCTGACGGGCTGGAGCGGCATGCCGCCGGAAAAACCGGCCATTGACAAGCCGGTTCTTCCTCCCAAGAAATCTACTGAGTAAACCGGTATAATATGGAAGTCTATATAGATGGGAAATTCCACCCGGCTGAGGAGGCCAGGATCTCGGTCTGGGACCACGGTCTTCTCTACGGCGACGGGGTCTTTGAGGGCATCCGGGTCTATGGGGATCGCGTCTTCCGGCTGGATGAGCACTTAAAGCGTCTCTACGATTCAGCCCGCTCCATAGCGCTTAAGATCCCGCTTTCGAGGCATGAGCTGAAAGGGGTCACCCTGGAGTGCTGCCGGCGGAACAAAATGAGCGATGGCTACATCCGCATCGTGGTTACCCGGGGTCGCGGCGACCTGGGGATAGACCCGAGAAAGTGTGCCCGGGCGACCCTGATCGTCATCGTGGACAATATTTCGCTCTTCCCGGCTGAGTCCTATGATAAAGGAGTCCGGGTGGTCACCGCGGCCACCCGCAAACATGCACCCGCAACTCTCAGCCCCCGGATAAAATCACTGAATTATCTAAACAATATAATGGCCAAGCTGGAAGCTATCCATGCCGGTGTGTCGGAGGCTGTCATGCTTAACGCGGAAGGCTACGTGACGGAGGGCACCGGCGATAATATTTTCATAATGAGCGAGGGAATTCTCAAGACACCCCCTGTTTTTGTCGGCCTTCTCGATGGAGTTACCAGGAACGTGGTCCTCAAGCTCGCAGAGGAGCTTGGGATTCCCACTGAAGAAGCAAAGTTGACGATGCATGACCTCTACACGGCGGATGAGGTCTTTCTCACCGGGACGGCCGCCGAGTTGGTTCCGGTGGTGGAAATTGACGGAAGGCCCATCGGGGAGGGGAAGCCCGGGAGTATTTATGCCCGCCTCAGGGATGCCTTTAAAAAATTGACTTCCCTGGAAGGGGATTTCATTCTTGAGGGAGAACATCTCTCCGTCAGTTAAAATTGGTGACCATGTCGGGGCGTAGCGCAGCCTGGCTAGCGCACAGCGTTCGGGACGCTGGGGTCGGAGGTTCAAATCCTCTCGCCCCGACCATTCAATCCCCTTTCATTACTTTCGCCTGCCTCCTGTTTTTTCTTAGTCGAACGGAGGCGTATTTTTTAAGGAGGTTGAAAACATGAGTAAGAAAATAGGGCTTCTGACCGGGGGCGGGGACTGCCCGGGCCTCAATGCGGCGCTCAGGGCGGTGGTCAAAGCCTCCATGGGCATGGGTTCCGAAGTAATAGGGTTCAAGGACGGCTACAAGGGGCTGGTGCAGAACAATTACATCCATTTTCAGTCCGGCGACGTCTCGGGAATTCTTGACCGGGGCGGCACCATCCTGGGGACTTCCAACAGAGACAACCCCTTCCACTTCAAGGTGGAGGTGGAAGGCCGGACCGAGTACCGGGACATGTCCGGGCGGGTCAGGGAGAACCTCCAGATGCACGAAATTTCCTGCATAGTCCTTATAGGAGGCGACGGCACCCTGACCTCGGGACGGGATTTTGCCAGGATGGGCCTCAACGTGGTCGGCGTGCCGAAGACCATTGACAACGATCTTTGCGGGACTGATTACACCTTCGGCTTCATGACGGCGGTCAACACCGCAACCGATGCGATAGACAAGCTGCATACCACCGCCGAGTCCCATCACCGCGTAATGATCCTCGAGGTCATGGGCCGATATGCCGGATGGATCGCCCTGGAATCCGGAATAGCAGGCGGGGCCGACGTAATTCTCATGCCGGAGATCCCCTATGACATCGGAAAGGTCGCCCTGAACGTAATTGCGAGGAAGAATGCCGGCAAGAATTTCAGCATCGTCGTAGTCGCCGAAGGCGCCAAGCAGGCCGGCGGAGACGTGGTTGTAAGCAAGGTTATCAAAGACAGCCCCGATCCGGTCCGCCTCGGCGGCATCGGAAACAGGATAGCGGATGAGCTGGAAAAGCTCACGGGAATCGAGACCAGGGTGACCGTGCTGGGCCACCTCCAGAGGGGGGGAAGGCCTTCCCCGTTTGACCGCATCCTGGCCACGCGTTACGGAGTGGCCGCGGCCAATCTGGTGGAGCGGGGGGAATTCGGGAAGATGGTCTGCCTGCAGGGAGGGGTAATCACCTCCATTCCCCTGGAGGATGCCGTGGGAAAACTCAAGACCGTCCCCCCGGATGGAGAGATCGTCACGATCGCCAAGAGCCTGGGGGTCGGTTTCGGAGATTGAAGAGGCTAGGGATCATAAAAATCAACTGCGCTTCGCGATAGATCGTCTGGACACTCAAAGTATACGGAGAAAATAAAGAAGATGAAGACGCGGTTTTGGCTCCTGATTTTTCTTGTATTGACGGGCGTTCTGGCGCTTATGAACTGTGGTGCCGCCGTTCCCGGGAGCCAGGCCCTGGAATTTAAAGTGCTGGGGCAGAAGGAGCTTTTTTCGGGGGCCTTCGCCTCGCTTCGCGTCATAACTTATGACAGCGTATCGAACGAGCCGCTCTCTCAGATCCCCGTCAAGATCAGCATCCTGCCGCAAAAGAGCCAGGATCGCCGGCAGCTTTACCAGGGGCTCTCCAACGCGCATGGAACACTTGACGCCCGCTTTCAAATTCCGTCATACCTCGAGGGGAAAGCCACCCTCATTGTTTCGGTCGGCGAAGAGGAGCAGCCTCAGGAGATGGAGTCGGCCATAACGGTTAAAAAGGGACTCCGGCTCTACCTCACAACTGATAAACCGCTCTATCAGCCGGGGCAGGTCATTCACATAAGAACTCTAGGGCTTTTGATTCCGTCACTCATTCCTCCCGGGGGGAGTAAGGCAACCCTTGAAGTTGAGGATCCGAAAGGAAATAAGATATTCAGGAAATCCGGCACGGCGTCGAAATTCGGCATTTATTCGGCGGAATTTCAACTGGCCGACGAACTGAACCTCGGGGAATACCGCGTGCGCGCAATAATGGCCGGGGAGGAGCAGGAAAGGACCATCCTGGTCAAACGATATGTTCTGCCCAAGTTCGCCGTCACCCTCAAGACGCAGAAACCATACTACCTGCCAGGGGAAACGATCAGGGGGCGGGTCAAGGCCGAGTATTTCTTCGGGAAACCTGTAGCCGGGAGCAGAGTCAACGTGGAGCTTTCAACCTTCGATACCCGCTTTGAAAAGGTGGGCTCGGCGTCCGGTAAGACCACGGGAGAAGGCTTTTATTCCTTTGAACTCAAGCTCCCTTCCTACCTGGTGGGCCAGCCCCTCGAAAAGGGGAGGGCCCAGGTTTGGCTTGAGGCCAGGGTGACTGACGAGGCGGAACACGCCGAGAAAAAAAAGATCGCAGTTCCAGTGGCGCAGGAGGCCATAAAGATTGACGTGATCCCCGAGAGCGGGAAGCTTAAAGCAGGCATTGAAAACAGAATCTACTGCGTCACCAGTTACCCCGATGGGAGCCCGGCTTCCACCCGGATAGATGTTCAGGTGGACGACAAAAAGAGCCGCATTTTTACCGATTCAAGCGGTTTTGCAGAGTTTTCCATAACGCCGGGTTCTTCTTCGGCACCCAGTATTCGTCTTGAAGCTGCGGATGACAAGGGAAATAAAAGCCTGTTAAATCCCGATTTGTCCTTAGACAAAAATAATGACGCCCTGATTCTACGCCTCAACAGGCCGGTCCTTAAAGCGGGCGAGACACTTTCGGGCGAGGTAATTTCCGGGGACGGCAGAGGCACCGTCTATCTCGACATCCTGCAGGACGGCCAGACGGTTGTTACCAGGAGCCTGACGCTCAGTAACGGGCGGGGCAATTTTTCTTTAAACATAACCGCCGACCTCAGGGGAACCCTGACCCTCCACGCCTACAGGATTCTCAAGACCGAGGACATTGTAAGGGATTCCAAGCTGCTTCTGATCCTGCCGGGCAATGACCTTAAGGTCGAAATTCGGCCGCACCGCAAGGTTTACATCCCCGGGAGCGCCGCCAAGGTTAATTTTCAGGTAAGTGACGCCAAAGGGTATCCGGCGCCCGCGGCCATAGGCCTTGATATTGTTGACGAGGCCGTCTTTGCCTTGGGCGAGGCCCAGAGCGGCCTCCCGCGCGTCTATTTTCTTCTTGAAAAGGAGCTGTTGGAGCCGAAATATGAGATTCACGGCATGGGCGCCATGGATCTCATTCTCAAGAAACCGGTAAAGGATTCCGTGGAGGAAAACCTGGCCAGGGTTATCTTTTCCAGGGTCCCAGAAGGAGAGCCCTTCAGCATCAACATGGATTCGCAACGGATGAAGCTGGAGAAAGTAGCCGGGGATTTCGAGATTATTTCCGATGCCCTGAACCGCTATTATGAGAAAAAACACGCCTATCCCGGCAGCGGCCGGCAGAGTGAACTCATCTCAGGGGGGTATATCAAGAAGGACAATCTGGTGGACCCATGGGGAAATCCCTATGAAATCCAGGTAGCGGGGGGATTTCCCAGGATTTTGTGCAAGGGGCCGGACGGCCTGGCCGGGACTTACGACGACATTGATCAAAAGACAATCTACAAGCTGGTGCGGAGGTTAAACATACCTGAAGATATCCTGATGGCGCGTGATGTCATGGTTTTAAATGGGCTCGCAGGGGCCAGGAAAGGAACCATGGCCTCCGGCAAGCCGCCTTCCACCGCCTCATCTTCCCGGACCGCGGTGCGAATCCGCGAGGATTTTCCTGAAACTCTATATACCAATCCTCAGATTCTCACCAACGATAATGGCTTCGCCACGCAGGAAATACAGGTGGGCGATTCCATAACCACCTTCCGGATCTCCGCTTTCGCCAATTCCCTGAGGGGCGAGATGGGGCAGGCCGCCGAGCCGCTAAGGGTGTTCCAGGACTTCTTCATCGATCTCGACCTGCCGGCGGCCCTCACCCGCAACGACGAAATAGCGCTCCCGGTAGCGCTTTACAACTATCTAAAGACGCCTCAGAGAGTGGAGCTGGAACTGGACACCTCCTCCGCCTGGTTTACCCTCATGGACAGGACCTACAAGGCGGTGACCCTGGCGCCAAACGAAGTGAGAGTCATCTATTTCAGGATCAAGGTCACTGAACCCGGCTGGCACAAGGTGACGGTGAAAGCGCAGGGAGGCCAGATGTCGGATGCCGTGCGCCGGGAAATAGAAGTCCTTCCGGACGGGAAAGAATTTGTCCTGAGCCAGAGCGGACGCCTTCAGAAATCCTCAAAAGTCATGCTTAACATTCCAAAGGATGCCATACCCGGCGCCAGTAAAATTCTGGTCACCATCTACCCGGGAATTTTCTCCCAGGTCATGGACGGGATGGACAAAATTTTCCAGATGCCGTACGGCTGCTTTGAGCAGACCTCATCCACGACCTACCCCAACGTGCTGGTTCTGGATTATCTCCAGCGAGCGGGAAAGGTCGCCCCCGATATTCGCATGAAGGCCGAGGGATTCATCAACGCCGGTTACCAGAGGCTCTTGTCCTACGAGGTTTCAGGCGGCGGTTTCTCGTGGTTCGGCCAGGCCCCGGCCAACAAGATCCTGACGGCTTTCGGGGTGATGGAGTTCAAGGACATGTCGGCGGTTTACGATATTGACACGGGCGTCATCGGAAGGACACAGCGCTGGCTTCTAAACCAGCAGGAACAAGACGGTTCCTGGGCGCCGGACGCTCAGTACCTGCATGCCGACTCATGGGCCGCCATCCAGGACAATCATCTGCCGGTTACCGCCTACATCGCCTGGAGCCTGCTCGAATCAGGATGCCGGGACGCGAAAGTGGAGAAAGCCCTGCGGTATATAAGAGAACATCTCGCAAGAGCGGATGCTCCCTACATCCTGGCTCTATGCGCCAACGCACTGGTGGCGGACGACCCCCAAAGCCGGGCCTCCCTGGAAGCTCTGAACAGGCTGGTTTCTCTCAGTAAGGAAGAGAAAGGTTCTACCTGGTGGGAAAGTTCCATTAAGACCGCCACTTTTTCTCACGGCGTCGTGGCCGGAATAGAGACAAGCGCCCTGGCCCTGATCGCCCTCATGAAAGCCGGCGGATACGAGAGTCTGTCCCGGCAGGTCATAGCCTGGCTGGTAAAGGTCAAGGATCCCAGGGGGACCTGGCATTCGACGCAGGCCACCATTTTGGCCATGAAGGCCCTCGTTCTATCTCAGGAAAAGGCCGCCAGGGCGGCAAATGGAAAAGTAGCCATCCAGGTAAACGGCCGGGGAGAGGAAACCTGCTCGATCACGCCTGAAGATTATGACATCTTCCGCCTGTTTGATTTCGGATCGGAAACTAAAAACGGTGAAAACACTGTTGAACTCAACTACAATGGGTCCGGTGATTGTTACTATCAGGCCGTTGCCAGATACTATATTCCCTGGAATCAGGTTGCGGATGGGGCCAGGGACGAAACTTTGCGAGTGGGAGTTTCCTATGACCGCGCAACGCTCTCCCAGAACGATTTTCTGACCTGCCGGGTGCAGGTTAAGAACCTCGTCAAAAAGCCGCTCCAGATGATCATCGTGGACTTGGGCGTTCCTCCGGGATTCGAGGTTCAGACGGCCGATCTCGAAGAACTGGTCACATTAAAAAGAATTAAAAAATACACATTGTCCGCCCGGCAGATAATTGCCTACCTCGAGGGAATGAGCCCTCTGGAGAGCCTTGATTTCAGTTACAGGTTGAGGGCCAAGTTCCCGATCCGCGCCAAGTCTCCTCAGTCCCGGGTCTATGAATACTATAATCCGGAAACAGGAAGCACCGCTCCGCCCGCTCTGCTGGAAATAAAGTAGGGGCGACCCACTGTGGTTGCTCGTCATCCGATTAGGAGACCCTCAGTAGTATTGACAATAGTAGGATAAAAAGTTATACTACAGGTAGGAATGAAGGTGATGACATGAAGACAGCAATTTCCATGCCGGACGAACTCTTTCTTCTCGTTGATAAGAGAGCTAAAAAGATGAACATCTCCCGCAGCGAGTTCATCGCTTCCGCAGTTCGGGATTATGCCGAAAGGCAGAGCAATCATGAAATATTTGAGGCCTTGAATAATGCTTATCTGGAAAGGGAAACGGAAAAAGAGAAGAATTTGAGGGATAAGAGCAAAAGATATTACGCGGCATTACTGGGAGAAGAAGAATGGTGATCAGGCAGGGCGATGTCTTCTGGATCAATCTGGGCGCCCCGAGAGGTTCATCCCCGGGATACAGGCATCCCCATGTCGTTGTTCAGAACAATGTTTTCAACCGAAGCAGGCTCAATACGGTCGTTGTATGCGCCCTGACTTCCAGTTTAAAGAGGGCGCAAGCGCCGGGGAACATTCTTTTATCAAAAGGCGAAGCCAATTTGACAAAGCCCAGCGTGGTCAATGTTTCCCAGGTCATTACGGTGGATAAGTCGGATTTAGTTGAAAAGATAGGCGCCTTGTCCCCTGAACGGGTCAATCAGGTCATAGAGGGACTCAAGATGCTGCTTGAACCGAAGGACATTACCGCTGATTGAAATTGACCCGGGATCGGCTTTCTGGTATAATTTACTCCTGTGAATATCGCTGTTTTTACCGATGCTTTTTATCCCCAGGTCAACGGCGTGGTGACCTCGCTCATGAACACTTCCCGGGAGCTGTCCCGGCGGGGCCATCGGGTTGTTCTTTTTGCCCCAAAACCAGACCGGAAAAAGGCGATAACAGAGGATTTCGGGGACATTCGCGTCGTCCTGGCGCCGGGAATCAAGGCCCCTTATTACCCGGACATCCGCCTGACCTGGCCTTTTAACGGCTTTGTATGGAAGGCGCTCCGCGAAATGAAAGTGGACCTCCTCCACTTCCATGTCCCCTTCACCCTGGGGGCGGAGTGCATCCTCGATGGGAAATTGCTGAAAAAGCCCGTCGTGGGAACCTTCCACACTTTTTTTGGGGAGGAAGAGTACCTCAAGATCGCCGGGAAGGGAAATTCCAAATTTCTCAAGGGCCTGGTGTGGCGTTATTGCCTGCTCTTTTACAACCGCTGCCGGGCGGTGGTGAGTCCCTCCCGATATACCGGCGAGGAACTGGTGCGGCAGGGTCTCAGGATGAATCCTGAGATCATCCCCAACGGCGTCCTTTTTGACGAGACGGCGCTCCAGGAGGCCGATGTGCTCTCCTCCGTGAGGGGAAAATACGGTCTGACGGAGAACACGGTTCTTTTCGTGGGGAGGGTGAGCCGCGAGAAGAGTATAGACGTATTACTCCGGGCGGCCTGCATCGCGGGGGAGAGCCTTCCTGATTTCAGGCTCCTTATAGTGGGCGACGGGCCGGCCATGGAGGAATCAAAGGCCCTGGCTGCGGAGCTCAATCTGGGAGAGAAGGCGATCTTTGCCGGGATGATTCCTCACCGGGAGCTTTTGAAATCCGGTATTTTTCAGGCTTCAAAATTATTCGTGACGGCCTCGAAGTCGGAAAACCAGCCGATGACCATCCTGGAGGCGATGCTTTTCGGGCTTCCGGTGGTGGGAGTCAATCAGCGGGGAATCCCGGAGATGGTGGACGGGAACGGGATTGTGGCCGAGGCGGACGATCCCGCGGCCATCGCCGGCGCGTGCCTTTCGCTGCTGAGGTATCAAGATTTACGGAAAAGGACGGGTGAGCGCTCGGCCATCCTGGCCAGAAGCTACGACATACGAGCCACCACCGATCAGATGGAACAGTTGTACGAGCGGCTGCTCGCGGCACAATGATTTTTTTGCTTCTATATTATAATAGAAGGATTTTTGGATTCTCTGTGTAATATAGGGAAGTTATTTTCCTGAGATTTACTTGCAAAAAATAGAGGAGTTATAGGATCATGGCAGATGCAATGGTAAAAAACGGAAACGGGGGGGCGACCGCCTACGAGGCGGAGGACATCCAGGTACTGGAAGGCCTGGAGGCCGTCCGGAAACGCCCCGCAATGTATATCGGTTCCACGGGCTCAAAAGGGCTCCACCACCTGGTCTTTGAGGTTGTCGATAACAGCATAGACGAAGTGCTCACCGGGGCCTGCGATGCCATAGAAGTGGACATCGGCCTCGACAACAGCGTCACCGTCTCCGATAATGGGAGGGGCATTCCGGTGGAGTCCATCCCCGGACTTGACAAGCCCGCCGTCGAAGTGGTAATGACGGTACTCCATGCAGGGGGTAAGTTCGGCGGAGACGGATACAAGGAGTCCGGCGGGCTCCACGGGGTAGGCGTCTCGGTAGTGAACGCCCTCTCCGAGTGGCTTGAAGTCAAGGTCAGCCGGAACGGCAAGCTCTACCGCCAGCGCTTCAGCCGCGGCGATCCCACCTCGTCTCTTGAGGAAATCGGAGAGTCCGAGGCTACGGGGACCGTGGTCTCCTTCAAGCCTGACCCCGAGATTTTCACCGAGACGACGGATTTCAGTTTCGATTTTCTGAGCCAGCGCCTCCGGGAACTTGCCTTCCTCAACCGCGGTCTAAAGATTATCCTCCGGGAGGAGCGCAGCGGAAAGATTTCGGAGTTCTGCTATGCCGGCGGCATCCAGGCTTTTGTCGTGCTTTTGAACCGTAACAAGGATGTCCTCACCGAGCAGCCGCTCTATTTTTCGCATGAGAAGGACAATTTCAAGCTGGAGCTGGCCATGCAGTAAAACTCCGGCTACCAGGAGACAATCTATACTTTCGCCAACAATATCAACACCCAGGAGGGCGGCTCGCACCTGACCGGTTTTAAGACTTCCCTCACCCGCTGCATCAACAACTATGCCAGGAAGCGCGGCCTTCTGAAGGAGGCGGACGCGAACCTGAGCGGGGACGACGTGCGGGAGGGCCTGACGGCCGTCATCAGCGTAAAGCTCCGGGATCCCCAGTTCGAAGGACAGACCAAGACCAAGCTGGGCAATCCCGAAGTTAAAGCGCTGGTCGAGGGCATGATGGACGAGGAACTCGGCAACTACCTCGAGGAGAATCCCGCACACGGCAAGGCGACCGTCGAGAAGTGTCTCACAGCTTTAAGAGCCCGTGAGGCGGCCCGGAAGGCCCGCGAGATCGTCCGCCGGAAGGGGGCGCTCGAGGTCAGTTCCCTTCCCGGCAAGCTGGCCGACTGCTCGGAGCGGGATCCCTCGAAGTGCGAGATTTACCTGGTCGAAGGCGACTCCGCCGGAGGCTCGGCCAAACAGGGGCGGGACCGCCACTTCCAGGCCATCCTGCCGCTCCGGGGAAAGATTTTGAACGTGGAAAAGGCGCGCCTGGACAAGATTCTCAACAACGAAGAGATTCGCACGATGATCACGGCCTTCGGCACGGGAATCGGGGATGATTTCAATATAGATAAATTGCGCTACCACCGGATCGTCATGATGACTGATGCCGACGTGGACGGCGCCCATATTCGCACGCTGCTTCTCACCTTCTTCTTCCGCTACATGAAGAAGCTCGTCGAGGTGGGGCACATCTATATCGCCCAGCCCCCTCTCTTCCAGGTAAAGAAAGCCAGGAAAGAGCACTACGCATACGACGACGACCAGCTCTACTGGCTCCTCAAAGAAGTAGGGGGAGGACGGGGCGGTGGTTCAGCGATACAAGGGGCTGGGCGAGATGGACGCCACCCAGCTATGGGAAACCACGATGGATCCGGCCGTCCGCATGATGAAGAAGGTGACCCTGGAGGATGCCGTGGCGGCCGACGAAATTTTTACCACTCTGATGGGAGATAAGGTGGAGCCCCGCAGGGACTTCATCCACGCCTACGCCCGCGAAGTCAAAAACCTTGATATATAGCTAAGGAGAGACCATGACTCAAACCACAATACAGGATCAACCTATTCCCATCGAAGAGGAGATGCGGCAGTCCTATCTTGATTACGCGATGAGCGTCATAGTGTCCCGCGCCCTTCCGGACGTCCGCGACGGCTTGAAGCCCGTGCATCGCCGGATTCTCTACGCGATGCGCCAAGCGGGGCTGATGCACGAAAAACCCTTTAGAAAGTCGGCCACCATCGTGGGAGAGGTCCTGGGGAAATACCATCCCCACGGCGATTCCTCCGTTTATGACGCCCTGGTCCGGATGGCCCAGGATTTCAACCTGCGCTACCCGCTGGTGGACGGCCACGGAAACTTCGGCTCCGTGGACGGAGATCCGCCGGCTGCCTACCGTTATACCGAGGCCCGCATGTCCCGGCTGGCGGGGGAGCTGCTGGAAGACCTCGATAAGGAGACGGTCAAATTCCGGCCGAATTTCGACAACTCCCTCAAGGAGCCGGAAGTTCTCCCTTCGTCCCTCCCCAACCTCCTCATCAACGGTTCGGCCGGAATCGCCGTCGGAATGGCCACCAACATTCCGCCGCACAACCTGGGGGAGGTCACCGACGCCCTCGTCAAGCTGATCGAGGAGCCGGAAACCGACATCGAGGCGCTCATGAAATATGTTCCCGCCCCGGATTTTCCGACCGGCGGGATGATTATGGGCCTTTCGGGCGCCCGAAAAGCCTTCTTCGAAGGCAGGGGCTCCGTCACCATCCGCGGCGTCACCACCATCGAAGAACGCAAGGGCAAGCGCCTGGCCATAATTATCACCGAGATCCCCTATCAGGTTAACAAGGCCAGGCTGGTCGAGCAGATCGCGGAGGCCGTCAAGTCCAAGCGCATCACCGGCGTCACCGATCTCAGGGATGAGTCCGATCGACGCGGGATGAGAGTCGTGATCGAGCTTGCGGTAAACTCGACCCCACAGCTGACTTTAAACCAGCTCTACAAACACAGCGATCTCCAGGTCAATTTCGGGGTAAACACCCTGGCCCTGGTGGACGGGGTGCCGCGCACTCTCAATCTCAAGGAGTGCCTGACCCACTACCTGGCTCATCGGAAGGAAGTAGTCACCCGCCGCTGCGAATTTGATCTCAGGAAGGCCCAGGAGCGGGCCCACATCCTGGAGGGCCTCCAGATCGCCTTGGACAACCTGGACGCAGTCATCGAAACCATCCGGAAATCCCAGAATGTGGAGGAGGCCAGGGCGGCCCTCTGCCTCCGCTTCAAGCTTTCCGAGGCGCAGGCCCAGGCAATCCTGGAGATGCGCCTCCAGCGGCTCACCGGCCTGGAGCGCAAGAAAATCCAGGAGGAGTATGCCACTATCATCAAGACGATTGCTCACCTTCAGGACCTTCTGGCCTCGGAGCGGAGGATCATGTTCCTCATCAGGGACGAGCTCCTCGAGATGCGAAAAAATACGCCGATCCCAGAAAGTCCCGCATCATGAAGGAGGAGGCCGAGGGCTTTGTCATCGAGGATCTCATCCCCGATGAAGAAACGGTCATCACCATCAGCAGTTCCGGCTATGTCAAGAGAATGCCGGAAGGAACTTACCGATCCCAGAGGAGGGGAGGCAAGGGGGTCGTAGGAATGGGGCTCAAGGATGAGGACAGCCTCGAGCACGTCCTCTTTACCACCACCCACCACAACCTATTCTTCTTCACCAGCAAGGCCCGCGTCTATCGCCTGAAGGCCTACGAAATAGCCGAGACGGCTGGGCGTCAGGCCAAGGGTACGGCCATCGTCAACCTCCTGCCGCTGGAAAGCGGCGAAAAGGTGGCCGCGATCATTCCCATGAAGGACAAGGATTTGAGCTCGGAGGAACTTTTCCTCGTCATGGCCACCCGTCATGGGATGATCAACAAGACCGCCATCGCTGAGTACAAGAATATCTTCAAAGCCGGCCTCATCGCCTGCATACTGAACGAGGATGACGGGCTGATCGGGGTGCGGCTTACCTCTGGAGATAAAGAGGTCTTCCTGGTCACCCGGAACGGGCAGTCCATCCGCTTCCCTGAGGATAAAGTGCGCGCCACCGGGCGCAGGACCAAGGGCGTCATCGGGATGCGCCTCCGCACCGGTGACGAGGTGGTGGCCATGGCTCACCTGGAGACCGGATCGGAGCTCCTGGTCGTCACCGCCAACGGGTACGGGAAGAGGACCGTTCACAAGGAATACCGCCTCCAGAGCAGGGGAGGCGTGGGTATCAAGACCTTGAACGTCACTAAAAAGACCGGTCAGGTGGTGGACGCCAAGGTGGTGGAGCCGGAGGACGAACTTCTCCTGACCACCGCCATGGGCAATCTCATCCGAATCAGCGTCAAGGGGATTTCCACCCAGGGGAGAGCCACACAGGGGGTCATGCTCATCCGCCTGGAGGAGGGAGATTCGGTCTCGGATGTGGGCCATCTTTCCAAAAAGGATATCGCGACCGAGGAGACGGAATGATTTTTTCCGAAGAAACACGGAATGAGCTCGGGAGGAACCTCCCTCTAAAGGAGTGCTGTCGCCGGGCCCTGCTCTCGGCCCTCCTCTATGCGGAGAGGAGCGAGAAGCAGAAGAGGCGGGACGCCCGCTGGGGCCTCTCCACCACCTGCGGCCCCGAAGCACGTCTCATCCTGAAACTGCTGAAGGAAACGGCCTGTCTTTCAGCCTACTGGGAGGTCAAGCGGGATCCGTTCAAGAAACAGCCGCTCTATAATATCTTTGTACCGCATCAGGAAGGGGTGGAGGAGGTTCTCTCTTCTCTTGGAATCTTTGATGCCGGAGGACAGGTTCTGCACCATGTTCCCTCTGTCTTAACCCGGAAGACCTGTTGCCGGCGGAGCTACCTGCGGGGGGCTTTCCTTGCGGCCGGCTCGGTGACCTCGCCTCAACGGGCGTACCACCTGGAAATCTACTGCCGGGATGAGTTTTACTGCCGGGATTTGCACCGCCTGACGGAAAGCCTCTCGCTTTCCATGAGCCTGGGAAGGAGGAGAAACGCCTTCCTTCTCTACAGCAAAAGAGCTGAGGAAATCTCCCTCTTTCTGAATACGCTGGGGGCCTTCCAGGCACTCCTCCGCTTCGAGGAAGTGCGGGCCATCAAGGAGACGGTAAATGACGTGCACCGCCTGGTGAACTGCGAGACGGCGAATCTCCAGAAAATCACCGGCACCTCCATCCGGCAGGTTGATAAAATAGAATTTCTAAGGAGCGCCGTGGGCTTGAAGATGCTTCCCCCGGCCCTGAGGGAGATAGCCCGGGCCCGCCTCAAATACCGCGCAATCAGCTTGAAGGAGATGGGGGAGCGGTTTTCGCCGCCTCTTTCCAAGTCGTCGGTCCAGCACCGCCTGATGAGGCTGGAGGAGTTCGCGGAAAAAGAGATAAAAAAGATAAGGGCGGTTTGAAATTTAAATCAAGGAGGGAAACAAATGAAAGTAGCAATCAATGGTTTTGGACGGGTGGGAAGACAGGTTCTCAAGGCCCTTCTGGAAAAGTACCCTGAGATAGAGGTCGTGGCCATCAACGACATAACGGACGCCAGGACAAACGCTCATCTCTTCAAGTACGATTCCAGCTACGGCCGCTTCAATGGCACGGTTGAGGCCAAGGATGACTCCATCGTAATCAACGGTAAGCCCATCCGCATCTATGCCGAAAAAGATCCTCTCAAGCTCCCCTGGAAGGAACTTGGCGTGGATATCGTGATAGAGTCCACCGGCGTCTTTACCGATGGACTGAAGGCCAAGGCCCACCTGGATGCGGGCGCCAGGAAGGTCATCATCACGGCTCCCGCCAAGAACGAAGATCTGACCGTGGTCCTGGGAGTAAACGAAGAGACTTACGATCCCGCTAAACACCACATAGTCTCGAACGCTTCCTGCACCACCAATGCCTTGGCGCCGGCAGTCAAAGTGCTCCAGGAAAAATTCGGGATCCAGAAGGGCCTTATGACGACCATCCATGCCTACACCAACGACCAGAAAATCCTGGATCTGGCGCACAAGGATTTGCGCCGGGCCCGGGCCGCGGGACTGTCCATGATTCCCACTAAAACCGGAGCGGCCGAGGCGGTCGGCAAAGTCATTCCCGAGATGAATGGCAAGTTCAACGGCTTTGCCGTCCGCGTTCCCACGCCGACCGTCTCTCTCATAGACTTCGTGGCGCTTCTGGAAAAGGAGACCACCAAGGAGGACGTCCTCGCTGCTCTTAAGGCCGCATCCCAGAATGAGCTCAAGGGCATCCTCGAAGTCTGCGAGGAGCCCCTCGTATCCATTGATTTCAAGGGCACGCACGCCTCTTGCGTGGTGGACGCCGGCTTCACGATGGTCATCGGCGGCAACCTGGTCAAGATCGTCGCCTGGTACGACAACGAGTGGGGCTACTCCGAGCGGACCGCCGACCTGGTCAACTACATGGCGATGGTCGAGGCCGTCGGGAGCGGAAAATGCCTGGCATAAGAGAAGAGGTAGGCGTTCAGCTATAAGCTGTCGGCTATCAGCATTAAGTTGAAAAGGAGGCGTTAAGATGGACAAGATGACGATCCGGGATGTGGACGTGAGCGGGAAGCGGGTTCTCGTCCGCGTGGATTTCAATGTACCCCTGAAGGAGGGAAAAATACGGGACGACACCCGGATTAAAGCTGCTCTGCCTACCATTGAATACCTGATCTCCCACGGGGCCAGGTTAATCCTCATGTCCCACCTGGGGCGCCCCGACGGGGAGGTGGACGACGCTTTCCGGATGGACCCGGTGGCCGCCCGCCTCGCGGATCTTTTGGCGAGGCCGGTCAAGAAACTGAATGATTGCATCGGCCCTGAAGTTGAAGCGGCGGTCAACTCCCTTAAACCAGGGGAGCTCATTCTTCTTGAAAACGTGAGGTTCCACAAGGGAGAGACCAAGAACAATCCGGAATTCGCCGAGGCTTTGTCTCGCCTTGGGGATATCTATGTCAACGACGCCTTCGGCACCGCCCATCGGGCCCATGCCTCTACGGAGGGCGTGACGAAATACCTCCCCGCCGTGGGAGGATTCCTGATGGAAAAGGAACTGGAATTTCTGGGAAAAGTCACCGCCAATCCAGCCCATCCATTTGTGGCGATTCTGGGCGGCGCCAAGGTGAGCGATAAGATCGGGGTGCTCAAGAACCTTGTCGGGAAAGTGGACACCATGCTCATCGGCGGAGGGATGGCTTTCACCTTTCTTTATGCCCAGGGAAAGAAGATAGGAAAGTCCCTTCTCGACGAGAAAATCGAGCTGGCTCGTGAAATCCTGGATGAGGCGCGGGTGAAGGGGGTTAAATTTCTCCTTCCGACGGATGTCGTCGTGGCCGAAAAGCTTGAGGAGGGCGTCCCTTTCAGGGTCGTTTCAAACGATGAAATTCCGGATGAAATGATGGGCGTGGATATCGGCCCCAGGACGGTGGAAGCTTTCTCCGAAGCGCTCAGGGGGGCTAAAACCGTGCTGTGGAACGGTCCGATGGGGGTCTTTGAGATTCCAGCCTTTGCCAAAGGAACGGAGGCGGTCGCCCGCGCCGTGGCCGATTCCGGGGCGATCTCCATCATAGGCGGGGGGGATTCTGTGGCCGCCGTGGCGAAACTCGGTTTGAATGACCGGATGACCCATATCTCCACGGGGGGAGGGGCCTCCCTCGAATTTCTGGAGGGCAAGGTTCTTCCGGGGGTGGCGGCACTGAGGGATAAAGAGTAAAGACTATAGACCATAGACCATAGACTGATTTGAAGGAGGTTTTAAAGATCAGAATACCTTTATTGGCCGGTAATTGGAAGATGCACAAAACTGTGAGGGAATCCCTCCAGCTCATTTCAGATCTTCTCGGGGAGGCGGGAGACATCCGGGATCGGGATATCGTGGTATGTCCTCCCTTCACCGCTCTTTATCCGGCGGGACAGGTTCTTTCCGGAAAGAACATACGCCTCGGGGCCCAGGACCTCTTCTGGGAGGAGAAAGGCGCTTTTACGGGAGAAATCTCCCCCCTCATGCTCAGGGACGCCGGCTGCTCCTACGTCATAATCGGGCATTCGGAGCGCCGGGCTCTCGGGGAGACGGATGAGGCCGTCAACAGGAAGATAAAGGCGGCCCTGGCTTTCGGCCTCCTCCCCATCGTCTGCGTTGGGGAGAGCCTGGAAGTTCGCGAGGCCGGCAAGACCCCGGAGTGGGTGCGGCGCCAGGTGAACCTGGCGCTGATGGATATTTCTTCCGGGGACGGGGAACGACTGGTAATAGCCTACGAACCGATATGGGCCATCGGGACGGGGAGGAACGATACACCCGAGGAGGCCAACAAAACCATCGGCGCTATCCGGAGACTTCTCGGAGAGCATTTCGGGGAGGAAGCGGCCCAAAAGGTGCGCATCCTCTATGGCGGAAGCGTCAAGCCTGCAAATATTGATGCTTTCATGGCTCAACCGGAAATCGACGGGGCCCTGGTCGGAGGGGCCAGCCTGGAAGCCGACAGCTTCAGCAGGATAATAAAATATCAGGCCCCGGTGGTATAACCACAACCTGGGGATGCAATTGAGGAGGTAAAGGATATGTTTGGAAATCTCAGTGTCAAGGTTATCAGTCTGGCTACTCGTATTCTCAGCCAGACGGCTCCGGGGGCTCCGCCTTCGGCGCCGTCTCCGGCAACCGTCAATTCTCCGCCGCATCCGGTATTCAATACTCCGGGTGCGCTCCAGATGCTTCTTCTGGCGGTCTATTTCCTGGTCTGCGTGGGGCTGGTGGCCTCTGTTTTGATGCAGACCACCAAGAGCGAGGGCCTCTCGGGGACCATCGGGGGATCGACCCAATCCGTTTTTAGAGGCTCCAAGGGTTTCGAAGAAAAGATGGACAGCATCACTTCCTACCTGGCCTGGGCTTTTCTAGGGCTCTCCTTCGTCATCGCGCTTTTCGCCTTCAGCAGGAAATAAGCGGGGCTGAAAGGCTGACAGCTTTTTCAAGAATGAGGCCGGTCTTGAGACGCCTGTTGATTTTTTTGTAATCATGGGACTTATAACTGCGGGAAATGCGTTGAGGAGGTCTTCGATGGGGAGTAAGCAAAAAGTTGTATTCCTTACAGTCGTGCTGGGAGTTCTTTTTGTTTTAATGGGGGGAGCGGTTCGAGCTTCCGAAGATGGTGCGGATATATGGAAGGATGCTCCCGGAGCCGGGGAATACCCCTCGGCGGGGGCCCTTGTTCTCCTTGATGAAGTTGATTTTTCCATGGATACCTCCGGCTCGACCGAACTTGTGCAGCACGAGGTGATAAAAATACTTAATGAGCGGGGACGTTTGAGGTACGGAGTCATCCGCCTCTCATACGATGCCGCTACCCAGGAGATTGATCTTCTGGACGCCCGGACGATTCTCCCGGACGGGAAAGTGGTCAAGCCTCCGCAGGAGGCGATCCAGAAAGAGAGCCTCCCGTCCCTCTCGGAGTCGGGTTTTTCCGCCTATTCCAACGCTAAATATCTCTCAGTCTCCATGCCGGCCCCGGTTGACGGGGCGATCCTCGAGTATCGGGTGCGCATTCGCGAGAAGACGCCTCCCATGAAATCTAATTTCTGGGCCGGCTCCTACATGCAGGATACAGAACCCATAATCATCTCCCGATTTACCGTTAATGTGCCGGAAAGCGTCAGTATTAACTATCAGGCCCTTAACCCGGCTGAACGTGCCCCGGAAATAACGAAGGAGAAGGGGAGGGCGATCTATCGCTGGGAGGTGAAGGATTCTCCGCCCCTGTCCCAGGAGGCATCCATGCCTCCCGTAAAGGACCTGGTCTCACAGGTCAGGGTGACATCGGTTAAGAATTGGGAGGAATTGTCCGCCTGGCTCTGGCGGAGAATGGAGAATAAAATAAAGCCCTCGGGAGAAGTCGGGAAGAGAGCTTCTGAGATTGTGAAAGGGAAAAAGGGCGAGGAGGCCAGGGTGCGGGCTCTCTACAATTACGTATCCGGAACCATCCGCGACGTGGACCTGGATTTTTCACTTTCGGGCTACAATTTCAGTTCAGCGGAAGAAGTCCTGAAGCGGCGCTACGGAAACAGTCAGGACAAGGCAGCCCTCCTTCTGGCCATGCTGAAGTCTGTCAATATCAAGGCCTCTCCGGCCTTTTTGGGAACACTGGATGCCGGGAAGATCATCGAGAGCCTTCCTTCCCCGGATCAATTCAACCGCATTCTTGTAGCCCTTCCGCGCCGCGATGGCATCCTATGGATGGATCCTTCCACGTCTGACTGCACCTTTGGAGATCTGCCCCCGGCCGATCAGGGACGGACGGCCCTGGTTCTATACGGAGCCGTCGGGCGTCTGGTCCGGACGCCGATTTTTCCTCCTGAAAAAAACCTGGAAAAAACCCAGATCGAGTCCCGGCTCTCTCCTGAAGGGAGCCTCGACCAGGTTATGATTGTAGAAGAGAGCGGCTCCAACAGCGGACTTCTTCGTTCCATCATGAAAAAACTGAGACCCCCGGAGGCGCGCCAGGTCTTCCAGTCTCTGGTGAGCCAGATAGCAGACGATGCGCGCCTGGTCAGGTACGATGTCACCGGCGTCACCAGCCAGGATGAACCGCTTCGCATATACCTGGCTTTTTCCGCGAACTCTTACGCCGGCAGGGCCAGCCGTTCCCTCGTTCTGAAACTCCCGATCTTCACCTCTCTCAGAATGACCTCGGTCATACAGGGTAGCCTCCAGGAGCGCCGTTACCCGGTGATCCTTGGAAACACAAACCAGGAGGAAAAGGATCTCCATATCGTCTTTTCACCGGAATATTCCCTGGAGGACTGGCCTGCAGAAATTCATTTTGAGAACTCAATCGGTTCCTTCGAGATGACTTTCAGACAGGCACAGAACGAGGTCTGGTGTCATACGCTGCTCAAGGTTTCAGTTTCCGAGGTGCCCGTGGAAAAATTCTCGGAGCTTAAGGATCTGGTGGAGACTTCTCTTCGGGCTGAGCAAGGGGTCTTTATTCTGAAATCCGTCAAGATCCCTCAATGAGGGTTTCCACCTCCGCGAAGGCCTATGCCAAGATAAACTGGTTTCTGGGTATAGTGGGGGTTTTTCCCGACGGCTACCACCGTGTTCGTACCCTGCTCCAGAGCATTGATCTGTCTGATGAGCTTTCTATCAGGGAGAAAAAATCCGGGGAAGAGGGTGAGGACAGGCTCTCTTTCCGGGGCTCTCCGATCCGGCTGAATGGAGAGAACCTGGCGTCATTGGCGGCCCGGGCTTTTATGAAAGAGTTTTCCATCGGGCGGGACATTTTAATTGACATAGAAAAAAAGATTCCCCTCGGAGCCGGCCTCGGCGGAGGGAGCGCGGATGCCGCCGCTGTTCTAAGGGCCCTCCGGGAGATGTGGGGTGTTTCCGCTGACGAGAGCCGCTTTATGGAAGCAGCTGCATCCCTGGGGGCGGATGTCCCTTTCGGGCTGGTGGGAGGGCTGGCGCTGGCGGAGGGCTCCGGCTCCGAAATCCACCCTCTTCAAGACGTTCCATCCCAGTGTCTTCTCCTCCTGGAGCCGTCTTTTTCAATTTCCACGGCCTGGGCCTATGGGGAGTGGGACCGCTTGCATGGGAGCGGTCCCAGCGAGAATCAGGGGAAAAAAAGTCGCATCGAGAGCCTGATAGATGCCTTAAAAGATGGCGACCCGGCTAAGATTGCGCCACATCTTCACAATGACATGGAAGAGGCGGTCATACCTTCGCACCCGGAAATATGGGAGATGAAGAAGGTGCTTCTTCAGGCGGGGGCACTGGGATCTCTCATGTCAGGGAGCGGCTCGGTCGTCTATGGGCTATTTTCAGATAAGGAGGCGGCCGAGCGGGCCAGGGATGTTATTTCGGGCGGCCGCTGGAAAGCCCATCTTGCGCGGACGCTGGGGAGGTCGGATTTATGAAAATTTCTGCCGTGGTGCTGGCCGGTGGCCGGGTGGAAAAATCCCTGAGTGAGCGATTTCAGGTGAGCAGCAAGGGACTCATCCCCCTTAAGGGAAAGATGATGATCCTCCCGGTCCTGGAGGCCCTGAGAAAATCTCCTTCCATAGAGTGGATCTCGGTCTCGGCGCCCGGGGGAGAGCTTCCCGCGGAGGCGGAGGTGCTGGCAGACGTCGTGGCGTCAAGCGGGGACGATATTCTGGACAGCTTGAAAAACGGAATTGAAGCTCTTAATGAAAAGCCCGAGTGGGTGCTGGCGGCGCCTTGCGATGCGCCCTTTCTGACGTCAGAGGCCGTCGAGGACTTTCTGGAAAGGTGCTGGAAGAGGGAAGCCGACCTCTGCTACTCCTTCGTCTCGCGGGAGGATTCAGAAAAAGCCTACCCGGAACTCTCTCACACTTACGTGCGCCTCCGGGAGGGTGTCTTCTGTGGGGGAAGCCTCGTTCTCATCAGGCCCGAGATTCTTGAAAAGGCCCTGAAACTTGTAAGGGAAATACTCTCAGCCCGCAAGGCTCCCTGGCGCCTGGCCGCGATCCTGGGTTTTTCGATCGTCTGGAAATTTTCCCAGGGGGCGCTCTCGATTGCCGATCTGGAGGAGCGGGCTTTCCGTCTCCTTGGCTCACGGGCGGCCGGCATACAGGTTCCCAACGCTTCTGTCGCTTTCAACGTGGACAGCGCCGCCCAGCTCGAGCAGGCTGAGAAGTTTTTGGAGTGATGTGAAATGAAAGAAGTCATCAGCACGAAAAAGGCTCCGGAGGCCGTGGGGCCCTATTCACAGGCAATTCGGGCTGAGGGCTTTGTCTTTATATCCGGGATGTTGCCACTCGATCCTGAAAGCGGTCAGTTGGTGGCCGGATCTATTAAGGAGCAAACCCGCCGGGTAATGGATAATCTGAGGGGCGTTCTTGAAGAGGCGGATTCCTCTCTGGAAGAGGTAGTGAAGACGACGCTATACCTTTCGGATCTTGCTGATTTTCCGGAGGCCAACGAAATTTATGCCGAGTATTTTCGGGCGCCCTATCCGGCCCGGGCCACCGTCGGGGCCCGGGGTCTGCCGAAAGGGGTCTCAGTCGAGATCGAGGCCGTGGCTCTCTCCGGGGGAAGAAGATGAATAAATTCCGCTCTCCTTTTTTTTCCTTACTCCTTCTGGCCTTTCTAATGACGGCCTCGGTGGATTCATTCGTCGAGGGCGGCATCGAAAAACTACTCGAAGAGAAGCTCCCCTCGGTCATCGGCCCGGCCAAATCCTATCGCCTGAAATTCGCAGATACCTCCCTTCTGGATTTAGCCGGCGGCAGGATCAATAAGTTGACGATCGAGGCCAGGGATTACTCCCTTCCCGACGCGCCGCTTATAGAATATTTCCTGGTGGAGATGAGCGGAATGCGCTTTGATCTGGAGGCCATCCGGGCGGTGCAGAAGACCACCTTCCGGATGATGGTCGGGGAGGATGCGCTCAATGATTATCTGAAAAAGAAAAACATCATTGACCCTGTTCCTGTCCTCTCCATACGCCGGGGCGAGCTGGGCGTATCCATGCGCAAGGAATTTCTGGGAATAAAAATCGGGGCGGTCCTGCGGGGAAACCTCCAGGTGGTCGAGGACCATGAGGTTCTCTTCCGCCCGAGCGGGCTGGAAGTCGCCGGAATTGGAATTCCCAAGCCCATCGCGCAGATGCTGGTGGATCGGGTCAATCCGCTGGTGGACTTAAAAAAGATGAACCTCCCGGTTAAATCAATAACCATTGAGGAAGCCGAGCACCGTTTCATCATAAAGGGAGAGGCTGCACTTCCGCTTCCCATCACACTTCGGAAAAAGTAGGACACCCCGTGGTTGCCCGATATCCTGAAGATAAAATAAAGGGAAAGCTTGGAGAAACGCTGAAAGAGCAGGTATTGGCAAAAATCCCGAAAAACCAAAGAGCCTTGTTTTTATCCTCTTGTTATGATAGAATGGGATTGATTTGAGGAGGGCACAGCGTGCTCTGCGTCAAGTGTGGTCACAACAATGATCAAGGAGTGCATTATTGCCGGAGTTGCCATGCACTTTTGCCTAAGATTGATTTTGCCCCGGAGGTGACGATGCAGAAGATGTTTGAACGTTTGGATAAGATCAAAGAAGCCTGTGAAAAAGTTTCTTCCGGGGGCATGAACATTGAAGAATATTTTCAGTTTGTCCAGGCCACCTTTGCCAATCTGACCCAGAAGGCCCAGGAGATCTCCGAGATCGTAAATGAAAATAATTATGCCAGCATTGCACCTGAGGAAGTCGAACTTGGTTTTGCCGGGATGGAACTCTATGAGCAGGGCCTTCTGGAACTGATGGCTTATGCAGAAGACCAGGATTCCGCTCACCTGCAGAACGGCATTGAGATGCTCACTCAGGGGAACGAAAATATTAACGAAGCCATGCGCATCAACCGGGAGAACCGTTCCCAGCTTGAGTGGGACGTGTGGATATAATCTTCCTCGCGATTTTTTAAGACTTTCTCTGCTCGCAGCGCAACATTGTTTTTTTAAATAAAAATCCGGCTGTCTTGAGGCGGTAGAATTACTGTATGGAAGCCCGGCTGAATGTCTTAACCGAGGGGGCCCGCTATGACCTATCGTGTGCCTGTGGGCCGGGGGCGCCACGGGTGCGGTCGGGGCCGGAGCGCTGGGTTTATCCAGCCGCCCTGCCTTCGGGCAAGACGGTCTTTCTTTTCAAGGTGTTGCTCAGTAACGCCTGTTCGCGCGACTGTCTTTACTGCATAAACCGGCGCAGTAACCTGGTGCGGCGTTATTCACTGACTCCGGAGGAGCTGGCGCGGTCTTTTATGGAACTGCTGCGGCAAGGTATGGTCTCGGGGCTTTTCCTGACCTCGGCCATCCCCGATACTCCCTCGCGCAGCATGGAGCGGATGCTCAAGGCGGTGGAGATTCTTCGTTTACGCTCAGGCTTTCGCGGATATATCCACCTGAAGATTTTGCCGGGAGTTACGCGGGACCTGGTTGAGCGAGCGGTGGCCCTGGCTACCCGGGTCTCGGTGAACCTGGAATGCCCCACCGCCGGGACGCTGGCTCGGGTGGCGGGGGAGAAAAATTTGCTGGAGCAGATTCTGCGCCCCATCGGCTGGGTTAAGCAGATTCTCGACGGGAAGGAGCGGCCGCGCTGCGATCAGACCACTCAGTTTGTAGTGGGGGCGGCGGGGGAAAGCGACCGGCAGATTCTGGCGCGAAGCTCGCAGCTTTACCGGGAGGCGCATATGAGCCGGGTGTATTTCAGCGCCTTTCAGCCCCCGGAAGGCGAACTCTGGGAGGGTATGCGGGGAACGCCTCTGATGAGGGAGCACCGGCTCTATCAGGCGGATTTTCTGTTTCGCAAGTATGGCTTTTCTTTTGAGGAGATTCCGCTGTCTTCGGAGGGGGAGCTTTCGCTCAGTGAGGATCCCAAGCAGATTTGGGCGCGGATGCATCCGGAGCAGTTTCCGATGGAGATAAACCGGGCTGAGAAAAGGGAGCTTTTGAGGGTGCCGGGTATCGGGCCGATCTCGGTGGAGCGTATTGTGGCGGCAAGGCGGGAGGGGCGTCTGCGGCGCCTTGAGGATCTCAAGGGGATGGGAGTGGTGTTGAAGCGGGCCAGCCCCTATCTTTTGCTGGATGGCCGCCGGGAGCGGGAGGAAGGAAAAGCGTTGCAATTAAGCCTGTTTGAGCCAGTATAAGTAATTTTCTAATCGTTCCGCCATATGATCAAGCCGGCTCCAGCCCTTATCCCAAGAGTTTTGGCGGCGTTGGTCAGGTTTCTGGCCACTTCCACCATAGCCTCGCTGTTAACGAGAAAAAGGTACTCACCCAGGGGAACTTCGGAATAAGTCCTGGCCAGCTTGGCTTTTATCTTTTGTCCCCCCACTTCGAGGAGATAATCGTTCCCTTCCATGAAACCGCCCTTCCGTAAAAGTTTCCCCGGGATGTTGGTCAGCAGGTTTCCATAGTAATCCACCAGGGTGACTTCTCCCTTTAATTTCCCGTCTTTCAGTGCCGCCTCATTGAAGGGAAGGCGGACCAGAGCTCTCATCGGCTTTCCCATCTTAGCCGGGGACACTCCCAGGGAAAGATGGGCGGCAGCGGGGGAGAAGATGTCCCTTCCCTGGAAGGTGCTGGAGGGCTTCTTCGTCCTCCAGTAGCGGGGAGAGGTGAGTTCATAGGCTTTCCGGAGGCCGGCTTTCCCGATGACCCTGGTGAAGAGACCGTTATCCGGCCCCACCAGGTACTTTCCGTCCCCCGTCTCCAGCAGGAGCGGCTTGCGGGAAGAGCCGACTCCCGGATCCACGATGGCCAGAAATATCGTGCCCCGCGGGTAGAAGGGATAAGTATTTTCCAATATATACGCTCCCTCTTTCACGTTGAAGGGCTCCACCAGGTTGGTAATAGTCTCCACGCGCGCCCCGGGGTTGATGCTGTAGATGACTCCCTTCATCACTCCTGCATAAAAATCGCTTTCCCCGAAATCGGTGAGAAGGACGATAATATGATGTCTGGACTCCTCGCCCCGGGCAGGCGCGAAAGGCGACAAAAAGGTAAATAAAACAATGAGGATGATCAACCGGGTCATCCGTTTCTTCATGTTACTACCCCCGGATCCGGCCAAATCAGCCCTGACACCGATATTAAAGGGCGGCTTTGAGATTTTACAACAGATCAGGCAATCAGGCAGGTGACGGTGCTACGCACTCCTTCAATACCCTGAACCCCGCTCACAATAAGGTCTCCGAGCTTTTTGAGATCCTCCGCGGAGACTTTGAGGATCACGTCCACCGGGCCGGCGACCGTCGTCGCCTCTTTAACTCCCTTTACTTTCTTCGCCTTCCGGACAACCTCGAAGGCCATCCCGGGAATCGCCATAACCAGAACATAAGCTGATACCATTCCTCATCCCTCCCTTGTTATATTGCCATCGTAATTATTTCTGACTCTTCCGTTCTTTCCCTCTTTTATAGATTTAAGGGAAAATCATTTCGCTTTCGCAACGATGAGGAACGGTGTGAGGGGTTTCCTGAGGTTGCTTTCCGCCTCCGGCAGGTGAAAAGTTTACAAAATGTTAACAAAGAACGCTTTACTTGGCGGGTTGCAGGTGTTACAATAAACCCAGGAACAGTAGACCGTAAGGGAGGATTTGCCATGTCAGATATCGGAGGAATGAATCCTAGTATGCATTTGGCGGCATCTCAGGCGCTTCAGGCCGGAGTGCACAATGTCCAGCAGAATATCGCCGGGCTCAAGACGACAAAGGATATACAGCAGGAAGACGATCCTGCGAAGGACAAGCTTGATATCCGGATGACCCAACAGAAGGACGACCCGACGGCGGCCGACCATCTCCAGGCGGCTGCTAATTCCGGATTGATGTCGGAGTTAAAGGGCAAGAACAAGAACCGCGACAGCAATGAGGTTGAGGACGGCGTCGTAGGCATGTGGGGAGGGGAGACTAAGGAAGACTCCGCCGCGGCAGGGGCAGCTAAAAAAGAAACCGGCACGAACGCTGTTGAAGACCTCAAGATGAAGTCTTCGGTTGACACGGTTGCTCTGCAGAAGGGCTCGATGTTCCCTCAGGAGCAGCTCGAGGCCGCCAGGAAAATCGTGGACGCCCAGATAGATCCGATCAA
>JAZDOK010000005.1:0-48721 GCA_043798715.1 bacterium
TCTAAGAAACTGAATGAAAGGCAATCACTGAATCGGTACAAATTATAGAAAGTCCTGAAATAGAATTAGGATGAATAGATCAATCAGGCGATTATCGGTTTTTCTTGGCATGGCTCTGGTATCATTTTATGTTTTCATGAGCCACCTTTTTTTTCCGACGCAAATTTTTACCGACAGTCTTGTTGATTGCTACTACGTCGAAAAAGCCTTCCTGGCACACGGCGCCGTGAAAGGCAATTATCTGAATGCATTCGGTCACATCCTTCAGAATTGGTTTTATTATTTTGCGGGTAATTTTCTGGAAATCTGTGGTTATCACGGGAGACTTTTATTCCCTTTGCAGACCACCAGCATCCTTTTTGCCGCTCTTGCCGTTCTGGTGATGTATCTCATACTCATACATCTATTCAGGGAACCCTGGTCGGCTTTTCTTGCCGGCGCCGTACTGGGTTTCGGATACAGTTTCTGGTTCTGGAGCGGCCAGGTGAAATCATACCCCATCGCCACCTTTTTTGTTCTTCTCGCTTTCTATTTTTATATCCGTATTTCTTCATGGCGGGGCATAATACTTTCATCTCTGTCTTCGGTCCTGGCTATCGGATTTTTCCAGGGCTCCTGCGCCTTTGTGGGAGTAATGCTGATATTTATACTTATTGACTCCCGGCCATTAAGAAAGCGAATCCTCAATGCCGCATTGTATTTTTTCCCCTGTGCAATATTTGTCGCGCTGATATATTTCTTTATATCCGGGGCGACTGAAAATTCATACATGCTTTCCTGGAAGAACATCCATGCGGCCTGGGATATGTTCTGGCGGGCCAGTTCCGAAGGACAAATCCCATCCGCAGTTCCTCGTAATTCCAGTTTTTTCCCGCACTCCCTTGGGCAGCATCTATTCCTTCTCGCCTATAATATCGTTTCAGAAACTTTCATCCCGATAGGATCCATGATGTTCAGCGCGTTTGCGACCATCTTCGACCAGTCTGCGCCGGTTCTTAAGCTCAATCAAGTTTTAGATTATATCGTTTTATCCGGGACAGCCTTTATACTCATTGTTTTCTTCATAAATATAAAAAAACTATGGCCGACTCACGGCAAATTTTTCATCCTTTCCTTCGTCTGGCTGTTGTTTTTCGGCTCCGTGTTTTTCTTCGTGGATGCCACGCATCCCTATTTATACATATGTACAGTCGGATTGACTATTTTCATGGGAACCCTCTCCGCCTCATCCAAACCGGCCCGAATTGTTCTGCTCGTTATCATGCTCAGTCTCTTTGCAGCTAATTACTACCAGTTTAAATCGGGAAATTATGAGGACCGGGCCCTTAAAGAATTAGAAACGACGCAATCCGTCGTGCGAACCGGTGATTCTTTTATTTTCGGCTTGTTTAAAGGCTCCAGCTTCGGTGCCAACTGGAGCGTTACTTATTATTATCTGGTGGATATGATCTATTTGGAAGACTATCAAATTGACGAATTCAATCAGGGCTGGTTCCCTTCCGGCCTTTCAGCAAATATTCACAATGCAATTAAAAAAGGAGGCAGGGTTTTCATTAACCGGACCGGTTTTTCTAATTGCTTCCCTCCGCAGGAAAAAGACGCAGTCTGGAAAGTCTGGTCATCGGAATTCGATTTGCTTCCCGTTTTCAATTTAACCGAATACTATTCTTCCGTGGGCCCCCGGGAAGAGAGCTACTACATGATCAAGGACAAAGTTCGCCGGAATTAATGGGACAAAATCAGAGCGGAGAGGTCGTCTCGCTCTCAGGAAGCCGGAAGGTGTTCTGGAAAAGAACCACCCTCAGAACATCGGCCGGGTCCAGCTTGATGACGGTGATGGGAATCGAGGCCTGGTAGTAGATTTTCTTGAAAAATTCTTCGGCTTTGACCTGGCGGCAAATCGGGTGATTCGGCATGCTGCAAAACCAGAAACGGCTGTAACCTTCAAAATCGGAAGAAACCTTGAGAGGGTCAAAAAAATCATACCCGCCGATCTGGTACTTCTCCCTCAGGTAGTAGAGAAGAACCGGCCGGCCCTCGGCCGGCTGGACCACGATTAGATCTCCCGTTGCGTAGCGCTGGGCAAGGCTCTTGGCAATCTCCCGCCATTCGGCGTGTCCGTATTGAGGCGCCTTAAACCAGTTGAACAAAGCCTGGCAGTTGATGAAAAGAAATAAAGACGCGACCAGAAGAAAGATGAGCTTGGAGCGGATCTGAAATATCCCGTTGGCCAGGAGAAGAAAAAATGCCGGAGAGGCCAGGAGAAAATATTTTGGGAGGAAGATGGCAAAGGAGGTGGTAACATAGGCCAGTCCGAAGGCTGCGACCAGGGGCACAATGAAGTAGGCGCTCAGAAAGGCCTTCTGCTTATCCATAAGGTCGAGAAACCCGGCCACGACGATAAAAAGGGAGATGAGCCCGAGGATGGTCATGGGCTCGAGATTGGACTGGTAGGAGGAACTCTGCGGATCGGAAAACAGACGGCTGAAACTTAAATCCCTGATGAGTACCAGTAGATCCCTGAAAGAGGCCGCCCCCCCAAGAGCGGAAACCTTGTCAAAACTGGCCTGTTCAAAAAATGACGGCACCCAGGGGAGAAAAAAAATCGCAACGACGGCCAGAGCGGCAATCCATTGGTGAAGAATCGTCTCGTAAACCTCCTTCTGGAGGAACATGAAAATTATCTGCCCAATCCATATGAAAAGAAAAAAGTAATGGGTGTAAAGGGCCATTATCGTGGCGACGACGTAAAAGACGCCCATATAGGCCTGCCGCTCCTCCTGCCAGCGCCACAAAAAATAAAAAGAGGCCAGAATCAGGAACATCCCCATTGCGTACATTCTGACTTCCTGCGAACAGGGTACGACGAAGGCGGAAACCGCCATGAGAAGCGAGGCCAGGATGGCCACTTTTTTCTGCAATATTCTGACGCCAAGAAGATAGACCAGGGGAACGCAGGCAAAGGAAAAAAAGCGCGGAGGGAAGACGGAGCAAAAGCTCGCTATCCCCTCCCCCCAGCATCATCCAGATATTCAGAAAAAAGAAGTATAGAGGTGGATGAAGTTCCTTGAGCTTGAGAAGGTTCCCCGGGATATCGGCAAAAAGCCCCCTGGAAAAAAACCAGCTCAGTCCCTCTTCTACACTTAAACTCTGAAACGAAAGATTATAAAATCGCAGGAAGAAGGCCACGGCGCTGATGAGAAGGACAGGCCACCACTCCCTGAGAAAAGCCGGCAGGCCGGCCCCCCCGCGCCTATCATCCCCTTTCGATGACAATGGATTCACCCACCTTCCTCACGATTCCTGAAATGCTGGCGTGCACCCTGGCTCCAAGCTTTCCCTCGGGGATCTCCCCGATAAGATCGCCGCGCCTGACTTTCTTCCCCTCTTTGACCACCGGAAGGGCCGCGGAGCCGGCCCCCTGTTTCAGAGGAATGATTACCCTGGCGGGCTTGAAGTCCACCTCTTTCCAGGGGGCCCCCACGTCGTAGGCCTTAAGTCCCAGGCGCTGGACCAGGCGGGAGGCAGGGACCTTCCGGGTCTCCCTGAATTCATGAACTTTCAGGTCTGAACGCCGGTGGGGATTCTTCTCCCCCGCCTTCCAGAGATCAGCCTTGAGCGAAGCGTTTATCAGGTTCGGCGAGAGATCCGTGTCGCAGGCATAGAGCCCGCAGAGCCCGCATTCACAGCAGAGAAAAGCGGTGGTGGCTACCGCGCTGGAAAGAAGCCCGTATGGAGTTACCCGCATTATGACGTGGGGCCGCATTTCATGGCCCAGAAGAAAGCGGGGGCAGATCTCCGTGCACTCGAAGCACTGGTCGCAGGCTGACTGGGCGCGCTTGGAGACAAACCTGGAAGTCTGGGATTTTTTCATGACCAGTTGATGATCTGCGGGCAGAACGATGATCCCGCTTAAGGTCTTGGTCACCGGGACCGCCGGGTCCGAGCTCAAAACGCCCATCATAGGCCCCCCCAGCAGCACACGGTATTCAGGGGCGGTTGCGCCTCCGGCCAGCTCAATCGCTTCGCTTACTGAGGTTCCCACGGGGAGGGAAAAGGTCGCCGGCCTGCGCACCGCCCCGGCCACCGTCAGAATCCGCTCGGTCACCGGAATGTTCTCCATGGCTCGGGAGATATTGGCCAGCGTGCCCACATTGTTGACCACCGCTCCCACCTGGAGAGGAATCCCGCCCTCCGGAACTATCCTTCCGGTCGCCTCATAGACGATGTTCTGTTCGTCGCCGGCGGGATAATAGCTGTCCATCTCAAAGATTTCCAGATGAGGTCTCTTTTGGATTTCCTCACTTAAGGCAGCAATGGCCGCGTGATATTTTTTTTTCAGAGCGATGAGACCGCGCCTGGCCCCGGCGGCCTTCCTGGCCGCCTCCAGACCCTCCACCACTTGCACGGCCTCCCGCGCCATGATCTCCTGGTCGCAGTGAAGGAGCGGCTCGCACTCGGCCCCGTTGGCGATGATAATTTCAACTTTTGACTGATACTTGACGTGCGTCGGAAAACCGGCCCCCCCGGCACCGATGACGCCGGCGGACCTGACCTTCTCGACGAAATCGCTCAATCTGTCCACTTTAGACGATCCTGAAGTAATCCACCAGGGTGCACCGCCGGAAGCGCCCGAAGGTGCGGGCCGAGGTGATGCCTTCTCCCGTGGGGCTGGCGATCGTCATGCTGGTGTAACCTTCGCCGCCGAATCCCAGACCAGAATAAGAAGGCGCGTTCTTGACAAAGATGCTGGAGTCCACCATCTTAGCCATCAGGCTCAGGTGCTCGATGTTCCTGGAGTGCATCATGGCGGTGTGGCGGAAGCCGTGTTCCGCCTTCACGGCTTTTTCGATGCCGTCTTTCACGTCCCGGACGCGCACGAGCGGGATCAGCGGCATCATCTGTTCCGCCGAGACCAGCGGATGATCATAAGCAACTTCCCCGAAGAGAAGGTGGACATCAGGCCCGATGTCCAGACCGATGGCCTTGGCTATCAGCGCCGGATCCTTGCCCACGTAATTCTTGTTCATGGTCGGCTCGGGGTGGCCCAGCGTCCCCGTCTGGATGACCTGGACGGTCAGATCCTCCATCTGCTTTGGAGAGAGAAGAAAGCCCCCGCAACCCTGCATTTTGAGCTTGAGTTCATCGGCGATGGATTCCACCGCAAAAATATTTTTCTCCGAGATGCACATGACGTTGTTGTCAAAGGAGGCTCCCAGCACGATATCACGCGCGGCGGCGGCTATGTCCGCCGTCTCGTCCACCACCACCGGGGGATTTCCGGGACCGGCGGCGATCACCTTCTTGCCTGAATCCATGGCCATCCGCACCACTACCGGCCCCCCGGTCACCACCAGAAGGCGGATTCCCGGGTGCTTCATGAGGGCCAGCCCCGTGTCCATTGAGGGCTCACGGACGGTGGTAAGAAGATTGGCGGGCCCGCCCGCCATCTCAACTGCCTCGCCCAGGATCTGCAGGGCCCTCTGAGAGACCCTGCGGGCTCCCGGATGGGGCCCGAAAACGACTGAATTTCCGGCGGCGACCATGCCTATGGAGTTATTTATCACCGTGGCGCCGGGATTGGTCGAGGGAGTAATTGCGCCGATGACCCCGTATGGAGCCATCTCAATCAGTGTCAGACCCCGATCCCCCGTGAATACCCGGGAGGGAATATCCTCTAACCCGGGGGTCTTCCGGGCCTGAAGAATTATTTTCTTCATCTTGTCGGAGATGCGACCCATACCGGTCTCCGATACGGCCAGCTCAGCCAGCTCCCGGGCGTTATCTTCAGCCGCCCTTCTCATGGCCTCTATAATCTCCCCCCTCTTTTCTAGGGAAAGTTTCATAAGCTCGCGCTGGGCTAAAGATGCCATCTCGACCGCCTCATCCACCGTGTCAAAAAGTCCCCGGGAGGGCGAAGATGATTTTTTTACCGCTCCTCCGTTCAAATGAAACTGCCGGACTACTTCCTCGACGATCCGGCTGACTTCCTCTTTTTTAATCTCCACAGACTTCCTCCTTGGTTCCTTAGATGATCCTTATCTCAAGGCCAAGAGATCCGGCCGTCTCCCAGGCCAGCGGAGTGACGATGGTACCCCGGGGAAATTCCAGAATCCGGGTCCCTGAGCGATGGGAGACAATAATATCTTCCCTGGTGATGACCGCCTTCGTTCGATCATGACCCGGCTTTTTGCCGCTGAACAAGTCCCGGACGGCCGATGAAAAGGCTTTGGCCTCCGCCAGCACCACCCCGAAGCCCTCTACAGCCGCGCGGTGTTCCCGGAGGACGTCAAGAAAAGTTTTCGGCAGAGCAGCCGAGTAAAAAAGGAAAGAATTCAGGGAGTCGGCTCCGGCCAAAACCGGCTTCTCCTCGCGCAAGGCGGAAAAGATCACGGCCGGCACCGGATGATCCTCGATCAGGAGGGCCGCTTTGGAGCAGGCCGTAAGAGAGAAAAACGGGATGAAAACTCCGTCAAAGGCCCGGATGAATTCATCAGGATTTTCAGGCAGTTTCTCGATGAAGGTGAAGCTTCGGCCATTAAGGCGCTTCCTGGTCTTTTCCGGCTCTGCTTCTTCAGTAGAAAGGACCGACCAGGAGACACCGGATTCTCCCAACTTCCGGATCTGGTCAAAGGCCTCTTCTTCTCCATGCAAGGGCCGGTCCACCACCAGGAGAATTTTTTCCCCGGGCAAAGGCAGCGGTGCCGCTGATGAAGCGGGCTCCGGCGGCTGTTCCGGGAGGAGAACTGCTTCTCCTCCTTCAAGAGCCTCCATCACCTTCCTGGTAATCAGCTCTACTATCTCGGCATCCATGAACGGCTCCTAAATCTATACATCAAAAAGCCCGAACGACTCTTGCCGGCAGAAAGATACTTCTTCCTGCGTCAGGCAGACTCATCGAACACAGCGAGAAAGGGAGGGGTAAGGACAGACTTGCCGCTTACTTTCCTTTTTCGGATTTTTCGAGCTGGGAAAGCAGTTCCCTCGGCGGAGAAATCGGGAGAACCTCGTCCAGATCCCGGTGCGGTCTTGGAATCACATGGACACTCACCAGTTCTCCGACCTTCCTGGCGGCGGCGGCGCCGGCATCCGTGGCCGCCCGGCAGGCGGCGACGTCTCCACGAACGATGGCGGTGACATAACCTCCACCGATTTTTTCATAGGAGACCAGCTTTACATTGGCCGCCTTGACCATGGCGTCGGAAGCCTCGATCATGGCCACCAGACCCTTGGTCTCGATCATTCCCATAGCTTCAAATGTCGTATACAACCCAGGCACCTCCTAATTTATATTACTTTATTATACCGGCCGTCTGGCCGGGCTGAAGAGCAGCCGCATTTGCCTCGTCCAGGTCCACGTGCATGTCCAGGGCATAGTCCGGACTTACCCGGATCAGCACCTTCTCATAAATCAGAGGGCGCTCCCCCTCCACGCTCACCCTTACATATTGCCGGTCCTGAAGACCTTGTTTTTCGGCGTCCGCGGGCGTCATGTGAATATGCCGCTGGGCCACAATCAACCCTCTCTTCAAGTTCAACGCCCCGCAGGGGCCCACCATGACGATTCCAGGAGTGCCTTCATGGTCTCCAGAATCCCGGACGGGAGGGTGCGGAGAAATTCCAAGGGCAAACGAATCCGAAATAGAGATCTCCACCTGCGAAGCTTTGCGAAAAGGCCCCAGAATCCTCACATCCTGAAAGACCCCTTTCGGCCCCACCACAGTCACCGTCTCCCGGCAGGCGAACTGCCCGGGCTGGCTCAGATCCTTCATGGGGCTCAGCACGCACCCGGGGCCGAAGAGAGATTCAAAGTCCTCCTGGGACAGGTGAACATGGCGGTTGGAAAAGACAATGGGAACCTTAAACCCGGCGGATGGAGCTTTTTTCTCCTCCCCCGCCAGCTTTTCCAGCACCTCGGCGACAACTTTTCGAATCTGAAATTCCTCTGCCATCTTACCAGACAATTCGACGGCCCCCGGGCTTTTCCTCTATATTGGCAACATTATCCCCAACAAAAGGGTGCAGAAAATGTCATTTTTTGCAGGATTCTCGGTACGAGTACCAGAAACATGCATTTCTGACATTTGACAACGCTTTGGCCTGGAAAGCCCTGCTGGTTCCGGCCGGGCTTTTATAACGCCTGGGACGGCGGGATAATTTCGTAAAAGGTCGGCCCCTGTATGGAGGAACACTAATTATGGTCTTTCTCGTTTTCCTTATATTTTTCGTCATCTCTTTCCTTACGAATATCCTCGGGCCCCTCATTCCGGACATCATCCGCAGCTTCCAGCTGAGCCTGACCCTGGTGGCCGTGCTGCCGTTCTCCTTTTTCATCGCCTACGGTGTCATGTCCATTCCTTCCGGCATCCTTATTGAGAAGTTCAAGGAAAAGCCGGTCATACTGGGAGCTTTCCTGCTGTCCTTTGCCGGTGCGCTCCTGTTCGGGGTCTTTCCCTGCTATTTTGTCGCCATCCCATCCCTGTTCCTCATCGGGGTGGGGATGGCCGCCCTGCAGGTGGCCATCAATCCCCTGCTGAGGGTGGCCGGCGGGGAAAAGCGCTACGCGTTCAACGCCGTGTTCAGCCAGATGGTTTTCGGGTCGGCCTCTTTCCTGAGCCCGTATGTCTACACCTATCTTTCTTCCAACGTCGGGACCGCGGATGGGGAAGGCGGATTTATCATGCACGCCCTGTCGCGGGTGGTCCCCGCCGCCCTGCCGTGGGTGTCCCTCTATTGGGTCTTCGCGGCGATTTCCCTGGTCATGGTCATGGTCATCGCGGCGGTGCGGTTCCCGGCCGTAAAACGCAAGGAAGAAGAGAAGGCGGGTGCCTGGGAGACCCACGTCGAGCTGCTCGGAAACCGGACGGTCCTCCTCTTCTGCGCCGGGATCTTCGCCTATGTCGGAACGGAGCAGGGAATCGCCAACTGGATGTCCCAGTTCCTCTACGCGTATCACGGTTTCGATCCGCAGGCGGTGGGGGCCGGCGCCGTGTCCTGGTTCTGGGGGCTGATGACTCTGGGCTGCCTGCTCGGGCTGCCCCTGCTCAAGCTTTTCGACAGTCGCACTGTGCTGGTCGCATTTTCGGTCGCCACCGTGATATGCCTGAGCGCGGCGCTGTTCGGTCCGGCCGGCGTGGCGCGCATGGCTTTCCCGGCGCTCGGTTTCTGCGTTTCCGTCATGTGGTCCATAATCTTCGCGCTGGCGCTCAATTCCCTGGACAAGCATCACGGCTCCTTTTCCGGCCTGCTGTGCACGGGGATCATCGGCGGTGCCGTGCTCCCGATGGTCATCGGTTGGCTTGGCGACCATTTAGGGCTTCGAGCCGGGATGTCGGTCCTGTACCTGACCGTCGGTTATATACTTAGCATCGGGATCTGGTCAAGGCCCCTGGTGCCGAACGAGACCCCCTGGGCCTGGTGGAAAGCCAAGGGCTCGCCCAAGGGGGCCGCATGAGCGTCATCGGGGCGGACCTCGGCGGAACTAATTTCAGGGCGGGCCTGGTTTCGGACGGCGCGCTCGCCAAGACCGCCTGCGCGGCGATAGACGGCGGCGCTCCCATGGAGAAGGTCCTCGCCGAGCTTTACCGGCTTATAGATGGGTTCGCGGCCCCGGGCCTGGAAGGCATAGGCGTCGGTTGCCCGAGCCTGGTGGATCTCGTCGAGGGTATCATCTACGACACCACCAACATTCCTTCCTGGAAGGAGGTCCCGCTCAAGAGCCTGCTTGAAAAGCGCTACCGCGTGCCGGTGCGCGTGGACAATGACGCCAACTGCTTTGTCGTAGGCGAGAAGCACTTTGGCAAGGCGAAGGATTTTTCTTCCGCGGTGGGGCTGATCATGGGGACCGGACTCGGAGCCGGGCTCATACTTAATAACCGCCTCTACTCCGGGCGCAACTGCGGGGCCGGGGAATTCGGGATGCTCCCGTACCTGGACGGGAACTTTGAGGACTACTGCTGCGGCCGGTTCTTCATGGGCCGGGGAACGTCCGGCAAAGAGGCTTTCGCGCTGGCGCGCGCCGGTGATGCCTCCGCACGCGCCCTGTTCTCCGAATTCGGCCGGCATGTCGGTGAGGTTGTCAAAGCGGTGCTCTACGCTCTCGATCCGGAACTCATCATATTCGGCGGATCGGTCAGCAAGGCGCACGAGTTCTTCTTCCCGGCGATAAGGGAATCCTTGAAATCCTTCGGTTACACGCGCGCCTTGGCCAGGTTGCATATTGAGGTTTCGGAAACCGATAATATAGCCATACTAGGGGCCGCGGCGCTTTATTACGATTCCAGGGAGGGGGGCACGTTATGACAAGCGAACGCGGCGAGCATATGCGCCGGGAGACGTTTGAACAGCCGGAGGTCCTTGCCGGCCTTATAGACCGGGAGTGGCCCTCTGCCCGCACACTGGGAGCGGAGATTCGGCGCGCCCGGCCGGCATTGGCGCTTCTGGCCGCGCGCGGCAGCTCCGACCATGCCGCCATCCTGGGGAAGTATGTGCTGGAATGCTGCCTGCGTGTGCCCGTGGCCCTGGCTGCGCCCTCCGTGGAGACGCTTTACCACAAGTCCCTCAAGCTCAAAGGAGTGCCGGTCATCGGGATCAGCCAGTCGGGGCGCTCACCAGATATCGTGGAGTATGTCCGCGAGGCCCGGCGCATCGGGGCATTGACCATCGCCATCACCAACGACACGAGTTCGCCCCTGGCCGCTGCGGCCGGACGCTGCGTCGAACTGCACGCCGGCTCCGAACATCTGGTCGCCACGAAAACTTTTACCACTCAGATCGCATGCCTCTATCTGCTGGCCGCGGGTTGGCTGGGGGGCAAACAGGGAGCCGCGCTGCTCGGCGAGCTTAAGAAAGTCCCGGAGACGACGGCGTCAGCCCTGAAGTGCGATGTGGATATCCGGGAGAAGATAGCGCTTCTGCGCCGGATCAACCGCTGTTCCGTTATCGGGCGCGGATTTCCGTTCCCGGTGGCCCTGGAGGCCGCGCTCAAGTTTAAAGAGGCCGCCGGGCTTTTCACCGAGGGAGCGTCGGCCGCAGACTACCTGCACGGGCCCATCGCGATGGCCGAGCGGCAGAGCGGCGTGGGGTTCGCCGCGTTCCTGCTGAAGAGCGAGGGGCCGGGGCTTTCGTCCATGCGCCGGGTGGAGCGCAAGCTTAAGCTCGCCCGGATTTCTTCTTTAAGCTTCGGGCCGGCCCCGGTCCCGGATATGTTTTCTCCGTTCCCGCTGGCGGTCTACGTCCAGTTGGCGGCTTATCACCTCGCCATGCTCCGCGGTCTGGACCCGGACCACCCCGCCGGCCTGCATAAAGTCACCCATGTGCGATAAATTTTCCAGATAACCGCCGCAGTGGATTTTATGCCTGCAACAGCTTGAGATATTCGTCGCGAGAAATTCCGGCCACACGGAGGTTGTTTAAAACAACAAAAACCGGCACGTTCTTTTTCTTTGGAATGACGAGCGGGCGTGAGGAGCCTTCTTTGACCATGATGATATGGTCGCCGGAAATGCGTGAAACCTCATAGCCTGCCTTTTCAAAAACTACGACGAGCAGTTCGCTGTCCAGGGGGACAATGCGGGGCATCAGGCGACCTCTTGCAGGGATATCTCAACCACGGGAGGCGGGGTCCAGACTGTTCCTTTCAAGGTAAAGCCCATGTCCTGGAGAACCTCTTCCGCCTTTCCGGTTTTATCGGTTTCTTCGAGGAAAAGAGAGACGGCCTCTTTCAGCATCCGGCGGGCCTCATCAGGCGTTTCTCCGCAGCTTGAAAGGTCGAACTGGGGCGAATACGCGACGAATTGCTCATCCTCTTTGAAGACGACTGCGCTGTAAAGTGCGTTCATTTCCAGGCCTCCCTTTTCTTGTTTCATCATATCAGAAGAAGCGGCGCATGGCAAGGGCATGGAGTTCTTCAAACCTCGTACACTTTGAAGACTTCATCGCTCGGGAAGGCGCCGTGAAGGGGTTATTCAAATTCTCCGGCCAAGCTTTTTGTAGACGTTTTCTCGGGTGGCAACCATGAAAACGATAAGGCAGTCACTGGAGAAAATTCAATTTTTTTTAATTTCTCTTAAGACCTCGGCTACGCTGAAGGTTTGCCCCGCTTCCCTCTCCTCTTGATACTTTTGCTTTCTCTTTTTCAGTTCATGATAGAGGTCATCCTGAAGCATGATCTCCAGGGTTTCTTTCTCTTCAGGCGAAAGATAAGGGATGGAACGGGTTATTTCCTCAAAGTTCATTTTTTTTGCCGGTAGCGCCATCTTGATCCCCTCCATCCATAATTATACACCAACTCATGGTTTTGTGCAAAAATCCGCCCTGTCGGGCACTCTACACCTTATACACTTTGAGGACTTCGTCGCCGTAGTTGTTGATGACTTTTACGGCGTGAAATAGCGAGAATTCGATCATTCTTCTATGAAGTAGTCTGAGTCAACGCGTTTGATTTCGTAGTTTGAAACGGTGGCAACACCAATATTATGGTCAATCATAAACTGTGTCAGTTGTTCGCTATCAATAAGCACGATTTTGCTGTCAATGCGTGAAGCGTATTCATGGGCTTCTTTGGAAAAGTATGAAGCTGTTAGTGCACCGTGGAAGCAAAGTCGCAGCAGGCGCTACCCTGTGAGGTCTTGTTCTTTCAGCCCTGCGGCTTTCAGAAAGAAAGAGAGTAATCCTTTTCTGATGGGTTTATTGCCATGAACGGGCACTTACAGACGAATAACGGTGCCCTGTTTCCCATAAATATGGTGGCTTCCTTGAATTCTCAAAAGACTCCAACCATGAGTTTCCAAAAACTTTGCGAACTTTTTTCCTGAAACCGGTTTCATACAGCTATTTTCAGGAGCCTGTCATTCTTTGAAAATTCAAGCTCTCCCAGGTCAACTGACAGGCATCCTTCAACGGCCTCATAAAGGTTTTTCAACAATTCTTCGAAGTTTGCCCCCTGAGTGGCACACCCCGGAATAGCCGGAACTTCGGCCCAGTATCCGCCTTCTTCGGCTTCATGCACAATCACTTTTAGTTTCATGGGACGCTCACCTCTTTACTGCCTCCATTTTACTATGAAAAACAAGATATGGCAAGGCATTCGCCGGCGTTGGTTCGCGAAAATCCACGTCAAATCATTTTTTCTGTGTCATCTGCGAAAACTGCGGTTCCGTGGGTTGTTTATTCGTATCCCCAGGAGCGGAGGACGTCCTCACGATCGCGCCAGTCGGGCTTGACCTTGACCCAGAGATCGAGAAATACCTTCTCGCCCAGGAGCTTCTCGATGTCCTTCCGGGCATTGGTGCTTATGAGCTTGAGACGTTTGCCTCCGGCTCCGACTATGATACCCTTCTGAGAATCTTTTTCCACGAAGGCCTCGGCCCTGATGTAGGTCAGTTCCTTCCCGGCGGCCGGCCGCATCTCTTCCACTTCGACAGCCACCGAGTGCGGAACCTCCTGCCGGGTCACCTGGAGAATTTTCTCCCGGATGATCTCCCGTATCATGGTGCGCTCGTCCTGGTCGGTAAAGGCGTCTTCCGGGTAATAGGCGGGCCCCTCCGATAGAGTTGCGATTAGTGTTTCAAAAAGTTCCCCGATGTTTTTGCCTGAGACGCAGGATATGGAAAAGACCTTCTGAAATTTTCCTATAGCTGAATACTGCTCGGCTCTCTGTTTGAGAACGGAGGCGGAGATCAGGTCTATCTTGTTCAACACCAGGAAGACGCTTTTTATACCGGCGGCTCCTTTGACGAAGAGGTGCTCGGCCACCGCCAGATCCTCCTTCCCCGGAGGGAAAGAGGCATCCGCCATGAAGAGGATGAGATCGGCCCCCTCGGTTTCATCCTGGGCCGACTTTCGCATCAGGCGCCCCAGAGCGTGCTTGGGCTCGTAAAAACCTGGGGTATCCACCAGGACTATCTGAAAACCCGGGCCGTTACGGACGCCGATTACCCGCTGGCGGGTGGTTTGAGGATGAGACGAGATTATGGCCACCTTGCGGCCGACCATGCAATTTAAAAGAGTGGATTTGCCGGTATTGGGCTTGCCCACCAGTACGATAAACCCGGAATGGAAAACCCGCTTTTTCCCGGCGGAACCTGGCTTAGACAATTTTGGCCGCCGGGGTTTTCCCGGCTTCCAGCCACTCGACGAGCTGGGCCGCGTGCTGACGCACGGAAGGCACCTCGTCCTTGAGCAGGGCCCTAATGAGCGGGAGATTCTCTTTCTTCCCTATGCTGCAAAGGGCATAGGCCGCCAGTGTTCGGATGCGCGATGAAGGATCTTTAAGGAGAAAAATGAGGGGACTCTGGGCCCGCTCATCCGGGATATACTGAAGGGCCGATACCGCCGCCTCCCGCACATCCTCGTCCCGCGAAAAAAGAGCTTCGATCAGGGCGGGAACCGCCCTCCGGTCGCCCGTCAATTCAATGGCTGCGATTGCATAGACCCTGTTTCCGGGCCTCTGTTCCCCCATGATCTCAAGGAGTTTTTCAAGCGCCTCATCGCCGCCGATCTTGCCCAGAGCTATGGAGGCATAATGGCACATCATCTCATCCGTATCCGAGAGCATATCCACCAGGGCATTCACCGCCCGGGGATCCCCGACCTCCCCCAGGGCCAGGGCCGCCTGCATCCGGGCGCCGGGCGAGCGGGACTTGTTCATGATCTTCATGAGCGGCTCGAAGGCCGAGGGATCCGGAATCCCCTGAAGGGCGATGGCGGCATAGTAGGCCGTACTTGAATTCTTAAGGGCTTCAAGCAGACTGTCCAGCATCTTTCTGTCTTCGAGCCGCCCCAGAAGCTCCGCGGCCTCTTCCCTCACGTACTTGGGCTCTTCCTCGTCCAGGATCCGCATGAGCAGCTTGATGTCCCATCCGTTCTGGATCAGCTTCCGGTGAGCTGCCTGAATTTGCTCCCGATCGGGAGCAAAAACCGAATCCTGCATGGCGCTGAGCTTCAGGGAACGGTAGAAACTGACCAGGGAATCTTCCATCCCCCGGGAGAGGCGCTTCTGAGCCCTCTTGATGGGATAGACCATGACCTTGGTCTTGCCTACCTTCTTGAGGGTGTAATCCACCAGCCATTTACCTCCAAGGTTCTCGATGATTACTTCCCCCAGGAAAGTTCCGATAAGGACGGAGGCTGTATAATAATGCTTTTTCCTGAATTTGAAAAACAGGGTCAGGAGCTCATCGGCAATCAGCAGGGATTCCTCTGAAAAATCCAGCCTGATCCCGAATTTCCTTTCCGCCAGCTCGGCGAACTTAAGAGCTGACTTCTGGATGGTCTCCCGGGTCTTCTCGTCAACTTTGGCAATCTGCATAACAAACCTCCCGTATAATATTTCTTTACGGGGGGTAGGAGTTCCTCTTCATCCGCCCGAGAAATACCTGAAGGTCGCCAGGGCAATTTCGGCGATGAGCCGGTCGGCCCGCGCTCCATCTGCGCAATCCTTGGTGAGAACCGACAGGGCCACCGGTCTTTCCGGTATTAAGATGATTCCGCAATCATGCCTGACTCCCTGAATCTCTCCCGTCTTGTTGGCCACTTCGACCCCGGAGGGAAGCAGGAGCGGAATTTTTTCCTGAAACTGCTGGCGCCGCATGATATCGAGAATCTCCCGTGAGGAGTCCGGGGAAAGAACCTTGCCAAGGTAAAGCTCCGCAAGACAGGCCGTCATGTCCGAAGGAGTGGTGTAGTTTACGTTGGCGGGCGAGAGAGGATCTATCATGAACTTGCGGCCCAGAAAACTTTTTGCCATGCCGATATTTTCCATGAAACGGGTGACTTCCTCCATCCCGACGAGATCAATCAGCATGTTGCTGGCGGTGTTATCGCTTATGACGAAGGCCAGGCGGACCAGATCGCGGACTGAAACCTCAAGGCCTCCGTGCATCTCCTGCAGGGCTCCCGCGCCGCCGACCCGGTCTTCCTCCCTGAGCCTGCGCCTGTCGTCCAGAGAGAAGGCGCCTTCCTCCGCCCGTCGAAAGACCTCCATGACCAGGGGAATCTTGATCACGCTGGCGGCGGGAAAACTCTCTTCCTCATTTAATAAAAATTCTTCCGCTCCGGCCAGGCCGCGGACAGCCACTCCGACCCGGCCTTCGAAACTACCGCATAGCCTCTTAATTTCATGCTCCAATTTTTTATTTTTCTTATCCATGTCAGCCGCCTTAATTTACTTTGACTTTTTTTTAGGGGACGTCGCGCGGCGCTGAGCATCCTGAATCCGTCTTATGGCCTCCCGGTCCCTGAAGAGGCTGAGACTCTGCTTCTCCCACTCATCCAGTTTCTCCGCTTTGAATGGCTTCGGCATGATTATCTTTTTCTCTTTCGGCATAAAAATGGATTCAAAGCCATCGGGGACCGTCATCACCTTGTCCTCATTGATATGCGGGGTGTATTCAGTACTTCCAAAGAATGAGAGAACGCGCAGGCTCACGCCGTCCGTTGCGATCTCACAGGCTCCCATAGCCGGGCTCAACATAGCGGCCGGCGTATTGACCGAAATCTTAATTTTTGCATTCCGTTCAACCCAGAGGCGACCGGATTTAAGGTCCAGAAGGACGTCATATTTAATCTTCGGCTCCGCTCCCTTGGCCAGGGTCGTGATAAAAAGCTCGGTGGAAGGACCCAGGCCAAAAAATTGTTCGTCTGAGAGGCAGAGGACGGCTGATCCCCCTGCATCCGTCCTGATGGAACAGCCCTGATAAAATGGCGTGGCATAATTCTCCGCCTGCTCCCATTGCCCGGAGCGCTTCTTCTTTATCATCACTTCGCCTCCCGATGAAGTGATGATCATTTCAGGACGGCGGACTTTGCGGCCAAACAGAACTAAGGAAAAAAGGCTGAACACAATCAGCGTGATCAGGGTCGCTCCGATCAGGATCACCGGGAGCGGTATATTCTTGACCGGGGGCCTGCTGGAACGACGCTCCCTGTACTGTCGCGCAGATGGAATTTTCGCGCTTCTCATCGCCTTCCTGGGATCCTCGCGTTTTACCTTCGGCCTTTTATAAGAATCGGGTGGTCTCATCACAATTCACTCTTTCTAAGAACTTTCCCGGCCAGCACCCCGGTGTGATCGCCCGCTTCCACCGCCACCCGACCGTTGACCAGGACATGCACAATGCCTTCCGGGTACGAATGCGGATTATCAAAGGTGGCGGTATCGCGAATCTTTTCAGGATCAAAGACGACCAGGTCGGCCCAGTATCCCTCCTTAAGGCGGCCTCTTCCCTGAAGGGCGAGCCTGGCAGCGGGCAGCGAAGTCATCCTGCGGACTGCCTCCTCCAGGGAGAATAGTTTCTTCTCCCTGGAATAATGACCCAGTACCCGGGGAAAGGTGCCGTAGCTCCTGGGGTGGGGTTTGCCCCTCCCGAGAGGGCCGTATGGCGCGCGGGCGGCGGCGTCGCTCCCTATTGCCGTCCGGGGGGAGCGGAGGATTTCCTCGACATCTTCATCGCACATGGAAAGGAAGATGGCCCCTACCTTCAAACCCTCATCCCTTAGAAGATCCAGCACCAGAATAGAAGGCTCTTTTCCAGCAAGGGAAGACGCGGCTTTGACTGAAAGGCCCTCCCAGGAAGCATATTTTTCCGATGGCACGGTGCTGATTATTACCCGGGACCAGTCCTTCTGTGGGTGCGCCTCGACTTCTTCGAGAATCCTCCGGTATGCTTCAGGATTCCTGAGACGCGAAACAGCCGCTCCCTCCCCGCCTTCCAGTGCCCAGAGAGGCAGGACCTTGTCCAGACCGGTGGAGGAGGCCGAGTAGGGATACTGATCCCAACCTATGCTGAGGCCCTTCCCGAGTAAATCATTAAGTAGAGCCAGGGCCCGGGGAGCCTGCCCCCAGTTTCTCTGCCCGGAAGACTTAAGGTGCGAAATTTCCACAAAGACGCCTGATTCCTCCCCGATACGCGCCGCCTCCCGGATGGCCGGGAGAAGAAGGTCTCCCTCGCTGCGCATATGGGTGGTGTAGATTCCCCCGAAAGGAGGCAGCACCCCGGCCATCTTAATCAGTTCTTCCGTATCTGAAAAAATAGAGGGCACGTAGATCAGGCCGCTGGAAAGGCCCCAGGCGCCTTCCCGCATGGAGTCGAAAAGCAGTCTCTTCATCTTCTCCATCTGATCCGCCGTTGGTTTCTTGTCCTCGAAACCCAGAACGCAGGCCCGCAGGTTCCCGTTGCCCACCAGCGTCAGGCAGTTGACGGCCACGCCCTGCTTCTTAAGCCGCTCAAGATACCCTCCGACCGAACGCCAGGAGACATCGAGGTCGTATTCCTTTTTCAGATCCCCCTGGACTTCGCTGTAAAGTTCGCCTTCCAGAGGGGCCAGGGAATTTCCGCAGTTGCCCAGCACCTCGGTGGTGACTCCCTGGCGGATCTTGCTCTCAGAGCGGGGATTGACCAGGAGGCTCTCGTCGGAGTGGGTGTGAAGATCTATGAAACCGGGAGATATGGCCAGGCCCCGGGCATCAATGACCCGATGAGCCTTTTCATTGGCCATGTCGGAAACCCCGGCTATCCGCCCGTCCAGAATGCCGACATCCGCAAGATAAGCGGGCTCTCCGCTCCCGTCCAGTAGCATCCCGCCCTTAAGAATCAGGTCATATTTCACCGTCATCCTCCAGATGCTATGGGAAGGACTTCAAGGAAGTCCCCTTCATTAAGCGCCGCCGACTGGTCCAGCCGGCAACCGCCCCTCGAGACCAGCTCCACGTCAACAAGGGGAACACCGCAGGCTTTCAGCGCCTTGAAAAGCTCTCCAAGGTTTGAATCAGGCGGAAGCTCGACGGTTAAGACTTCCGTCTTTTCTTTGAGGTAATACGGAAGATGTCCCAGAAGCTTTACTTTCACTTTCATAAAATAAGGTCCAGCTCCCTTAGCTTTTCGGGGGAGGGAATCCCCTCCTCGTCCCAGCCGCGATAGAGGTAATATTCCGAGATGAGCTTGCCCCAGTGGGGCAGGCTCCCGGCCGCACCGCCCCCGCGATCAAGGGAGAGAAGGCGCATGGGGAGCGTGTCATCCTTTCTGCTTATGCCCAGGCGGTTGTTGTACAGGCGCTTGATATTGTGCAGGCGCTCCCCGGCCATCATAAGTTCCCGGACGTCCATCTCCCACCCGGTCGCCAGGCTCACCCACTCGGCGACCTTCGCCGGCCCCACGCGGCCCCGCACCAGGAACTTGCAGAGGCCGAGCGCATTTAAGACATTCATGTAATCCTGCATTATGGCCGCCAGCTCAGACTTCCGCTCCTGGTTAAATCGGTTGAGGTCGCCCTCAAAGCCGATTTCCCCGGGAGGGAGGGCCCCGTTTTCCACAAAATAGGTCAGGCCCTCCAGATGGCAGGCCCCCCGGTTGGCGGTGGCATAGTTGACCGCCATGGAGGGGAAGGCCCGGGGATCGTGGTAGGCATACTCCAGTCCCTTGGTTTCTATGGCGAATTCGACTGCGTTTTTACCCAGCCTTCTTGCGGCCGATCGCACTCCCTCTCCCAGGAGTTCCCCGATCCCCTCCTTAAGAGCAATTTTATTTACTAGGGCGATGATGGCCTCTGAATCCCCCCAGCGGATGGAAAGTCCCCCGCTCTGCTCAATCGTCAGGATTCCCTTCTCGAAGGCCTCCATGGCGAAGGCGATGACGCCCCCGGTGGAGATGGTATCCAGCCCCAGGCGGTTGCAGAGATCGTTGGCCTCGATTATCGTATCCGGGTTCTCATTTAAGCACAGCCCGCCAAAGCCGGCCGCCGTCTCGTACTCAGGGGAGTGGCCCTCATGACCGGCATGCGGACCGGAAGGAACGGTGACCACCTTGCCGCAGAGGATGGGGCAGGCAAAACAGCCGTATTTCCGCTTAAAACCCTTTTCGAGAAAGACCTGGCCGCAGGTCTTGGCGGCGCCCTCCTCCCAGCGGCCGGAGCCGAAATTCCTGATGGGCATGTCTCCGGAAAGCTCCAGGTTCTTGACGAAACCGGCGGTGCCGAAGTTGGTGAGGCCGACCGTCGCCTCCTTGATGCCACTCATCGAGGAGCGCACCGATTCTTTAAGTCCTTCCGCATCGTGAAGCTCCACTTTTTTCCTGCCGTGTACAACGACCGCCTTGAGATTCTTGGAGCCCATGAGCGCCCCGAGGCCGCATCTTCCGGCGGCCCGCCCATCGTGTCCCCCGATCATGATTGAGGCCAGGTTCACCAGGTTTTCTCCGGCCGGGCCGATACAGGCCACCTGGGCCTTCGGGTCGGTCTCCTTCCTGACCTCGTCGGAGGTGGCATAGGTATCCAGCCCCCAGAAGCGGCCGGCCGGGCGGAGAAAAGCCCCTTCCTCTGAAAGCCGGAGATAGACCGGCTTTTCAGCCTTTCCGGTAATAATGATCGCGTCGTAACCGGTCCCCCGCAACTGCTGGCCCCAGAATCCACCCACCGTGGCCTCGCTCCAGATGCCGGTCTGGGGAGAACGCCCGCAGACCGAGGTCTTGCAGGCCGTGGGAACCATGGTGCCGGTCAGGAGGCCGGCAATGAAAATGAGCGGCTGCTCGGGATGAAGCGGAGCGTGGCGGTAATAATAATCGTGGTAGAGCCAGTGGGCTCCGAGGCCGCTCCCGCCTAAATATTTTCTATACAGGCTCTCGTCAATCTCCTCGGTCACGACCGAGGAGTCAAAGAGGTTCACTTTAAGTACCCGGGCCGAAAACCCGCAGGGCATGGTCATACCTCCATTCCAGAGGGCGACGCATGCGTCGCCCATACTTTACATTATTCTGTTATTCATTCCGGCCGTCTTAATTCCTGCCCGAAACCGGAAAGAGCCCCGCCGTCGGCGGGGCTCCCGGGTGAAAAAATACGGGGTATCCAAGCCCGCCCTTGCGAAAGTCAGCTTCAACTGCGCGTATAGAAAACAGCGAACTCTTAAGGCAAAGGTGTGGGCGTAGGTGTAGGCGTGGCGCCTCCTTCGGTTTCGGTTGAAAAATACGTAAACGGATCCGTGTTTGGCGGAAGCGTAGAGTCGGTATACGAAGAGACTACATCCAGTACCAGTGAGATTGGTTGTGGCAGCGAGTAATCAAATCCGGGTTTCTTGCCCGTATGGCGGTTGCCGGCGTCATCTATAAAACCCGTAAAAGTAAATCTGACCAACATACCCTGGGGAACAGGTTGACCCGGCAGAGCTATGGTAAGCGTCTTTTTGTCGGGGCTCCAGGACCAATATGCGGGAACCGGAGCTTTGAATCCCAGGGTTTCTATTGTAACGGCGCCCACCCTGGTGTCCATGGGTTTACTCCAGGTGACAGTAAATGGGCCTCCAAGCATGACCATGGGAATGCTGGTTCTGGAGATGGTTGAAGACACTGCATACGGCGCGATAGTATCAACGACCGTAAAAATAAAAGAGCTGGAGGTCTGGCCGCCGGCTACCACCTCAACGGGAACAGGGCCGCATCCGCTCAAGCCCTGGGGAACCTGGCAGGTTATCCGGGTGCTGCTCCAGGTGGCAGTTATTCCTGTGCTTATGTCGCCGAAGAGGACTGTGTCGGCCGCTCCCTGGAATGAACCGAAATTAAGGCCGGTAATGGTGACCGTATCTTTTTCATTTCCAAAGATGGGAACAATGGAGCTGATACTGGGAGGGACACCGGGAGGGACGCTTGCAATACTGAAAGTCGCATTATTTGCCCAGGCATAGAGCCAGTATCCCTTCCAGGGTTCAAGCACGCTGTTGCCGTTATTGCATTTAAGCTGGGTCCAGGCGCTGTTTACATAATAATAAATCCGGGCATAGGCCCAGGCGGCGCCGGGAGGGTTTCCGAAGGAGGTGGCGCTTCCCAGGGTCTTCGTCTCCCCGTTACAGATCATGGTTATGTCGGAGAATTTCTTCGATTCTCTCCGGGGAAAGGGGATGAAGTTCCAGCCATCATGCAGGGGACCCGAGGAAATGCTTTCGGTATAAGTTCCACTGGCGGAGATGTTGGAAGCGCCGGCAGAATATGCGTAATAGGCCCTGGTGCAGTCAATGGAGGCCGCATTCCTGGGATCGGCTAGCTGATATGCAGCTCCATCCCAGTAATAGAGATAATAAGTAAAACCGGAGGTTGAAGTAAGCGAATCAAAGGGGAACGAGACGGTGTTCCATCCCGCTGAAAGTGAGTTGCTCAGCGCATCCTTGACTGCACGACCCTTTTCCCCGGAAGAACTCAAGGGCACCGGGTTTGGAGGAAGAGGCGGAGGCGGGATAAAAGCCGTCTCTACTTCAGAGATTGTCTGGGCCTGCGGCACAGGAACCCCTGAAACCGGCGATGTTCCTCCTCCGGAACAGCCTGAAAGGAAGATTAGGAGGAGAAAAACATACAGAAAGAGACTTATGGGCGAAAAATTCCCTCTTTTCATTTCTCAAACCTCCGTATAAATAGAATCACTGAAGTTCATAGCCGCCGGATGCCCCGCCAAGCTTAATTTCAGAATACCCGGGACGGGCAGTATTGTTCCATCGGTCCTTTATGCCGTTAATTCTCAGTATGTCTCCTTCGGACACTGACCCGGCTCCGGTAATATAATTCAGCGAAAATCCAAACTCGATCCACCGGCCATATGTTTCGTCAACAGCTATTATAGCAGGAGTCAATAAAGAATAAGTATTTAAGTTCTGCTCCACCAAGCTTGCGGTAATGCCCAAGCTGACAGCATCGGTAATATTTATAACGTCATCCCCGTTTACGTCCCAGACAACCTGCTCTCTATAATAGACTCTGACTATATAAGCTTCCATTCCATAATAACCATTGTCGCCCACTTCCCACTTGTTGTCCACGGCCTGGGAGATGCTGTTTATCACCTCGGTAGGAGAAGTTAAGACGTTCCAGACTCCGCCCTGAGAGACTCCAAGGCTGGCCGGGATGGGATCCGTTTTATCGTAAATCATGGGGCCAACGAAGTCTCCTATCATGAAAGGAAGGGCGAAAAGTGTATTCCCGGAGAGATCCTGTACGTCCTTAGCGTCAATTAAAGTCCTGGCATAAGCGTTACCGGGAATATGAGGCCCCCCGGCATTGGCCGTCGTTTCAAAGGAATCAAAAGAGCCGGCCGGTCCAGTGAGCGTCGCGGTTTTGCCGTCAGGGGAGAGATTGCAGGTAAAAGCCCCGAATGTCTGGAAAGTGCCGGTGGGCTGCGCTCCCCCGGTAATGTGATAGCGGTAGTTTCCGGCAAGCCCCCCTGAGGCAGCATCCACACTTTCCTGGAATATTATGGTCAGTTTATCGTTGCTGGCACCGGAAGTTTCAACAGCGCCGGAAGTGAGAAACGGCCCCATCCGGTCAACCAGGCGGAGATATGCAGTATAGTTATTGGGAGCGGCGTTTCCAGCCTCATCTCTTACGCCGGCACAGGAGATGGTATCCCCTGTGGCCAAGGCGGTGACGTCACTTAGAACCACCTGGATATTTCGCCTTGAGTTACCGGCGCCGGAGATAGAAGCGGAAGTTATTTCAGAGGCACCACTGGTGCTCAAAATGAGACTCGGAAGAGTCTGGGCGGAGTCAAGATCCTCATTCATAGGTACGAGGAGGCTCCCGCTCCTGTCAATGACGCCCCAGTCGGTCAATGTATAATAACCCCTGCCAATTCCGGTGTTGTGGCCGGGATCGAGGCGCTCAACTATATCCAAATTGCCGGAGTTAAAGAGCGCCAGGCAGGGGGAATAAGTGTCAGCCGGCACATAAGGCACGCCGGCCCCTATTGAAGACGGCACGTCACACCTGCCGGTGACAGGGTCGTCAAAGCCGATGCCGTTGTCGGCCACCACGGGGGCGACATTATCCTTGATGCCCACTGGATTCGAGTAACCTCCCTCGAGGCCTTCGGTATTGACGGCGGTCACAGCCATCTGAAGTTGGCTGAATCCGTTATCAAAATAAAGCAAGGTGCCGTTTGCAGCCGTAATGGTGGGAAGCCTTTTCTCCAGAGGCCTTCCGACATTATATTCATTAATGACGTTTTCTATCTCTGGAAGAGTGACTTGCGCCGTCGTCTCAAGTGAAGAGACATGGTTTATTATTTTGAGAGGCAGGCCGTTCATAAAGCCTCCCGTATTTAACTCTTCATAGATATTGTAATATCTGGCGGCGGGTATCCCATCCCAGGCTACATTGATGGTGTCGGCCTCATTGGAAGCGCCTCCCAGAGAGCCAAGGCCGAGCCGGTTATGCTTATCCAGTTCGTTATAATTGTTGGGCTGTGGCTTGGTGGACGCCGGCCCTCCCTCGGGAATGTCGGAGGACGTTGTGGCTATCTGCCTGAAATTAGCCGCAATCAGCAGGCTGCTGCTGCCCTGGGAGGTGGTTTCAAAATGAAGCTGGGGCAGCTCGCCCGGCATCAATAACCTGTCGTTTCCAGGATCAATTGAGACCGCGTCGCAGGCCACGGACACCGGAAGGCCGGTTGAAGGAATATTGCTGTAGTCAACGTCGGGCCGCTTGCCCGTGTGAAGGTTCCCGAAGCTGTCCTGAAATTCCGAAAAGGTAAAGCCTATCTTGCAGCCTTCGGGAATGGGTTCATCAAGATTAACGGTGAGTGTTTTTTTATCAGGGCTCCAGGCCAGGTTATTGGGGATGGGAATACCGCTTTTAAAACCATTATTGTAAATGGATACGGCGCCGCAAGCGTCATTCATGGCCTTATTCCAGTTGACCGTGAAAGGCCCGTTGAGTGTTGAAGTTTGAATGGCTCCGTACCTGGGAATATCCGAGGAGACGGCGTAGGGCGCCGAAACGTCGTTTATATGAAAGTTGTAAGGATTGCTGGCCAGTCCTTTTGAGGTCACCACCACCGTAACCTCTCCCGGCGGCAGGCCTTCCGGGAAGCCGGAAGGCCTGGAAGGCACATCACAGGTTATCGAGGTGTCGCTCCAGTAAGCTACAATTCCCGCGTCTCCTCCATAAAAGGTAACGGTGTCCGTGTCTCCTTGAGAGGCGCCAAAGCCGGTTCCGGAAATGGCCACCTGATTCCCCGGAGCTTCGGAGGAAGGAGTAACGGAGATAATATTGGGACGGGGCCCGGATGGAAAAGGCGCCATATCGAGGCTTGCGCCATTCACCCAGCTGTAAAACCATTCCGCCGTCTGGGGGGCTGCCTGCTTGTTGCCATGTTCGCAGCGGCCCTGCTGCCAGGCGCCGCCAGTGTAGCTATAGCAAAAGCTGTACAGCCAGGCACCGTCTGTAGGAACCATGGTGGAGGCGGCCCTGGCCAGGGTTTTCATCATGCCATCATAGGAGATGACAACCTCGGAAAATATCTTTGTATCCCTGAGAGGTTGACCAATAAAATTCCAGCCCTGGTTCAATGGCACCGAATTTATTGTCCCGGTGTAATTCCCGTCGGCATAAACGATGGTGGCTGAAGCGGCATAGGCAAAATAGCCTTTTCTGCAGTCAATGGATTCAGGATGAGCGACAGGATCAACGGTCTTGTATTCCCCTTCCCAGTAGTAAAGATAATGAGTAAAACCGCTGGTTGAAGTTACTGAATCAAAGGGAAAAGATATGGCATTCCATCCGGCCGCCAGAGTGTACCCAAGAGATTGGTTAAAATCTCCTTTATTTATGATCGCGGCTTTGGAAGGAGGGGAAGTTGATTTCAACGGGATTGGTTCCGGAGGAATAGGCGGCGGAGAAATAAAAGCAGCGGTCGGTTGAGCATCCGGCAAAGCCCCGGTTCCTCCGCCTCCGCCGGAACAGCCGGAGAGGAGTATAATGACAAGAAAAACGGCCGCAAGGAAACTGAGTCTTGAGGATCTAATTTCTCTTTTCATCTCTCAGCCCTCCAGGTTCTATTCCGTTATAATAGTAAATATTACATCGTTGTTGCTTTGCTGACCTGAAGTGGAAATCACGGTAACCGGTCCGGTTGTCGTGTACGGGGATATGGTGCAGACAATTTGCGTGTTGCTCCAGGAGATGATAGTTGCCATCACATATGGTGACTCCGGCGTGCCATAACCAACGTAAACATATCCTCCCGTGGAAGTCCCAAAATTAAACCCGTAAATAGTGACTTCCGTCCCTGTCGGCCCGTTATTGGGAATAAGATAATCCACCGAAGGCGGCTGAACAGGAGGGGGATTGGAAGGTGTAGGAAACGGAGTGGAGGTGGGAGACGGCGTTGCTGTAGGAGTAGGCGTTGGAGTGGGAGTTGGTGTGGGCGTAGGCGTTGGGGTGGGAGTCACAGTGGGAGTGGCGGTGGGTGTTGGAGTCTCAGTCGGCGTGGGAGTTGATGTGGGAACTGGCGTCTCCGTGGGGATCGGAGTCGGAGTCGGAGTAGGAGGACCGAAGGGATCTCCAGGGATCAGAGAAGACTCCAACGGTGAATTATCGCCGGCTGCAATCGTGACATCGGTGTATGAGTAGGCCACGATGGAATTGTTTGCATCATAGGCATAGATGGCCAGTCTTTTGGGACCAATAGGAATGCCGGCGATAAGAACGCTTACCTGTGACTGCCCTGAAGGCCGCGCTACCCTAACCTGCGGCACAACCGGAGTGGTCGTCCCGGGTTCATAAATGTTTATCTCAATTATAACAGCCGTCCCGGGAAGCGTTTTTAAATCGTTTGAAGAAAAGGTTTCTTTGGGCTGTTCCGGCCAGCAGACCTTGACTGTGACCCGGCCCCCGGACACGATATCCCCCGCCGAGACATCCTTTCCGCCAGGGGATCCACACCCGGCTGAGTATATCCAGACACAGATGCAGGAAAGCAACAGCAGGTAGAATATCACTCCGAGGTGCACTTTGCCCAAGTGGAAAGTCCGTCCCGTCATGGCTTATACCCCCTCTTTGCGGCCCTTCTTTATCCAATCTTAATTGGTTTACTCAAATAATTCGCTGCCCTAAAAAGCAATCCTTTGGATGGGTATCAAAGGCTGGAAATCGGGCTGGGGGTTTCTTTTGCAGGCGGCGTCACATACAGGACCTGCTCCGTCCGGGTGACGAGCTTGTTGAGCAGCATCCAAGTGAAAAAATCAGGTGAGTTTGCCTGCCACGGATTGCTGATATCGCTGAGCACCCGCAGGTATGTTTCACTGTTGAGACTCGGCGATGGTGCGGTTTCCACGCCGGTGATGATCGGTCCGGGAGTTATGGGCTCCACCGCGCCGCCGGCGCTCATTGTCAGTATTATATTCTGCGCCGAGATCTTTGAAATCTCTCCGGTAATGAACCCGTCCAGGGCCGTAAGGTACACGTCGCGATCGGCCTTAACCGCGGTTAACACCATGTTCCCGGCCGCGCACGTTATACTGATATCAATCCCCGCCCTGACATCCAGCAGGTTAATGGCTTCGTATTCGCTGACGAAAAGAGAGCCGCTTGGGGCCAGGGCAGTCAGGTTCTCAACTTTCGTCAAAACGGGGTTTAAGGAAGTGCCAATATTGTTGGAGGCTGCAAGAGTCAGGTTTCTCGCGGCGACATTAACGCCGGTTACCAGATTGGCCAGGATGGAGCCGGAAGAAGCCGTCAGGTTCACGGAACCATCAGAGCCGGCGTTCATCTCGCCGATTCCGATGGAAGCAGCGGCAATTTGAATATTCCCGCTTCCGTCGGAATCACTGGTCTGGATGAGAGCGCCGGAATTCATTGTATAAGATCCGGCGCCTGCGATGGCCGTATAACTTCCAGCGGGCGTTCCGGTATCAGCCGTCGTATCAATATTAATGGCTCCCAACTGGGTGATACCCGCCGTGGCTGTAAGCGCAAGATTGCCGCCGTTGGTCGCAACCGGATCGCTTATCGTGATCATCGAGGCAGCGGAAATTTCCACCGCTCCGCCGTTGCTGTATATTGCCTCAGTCGAGCCCCCCAGGTTCCGCAAATTCAGGTCCCCGGAATTGGCGATGAAGATACCGCTTGAGCCCTCACACTCCGCATCAAGGTCATGAACAGCCGTGGCCAGAGGGTTGTTCGGAACCCCTATGCCGGAGTCAGAAGAGAGGCTGAGTTCACCAGCCCTGATGTCCGCGGCGGCAGAGCCGCTTACGATAGAGCCGAACAAGGCGTTGAGACTTACTATGCCGTTCCCCCCGCCGGCGATGATATTGCTTGTGCCCGCAAAAACCACCGAGCCGCAGTTCATGTAAACCTCCCCGCCGCTCACCACGGGACCGTTAAAGGTGGTCGGGCCTATACCGCTTCCCTGGCTCAGTTCGCCGCTGATGTTGATCGCCGGTAAATTCACGTTGTAGGCGCTCCCCATTCCAAGATTCGTCAGAGGAATGGTCCCGCCGACGGCTCCATCCAGGAGAATATCCCCTAAGCCGGCATCAATATACAGGGGGAAAGCTCCATCCAGCGTGCTCGAGAAGCGGATGTCGGCCCCGGCCTCGCCGGAGGTTTGAACCATCCATTCTCCCTGCAGCAGTACCGGCCCCGCGAAGGTTATGGCGCCCGAGTCTTCGGAGATGAGATCTCCGTTGAGGTTAACCGCCCCGTTGTAAGCCTGGGCCCCGGACGTCGTAACGCACAGGATGTTATTAATGGCGCCCGTGGTCGTAAGGGATGCAATCGGAGTAGTGTCGCCCACAAAGCCGCCCAGGGTAACGAATCCGCCCGCTCCTGCATTGAGGACAAGAGCGCTGGCGGTCCCGGCATCATTCACGGTTCCGGTTATGGAAATATCGGCTCCTGCGGAAACCCCGTTGGCCGTGTTGAGTGTGACTACGGCCGGACTCCCCAGTAGAACACTGTCATTGATGGTAATGGGATTTCCGGCCGTCACGATGTCGGCATTGAGTGTCGTCGTGAAACCCAGTCCATCCAGGGTGACAGAGGCGTTCCCGCTTCCCGTTATCTGGCCGTTAACAGTGATGGAGCCGCCGTCGGGAGTCCGTATTAGCACCGGATCAGTAAAGGTGATTGCGTTAATCGTAATGACGTGCCACCCGGTCGCACTTCCGATGGTTATCCGGTTGAATCCATCGGCCAGGGACTGAATGTCGGCAGCGGTGAGCTGCAAAGTCCCGGCTCCTCCGGCTATTCCAATGCCCACCGCATCGGCTGAAGGCATAAGGTTGACATGTCCCGTTCCGGTAATGCTGCCGGTCCCGCCATTGAAATCAATCCCGTCGGCAATTATATTAAGATCGTGAGGGTCGCAAGTGACTCCCTGGAGAACCACTGTTCCCATTCCGGCGTTAAACACCACCGGTCCGGAGAGAGTCGCAGCAGAGTTGAAGGTGATGTTGTCATTCGTAGTGTTTATATCGCCGGCTAGGTTTACCAACCCGGCTCCGTTCTGAAGAAAGGCCCCGTCCAGTGTCATGTCTCCGACCGCCGCAATAGGCAAAGATCCCGCATTGGTGATCGTAACCGGGCCTCCGCCCGTGGTGGTCACCGTGTTGTTTATAGTAAAGTTGTTCCCGGTCAATGCGATTCCGGCGGCGTCATTCGTATTAAGTGGCCCGTTGAATACTGTAGTCCCGGTGCCCGCGATCTGCGCTATAGATGCTGCATTGATGGCGTCGGCAGTCACATCGTTCGCGCTGTTTATCGTAAGTGCCCCGAGCCTGGTGACGTCTCCAACCGCACCCGTGAACATGATGCTCCCGCTTCCGGCAAGAAGCGAAAGGTTCTCATCCGCGCCGCCGGCCGTTCCGTTTAGGGAGCCGTTCAGGGTAATGTGTCCTCCGGCACCCATGCCCCCCAGAGCTACCACGTTGAGATTTACACTGGTCGTCAAAAGCGATGGGCCTTGCAGGGCTATAGTGCCGCCTGAAGCGCCGGAAGCGGTGACGTTCCCGTTCAAAGTGATAAATGGATTCGACCCGCTGCCGGCCACGAGATTGATGGTACCACCATTCCCGCTCCCGCTTCCAGAGGCATCAATCGTCCCAACGCTGACATTCCCACCATTCAGAATGACGGTTCCGCCGTTACCCCCACCCGAAATGGGCATCCCGCCTTGAGAGTTTATGGGACCTATTGTGATGTCGCCATTAGTCGTAACATTGACTGCACCACCCGCCTGATCGCAAAGACCCTGCGTATTAATGCCGGCAATCGTCGTGGAACCCGTCCCGGCCGTTTGAGTGAAGGATTCCGCTGTCACAGTCGCAGAGTTCACGGTATCGGCGGAATTTATAGTAATGGCTCCAAGCCTAATCCCGCCGCCCACCGCGCCCGTAAGCACCACGTTCCCGGTTCCGGCCGTAAGACCCAGATTAAAACCGCCGTCTAAAGTATTGCTGAAGGTTATATCCCCGCCTTCCGTATTCAAAACCGAACCCGCTATTAGAGTTATCGGAGAGCCCAGATCTATATTCGTGTTCGTCGTATTCACGGTCCCGCCGATAGTGATGTTTGAACTCGCAAGAATCGCCAGGCCGTCCCCGAACGTGAGAGTATCGCCGCCGTTCCCCAAGGTTACACTCCCGGTGTTGTAAAAGGTCGGGTCACCCGTTACGTTGGTCACGGAGCCCAGGAACGAAACGTCATACGCCTGGCCGAACGTCGCAACGGAGCACGCCGTAAGGTCGCCGTTGAAGGTCACAGACCCCGTCGAGCTGACCTGGTTCTCCTGAAGCGTGAGTACCCCGATGTTGTTCAACGCTCCGTTCGCCGTCGTCGTCCCATAACCCGAGATGAGTTGGAGGCCGCAACCGCCGCCCGTCACCGCTCCGGCAAGCGTGATGTTTCCGGAGCCGGGGCCCGTGTCGAGAACCGTGTCCGCCGTCAGAGTAACAGGGCCGAAACCCATATCGGCGTTGGTCGTGTTCACCGTCCCGGCGATGTTCGTCCCGCCACAGGCCGTCGTATCAAGGCCGCCCGTGAAAGTGATGGCGTCGCCGGCATTGTTCCCGAGAGTCACCGTCCCTGTGTTCAGGAAGGTTGCGTCCGTCGTCATCGTGCCGCCACCGTTGAAGACGACATTGTAGCCGTGGGTGGCCGTTGTCAATGTTCCGATTGTTGCTGCGGCGCTGAAGGTGATGCTATGACCGGCGGTGGTGTTTGTCAATACCACAGTGTTGGACGTGAGAGAGCTTCCGAAGGTAGCCGAGTTCGAATTGGTTACAGTCAACACATTCAGCATATTATTATTTCCGACCGCGCCGTTCAGGGCAATATTTCCGCCCGTCCCGGCATTCAGCGTGAGGCTGTTTCCCGCGGCGCCTGCGCTATCAGTCGTCCCGGTCACCGTGATCCCCGCTCCCGTTGGCAAATTACCGCCGTTAGTGGTATCGAGAAGGACACTTGCCGCACCGATGAGGACATTGTCAGAGATATTAATTGGAGTCCCGGCCGTAACGATATCGGCGTTAAGAGTGGTGGTGGCGCCCGGGCCATCCAGATAGACCGAGGCATTGTCAGCGCAGGTTATCGTCCCGTTAACCGCAATTGAGCCGCCATTGGGCGTCTGAATGGTGACGGGATCGTTGAAGGAAACCGCGTTGATATGAATATCATGTTGTCCGGTGGCTCTTCCGATAGTGATGGAAGTGAAACCGTCTGCCAGGGCGGCAATGTCGCTACTTTCCAGAAGAAAGGCCCCGGAGACTCCATCGCCTATTCCTATGTCGCTTGCATCCGCGGAAGGCTGGAGAAGAATGGTGGATGTTCCTGAAACGGAGCCGGCCCCGACCATGAAATTAATCCCGGTCGCGGTGATGGAGATATAACCGCCGGAACCGGTGGTGTTGATGGAGGAATTGGCGATGTAAGTGCCGGTTCCCGCGTCGGCGGTGAAGAATCCTCCGCCGGTATTTATGGGACAGCCTACATTCTGGGTAATCCCGGCGCTATTCAAGGTGAGGGACCCGCCGTGGGTCTGAATTCCAGCGTTGCTGACCGAGCCTACGCTGATGGAATCCACATCGGTATAGGATAGATCGCCGACCACATCGGCGGCCAGAGTTCCGACGTTGTTCGCCGCCTGATTCAAGGTGAAAGTTCCTGTACCGGCGATATCGAGATTGCCGGCCGTAAGAGATCCTCCCGTCTGGTTGACTCCTCCGGCCGAGGAATTAAGAGTGACCGTCCCCGTCCCGGCGCTGAGGTTCTGGGAGAGGGTAAGCGTGTCTCCCGTCGTGAGGTTGACAGCTCCGTTATTGGTGGTGATACCATTTACACTATAAACCGTGCCCACATTCAAGGCGTCGGCATTGGTGAATGAGAAAGCATTCCCGGCCCCGGAAATTTCAGCGGCCAGCTTGCCGACATGGTTCGCCTCATTCAACGTCACAGGACCTGCTGATGAGAGCCTCAGGTTCGTAACTGAAATCATCGCACCACTGTTCTGGCTGATGGCTGAAGTACCGCCGCTGTTCCCAAGGACGAGAGTTGTTGCATTGAGAGAAAAAATCGGTGCGCTTATTGTGATGTTCCCGCCGCCATTGCTTCCCACTCGAAGAGTGCCTCCCGTGATGGTCTGAAGCTCCACGTTCGTCAAACCCAGCGTTTCGGCAGTATTAGTCCCAAGATCTATCTGGCGGCCATTTGTGCTCTGATATAGACTGGCGCCGCTTACTCCGGTGATTGTCGTCCCGCTCAGAGCAATATCGTCAGCTTTATATTCCACTCCCCCTGTTCCGTGCACGTTCCCCGCAACCGTCAGGAGGCACCCGGATCCTCCTGCCGTTAATCCGATGTTTCCCGTCCCGGAATCCACGTCATTCGCCGCCGGGGTATCGTCCACCGTCAAATTTCCATTTAAGGTTCCTATCAGTATCGCAGCATTATTTGTATGTATTCCATTCATGGTCCCTACAGTGCCGATAGACAGGCCGTCGGCATCCTCGTAGTAGAAAGCCTGCCCCGCCCCCGTCACCTGCCCCGCCAGGTTGGTCACGTTGTTGCTTGTGTTCATCAGGCTTGTTGTTCCAGCGGAGCTCACCGCCAGATTCGTCACCGTGATGGCGACGGCGCCGCCGGGTTGTGTAATAGTGCCGCCCGTTTGAAGTGACAATGTCGGGATTTGTGACGGAGATATCGGGGCACTTATAGTAATATTTCCGCTATTGCCATCGCCGATCCTTAAAACACCGGCCGTAATAGTATTAAGCTCGTCGTTCGTAAGACCCAGAGAGCCGGTCGTGTCCGTTCCGAGGTCTATAGGACGATTAATCGTGGTCTGGAGCAAATTGGCGTCATTGGTGCCGGCGTCAGTCGCACCGGTGAGCTCCATATCGTCCGCAGTATAGGTCACGCCTCCGGTTCCGCGCACGCTTCCGGTCACCGTCAGACGGCTCTCTGCTCCGCCCGCAGTCAAGTTCACCTGAGCCGACCCAGCGTCCACATCAGGGTACGGCGTATTATTCACAGTAAGATCTCCGCTGACAGTTGTTACTGCTATTGCCCCGTTATTAGTGACTATGCCGTTTAAAGTACTGGCATAATCAATCGAGACCGCATTGGCATCCCTGTAAGAGAAAGCCTGCACAGCTCCCGTTACCTGACCCGCCATACTGGCGACATCGTTGGCATCCAAGTTGAGATCAACCGCGTTGGCAGCGCGTACTCCCAGGCTGAAGCCGGTTATGGCCCCGCCAGTCTGACTTATTCCGCCGGCCGTAGTGCTGAGAGCGACTGTTCCTGCCCCGGCGTTCAAGTCAGCCCCGAGCGTAATGTTCCCCGTATGCATCAGGGTAATATTCCCGTTACCGGTCGTGATGGCTCCGCCGGTGTTGTTGAAGACGACACCGGAAGAAGAAAAGGAGCCGCCGTTCGTCGTAACAGGAGCCACAACATACACATTACCTGTAGCCGCCAGGATGACGTCCAGCGAATTTAAAAGGCCGCTCCCGTCGATCGCGGCATTGACGGCAATATTTCGCTCTGCCGTAAGTGTGAGAGAGACCGGGATGTTTCCGGTTCCCGGAGTTATGGCTGAATTTACGGTGATGTCGCCGTTGCCGCCGGCAATGCTGGTTGTAACGATGTTGACGCTAGTCCCGGCGGTTAGGAAATTATTGATGGCCCCGGTACTTATCGTGTCAACCGGCCCCAGTCCTAAGGGAATGAAATTCCCGGCCGCGCCCGGATCCAAACTCCCGGCGGATGCCTGAATCGTGACGTCCGTGGGATCCAGAGTCCAGGTGCCGCCATGCCCCTGCTCTGCTGAAGCATCCACCTCGCCATTGAATACGATGTTGCGATATGTCGAAGTCTCGATGAGGCCGCCGTTGGAATTCTCTCCGATTCCCCGGGCCTCAAGATCCGAGGTCGGCGTCAATACCGTCGCCTGGGTCGAATGAACCAGGACTGAGCCTGCATCCTGCCCGGGAGCGCCATTCGCCTGGATGGAGCCGCTGTTTACGGCCAGTCCCTCGGCATGTACCAGGATGACCTTGCCGTCCTGGTCCAGCACTTCGCCGGCCTCGACGATTCCCTGCTGGTTTACCACCTGCTGAAGAACGTCGGCGCAGGCCTCCGTGGTCATCACCACGTTCCCGGTGACTTCATTACTGGCTGGCAGGGAAAAATTAACCAGACCCTGGGCATCGAAGGTGACCGTGGCCTTTGAGCCGCCGGCAAGCACCACGTGCCCCAGGTTGGCGATGATGGTTCCTTCGTTATTTACAAGAGGGGCCACCAACACCACGTATCCGCCGTCGGCCGCCTTTATCTGCCCCTTGTTCACCACGAAAGACAAACCCTTGGCGGGATCCTGCACGAAGGCATAGTTCCCGTTTAAGAAGTCCTTGTCGCTCAAGGTCAGCGTGGTGGCCAGAAGCCCGCCCACGTCCACCTTCGACTGCTGGCCGAAGAGAATGCCGTTGGGGTTGAGGATGAAGATTCTTCCGTTGGCCTGAAGCGATCCCAGGATGACGGAAGGGTCCACCCCGGTCACCCGGTTCAAGGCCACCGCCAGATCGTTAGGTTGGAGGTAGCGCACCAGCTCCTGAAGGCCGATGCCGTATTTCTCCCAGTTGATTATCAACTGATCTGTGAACTGGGTGATGTTGGTGACGCCCGGCATGCTCTGATCGATGGCGGCGCTCCCCGCTGTCACCGTCCCCCCCTGGGGCTCGGCTGATACCGGCTGCGCCCAGCAAGCCAGGCACACTAACGCCAAAGCGAGCGCCAGAATCAGTCCTCTTCCGAAAATCCCCTTCTTCATGAAAGTACCCCCTTTGGTAGTGAGCCTTTTATTGGTTTTCTTCGTTTGTGGGGGCGCACGGCCGTGCGCCCCCACAACACCCCGCCGGTTTTCGCCGGAGCACCAAGACCAGAAGACCGAATCGTTTCTATGGATTTACGCCCCAGCGCAGGATCGTCCCGAAACCGCCCACGGCAAAAGCCTCGGTGGCTGATTTTCCCCAGATCCCCTCGAGGTTCTGGTGCGTTAAATTGATCATCGTGCTCCAGTCAATGCCGTTGTAGTATAGGAGAGTGCCATTCGCTCCGACGGCAAAGACGTTTGTAGAGGAGGTGCCCCAGACGCCGGAGAGCATCTCCGTGGTGCCGCTTTCCATCGTGCTCCAGGTCTCGTCCTGGTAGTGGAGGATTAAGCCGCCGGCTCCGACTACAAATATATCATTCGGACCGCTGCCCCAGATACCACGAAGCGAGCCTCCTGATTCGCTCAACTTCTCCCAGATACTGCCGTCATAGTGCAAAATCGTGCCGTTGTTTCCGACGGCATAAACGTTGTTCGACGCCGTTCCCCATACCCTGAAAAGCTGCTGAGAGGTCACGGGAGTCATTGCGCCCCAGATGCCGTCTGCGTAATGAAGAACCGTGCCGTTGTTTCCGACCGCAAACGCTTCGTTCGGGCCGCTGCCCCAGACACTGTAGAGCCCTTCTGTGGTGTCGCTCGCCATCGCGCTCCAGACACCGTCTGTATAATGCCGTATGGTTCCGTTGGCGCCGACGGCGAAGACCTCGGCAGACGTCGCCCCCCAGATCCCGAAGAGATTTTCCGTGGTGCCGCTGGTCATTTGTTCCCAGGTGCTGCCGTAGCGGAGAATGGTTCCGCCGTTGCCCACGGCGTAGGCCGGTCCGGATGTGAAAGCATAGACATCGTGAAGCGACGCCGTCGGCCCGGTACGCATGGAATTCCAGAGTGAACCCGAATAGCTCTGAATCGTGCCATTGGCCCCCACTGCGAACATGTTGGAAGCAGTGGTCCCCCATATGTCATAGATAAAGTTGAGAGTCCCGCTGTCCATGGGAGTCCAATCCGTTCCCACTCCGTCATAATGAAGTATAGTGCCATTTTCTCCCACGGCGTAGACATCGGTTCCTGAATTGCCGAAGACCCGGTATAGAGTGTTTGAAGTGCCGCTGTTCATGGGGCTCCAGGCGCTGCCGTTATAGCGGAGAATGGTGCCGCCGTAGCCGACGGCGAAAACATCATCCGAAGAAGTCCCCCAGACGCCGTAGAGGTGCTGCGTGGTGCCGCCCATAACCGGTTCCCAGAATTCTCCGTTATAGAGCAAGATTGTTCCACCCTCGCCGACGGCGAAAACAGGCCCCCCGGAGACCCCCCAGACGCCGTGGAGAGTGCTGGATGTTCCACTGCTCTGAGAAGTCCACGAGGTTCCTCCATAATAGAGAATCCTTCCGGCCTGCCCCACGGCATAGACATTCGTTCCCGAAGTCCCCCAGAGAGCGTAAAGGTTATTGGAGGCTCCGCTTGTCATCGGGGTCCAGTCAGTGCCGTTATATCTGAGAATCGTTCCTCCGTCGCCCGCGGCAAATATTTCGTTTTCGGAAACTCCCCATACGCTTCGGAGGTCCTTGTTGATGCCGCTTGTCATGCCGCTCCATTTGGAGCCGTCATATTTCAGAATAGTGCCGCATCTCCCCACGGCGACGATGTCGTTCGAAGCGGCGCCCCAGAGGCCGGCCAGAGTGTTTCCCTGCGGAATGGGGTTGTTCCATCCCCATTTGAGTCCGGTTTCCGTCACCACGACTGTTCCATGGAGGGAGGGATTGTGGCCGTCAGAGTAATTAAAGGTGCCCGATGAATTAAAGGTGTAGGATTTTTGTCCGCCGGGAGTAATGTCCGTGTTGTCGAAAGGGGCGCTCCCCTGGAGGGAATGGGTGGTAGAGCCGTTGTTCACCCAGAGGAGGGTGGTTCCCTGCGGGACGGTGATGGATGGCGGAAGAAAACCCGATTCTGATATGGAGACGCCGAGGTCTAGATCGAGGGTGACGGTCACTCCGGCAGTGACGTTGAAAGAAGCCTGGCGGTGGGCCAGGACGAAGGAGGAAATGTTCAAGGCCGCTACTTCCGCCGTCTTGTTTCCGACTGGCAGGTAGAGGGTGTCGTTCACTGTCTGCCCTGAGGGGGGCCTCGAATAGCTCTTGACAATCGGTTCCAATACGGGAATACCTTCCCCGGCGATCGTCAGGGAAATGCTTTGGGTGCTTTCAGGGATGAATTTTCCTCCGGAATCTTTCGGGGCCGGCCAGATAATTTTGATTTTCACGGCCCCGCTCACCTGCAAGGCAGGCGGCTGAAGCGCCGCCCCGCTGCCCGGGGCGCTTCCGGCGCCCTGGCTGCACCCCGACAGGAGCATCACCCCCAACACCAGGATTGCAATTGTGAGGACTCCGGTTCCATATAGCCTTCTCATCGGCATCTCCTCCACCTCTTTGCTTCGTGTCCCCGGCCTACAGGCCTCCCCTGTCCCCTGGATTCTGGATTCTTACCTGATTATTATATCCGTCTGGCCGCCACGCACTGTGACGACAGCGGTGTTGCTGGTAAGACTGTTCTTGGTGGCCGTAATATTGGTTATCTCGGTGCCGCTGAAGTCGGACTTGCCGGTGAATTTCCCGTCATTCCCCATGTTCCCCGCGTTGGGATTACTGGAGTTCCAGGTGACTTGCGAGGTGATATTGTGGGTAGTCCCGTCACTGTAGTGACCGGTCGCCGTAAACTGCACGCTGTAGCCGGGGCCCACCTCCGCGGAAGCAGGAGAAATGGAAATACTCTGAAGCGTGGGCGTAGATGTAGGCGTAGGAGTTGGCGTGGGAGTGGATGTGGGAGTTGGTGTGGGAGTTTCCGTCGGCGTGGCTGTAGGAGTGGGAGTTGGTGTCTCACTGGGCGTCGGAGTCGGGCCGAAGGGGGAGCCGGGGGTCAGAGAAGACTCCACCGGCGGATTGTCTCCGGCTGCAATGGTTATATCGGTATAGGAGTAAGCTACGATGGAATTATTCGCATCATAGGCATAGATGGCCAGCCTTTTGGGGCCTATGGGAATGCCGGCTATCAGCACACTTACCTGCGACTGTCCGGCAGGGCGTGAAACCCGCACCACCGGGACAACCGGAGTGGTCGTCCCCGGTTCACAAATGTTTATCTCAACGATAACGGCTGTCTGGGGAAGTATTTTGGGATCATTGGACTGATCCGGCCAGCAGACCTTGACCGTGACCCGGCCGCCGGACACTATATCACCGGCCGAGACATCCTTTCCGCCGGGGGATCCGCACCCTGCTGAGTATAACCAGACACAGATGCAGGAAAGCAGCAGGTAGAACATCACTCCGAGGTGCACTTTGCCCAAGTGGAAAGTCCGTCCCGTCATGGCTTAAACCCCCTTTATAATCCTTCTTCTTCTGCTCTTTTATAAAAGTAGACGGAAGCTCAAGATCAATTCGCGGATTGCACAGTTTTATCCTCTTAATACAGAAGTTGGAACGCAGGATTATTTTTGCTTTTTGGGAGAGAGAACCAGCCGCCGGTAGAGTGAAAAAACCGGGAAAGAAAAAAGGAGGTTGAAAAGAAGGATACGCCACCAGAGGTCCGCCAAATTCAAAGAGGAATAGCCACGAAAAAGACAAAAAAGCAGATGGGAAAGACCCAGATTAAGAAGAGTCAGCAGCCCTGAAGACAAGAAAGAAACCAGAGGTGTGTCGGCATAGATTCTCTCGCGTATGAACCCTGAAAGCCACCCGATGACGCCATAGGGAAGCAGGAATATCCCCGAGGGAGAATCTGAGAAGAGTCCCAGAAAAACACCCCCGGCAGCGCCGTTTATAAGACCGGCCTCCGGGCCCTCGAGCAGTCCCGAAGAAACGACCAGAAGCAGGACAAAATCCGGCCTGGCGCCATGCCAGGTCCAGAAATTCGAGAAGGAGGATTCAAAAAATGCAGCCGCCAGTATAACCCCGATTTTAAGCATTAAATCCGCCTCTATTTATTCACCAGAAGAAGATTTTCCAGGGCGCCAAAATCAACCGCGGGCTTGATCCCTGCCGACTTGAAAAGAGAACCGGATTCGCCTCTGATGGAGATTATTTCTCCGATGAGAACACCCTTGGGAAAGACCGTCCCCAGGCCTGAAGTATAGACCCTGTTGCCCGGCTTGACAAGAGAGTCACTCCCGATATATTTCATGGTCACCAGATGCCCCTCACCTCCATAAACGATTCCCAGCGAACGGGTCTCCGAAACAATCGCCGGTACAGCGCTGCGATAATCCATGATGAGACGAATCCTCGATGAGTAACCGAACACCTCGGAAACGCACCCCACCAGGCCCTCGGGGGTAACCGCCACCGCATGCTTTTTTACGCCGGCGGAGGCTCCTTTGTCCACCTGAATTGAGCTGAACCAGTCGGCGACATCCCTCCCGATGACCTCGGCAGGGATCCCCGCCTTACCATACTTCGGGGCGAAATGCATCAGTGAGCGGAGGCTTTTATTTTCAGAGGACTCATCCAGGCGCCTGGCCAGTTCCTCTTGCAGCACAAGCGCCTCCTCCTTCAACCTTTTGTTTTCCGGTTGAAGCGAGCCGAATTCCCTTATATTCGTTACCAGGTTCTCCATGGATTTACCGCTGAAATAAAGCGCTTTCTGGAAAGGGAAGACCAGAGTCTGAAAGAATGACTCAATGAAACTATGACGCTCATTTCGTATGGAATTGATCTGGACAACGATGACCGCCACGGCCACGAGGATGAAAACCGTCAATACTGTAAATTTCCTGTTCAGCGGCGCTATCCTCTCTTACTCCGGTTGGAGACCGCCTTCATTAACCTGGGGTTATTGAAAATCGTTTCTGTCCCCAGCACGACCGAGGAAAGTGGGTCTGAGGCTCTGTGACAGGGAACCCCTGCTTTTTTGCTCAGGATCTGATCAAGACCTTTCAGCAGGGAACCGCCGCCGGTCAGAATGATCCCTTTCTGCACGATATCCGAAACCAGCTCCGGAGGGGTTGCCTCAAGAGTGGATTTAACCAGTTCCGCGATCATCAGAATAATATCTGCGAGAGCTTCGTAAATTTCACTGGTTCTTATTTTCTGAACTTTCGGGAGACCCGTCTTCATATCCAGGCCCTTGACCAGGGCAACACCCTGATCTTCGTTGCGGGATGCCGAACCCAACTCCATTTTCAGTTCCTCTGCCGAGAGTTCCCCTATCAGCACATGATGGGCTCTCCTTACATAATTGAGGATCGCCTCGTCCATTTCGTCTCCCGCAACCCTCCTGGCACGCCAGACAACCACTCCACCCAGAGAAATAACCGCCACCGCCGTTGTACCGGCGCCTATATCCACCACCATGCTGCCGCTTGGTTCAAGAACCGGAAGACCTGCTCCAATGGCCGCCGCCATGGGCTGGCTGACCAGGCAAACACTTCTGGCGCCGGCCTGCCTCGCCGCCTCGCTGACGGCCCTCTGCTCCACGTCGGTGACATCAGGTGGAATGCCCACAATAACCCTGGGACGCAATATGCCATGATTGCCAAGCCTGTTTAAGAGGTATCTCAGCATTGATTGAGCAATGTCAAAATCCGAGATGACACCGTCGCGGATGGGACGAATAACGGAAATATATGGGGGGGTCCGTCCATACATGAGCCTGGCCTCATGACCGACGGCAATCACTCTCTTCTGAATAGTGTCTACGGCAACGTAGGACGGTTCGCGAAGCTTGATACCTTTCCCCCGGACGAGCACAGGGGTATTAGCCGTGCCAAGGTCAATGCCTACATCCGACGAAAAACCGCTCAATAATTGGTCAATAAAAAAATGGGCCATTGCACTTTACCACCCTTGGAAAACATTAAGTCCGAGTTTTTCCAGCATTTCCCCAAGAAGACCGATGGGCAGGCCCATCACATTGAAGAAACAACCGTTGACCCACCTCACCATGAGAGCGCCTTTCCCCTGGATCCCATATGCTCCCGCCTTGTCCAGGGGCTCCCCGGAACGGATATAATTTTGTATCTCGTCCTCCTGCAAGTGTCTGAAAGAGACTTTGGTGTCGGAAAAGGCAACCTGCTCTTCCAGGCCGGGCAGCCTGACCACAGCCAGGCCGGTTATGACAGTGTGGACTGCTCCGCTTAGCTTCTTAAGCATCTTTTCCGCTTCCTGGGCATCCGCAGGTTTCCCAAGAATCTCCTCCCCGAGAACAACAATGGTATCCGCCCCGACGATAAGAGCCTCTCCTGTTATTTTTGAAGAAACATCCAGGGCCTTGCACCTGGCCCTTTCAACGGCGAGACGGGAAGGGACCCGGAATAAACCAGGAGCACAGATATCCTCATCAATGGTTGAAGGGACAACCTCAAAACAGAGACCCATCTGCTTCATTAGCTGTTGACGGCGGGGCGATGAAGAAGCCAGAATTACCTTCATTGGCTCATTATAGCATACAAAAAAAATAAAATGCAACCTGGCGAATTTAAAATACCCCTCCTGGCAATCTCCGAGGAGGATAAAAATGAGTACAAATGGAATTGATCCGCAGAAAGGAGAGGAACGTCATGCTCGTTAAATTGAGAGGCTTTGAGCTGGGATGCCCGGATGACAGGCTTTCCGCCTATCTCCTGGGAAAGGGGTTCAAAGAGATTTTTTCATGGTCCAACCCGGAGACCGATGGGGAAGAAGTTGTTTCTATCTTCGAATATGAAGAAGGCCCTGCTGTTTCCGCCATGGATTTTTTCGCCGACGTCCAGAAAATCATCCAGGAACAGAAACTGGTTAAGATGACTCTCATCCCGGACAGCGAAATTCACCCCTGAAACCCGCGCGTCATCGCAGATTTTTCTTTTTAATTTCATTCCTTATATGAGCAATCCCCTCCACCAGCGATTGTGAAACCTGGTATTTTTCCTGAAGCCTGCCTATCTGCATGTCAAGATAATCCGCCAGGTAACCGAAACGGGTGTCGGCCAGGAAAGAAAGCGCCCTTCTTCTCTCGTGGAGCTGCTCGACGAGATTGTATTTCAGGTAATCGTAAAGAAGTATGAAAGATGTTTCATGGAAGCCTTCCTTGCAGATGTGATGGTGCAGATAAAACGATTTATCCAGCGCCATTTCGCATTTGAGTAGAATTTTTTCAATGACTGCCCAGTTTCCGATTTCACTCGTTCTCAAATTATCCACCATGTCCAGAAACTTAACCACCAGAGGGGTTTCGCAAAAGCCGCTCCCTTCTCTTCTATAGGCATCATCGTTTATTTCCTCGATATAGAGCATGTACGACTGCAGAATTATTTCATCAAGCGCGCTGTATTTTTTGTCGAACTTAGCTTTTTTCGCGCCTTTCGATAAATCAACCCGGTGAAAAAAGCAATTCAAAATCCTGTCGAATTCGTACTGAAATAACTCACGGCAGGAAGATGAGACGCTGTTTGCCAACCTGGCTACCGCGTCTCTGACAACATCGAGAGAATTTTGTTCAAAGGGCAGACTCTGAAGAGTTCTGCCTTTCAAAGAGCCCAGAATAAGAGTATAACGATTTGTTAAAATTCTGACGTCCTGAGCCATGTCCTGGCCGAATTCCGATGCAATTTTCCGGATATGCCGGTAAAATTCGCCGGGACTTTTGCTCAGTTCCTCGACGACATCATGCAGCAGGCACACTTTGAGAGTATATGCCGGGTAGTCCAGATCAAAAGCCCTTATGGCTATATCGGCTGAATGGCAGAAAGCAGGCTCTCCGGTAGTTTTTCGAGGGATCCCCCACAGACTATCCTGGGCATAACGAAACGGCGCCAGAATCTGTTCATTCAAAAGACTTATGATCTCCTCGTCTTTGATATAGTCACCGACCGCCAGGCGGGATGAGAGGTTCCGGAGGGTTACCGGGCCCTGGAAGAGAGCCCTTTCCGGTTCAAGAGGAGTGTCCTTTATCATCGTTTAATCCTTTGAAGTTTCTACGGCTTGATGAATGGGAACGCGAATTCGAGTTTCTTGCGCGACGGTCCTGCAAAAATGAGCAGTTTCAGTTTCTTATAGGGGATCCCATTGGTGCTGAATGCCAGATATCCGCTCGTGGATACGCCTGCCTGCAGTTCCCGCTCCTCCAGAAGGGGGATGTTGTGACTGTCCAGGTAGTGCTCCAGGCGGGCAAAATCGTCAATATTGATGAGTCCCGTATCGAGGAGCTTCCGTGGATAGCCCTTCCAGGTGGAGACGGGTGGCTCCTGTGTTTCTCCGTCTATTATCAACAGGGCATCTTTCGGGTCCAGCCTGACACTCCCGCCGGAGCGGTTGATCAACGTCACCTTGAACACCACGATATAGCCCATTTTTTCCAGACCGGAATCCTTGCTCACATCCAGAGTGATGCCGCCTATGTTCAGGCTCTTCCTGTCCCAGAGCCCGTAAATGCATACGTAGGCGGCCTGAGCCCGGGTGTGCTTGGGCGCCAGGCGCAGCACTTCCCGGTACTCCGTCACGGCGTCCTCAAGAAGGTACTTCTGCTCGTAGGCCCGGGCCAGTTGAAAGTGGGCATTGACGTTCCTGGGCTTGCTTTTAATAATCCGGGCCCAGGGCGCCAGGAGCGGATCGGCCTCCTGGTCGATGACCAGCATCCAGCTCTTGGTGAATACATCGTCCGCCACTGTGGTTCCGATTATTTTCTGCTCCACCTTCCCCAGGGGAAGCGGCTTATCCGGTTTATAGGAGAAGTAGAGATCCCCGCTTCCCGGGTCCAGCTCCATCCGGACGCAATAAGTCTTGTTTTGACCGTTGACGAAGAACTGGAGCGACTCTTTCTTGATGCAAGCCAGCGAGGCCGCAGGGATACAGGCTGTGAAACCGAGGTGCCGGCTGATGGCCGGACGGCTCGGCCCCTGAAAGTTGATCTTGATGGCAATTCTCGATTCCTGACAGACACCGCCCAGCATCGAGAAGAGAAGAAACGCAGAAAGGAAAAAAGCTCTCTTCATGTTTCCTCTTGACAACTCCTTATAAAGTATCTAGAATTCTAGCAAGTATGCGTATTTCCTTTTTATTCCGGCGCAATCTCTCCCCGGCCCTTAAGGGCTCCCTCCAGGAGGGCTGATGGTTCCTTTGGAGCGAGTTGATTTTCTGGTCATAGGAAGCGGCGTTGCCGGCCTGAGTGCGGCTCTGGAGGCATGCCGCCTTGGCGACGTTCTCCTTATAAGCAAGACCGCGTTTTCGCACTGCAACTCCTACGAGGCCCAGGGGGGAATTGCGGCCGCCATCGGAGAGCATGACTCCCCCCTCCTCCACTGCCGCGACACCATCCGGGCGGGCGCAGGTATAAACAATCAGGAGGCGGTCCGGATTCTGACCCGCGAAGCTCCTCTTTCAATACAGAAACTGATGGAGTTGGGCGCCCGTTTTGACACCAGGGAGGGTGCGCTCGACCTCGGAAGAGAGGCGGCCCACTCCAGGAGCAGAATTATTCACGCCGGGGGAGACTCGACCGGAAGAGAAGTCACGGATGCTCTGCTCTGGCAGGCCCGCCATACCCCAAATCTCGTCCTCCGGGAGAATGTCCTGGCCCTGGACTTCGTACTCGATGGGGAGCGGGTAACCGGGCTCTGGTGCCTTAAAGACGGCCGGATCACCTGTATCCTGGCCGAAGCAGTTCTTCTGGCCTCAGGCGGCGCCGGCCAGCTTTTTTCAAAAACAACCAATCTTGTCGGCGCCACCGCGGACGGAATCGCGATGGCTTACCGCGCCGGCGGCACCCTGGCGGACATGGAATTCTTCCAATTTCACCCGACCGCCTTGCAGACGCATGAGAGCCAGGAGGAGGGGCGTATGTTCCTGCTCTCCGAGGCTCTTCGTGGGGCCGGAGCCATCCTGAGGGATTCAGAAGGTTATCCTTTCATGCCCGACTATCACCCGATGGGGGATCTGGCCTCGCGGGACGTGGTCTCCAGAGCCATTTTCGCCCAGATGAAAAAGAAAACTAAGGATTATGTCTATCTAGATATTTTCGCCGTATCCAACTTCGAAAAACGCTTTCCGAAGATCTTCGAGACCTGCCGCCGGTACCGGATCGACCTCTCAACAAACCTCATCCCGGTCCACCCGGCAGCCCATTATATAATGGGGGGGATCTTGACCGACCTCGATGGAAGAACCACTCTTCCAGGCCTTTTTGCCGCCGGGGAGACCGCCTGCACCGGCGTCCACGGCGCCAATCGCCTGGCCTCCAATTCCCTGCTGGAAGGTTTGGTCTTCGGCGCCAGGATGGCGCGCGCCGCGGCTTTATACCGCGGTCAAAAACGTCCCATTTCGGAACCACCTGACATGCTGATTCCCATTCTGGAAGGAGAAAAACTCCCCCTGTCTCCTCCGGAAATTTCCGATGGACGGCAGCGACTCCTTCTTCAAAACACGATGTGGGAGGAAGTTGGGGTCACCCGCACGGCGGAAAGTCTCCGGAGAGCCATTGAATATTTCGTCTCCGCCACCCCGGAGGGCAGCCGTCCGGATGATCTGGAACTTAAAAACATGCACCTCGCGGCCTCCCTCATGGCCACGGCCGCCTCACTACGATGCGAGAGCCGCGGAGCACACTTCAGAAGCGACTACCCCCGCCGCCGCCGGGAGTGGAAAAAACATGTTATGCTGAACAGACACGGAGGAGTCACCTTCTCATGAAGACGGATTGCCCCGAAATTCTGCGCCTGATCGATCTGGCCCTTGAAGAGGATCGCGCCCTCCAGGATCGGACCTCCACTTCCGTCATACCACCGGATGCCTTGGCTAATGCTGAAATCATCTCCAAGGCGGAAGGCGTTCTGGCCGGCCTGGAAGTCGCCGCCCAGGTATTCTTAAGAATCGATCCGGGCGTTTCCTTCGAGGCGATCAAACAAGACGGAGAGGCCGTTTTTCCCGGAGAGTGCCTCGCCCGCATCTCCGGCAGGGCCCGCTCCATCCTTGCCGGTGAGCGCACCTCCCTCAACTTTATCCAGCACCTCTCGGGCATCGCCACTTACGCTTCTCAATTGGCGGCGCTCGTCCGGGGGAAGGGCGTAAGGATTCTGGACACCCGGAAAACCGTTCCGGGAATGCGCCTTCTTCAGAAGTACGCCGTCTCCGTCGGCGGGGCCGTCAACCACCGGATGAACCTCGAAGACGGAATTCTCATAAAGAACAACCACCTAATGTTCTGCTCAATCTCCGAGGCCGTCGCCCGGGCTAAAAAAAACTCTCCCCCGCAAATGCCGACTGAAGTGGAAGTCGAGACGCTTGAACAGCTTGAGGAAGCTCTCTCGGCAGGAGCCGATATCATCATGCTCGACAACATGGACAAGGGCCTCATGCAAAAAGCCGTGCAAATTACGGCGGGCAGAGCCCGCCTGGAAGCTTCCGGGGACATGACGCCTGCAAAAATAAAAGCCATCTGCGATCTGGGAATCGATGATATTTCGGTCGGAGGACTGACTCACTCCGTCCGGGCGCTGAATATGAGCCTCCGGGTGATACCGCAGGTACCATCCGCCCCGGAGAAATGAAAACACGTCAGGGAGGCGGCCATGAAGCAAAATGAACTCGGCGCGGGACTGATTCAAATGGGCCTTGAGACGGAGATGCTGGGAAGACGCGCTTATTTTCTTCCCGAAGTCGTCTCCACCAACGAGATCGCCCTGGAGATGGCCTCCCGGGGAGAACCTGAAGGCGCCATGGTCATCGCAGAGACCCAGACCCACGGGAAGGGGCGGCTCCGTCACTTCTGGTTTTCTCCACCCGGCGTGGGCCTCTGGTTCTCTCTCATCCTTCGTCCCGGATCTCCCCCCATGGATGTGCTGGGATGTACCCTGACCTTTGGGGTCGCCGTCGCTGCGGCGATTCAGGCGGCCACCGGTCTTGAAATCCGCCTTAACTGGCCTAACGATCTTATTATCAATGACAAAAAAGTGGGGGGAATCCTGATCGAGGGAAAGATCAGCGGCAACAGGATGGAACACCTGGTTCTGGGTATCGGACTGAATGTCAACAATGAAGAGGAAAACTTTCCACCCGAGATCCGCCCTTCTGCCGCCTCCCTCATGATGCTCGCAAGAAGAGAAATCCCCCGCCTTCCCCTCCTTCTTAATATTCTTAAGGAACTCGAACTGTCTTATTTCCGCTTCAGAAAAGAAGGGCTTTCGGCCATGATCCGGGAAGGAAAGAGGAGGTGCGCCACCCTGGGGAAGGCCGTCACCATCCTACAGGGCGAGACGCGCATCAGCGGAACGGCCATAGATATAAATGAGAAGGGGGCCCTGGTCCTTGAGCTTGCCGATGCCTCAAGGAAAGAAATCTGGTGGGCCGACCTCGTGGAAGGGAAATAAAGCGAAATGAAAGGCTGGATTTCAATTTTTGTAATGGCGGCCCTGGCGGTGCCCTGGATTCTCATCAAGTTCACCGGGGCGCACCTTGAGCCGCACCTCATAGCGATCCTCTCGGGCCTGGCCATCGTGGCCTCCTCTTTTCTCCTGACCTGGGGAGCGGAACTGGCGGAGATGGAGGTCTCCAAGTCCCTGGCCCTGGCGTTCCTGGCCATCGTCACAGTCCTTCCGGAATACGCCGTGGACATGTACCTGTCCTGGATGGCCGGAAAGGATCAGGTCTACACTCACTACGCGGTGGCCAACATGACGGGGGCCAACCGCCTCATCATCGGCCTGGCCTGGGCGACAGTCGTCTTCATCTTCTGGTTCAAAACGAAGAAAACGACCGTGGAGCTGGGGGCCCCTATCACCAATGAATTCACATTTCTGACCCTGGCCACCCTCTATTCCTTTGTCATCCCGCTCAAAAAGAATCTCTCTCTCGTGGATGCCGCCGTTTTTCTTCTGCTCTTCATCGGCTATATCGTGCTGGCATCGCGGGCGAAGGTGGAAGAACCACATCTTGAAGGTCCCGCGGCCGAGGTCGCGCGTCTTTCGCGTTCCATGCGCCGACTGGTGACCGTAATTTTTTTTCTTTTTTCCTGCTTTGTCATCCTTATCTCAGCTTCCGCCTTTGCGGAGAGCCTCATAACGACAGGAAAACTCCTTAAGATCGAAGAATTTCTCCTCATCCAGTGGCTGGCCCCCCTGGCCTCGGAAGCCCCGGAATTTATCGTGGCCGCCCTCTTCGCCTTAAAGTGCAACCCGGTCAACGGGATGGGCGCTCTCATCTCATCAAAAGTGAACCAGTGGACCCTCCTGGTCGGCATGATACCCCTCGTCTTTTCCATCTCAAGCGGAAGCGTTCACCCGATGCCGCTGGATGGTCGCCAGGTGGAGGAAGTGCTGCTGACCTCGGCCCAATCCCTCTTTGCCATCGCCATCCTGGCGGATCTTCGGATCTCGGTCTGGGAGGCCCTGAGCCTGCTGGTTCTCTTCGTCACCCAGCTTCTGATGCCCTGGCAGGCGGCCCGCCTCGCCTTTTCATGGGTATATATCCTGCTGGCCGTCGGGATTCTTGTCGCAAAAAGACAAAAGTTATTCTGCCTCATCGGCTACATTACAGGGGCTTCAAAAAAACTATGCGGGAAAGGCAAGTGCTGACGCAGCGTCAGTAAGATCCGCTCAGGCCTTCTGCCTGCAGAATTCCTGTTC
>JAZDOK010000012.1:0-2078 GCA_043798715.1 bacterium
CCAGAAGAGGTCTTCTCAAGCTGGTCGGGCAAAGAAGAAGCCTTCTTGATTACCTTAAAAAAAAGGATCTGGAGAGGTACAGAAGCGTCATCCAGCGGCTGGGGCTCCGGAAGTAGGGGAGGGGCAACAGGCTGAAGCCATTAAATTAGGGGTTAAAAGCAGAGTGATGTTTCTACATATTGCGCTTTTTCCCCTGAATTAAAAGAGAGGTAATTAAATAATAAATGAGTAAAATATTCAGTATGGATTTTGCGGGTAGGGCCATTTCCGTAAAAACGGATTATGTGGCCGGACAGGCCGACGGCGCAGTGCTGGTGACCTATGGTGACACAGTTGTGCTGGTGACGGCGGTGTCTTTAAAGGCCGCCCGGCAGGGTGTTGATTTTCTGCCTCTGACCGTGGATTATCAGGAGATGACCTACGCTGCGGGCAAGATTCCCGGTGGCTTTTTTAAAAGGGAAGGCCGTCCCAACGAACGGGAAACATTGATGTCCCGCGTGATCGATCGTTCCCTCCGGCCGCTTTTTCCCAAGGGGTATTGTTCCGAAACCCAGGTTATCGCCTCGGTGCTTTCCGCCGATAACGATAATGGTTCTGATGTGGCGGCTATGCTGGGCGCTTCCGTCGCCCTGGAAATATCCAATGTCCCTTTCAAGGGGCCCATTGCGGGAGTGCGCGTCGGACGGGTGGCGGAGGCTTTTGTCTGCAATCCCTCCTCGGAGGCCATGGGGAAAAGCGATCTTGATCTTTTCCTGGTAGGAAGGAAGGTCACCCCGGGCACCGACGGCAGAGATTTTGATGTCAACCTGGTCATGCTGGAGGGAGGCGCTCAGGAAGTAGCCGAGGATGTGATCGTAGATGCCATCAACTTCGGCTTGGAGAGTCTGCGCCCCGTCATTTTGCTTCAGGACCAGATGCGCGTGGAGATCGGCAAAGAGAAGCGCATCTTTACTGAGGCGACGCTCGACAGCGAAATTCTGGCCAAGGTTTCCGACCTGGCCCTCGCCGGCTTAAAAGGGGCCTACAGTACGCCGCAGAAACAGGAGCGGAACACGAAGCTGGGGGAGATCAAAGAACTGGTAATGAAGGCCATGGCTTCGGAAGACGGCGTCTTGGAAGCCACGGCGGCCAAGGCCCTGGATAAATTGGAGCGGCAGGTGCTCCGGGAAATGATAATCCGGGAGAAGAAAAGGGTAGATGGCCGGTCCAGTACCGATATCAGACCCATCAGTTCCGAAGTGGGACTGCTGCCGAGGGTGCATGGTTCCGCCCTTTTCACGCGCGGGGAAACACAGGCCCTCGCTGTTTTGACGTTGGGCACCGGGTCCGACGAACAGCGCATGGACTATGTAGGCGGTGAGGAGAGGCGCACCTTCATGCTGCACTATAATTTTCCTCCCTATTCGGTGGGTGAGGCCAAATTCCTGCGCGGACCGGGACGCAGAGAAATCGGCCATGGCGCTCTGGCGAGAAGGGCTTTATTGCCCATTCTGCCTTCCAAAGAAGAATTTCCCTACACCATCCGGATTGTCTCGGAAATCCTTTCCTCCAACGGGTCGTCATCGATGGCCTCGGTATGCGGCGGCAGCTTGGCCCTGATGGATGCCGGCGTCCCGGTGCACGGTGTTGTGGCCGGCATTGCCATGGGCTTACTTAAAGAGGGCAACGAGGTGGTCGTTCTTTCCGATATCCTGGGTGATGAAGATCACGCCGGCGATATGGATTTCAAGGTATGCGGAACGGAAAAGGGCATCACGGCCATGCAGATGGACATCAAGATTGACGGTCTTACCGGGGATATCCTGAGAAGCGCCCTCTACCAGGCGAGGGACGGCAGGCTCTTTATCCTGGGAAAGCTCCGCGAAACGCTTTCCGCCCCCCGAGCGGATATTTCCCAGTATGCTCCCCGGATTACGACGGTGAAGGTAAAACCAGAGAAGGTCAGGGACGTGATCGGTTCCGGCGGGAAGAACATTCGTCATATCATCAGCGAAACGGGTGTTACCATTGATGTGGAAGATGACGGCACGGTAACCATTGCCTCCAGTGACGCCGAGGCCGCCGCCCGGGCCGTGGCT
>JAZDOK010000027.1:0-2059 GCA_043798715.1 bacterium
CCTGTTGGTACCACAAAAGGCTTCCTTCCTTCGCCAGCACATTTTCATGGGGGGACATCTGCAGAGCTGCGCTTATGGGAATTTTCAACTGGAGCCAGACCGGGAGAAGCTTTCTATTTTCTGCATTTATGCTTATGAGAAGTTTTTCGTCGGGAAACATCCTGCTTCGGTCGATCGTGAAACGACAGTTCAGTCCCCTGAGGCTCATCATGGCCCACAATTTTGTGCCGCCGACCATCGTTAAAACAAGAAGGGCGAGTACGGCCAGCTCCCGCCGGCCATACAAGAGGGAAACAAAAAGAATGGCGCCCACTATGATATTGATGAGAGGTACGACAAAAATCGTCGGTATGGCGCGATCATGCACTGCCATTCGCGTTGTTTTACCCCGCCGGCGCCGGTATCTGGTTTATGATTTTCTCCAGGCAATTTTCCGGTGTTTCGCCTCTAAGCCGTTCCTCTTCCTTAAGGATTAAACGGTGAGAAAGGACAGGAATCACTAAATATTTGACGTCATCGGGAAGAACGTATTCCCGTTCCCGCAGGGCGGCTAACGCCTGGCCGGCGCGCATCAGGGAAAGAGAGCCCCGCGGACTCGCCCCGAGACGCAAGGCTGGATTATTCCGCGTAGCTCTCACTATATCGGTGACATATTCTCGAACGGGCTGGGAAATGCGCACCATCTTTCTGGCTTCCTGTAATTCAGTCACCTGCTCAGGAGTTACCACCGGTTCCAATCCGACTAGGGGGTCTCTGTCCCGAAAACGTTCCAGTATTGCCATCTCTTCATCCTTTTCAGGATACCCCAGGCGTATTTTGAGGAGGAAACGGTCCAACTGCGCTTCCGGCAGGGTGAATGTTCCTTCCAGTTCAATGGGATTCTGAGTAGCCATAACAAAGAAGGGATGGGGAAGGGGATGGGTAATGCTGTCAATGGTGACCTGGCGTTCCTCCATGCTTTCGAGCAGGCTGGACTGGGTGCGGGGGATGGTGCGGTTGATCTCGTCGGCCAGCAGGATGTTGGTCATCACCGGTCCGGGCTGAAACATGAAACGATTTGTTTGCTGATTATAGATATTGCAGCCCGTGACATCCGAAGGCAGGACGTCGGGTGTAAATTGAATCCTGCGGAAAGTTCCGCCGATGCTTTTGGCCAGAGATTTTGCGATTAAGGTCTTTCCCAACCCGGGCACGTCTTCCAGCAAAACGTGACCATCGGCAAGCAGGGCAACCATGAGCAGCTCAACGGCTTGGCGCTTGCCCACAATCACGCGGGAGACGTTTTCCACGATGTGTTTACACAAACTTAAGTTCAGAATACCCCCTCCCGAAACCTATAAAAAGCTCATGACGAACTGCCATGTTCTATGACTGTAAACCTTTGAAACTTATTTGAAACTTAGCAGTTGCAATTATTTTCAGGTGCGAGTAGCATAACATATCACGCCTGTAAAGAAAAATTTGCTCCTTTTCCGGGGCTTTCCTGACGCGCCTATTGAAACAGGTGTAGGAAATCGGAATAAAACTGTAATATCTAATGCCACTGTAACAGGCAGTCATTTGGCTCCCAGGTCGATACCGGGGCAGGCTTTGATCCGGGAGCCAGTCCTTTGTTGATTTCCGCTCCCCGCCTGCTCGGGGACAAGCTTCACGGGAATGACAGTGGAAGCGGGAGTTACACTGATCTTTACGCTGCCGTTAACATAAGGGAGGAACGATGAAAACAATTCTTTCGTTGTGGCAGTCAGGGCGGTGGATAGGGTGAAATATATTCCTTGACAAGGTTATCACGAGTATAGTTACTTAACAAAAAAGATAAGAAAGTGTCCCAGATATGAATCGTGATGCGTGGCGTTCCTTAAAGAGAAACTTGTTTTTCAGCTCGGAGGAGGTGGCTGGTCTATTCGGCGTCACGAGGGCCTCGGCCCAGGTGTTTTGCAGCCGCCAGGTGAAAAACGGCGCCTTCATCCGTTTGAAGAAGGACTTCTACCTCCTGGACGAGCGCCGGCCCTACCTGGACCGGAAGGATTTCTTCGCCATTGCCAACCATCTCCAGGTT
>JAZDOK010000048.1:0-2958 GCA_043798715.1 bacterium
GGTCCTCGCCGGAATAAGGAAATCCCTGAAACAAACCGAGAATTATTTCCAAGGCGCAACCAAGGATGGTCCTTAATAACATCCTGCTGGTGGACAAAGAGCTGCTCAGCCGCGACCTGCTTACTAACCACCTGAAGCAGAACGGGTTCAGGGTGTTTGCTGCGGAAAGCTGTACCGAGGCCGGCAAGCTGATCAGCAGAAACCGCTTTCGCCTGGCGATAATCAATTCCCGTCTGGGAGAGAAAGAGACAGGAGAAATAATTTCCCGGCTGCGAAAAGGCGAGCCGGGTGTTTTAATTTATCTCCTCCTGCCCCAGCCGACGGTACTCGATGCCGAGAATATGGCCCGCCGGGGTATTCATGATACCATAGTCAAGCCTTTCCGGCTGGATGAAGTCAAAACCAAATTAAGTCGCGGCGTCGAGCTTTTGACATTACGCCAGACGGTGCACAGGTTGTCCGAACGGGTGCGTGTGCTGGAGAAAAAGCTCATAAGCTACCAGGAAGTCGAGGAAGAAGTTAAAATACCGGATTTATCGGAACTTGAAGTAGATGTGAATGACCTGCCTCCACCGGAATCCGGCGAGACGGGAGGCGGGTTAAAGTCCGGAGCCATGGAAGGGGGAATCCCCGATGAGTTGGTTCTCCCGGGAGGGAAGAACTCCAGGGGAGCTGACGCTATAGAACAGATTCGCCGGCTGGATGAACTCCGGCTGGCTGGAATTCTTACTGAAAAAGAATTCAATATCAAGAAAAAAGACCTTCTGAAGAGAATATGAAACAATCTGCGGCCAGATCTCCGGTGGTAAATTGTCCTTCCGTGCTGGACGGTTGCCTCATCACCGCACTCGAACACATTGAAAGCGGTGTCCTGGCTGTCAACCGGGACGGCGAAGTGATTGTTTTCAACCAGGCGGCGGAAGCGCTGACCGGGTTCAGCCGCGAGGAAGTCCTAGGCTGCTCTTACCGCAGTCTGCCTTGTACCGAGACTTCCGAAAACGGGGATTTGCTCTCCGCTGTCCTGGCTGGTGATAATGTTCCGGTACATAAGACCGAGAGGTTTCTCGGCTGCAAGGATGGATTGAAAGTACCGGTGGAATCCCTGGTCTGGCCGGTAAAGGATAAGCGCGGAGAGACAGTCGGAGCGGTGGAAATCTTTGCCGATCTCTCGGCCATCAGGCAGCTCAAGGACGAGGTTTCCAAGTCCCGCACGCTGAGCGCCCTGGGAGAAATGGCGGCCAATGTGGCCCATGAAATCCGCAACCCCCTGGGCAGTATCGGCGGTTTTGCCACACTCCTGGAACGGGACCTGGAGGATGAAGACCCCCGGCGCAATATGGTCAAGAAAATCATCGAAGGCGTGGCCAGCCTGGATAAAATCGTCACCAACCTCCTTATATATACCCGGCCCCTCCAGGCCGATCTCCGCTGGACAAATCTGATCGAATACGTGAATGAAGTCGTGGCTTTCCTGGAAGTGGAAATTGAAAGCCAGTCGCTCCCGATCAAAATAAAATGCGATTTTCCCTTGTATCCGCTGGGGGCCAGGATCGATCCCAGCCTGATGCAGCAGGTTCTCCTGAATATCTTTCACAATTCCATTTACGCCATGAAGGCCAGGGGAGGGACCCTGACCATCCGTCTGGGACGCGTCAAAAACGGCGAGCCACACCGCGGAGTGAACAGCTTGCCTGATGAATATGTCGAGCTTTTGGTGGAAGATGAAGGCGAGGGCATGAGTGAAGACGTGCAGAAGAAGATATTCAATCCTTTCTTTACTACCCGTGAAGACGGCACGGGGCTGGGTCTGGCTATTTCCAAGAAAATGATTCAGGAGCAGAACGGCTCCATTACTGTTTCCAGCCAGTTGCGTGTCGGCACTAAAATCACCATTCGCATACCCTATTATCCGTGAGAGAAGGGGTAGTTATGGAATATAAAAAAATACTTGTCGTGGATGATGAACCTTTGATGAGGGATTTTCTGGTAGAAACCCTCCAGCGGAAAAAATACCTGGTTGAAGCTGTGGGCAACGGGTCCCAGGCCATTGAAAAAATCACGGGTGAATATTACGACTTGATAATAACCGATCTCCGCATGCCGGAAGTGAGCGGAATGGAAGTGCTGGAAAGGGCGAAAAAAAACAACCCCGACACGGAAGTCATTATGATCACCGCTTTCGGTACTATCGAAAACGCGGTGGAAGCCATGCAGCACGGGGCTTATCATTATATTACCAAGCATTTTTCCGCTGATTCCATCGAGATTCTCGTCGACCGGGCCATGGAGCGCCAGATACTACGGGATGAAAACAGGAATCTGCGCACCGACAACACTAGTTTACGCAATCAGTTGCGGGAAAAATACACTTTCAGCTCCATTGTCGGCGTGGCCGAGGTGATGCGCAAGGTTTACGATACGATCGAGATGATCGCTCCCTCCAAAGCTACGGTCCTTATCTCTGGTGAAAGCGGGACCGGAAAAGAGCTGGTGGCCCGGGCCATACATTATAACAGCCCCCGCCAGAACAGGCCGTTCATCAAGCTCAATTGCGCCGCCCTGCCGGAAGGCCTGATGGAGAGCGAGTTGTTTGGCCATGAAAAAGGGGCTTTCACCGGGGCGGTGAGGACTACCAAGGGAAGGTTCGAGCTGGCCCATACGGGTACCCTGCTTTTGGATGAAATAGGCGAACTGTCGCTGCCCCTGCAGTCGAAAATTCTCCGCGTCCTTCAGGAAAGGGAGTTCGAAAGGGTGGGAAATCCTACTCCGCTGAGTGTCGATGTGCGGGTTATTTCTACTACCAACCGCGATCTGAACAAAGAAATCAATGAGGGCAACTTCCGTGAGGACCTTTTTTACCGTCTGAATGTCGTGCCGATTTATCTTCCCCCGCTCAGGGAACGCAAGGAGGACATACCGCTTCTGGTGGATCATTTCCTGCGCAAATATTGCAAGGAG
>JAZDOK010000056.1:0-6295 GCA_043798715.1 bacterium
TTAAATTATCGGAGGTTCTTTTGTGCCGGGTTTTTGTGGGGTTCCCACCGGGGGCTCGGGGGCCTCTGTGGTGCCCCCTACTCTTCCCCGCAGGGGTGGATGGTCAAATCGGGAAAAGTTACTTTCCCCTCGCAAACCGGAAGATTTCGGAAAATCATCTCTTGATAACCCGGTTGACGAAGAATCAACTGGTCCACTGTAGAACGCTTCTCAAGCGAATACGCTATCGAACTCATCCAATTATCTCGATCCACCACCACGGGGAGGGGAAGCTCAACAGGGGAATCGCCGAATGTTAAAATCAGTTTCAATTTATCGTAAATGTAAAGTTCCATTCCATCGGGAAGAGTCTCAATTTGCCGGGGCTTGGTGCCATCAGAGAAATTAATCCTGCCTTCCACCAGAAAAGTGTTTTTTGAAGGGACTTCCGGTTCCCGTTCGAGTAAAGGAGCAGGTTCGCGTTCCCATAGAAATTCTATGGTCCGAACATCTATTTTCCCCGCCTTCGCTTTTTCAAAAGTATCATATTTTTCATAAATTATTTTTTGCGGGGGAATCCTCTCTTCTATCTGCTTCTTCATCTGCTTGTAATTCTCTCCCGCCACTTCCATGAAGCCGAAAGCGTATTTATCCAGAGGAAGATACGGAACAAGCTCCAGGATGTTTTCCCATTCCCGCTCCCAATCCTTGCTCATGCCGACTCTGAAAAAACCCTCCACCATAATTCCTTCCCCGACCAGGGAATCCACTATTTCTTTCCAGAATTTCTCTTTTCCCCCGCCTGGTGTTTCAAACTTCATACCCAGAAAAATGCAACCGCTTCGCCTAAGTTGAGACGAAAGGTCCGGTGTTAAAATTTCCGGTCTGACTTCACAGGTTATTCCCCAGGATATGCCCTGACAACTCTTCTGCAAAAGTTCGCAAATTTCCGCCAGATACTTCTGGTCGGCAATACTGATGACTTCCACATGATATTCCTCGACGCCGAATTGCTCTTTCACCAGACGGATTTCCTCCACAAAATTAGCCGGGGAGCGAACCCGTGCCGACGGAAAAAGGTGCGAAAATTGTATGCATCCCCGGCTGCTTATAATGGGAAGAACGCTGCGCATTTTCTCCTGGGGAATGGAATGCAGCTCTCCCTCTCCATACATGCAATTCACCGCGAGATCATAAGGCAGAAGAGTATATTTAAGAGGATTTATCTCCTCCCAGTCGGGGAAAGGCAAACTGTCCGGGTGCGGCAGAGAGGAACGGGGATGAAGTACCCCTGAAGGAGAAAGAACTCCCGCCACATTTCCGGCATCTGAGCCTTTTGCCAGACATTCCAGGAGTTCTTGAAAAGCCTCTTCCCCCTCCCCTGCAACCACGTAGTCCGCCTGAGTATCCAGCAGGGTGGCCTCGGGAAAAACAGTTGCATGAGGGCCCCCTATCACCACCAGACTCCCTTTTTCCTTCAACTTTCGGGAGAGTTTAACCGCCTCGGAATAGTAAACGCTCATGCAATTGATCCCCACTATATCCGAGCCTTCTGCTGCCTCTGCTATCTCCTCAATGGTGAGTTGATCTATATATCCATCCAGAACGCGTACGGAATGACCAGACAGCTTAAGATATGAGGAAAGATAAGCCAGACCAAGGGATGGCCCTATCCCCATGACCTTCTTTAGATTATGACGTTTCTCCCAGCCGCCAATGCAGGGCCGGGTCAAGAATATTTTCAAAGATGCCGCCTCCTTTCACTTCAGGAATATTCTTTAGGGGACTCTTCCCCCCGCAGGACCCTGAGGGCCGCCAGGGAAAGGGCCTCCATTTCGTCCTCTCCCGGGTAGATAAGAATCGGGGCGATGAAGCTGACCCGCGCCTTTATCCAGCCGGTCAGAACTTCCGAGCGGGCCAGGGCGCCGGTGAGAACAACGGCGTCCACCTTCCCCTCCAGCACCGTGGCCATGGCTCCAATTTCCTTAGCCACCTGGTAGGCCATGGCCTCGTACACGAGGGCGGCCTTTTCATCTTTCTCCTCTCTTATCCGGCGCTCCACCTCGCGAGCGTCGGAGGCACCAATGTAGGCCGAAAGGCCCGCCTGCCGGGTGACTTTTCTGAGCATCTCGTGGTGTGTGTATTTCCCGGAATAGCACAGCTCGATCAATTCCACCACCGGGAGAGTTCCGGCGCGCTCCGGGGAAAACGGCCCCTCTGAATTGGCATTATTGACGTCAATGGCCCGCCCACGGCGGTGAGCCGAGACCGTGATGCCGCTGCCGAGGTGGCAGACGAGGAGGTCGAGTTCCTGATATTTTTTATTAAGATCCCGGGAGGCCTTCCGGGCCGCCGCTTTGCAGTTGAGAGCGTGCCAGAGGCTCTTTCGATGGATTTCCGGGAGGCCCGAAATTCTGGCCAGGGGGTGCATTTCGTCCGTGGAGACCGGATCCGCAATGAAGGCGGGAAGGCCAAGAGAGTCGGCTATTTCAAAGGCCATGATCCCGGCCAGAACCGATATGTGAGGGGACTGGAGGCGCTGATGGCGAAGGTCCTCGAGCAAAATCTCATTGATCCGGTAGGTCCCGCCTTCCAGAGGCTTAAGCGGGGCCCCGCGACCCACCACGGCCGAGAGGCTTTCTAAAGAAATTAAGTGTTTTTTCAGGGAGTCGAGCACCGCCTTTTCCCGCAGCGGACGCTCCTCGGTAAAATCCTTGAAATGTGCCAGATCCTCTTTCGTGTGGACGATCGTCTCTGAAAAACGCTCGGCCTCGTCGTCATGGACGGAGACTTTGGTGGAAGTGGAACCCGGGTTTATGGCCAGTATCCGAAACAATCGAATTTCTCCTTTCAGTCGTAGGCGAGCGCTTCTTCCTCCCCGCGCAGAACCCTGAGACCCCCCATGGCCAGGGCCTGCATCTCGTCCTCCCCCGGGTAAAGCCGGACTTCAGCGATAAAACTCACTCTTTCGGTGATCCAGTCCGTAAGCATTTTGGAACGGGCAACCCCGCCGGTGATGATGACGGCATCCACCTTCCCCTTGAGGACGGTGGCCCGGGCGCCGATTTCCTGCGCGACCTGGTAGGCCATGGCCTCGTAGATGAGGCGCGCATAGTCGTCTCCTTCGGCGATCCTCTTCTCGACCAGGGTGGCATCGTTGGTATCCAGGTAGGCCACCAGCCCCCCCTGGCCGTTGATCTTCTTCCTGATCTCCCCCGGGGTGTACTTTCCGGAAAAACACATTTCCGCAAACCTGAACAGCGGCACGCTCCCGCTCCTCTCTGGGGTGAAAGGTCCTTCGCAGAGGGCGTAGTTTACATTGACGACCTTTCCCCCCCGCATGGCGCACACGGAGATTCCACCGCCCATATGCGCGATGACGAAGTTGAGTTCCTTAAGGGGCTTTCCCAGATCCCGGGCGGCCGCCCGGGCGATCGCCCGGATGTTAAGGGCATGGAAGATGCTGTCCCGCTCGAACTCCGGCATCCCGGTAATCCTGGCCATCGGCTCCAGCTCGTCCACGCAGACTGGGTCCACGATAAAAGATTCCACCGGGATCTCCGAGGCGATGCTGTAGGCCATGATGGCCCCCAGGTTCGAGGCATGTTCAGCCCGCACCGCCAGGCGAAGATCCTCGAGCATTTTGGCCCCGACGCGGTATGTCCCGCCGGGGATCGGACGCAGGATCCCGCCCCGCCCAATAACGGCCGTGAAATCCTTCGGATCGAATCCCGCCTTTTTCAGTTCTTCGATGAGAATTTTTTTTCTGAAGTCGAACTGGTCCCAGATCTTGCTGAAGCCCTTTAGTTCAGAGGCACTGTGCCGGAGCGTCGTCTCGAAGATGGATTTCTCCTCCTCGAAGACGGCGATCTTGGTCGAGGTAGAGCCCGGATTGATGATCAGGAGGCGATGATTCTGATTTGGCGCCATGGACAACACTTCTTTCTGAAAAGGACAAATTTAACCCGCCTCTGGATTCCAAGAGACGGAGCAATTTTGAATTCTATGCCGCCGGGTCTTTTCCTTCATCGGAACATCATCGGGGCAGGAAGTGGGGATCGTTGGTAGAAGAAGACGAGGCGATGGAGAGGAGCATGACCCTGATAGACCACCTGGACGAGTTGAGGCGACGGCTCCTCTATTCTCTGGCCGCGCTTCTGGCCGGATCCTGGGCCGGCTATTATCTGACGCCCCGGTTTATGGACCTCCTCATCCGTCCCGTCGGGAAACTCTATTTCATGGAACCGGCGGAGGCCTTTTTGGTCAGGCTGAAACTGGCCTTGCTGGCGGGTTTCATTCTCTCCTCCCCCGTCCTCCTTTATCAGATCATGTCCTTCTGCCTTCCCGCCCTGACAAAGAGCGAGCGGAAGTATCTTTTTATCGTCTTTCCGTTTGCCATCTTTTTTTTCATCGGCGGCATCCTCACTGCCGCCTTTCTCATCGTCCCCTTCGGGATGAAGTTCCTGCTGAGTTTCGCCACCTCCGATATGAGTCCCCTGATCTCGGCCGATCGATATTTTTCCTTTTTGATCTGGACCGCCCTGGCCTCCGGCCTGCTCTTTGAGATGCCCCTGGTTTTTCTCTTTTTGGGCCTGTTCGGCCTGGTACGGACTGAAACCATGAATAAATGGCGAAAGACGGCCTATCTGGGCATGGTCGTTCTGGCAGCTGTCGTTACCCCTTCCCCGGACCCTCTGACCTGCATTCTGGTCTCGCTTCCGCTCGTTCTGCTCTATGAAATAAGCGTCCTCTTTGTGAGGATGACTAATAAAAAGAAGGAGAAAGAAAACGATGAAACCGATCATCTCGGTGGTGGGGCGCTCCAACAGCGGGAAGACCACCCTTCTTGAGAGACTAATTCCAGAAATCAGGCGCCGGGGCTACTCCGTGGCGGTGATAAAGCATCACGTGAGCGGCTTTGACCTGGACAGGGAGGGCAAGGATTCGTGGCGAATATCCAAAGCGGGCGCCGATGCGGTCGTCCTGGCCTCTCCGGGGAAATTGGCCCTGCTGCAAAATACATCCGGGGAACTGTCTCCGGATGAGATTGCGGAACGCTATCTTAAGGATGTGGATATTGTTTTTACCGAGGGCTTCAAGAGTCTGGACAAGCCTAAGATTGAACTTTTCAGGGCGGACCTGGGGGAAGGACGAATACCCTCGACTGAAGAGCCCATCGCCTTCGTCTCCAATGATGAAAAGCTTTCCGGAACGCCCTCTTTCCGGAATGAAGAAATTTCTGCCCTGGCGGATTTTATTGAAAAAGAAATTTTAGGGAGGTGTTAAAATGGGAAATTTGGGATTCGGTGAAATTGTCCTGATCGCCCTGGTGGCGCTTATTTTATTCGGCCCGAAAAAACTTCCGGAATTGGGGAAGGCCCTGGGGAAAGGGTTCCATGATTTTAAAAAGGCCCTGGAGGGAAAATCCGAGGAGGCGCCTGCGCCGCCGGAAGAAAAGATAAGTTGAGGGGTACCCCATGCCTGCAAAAATCCTGGTCGTTGACGACTCCGTCGAAATTGTCAAAATGCTTCGCACCTCCCTGCAACTTGAGGGCTATGAGGTGTGGGAGGCCCGGGACGGGATAATTGCTCTGGCGCTTCTTGGCGAGAAGCTCCCCGATCTAATCATCCTGGACATTTCCCTTCCCGTGATGGATGGCTTCGATGTCTGCCGGCGCATCCGCGAGCAGAGACTCAAGGTGCCCATCATCATGTTGACCGCTCAATCGGACGTGGAGCAGCGGGTGAAGGGGCTGAAGGCCGGAGCGGATGATTATCTGGGAAAACCCTTCAGCCTTTCAGAGCTCCTGGCAAGGGTAAGAGTCCAGTTGCGGCACCTGGACGAAGCAAAAGTCCGGGCTCAGGATCTTCTCAGAGCCCAGTGGGACGAGATCAACCAGGGCTTCAAGCTGGCCCAGAATCTGCAGCAGCCCCTGGGGCTTTCCCTTGCTTTTCCGGGTCTGGAACTTGGGATCCAGTACCTCCCGGTCGGGAAGATCGGGGGTGATTTCTATGCCATCCAGGAGACTTCAAAGGACCGCATTGCCATTGTCATCGGGGACGTCGTCGGCAAGGGAGTGGCGGCCAGCCTCCTGATGGCATCCGCTTATTATCTCCTTCATAAGTTGATGCAAAGCGGCCTCTCGCCGGGGGAAATTTTCACGCAGGCCAACGAAATCCTGAGGCGGGATCTCCAGGAAATGGAGAGCTTTGTCGCGGCTTTTTGCGGAATCTGGGAGCGCACGACCGGAAAATTCACCTTCTGCAATGCCGGGCACACGCTTCCCTTGCTTATTCGCAAAAAAGATCGCAAGCA
>JAZDOK010000064.1:0-28335 GCA_043798715.1 bacterium
GAGAAGATACTATTTAAAAAAAGGAGAATTAAAAGTATGAAATTTACATCTTATTTACTCCTCATATTCATGTGTGTTTTTACTCTGATTCTTTCAAGCTGTGGAGGAAGCACCTCCGTCAATCCTTCTCCATCTCCGACACCCCCGCCTACAGGGGACCTTCCTCTTATAGATCAGAATTTTAAGATTCTTACTGATGAGGAAATCTTATCGGGCCAGGCAATTCCATCAGCAAAATTTCATTTTTTTGCTGATTCCCTTAATAGTCCTATAACTGAATCCTCTGCATTTCTCTTGCCTTATGATAATACTTCAAATAAGGGTGCTGTTGCTGTTTTAAAGATAGGAAGTCTGCTTTTTTCGATTTACAAGTCTTTTTCAATCAAGTCGGATCTGAAAGGGATAAATTCCGAGATAAAAGGGTTGAGCAACTATATCGTTGATATAGATGCCAAACTCTCTCAATTAGCGAATCAGCTTGAACTTACCCAGGTCAATATTCAGGATTACATATCTTCTTTAAATGTACAGAATTATATTACTCCCATTAAAACCGCTTATTCCACCACCAGCTCGGTCGGACTGATCTATTATTCCAACGAGGCTGTCCTTCTCGAAGACAATGATCCTACGGCCGTTCCGCTGGCCACCTTGCAGAGCCAGGCAAGTGTTTATGTCGCTGATGTGTCTGCACCGAATGGCATAGCTTTACAGGTTCAGGGGATTCACGATTCCATATGTCCCGATCTTGCAGGTTTGAATGGAGTTCTGAAGGATTACACAAATAAAATCATACTGGATCCCAGCCAGAACGGAAATAACCAGAACGTACAGGACCCGAAGAACGCCATGTCAACTTATCTTCTGCTGGAATCATTCTTTACCCAACTGCTGAACTATCAGTTTCAGGGTTTGACCATTCTGGTCAATGCCTACAATTATCAGGATTCAACGGGAAATCAATCCCTGGCATATATAAATGGAACATTTAAAACACTCCTGAAGGATGAAATAAATAAATATCTGGATACCGTCAATTATATGGTCGCAAACCTGGTGGATTACAGAACATCGGATAACTATGTTCATGACATGAAGTACCTCAAGTATGGTCTGGCTCCGGACAACGTTTACCTGATGGTCCTGGCCCGTTCCAGGTTCTTCTGTTCCCTTATCACGAAGGCTTTAGAGGATGATTTCGGTCTCTATGGAGCCATGGTACTCCCCTATGATTATACCGGCGGGGCCGACATTAACCTGACGTTTCAGGGGAAGGGAAATATCGATCTCACGGTTCCCGTAAAAGCTCAGAAAATATCAGGGAGATTTCCCTATACAAAATGGGATAAGGGTCCTAATTATTACACCGCATCCCCCGATAATCAATGGCTTTTTTATGACATGACTCCCCCCGGCGATCTCCCTGCGGGAGACTACGGGGTACAATTTAACGAGGGAACTTCCAATCCCTGGCCTTATGAGGATAATTATCTTGGTACGGTGAGTGTCAAATATTATGATCCTCATAATCCCAATCCCAATACGGCGACTTATACGGAAACTGAAACCAATACGGTTAAATTCGGGTATTTCTCACTGAAATGGCCGTGGAATTCCCAGGAAATATCCTCTGCTCCCTTTTACTACTGGGTTTTACCTGCGAAGATTAAATACAAGAAGCTGGATAGTATCATCGTATTGAATGTGGATAATCCTTATTTAAAGAACGTTAAAGAAACTGATTATACGGTTACCTTCCCTTCTGCCAATACTCCCTTCAATAATCAGATAAACATGACCATGAATAAAACGGGCTGGTCAGCCTGGTTTGATGGACCATTGACGTTTGAATATGAAGTTCAGCTTTTAATCAATATCAATCCGGCTCCCGGTGATGTGTCTTTTGATTCTGCCCAGATGATGTATTATGTAAAGGGAAATGTTCAGGCCAATTATCCGAATACCTCCCTGGGCACCGACTATCAAACAGAGTACAATTTATCACTTTATGACTCAACATCTGAAACTGCTTATCCCTTTATTGCTTATAGAAACACCACCCATTCCATCAATGACAGCAATACTTATCAGGGTATAACGAATTTTCAGCTCCCGAACCATACAACGGGTTACAGTGTTCATATAAATGCAATGTATGATACCTATGACTATCCGCAGTATGGTAATAGTTTTGATCTGTCTTTGACCTGGTATTTACAGATCATCTATACCAATAACTATAATATTTTCCAGTAGTATTAGCTGCCGGAATAAAAGAAGAGCCTGTTTTGCCGAGGAGAGGCCAATTGTAAGGTGAATAATATGGCCATCGGGATTTAACACTGGTGCCGGAGGGGGGAATCGAACCCCCACGCCCCTCGCGGGACCCGGGATTTTAAGTCCCGTGCGTCTGCCAATTCCGCCACTCCGGCACGCCCTACATTCTTCTATTCCGCTTTTAAAAAACCTTCATTTCTCCGAACACCGATGGATCGGGGGAAAAAGGGCGAAAATATCGCAAAAAATGACGATTTTCCTTGACAAATCACCCCGCGAATGGTAAAATCAGGTTGCAGATACATCTTGTGAGGTGATTGTATGTCGCATGAGTTTATCGAAGTGGAAAACATCGAGATTATCGAGGCATTGTACGCCAAGTATCTCGGCGCAAACAACTGATCCATGTGTGGTTTTTCCCCATCCTGGACAAAAGGCTTGCTCGAACAAGCCTTTTTTTATTTTGAGGCCGATACGCTTTATCAGTGAAATATATCCGTTGAAGGCGGAGCGCCATGGTTGATTTCATCCCATCAGATGACTTCCAGTTGTCTGATAGCAGTCCTGTTGATAATGAGTTATTTTCGTCATTTTTAAACTTCTTCGTGCAGGCGACAGGAATAACGCTGGCTTTCTTTGACCCTGATGGCCGGCAAATCTCCCCCTGTTACGGCGGAAACCCTTTTTGCCATTCTCTCATGCAGTTGCCTCTTCAGGAACGGTGCCAGGAATGTCACAAAAAGGCCTGCCGGGAGGCCGTGGATGAATCGGCCCTCAAGATATTTTCCTGTTACCTGGGACTTTCAAACTTTGTCGTTCCACTGGTGGACGACAAAAAAGTCGTCGCCCTGATCTCCGGAGGGCTTACTTCGGCAAGAAAGCCTTCTTCTCTTCTCAAGGGGCAACTGTGCATCATAAAGGGTCTTCCGGCTAAAACAGGAGAGTCCTATTATCGGGTACCGGTCATTCCAGCCAATGTTTTTGCCGCCCACGTCTCCCACCTCGAAAAATTCGCCGCAAGCTCTTCCCGCCAATTCAAGAGGCAGCCATATTCAAAGGCGGAGATAAACAGTTCCATTATCCAGATCGGCGAAGCCTTAAGCTCCGCCCTGAACTTAAATCAACTACTGAAACTGATTATTGAGATATGCATCCGCCTCATTCATGCAGATGCGGGAAGCATTTACCTGATTGAAAACCGAAACCTGGTCACCAGAGTCTCCGTCGGCATGGAGGATGTTCAGGCGCCGGCGATGACTTCGCGAATTCGCGAAAGCCTCGTGGGCTGGCCCCTCTCCTCCGAAAAAACCTTCGCCGGAGACAGCGGTTTCCGCTCACACGAACCTGTTTATTCATCAAGACAGCATTTTAATACCTATCTTGGAATCCCCCTCGGCAAAAAAGATGATATCAGGGGCATTCTCAACCTTTACAGCCGGGAACGCCAGGCCTTCTGCTCCGAGACCGCCCAGGTTCTCTCTTTCTTCATCACCCAGGCCGGTCTGGCAATAGAAAATGCCCGGCATTTTGAGAGCGAGAAACAACGGGCCAGGGAACTAAGCAACCTGTATAATGCGGTGCGGACCGTGGAAGAAAGCACGAATCATGCCGAAACACTCCACAATACGGCCAAACAGATGGCCCGGCTTTCCGAAGTCAATCGCTGCATCATCATGCTGGTGGACGACAAGGGAACGGAACTGAAAATGAGGGCCAGTTACGGCCTCTCCGATGAACAAAAGGACTTTTTTTACTATTTCAGCATGCCCCTTAAACAGATCGAGGAGGTCTACTGGCAGAACATCCGTGAAGGGAAACCCATCACCCTGGACAGCCCTCCGCCAGCGAGCCCGTCCCTGGAAAAACTCTTTACCCTTCTGCCGTCCAATTACCTTCTGATTGTACCCCTTTACACCGGAAAAAAATTGATGGGACTCATCTTTCTGGACGACTCGGAAGTCGCTCACCATTTCACTCCCTCCCAGATCCGAACCGTTATGACCCTCAGCATCCACGCCGCCACCGCCATCCAGCGCGCCCTCCTCCTCGCCCAGCAGGAACAGAACCTCAAACATCTCAATGCGCTCTATCAGGTTTCATCCAGCATCACCCAGATCCTGAGCCTTTCAAAAGTGACCAGCCTGATCGTGGAGAAAGCTTGTCACATCGTGCCCATCCCCGCCTGCGCCCTGATGACATGGGACGAAAAAACAAAAGGTTTTGCCGTCAATTCCCTCCACGGCTTCTCTTCCGAGGATTTCGATCTCACCCTTTTGGACGATCTCTGTGTACAGGCATCCCACCGGAAGAAACACGTTTATATATCCCTCAAGGACGACCCGGACCGCTTTTCTCTTCTGAAAGAGACTGAATTCGGCGGAATCCTGGCCCTGCCGCTCACCTCAAAAAAACGGGTCCTCGGTGTTCTGCTCTGCTTCTCTCACCGGAACCGGCCGTTCAGCCCTGAGGAAATACGCCTCCTGAAAAGCTTTTCCCAGCAAGCGGCTATCGCGATGGAAAACGCCCGGCTCTACGGCATCATCAAGGATAAAGTCCATGAACTGGCCACCCTTTTTGAGGTTGGAAAATCCATCACTTCCACCCTCAAACTGCCTGAACTTCTGGATAAAATCGCCGCCATCCTCTGTAATGTAATGAAGGCCGACGCCTCATCCATTTTCCTGCTCGATCGCGATGCCTGGGAACTATATCTGGTGGCCTTCAGGGGCCTTGGGAAACACCTCGCAAACCAACCCATTTCGCTTTCCAGCGGAATTTACGGGACGACCCTGAAGACCAATGCCCCTCTGGCCCTTTACGATCAGATGGAAAACGGCGTCTTTCGCGTTTTCCCTGAAGAAATTCGCAGAGAAGGTATGAAGACGATCCTTTCCGCCCCCCTCCTGGCCAAAGGAAAGGGGATTGGGGTTGTCAGCATCTATAAGAAAGATGTTTACCCCTTTGAGGAATCGGAGATCAACCTGCTTATGACCCTGGCAAACCAGGCCGCCATGTCCATCGAAAACGCCCTTCTATACCAGGATCAATACGATATGGCCCAGGAACTCCAGGCCCTCCTGATGCCTCAGGCGGAGCTTACTTTCCCGGGGCTCAAGACCGGCTATATCTATATGCCATCCAGGGAATTGAGCGGAGATTACTACGATCTCATCCCTCTCGGCAATCATAAAGTGGGAATAACAATTTCGGATGTCTCCGGGAAGGGCACCCAGGCGGCTGTCTATACGGCCCGCGGCAAGTACATTTTAAAATCCTACGCGACCGCAAACTATCCTCCGAACGAAGTCCTTAACATGGTCAATAAACTTATGTCCAGGGAAACGGAAAGCGGTAAATTCATAAGCATTTTTTATGCAGTGGCCGACCTTGCGAAAAAGGAATTGATCTTCAGTAATGCCGGCCATCCGCCCCCAATCTTCTGGGATGCCAGCCGCGAAAAAATCTCGCTGCTCGAAAGCGACGGCATTCTCATCGGGATCGACCGGGAGGCTTCCTTTTCTCAGAACAAGGTCGCCTTTTCAGCCGGGGATTTACTTCTTCTTTATACGGATGGCATTACCGACGCCCGCTCTCCCGACGGAGGGATCTTCGATATTGAAAGGTTGAAAAGGCTGGTTCAGAAAAATGCGGAACTTCCCCCGCAGACGCTGGCGGACAAGATACTTGCCTCGGTGAATAAATTCAGCCGGCGCAAGCTGACCGATGATTTTACATTGTTGATTTTGAGGTTTTAATAAGGGCGACGCATGACACAAAAGGGCGACGCATGCGTCGCCCCTACCGATACAGGAGGGCCTTGACGGCCGATAGGACTTTGCGGCGTGAAGAGCCAATCGGACCATCCAGGGAGCACCCGGCGGCCTGGCGATGGCCGCCTCCTCCGAACAGGGCCGCGACTTCGTTCACCGGAATCGTATTGGATCTCAGACTCACCTTTACCTTGTTGCTTTCACCGTTCATTTCCTTGAAAAGAACGGTGACCTCGGCGCCCTTCGCCTGGGACAGCCCGTCTACGAAATGTTGAATGTTTTCATCGCCGGCTCCGGTTTTTTTAAACATCTCGCTCGTCAGAGTCGCCCATACCAGGCGTCCGTCGCTGGTGCGCCTGCTCCCTGAGAACATTTTACCCATGAGCTTGAGGACTTCGTAATCCATCTCGCGGTATATGCTCCGGGAGATCGCATTCACATCTATGGGAAAAGCGAGCAGTTCGGAGATGATGGCATGGGTTCTGGCCGTAACATTGGAGTATTGAAACGCTCCGGTGTCCGTTAGAATAGCCATGTATAAAGAAGTTGCGATATCGACATCCAGAGGAGAATTCAATCTTTTAATCAACTCGAAAACCATCTCGCCGACGGCGGCAGAGGAAGGATCCACCCAGTTTACATCCCCGTAAAACGTGTTGTCCGGGTGGTGATCGATGTTGACAATCATATCGGCCGACCCGTTAACATTGATCCCCTCGGGAAGCCTTCCCCAGTCACTGCACTCAAGGAGGATCGCCGCATCAAAACGTTCCTTCGGAATCTCCTGTAAAATGGGATATTTACCGGATATAAAAGAAAAAGAACCCGGAATCCTGTCCTGGCAAAAGAGAACTGCTCTCTTCCCCATCTTTTTGAGGGTCATTCCCATGGCCAGCATCGATCCGAGATCATCGCCATCAACGGATACATGGGGCAGAATCAGAAAGCTGTTCTTTTCAGTAATTGTTTCAGCCACTTTAATGGCGGAACTTGCGATCATTCCACTGTTTCTCCTTGTGGGATCCGCTCTTCGCTCTGTACCTGTTTGAGTAAACCAAATATTTTCAGTCCGTGATCCAGGGACCTGTCGACGATAAAATCAATTTCAGGAATGAAACGAAGCCGGATTTTCTTGCCCAGCTCCGTTCTGACGAATCCTTTGGCGCTCTTAAGTCCCTGAAGGGTGGTTTCCCTGGCTTGATCATCACCAATGACACTGAAGTATATTTTTGCATGGCGGAGATCAGGAGTCATCTTAATGCCGGTGACCGTCAAAAAACCGACGCGTGGGTCCTTGATTTCCTGCAGGATTTCACAGACAACCTGCTGGAGCAGGCCTTCCACCCGCTCCTTTCTCTGCTGCGTCATGCCTCCGCTCCGGTCTCCCTTGGCACTTCCTGCAACTGAAAGCCCTCAACAATGTCGCCGGGCTGCAAGCCGCCGAATTTCTTGATTCCGATCCCGCACTCGAATCCCGCCTGTACCTCGCGTACATCGTCTTTGAATCGCTTGAGTGAATCAATCCGGCCTTCATAGACGACCACGCTGTCACGGATGATACGAACCTGCGCATCCCGCACCATCTTCCCTTCCGTGACGTAAGCTCCCGAGATGACCCCCAGTTTGGAAAGTTTGAAAATCTGTCGAATTTCCGCTCTGCCGGTCATGACTTCCTTGAATTCGGGTTCGAACATACCGTTCATGGCCGCCTTGACGTCTTCGATGACGTGATATATGACCCGGTATAGTCTGATATCAATGGCTTCCTGATCGGCCAGCTTCTTTATCATAGGGTCGGGACGAACGTTAAATCCGATGATGATGGCTTTTGATGCGGCCGCCAGCATGATGTCGGATTCGGTAATCGCACCCACCCCGCCATGGATTACGGCAACCCGGATCTTGTCATCGCTGAGGCGAATCAGGGCATGCCTTAAGGCTTCGATTGAACCCTGCCCGTCGGCCTTCAGGATGAGGTTCAGATCCCGCACTTCATCTTCCTTGGACTGGCGCATGAGGTCTTCCAGGGTGGCCCGCGGCAAAGCGGACTTCATCTTCTCCTCTTTGCTGCGCAGTCCTCTGGATTCGGCAACCTGGCGGGCCAGTTTGTCATCCTCGACGACCTGGAGGATATCGCCGGCCGAGGGAATTGCCTCCAATCCGATAATTTCAACCGGAATGGAGGGAGTGGCCTGGCGCACCCGCACCCCTTTATCATTTATAAGTGCCTTGACCTTACCAAGAGTCAGTCCCGCCACTACTGAATCGCCGACCTTGAGGGTTCCGTTCTGAATGAGGACGGTCGCGACCGGTCCCAGACCCTTGTCCAGTTTCGCCTCGATAATCGTGCCCTGGGCCTTGCGGTTCGGATTGGCCCTCAAGTCCTGCATATCGGCGACCAGGAGGATCATCTCAAGAAGTTCCTCAATGCCGATATTCTGCTTGGCCGAAACCGAGATGCATATGGTATCCCCTCCCCAATCCTCCGACAGGAGATCAATATCGGCCAGTTGCTGTTTGACCCGTTCCGGATTGGCCTGTGGCTTGTCCACTTTATTGATGGCCACGATGATGGGGACCTTGGCGGCCCGCGCGTGGTTGATGGCCTCAATTGTCTGGGGCATGACCCCGTCATCCGCCGCCACGACCAGTACGGCCACATCGGTTATCTTGGCGCCTCTGGCCCTCATGGCGGTAAAGGCCTCATGTCCCGGAGTATCGAGAAAAGTGATTTTACGTCCGTCGCGCTCGACGGCATAAGCTCCAATCCTCTGGGTAATGCCGCCGGCTTCCTGATCCACGACATTCGTCTTGCGGATGGCGTCGAGGAGTTTTGTTTTGCCGTGATCCACGTGCCCCAGCACGGTCACCACCGGAGGCCGGGTGAACATAAGACTCTGATCTTCCGCCTCAATCTCAACCGATATCGGAAGCGGCAGCGGACGGGCGTCATAGCCGAAAGCTTTTGCGACCAGGGCCGCCTTGGAAAAATCAAGATTCTGGTTGATGGCAATCATCAGGCCCTGCTTCATAAGGAACTTGATGATCTCATGGGAATTGACTTCAATACGCGAGGCCAGTTCGGCGACCGTGACCGGCTCCGGCAACTCTATCGGTTTCAGTTCGAGAACCTCAATCGGCTCTCTGATCGCTTTTTCATGGTGGGGACGCTGCCTGGGTCCTCTGGCCCTTGTCGGCCTGAAAACTGGTTTTCTGGGAGGGGCCTGGACGATCGTCTTCGCCGGAGGCAGGGACACCTTGGGAGCCGGCGGTTTTTCCTCCGGCACGACGATCTTGAGCTCGGCGGGGGCCGCCGGCTTGGCCACCCTTCTTACAATGATTTTTCTGACTATTACTTTCCTGACTTTCTTCGGCTCCGCATCTTTTGCTCCGGGGCTTATTTCCGCCGCCTTTCCCTCGACGGCGGATTCGACCGCCGAAAGGGATGAGTCGGTTTTAGCGGGAGACCCGATTTCAACAGCCGCCTCCGGCGCCGGCGGAGAATCGATCTTGACTTCCGCGCGGGTGACCTTCCTTATGATAGGCTTGAACGCATCCTGGGTCACTTTTTTCTTCTGGATTATCTCTTTTATTTTGTCGGCTACATTTCCACTGAGGGTGTTTGCGTGATGTTTTATTTCAACGCCCATTTTGCCGGCAATTGGAACCAGATCCCTCCAGTTCACGTTCAGATCTTTCGCCAGATTATCAATGCGTATGGTATTCATACCACCACTTCCTTCAATCTTTCCAGGCACCCCGGATCAAGATGCCTTACAAAACTCCTCTTAAATCTCCTCGAGCGGGTAAACTCAATCCGGCAAGGCTCCTCCCTGCAGAGGTATAAACCCTTGCCGGCTAATGAATATTCTTCATCCCAGAAAATTCCCCTGTCTTTTTGCCACACCATTCTGACCAGCTCATTTCTGGGTTTAAGGCTCCTGCACACCAGACACATCCTCTTGGGTATATTCTTCGTCTTCATGAAAAGCCCGTACAACTCCCCCCTGCCGCGCTTTGAGTCTAACTGTTCTCGACCGGCAGGGAGCCTTCCTGAGCGGGGGCCTCCATGGCCCGCATCTGAACATCGCTCTTGATATCCACCTTCCAGCCGGTCAAACGGGCCGCCAGGCGGGCGTTCTGACCGTCCTTTCCGATGGCAAGTGAAAGCTGATGCTCGGGAACGACCACCAGCGCGGATTTTTCCGCATTGTTCAAGGATACGGAAATGACCTTGGCGGGGCTGAGGGCGCTCGACAGAAAAGTCACCGGATTTTCATTCCAGTGGACTATGTCGATTTTTTCTCCCCTCAACTCATCCACTATGGCCTGCACTCTGGCTCCCTTCGGCCCCACGCAGGCCCCGACGGGATCCACATTGGATTCGCGCGATGAAACCGCAATTTTTGTGCGATACCCGGGTTCCCTGGCCAGGACTTTGATTTCAATGACTCCGTGATGAATTTCAGGAACTTCGAGTTCAAAGAGCTTCTTGATCAGGGCCGGATGGGTCCTTGAGACTTTCACCTGCGGGCCCCTTGTAGTCTTCATGACTTCCAGGACGAGAGCTTTCAAACGCTCGCCATGCCGAAAATACTCTGTAGGAACCTGCTCCGTCTGAGGCATTACGGCCTCGGCCCTGCCGAGGTCAATGAGGAGGTTTTTCTGCTCATAGCGCTGAGCCACGCCGCTGATGATGTCTCCGACCTTGCCGGTATAATCCCCGAAAACAATGTCCCGCTCAGCTTCCCTGATTTTCTGCATGATGACCTGTTTTGCAGTCTGAGCCGCAATCCTCCCGACATCTGAGGGAGTTATCTCTATTTCTACCTGGTCGCCCTCCTTGACGTCGGGCAGCATGGAGCCGGCTTCTTCGATTGAAATTTCCTGATCGGGATCTGCAACCGTGGCCACGACGTTTTTCAAGGCAAAAACCAGAACTCTGCCGGATTTCCGGTCAACCTGAACCACGATATCCTGATAGGAAGGCAACTTTTTCTTGTAGGCTGCCGTAAGGGCGGACTCCATCGCCTCAAAAATAATCTCCATAGGGATAGAGCGTTCCTTTTCGATCTGCTTCAAGGCACTGATGAGATCTTCATTCAATTGGCTTTCCTCCTTCCCGGATGCTAAGACCTGCCGGCAATTTCCCCCCATTAAGAAAGGAGTGGGTACTCCCACTCCTGACATAATGTCGCGGAATTGTATTTTTACTATATCATATTACAAAATGTTTGACAAGGGACTTCGGCTCTTGACTTTTTGGGAAAATGGGGGATATATTTAACAGAGGGTTTCCCTGGAGGGGGAACTTTGGAAGGAGGAGTAACCAATGACAGAAATCAGTAACGTACCGCTGGTGCAGGCCGCCGGCGTTTTGCCCAGCATCGTAGAAAGCAAAAAGGTCACCCCGACCAACCAGTCGGACACCACCGATACCCAATCTATACTTGGAAACGAAACCCTTACGACCAGCTTTTCCGAAACTTCGAGCGCCAATTCGGATCTGGCCAGATTCTGGGGCTCCTACACCGGCGGACTTTCCGGCATGGCAGCCAGTACTTCGGGGACCGTCGGCCAGGGATTTACATCGAGCACTAATGATTCCCTCACGGCCTATGGTTCTCCGGGCCCCAATGCCATGTCATCGGTGCTTGATATCGCCGTGAGTAAAATGGACAACGTCATCGAGGTGGCCGGTTCGGGCATGGGGGGCGATAAGAAATACAAGATGTTCACCAGCGAACTCATCGCCGTATATGCCGCGCTGAAGGAAAAGGACAGCCAGAAGCCCGAAGAACTTCAGGCGAAGTTGAAGGAAAAATACGGCATTGATTCCGAGATCAAGGATATTGACGGCAAGAAGACCCTGGTAAACAAGGCCACCGGGAATATCCTCATCTCCGACGCCAACGGGAACAATCTTATGGACAAGAGCGATATGAAGTTCAAGGAAGCCTTGAATTCGGCCGGCCTCGATGAAGATCTCAAGTGGCTGGCCGGCGGGGAATTTTATCAGACGCCCAATTACAAATACTCCGTGACCCAGGTAAATGGCGGCCAGAAAACTGAGAAAACAGGGACCACCGCTCAGGGAGGAGTAGACGACTCCGGGCTCAGCTATGAAACAAAAACTGCCGTGGAAAAGTTGCTGATCGAGAAAAACGGTGGCAAATCTTCCATAGACCTCACCCAGCAGGCACTGGCCAAGACCCAAGCCGGCGCCACGGCAGAGGAAGCCGTACAGAGCGTGCTGGCTTCCGCCGGTACACCGTCCATCACGGCTCAAGCCCCAAGCCTCTTTGCCCGCGCTTATACCTACGCCGCATAGGGTAGATTTTCGGAAATTATTAAAAAGCCCCCCGCCGACGGCGGGGGGCTTTTTTCATTGGTACCGCAAAACTTTCACCAGTTCGCCGGAACCGTCAAAGAGCTTCTCGGTGGTTACATTCCCGATTTCGTCGTAGATGAATTCCTCCCAGGAGAGAACCGTTCCATCATCGTCTATGAGTTTAACTTTGACCGGCTGAAAATCGTCCAGGCATTCGTAAATATAAGAGCTCATTACTTTTCCGGCCGGATTGTGCCAGACCTTTTCTTTGAGGTTTCCCCGCTCATCATAGGTAAAGCGGAAGAAGCCTACCATGTGATCTTCCTGGTTGTATTCCTCTTCAAGAGACATTTCGCCGTTCTGATCATAGGCGTATCGCAGGCGCTTGATCTGGTTTTCTTTCCGGCCCACCCATTTTTCCTGTATAAGCTTCTGGAGATTGTCATAAGTTGAGTGGATGGCGTAGAATATGTCCCCCTCGCTGCTATATTCAGCCCGCCAGATGAGCAAGCCAGTTTCCGGGTTATAACGGTAGCGGTGGATGTTGTCTATTCGCCCGTAGCGGTCAAGCCAGATCGACTCGGAGACCTTGATACTCCCCTCCTCGTAAAAATAAAGGCGGAGGGTGGGTTTTGAGAATTCACGATCGTATTTCTCCAGCCTGATGACGCGCCCCAGATCATCATAGTAATGGTCCTGGTGTTCAAACGGCACCCGCCCATCCGGGTATTCCTTGATTCCGGCCACGTTGCCGTATTCGTCGATCCGGCCGGATTTAAAGTGGCGGCAATTCACGACCCGGCCGTCAATTTCACTCAGCATTTCCGCAAGTTTTTCATTGTCCGTCTCGTAAGCCATCCCTTGTACCTCACTCCTGATTCTGCCTTATGTCCCCTGTTAAATTATGAATTATGAATTATATTCAATGCACCTTGAGATCCGCCGCCAGGATGTCCGAGAGGCGATAGTTTTCCACGAAATCACGCCCGTATTTATTGAGGTAGAGGTGGATGTTCTCCCGGTATCTCAAATAATACCAAAGCGAGTAGGCATAGTGCTCCGCGCAGACCCTGGTGCAGGTCTTCATCATGCGGTCTATTTCCGAATCGTCCATACCGTCTTTTGAGCGGTAGGAAAGGGCCGTTGAGAGCTCCTCCTCGTCATAGACGATTTCAAAGATACCGAGTTTCTCCGGCTCCACCGAGAGCTTGGAGTGCTTGCCAAGGGTGAAGACCGAGCGCCCGTAGGAGTGTATGATGTCTTTGTGTCCGCAGATGGCCCGCACCGTCTCCATCGCCTCCTCCTCAGTCTCCGTGGGAAAACCGAAAAAAATGTAGGCGAAGTTCCAGATTCCTGCATCCCGGGAGCCTCTCAGGACATCGTAGCGGAGATCAAAGTCCACTCCCTTATTGATGAGCTGCATGATCCTCCGGTTTCCGGACTCAAAGCCCCAGAGCACCATGGTAAGACCGGCTCGATGAAGCTTTTCGAGAAGGGGGCGGGTGAAGGTCTCCTCCGTGCGGCCGTTGCAGAACCAGGAAAATCCGGCATTTTCCGCGATGAGCCGATCGGCCAGTTCCCCGCCCCAGGAAGGATCGAGGGATTCGTCAATGAATTGAAAGTGCCTCACACCGTAATTGTCCGAAAGATGCTTCATCTCCGCGAAGAGGCGGTCGGTCGTCTTTATTTCCCGGTGAACTCCGAAGTCGGTGTCGCAAAAAGAGCACTTCCCCCAGTAACACCCTTTGCTTCCCTGAATACAGAGGACCAGCTCCGGGGTGAAATATTTTTTCAAGGGCAACCCGTCCAGGCTCGAAAAACCAATCCCGTCCATCCGCTCCGCCGCCTCCTCGAAGGTGAACAGGACGCGGCGGCTTTCCGGCTCGTAAACCAGGAGGTTGGGTGCTCCGGAAAGAGCTTTATCCCCGGCCAGCGATTCGGCTAGAGAAAGCAGGGTTTTTTCGCCCGGCCCGAGGGCCACGGAGTGACAGAAGTGCTCGAAGAACTCCGGACGCTTAATCAGGGCATCGCGGAGACGCGTAAAGAAATTTCCGCCGATATTTATATGACAGCCGGCCGGCGCTTTCTCCCGAAGCATCCGGGCCAGGGTGAGCCCCCCGAGAAGCTGGGAAAAAGAGTTGATGGAAATGCCTATGAGATCCGGATTTGAACTGAGAAGTCCGGGAACTTTTTCCTTGAAATAGTCGTAGAATATGTTGTTCTCGGCCTCGGCCGTATGCTCAATGAGGGCGGCCACTGCCAGCATGCAGGTAGGCTGTTCGAAACCATTGAAAGTGAGGCGGGCCGGGGCGTAGGGAAGGGAGATGATCTCCAGGGCTTTGTCGATAGTGGCGAAGGCTTCCACGAGTAAGAGCGGATTGTAGAAACGACGGGGATCCCGCAATGTCTCCTTGGCGTCCAGGATGAGGCGGCCGATCCGATCGAAGATATCCCTCTCCTCCCGCAGGAAGCGATCCATCTCCTGCCAGCGGTACATCCCCACCTGAAAATCGAGGGAGTCCTCCCTGATGATGGCCCGCAGGCTGTTCATGGTGCGCAGGTATTCATGCTGGATCAGAATGCGGCCTTTGGCCGCCTCCAGATATTCCGGGGTCAGGACGTCGTCATAGAATTCCACATTTAAGTCTCTCAGCAGGACCCGCCAGCCGTGGTGGCGCAGATGGCCAGCCAGGGTGGCTATGGCAAAGTGTGGGTTCTGCGGAGTCCACTGCGGGGGAAAGACAAGGGAAACGGTGAATTCATTTTTGGTTTTCAATAAAGCCTGCTCCCTGACAAACTAGGAGTCTTCCGAAGTATGTTCAACGCTGGTTTCCAGTTCTCTTAAGCTCTCCTTCACCCTCTCCGGGGCCAGTTTCACTCCGCCCCTCACCTGCTCATTGTAGCGGACAAAGGCCGCCACTTCCTTGATTATGGGCAGCATCCGGTTCATGCGAATATCGTCGAGTTCCGCGAAAATCTCGTCGTGACGTTTGAGGTTCTTCTGGACAAAATCTTTGGGTCCGCTGATTTTAAGGGAAAGCAGCTCTTCCTTCAAACGCATCTCCTTTTTCAGGAGGTCGTTGAATTCCTTTGTAAGTGCGATTATCTCTGCTTTCGTATATTTTTTCATCTCTTGAAAAGATGGATCATATATTGGAGTCAACTACCAGGATGACCCCGCAGCGATCCAGGAAACCGCTCTCGGCCTCCGCGGTCAGAAGTCGGGCGGCATCTTCTGAACTCAATATCGGACAGACGGGTGTCGGCTCTTCCTTTCCCTCTACTGCTTTCAGAAGGAGTGGATTCTTCCCCACCCGGCTGGTGTCGGCCTTCGCCTCTTCGATGGAGCGATAATAGCCCACCAGGCCTATACTGCGGGCATGTCTGAAATTCCCGGCGTCAGTCTCGTAAAGGACCTTTCCCTCCCTGTCCAAAATGGACGGGAGCACCGATGAATGAAGATTCAAGCCCCGGCAGTCCACGATGAGACCGGTATAATACTCCCCGGGGGGCTCCGGAGCAGGAGCCTTTGCAGGTGAAGGCGCCGGAGTTTCCACCCGGCTTGCGGGAGGCAAAGAAGACAGCTCCCCCGGAATTTCCTTCGGCACTTCGGGAGAAGGAGCGGGAATTATGCTCACCTGCGGCTTCTCGGCGACTTCCTTGATTATGGTCTCTCCAATGCTGGAAATACCGTAGAGGCTGGCGACCATGACCATCTCAACCTTGCCGTCCGGGTACCTTCGCTCCGATATGGGCTGGGCCCCCTTTACGAAAGCGTCAAGGCTGATTTTAACGGCCCTGTCCGTTTTCTCAAGATCTCTTACCAGACGGCGGGAGTCAACCCGCACCATCGCCAGAACTCCAGCCAGGTTCCTCTGGGCATTGGCGAGAGCGGCGCGCCGGGCGAGAGGGTAGATGGCCGCCTGCGATGAGCCGGCCGGAGCCTCTCCTGTTCCCGTGGCCGTGACCAGGCCTCTCGTCCAGTCGATCTCCCCTTTGAAAAGGAGGCCGGGAAGGGCGGAAGGATTGACCTCGCCGCAGAAAACAGTGGCGGACAAAGCCAAAAAGAGCACCACGAACACTATCAGGTTTAGAAAACGACGCACAGAACTTCACCTCTTTCGCTGGCGGTGAATCCCCTTTTACTTCTGTCATCTTCTCCGGAGCGACCAGGAAATCCTCCACTTGTGCGCGGCAATCCCCAGAGGGAAATGAATCCACAGAACACACAGATTACGCAGAAAGAAGGGGAGGAGGGGGACACCCCCGACCGCCCCGAACCAATTGAAAGGGCGGTTCGCGAACCGCCCCTACGACACGATTTCGGTTCCGAGCAGTTTAAGGTCTTGTTTTTTGCATAATCGGTTAAGGATCAGAGCTTGGTACGCTGGCACAAACCGGCGAGGCGCTATAGGGGATGAAAGTTTGAAGTAGAAAAATCCGTTGAAACAGAAAAGGGGTTCCGTTAAATAAAGAGGTGGCCATCCTTATAGAGAACCTTCCCCTGGTTCAGAATTTCCTGGACGAAGAAGGCTCCGCTATTTTCATGCAAATCCCTGCTGTGAAAAGGAAGAGGTTCTATATCCGTATCAATCTTTCGGCGGAGTTTACAGAGAGAGGCCATTTCCTGCAGAGGGTTTTTGCCAAAAGCATCTGAAAAGACAGCCACGTCAATGTCGCTTGAGCGAGTTGGATTTCCGTTCGCATGGGAACCGAAAAGAACCACCGCTTCTATCGGGAAATGATTTCTCAGAAGCCTGATAAATTCCCTCAGCTTGATTTCCAGTGCATCTTCGATTTTATCCATGCGTGCATCGCCTCAGTTTTATTTAGAATTTCCCGGGCTTTTTCCCTGTCAATCAGTTTATACAGCATTTCCTTGTAGGCAGGATAGCGGGCCTGGATGTTCATGGGAGTCAATTCATCAATAAAATCATACTGCTCTTCGGAAAGCTCCTCTTTATCGAAGCAATCCTTGATCAACCGATCCAGATTGTGTGTTCTGGGAGGACTCGTTTCATTCGAAAAAACGTAATAAGCTTTGAGAACTTTTTCTATTGACTGGTGGCACATGAACCCGCAATGCAGGTAGTAGCCTTTTTCGAAAATTGCCTGGGCAACTTCAAGGTCATATTCCGACAATTTGATCCAGTATTCGATTTGCTCCTGCTCCAAGTCGCTGCTCCTTCAAGTAAATCTCCTGAGTACAGCTTTATTATACCTCCACGACGCAGATAAAGTCAAAGATCGCTCATCTGTCTGGGGGTTAAATCTTTGTGCCCTGGCAAAAACCGGCAAGGTGGGAAATGAATCCACAGCTCACACAGAAATAAGGGGAGGAGAGTGTGTTCCCCTAAGAAAGGCGTTGTCCCGCCATCGGCGGGAAGTCGCGCCCCGCCGATGGCGGTGATAGCCTTGCGAACCAGCAGACCTGAAAGGTCTGCCCTATAAGGCAATGGATTTCGATGTAACCATTCATCATGCTCCCCGTAATATTTCCGCCCCTAAGGCACGATCTTTGTTCCGGGGAAATAGTGGCGGATGATCTGAGCGGAGGTCAGGCCCCGACGGGCCATGCCGGCGGCCCCTTCCTGGCATAGGCCGACTCCGTGCCCCCAGCCCCCGCCGTGGAAGATATAGCATTGTCCATCCGCACTTGGACACTCTGAGTAAGGTCCGATAGTCATGGACAAGTACCGATTATTTCAGATAATTCGTGCCTATCCCCGATTCCACGCATCACATCAGTCGCGTACATACGGTGTTAGGCTTCCAATTCATTTAGATCTTGAAATGGATTCCCGGGGGAAATGCAAATACATCCTTCCGGCCATAAATTCCTGGCTTTCTCGAGAAACGGTTTTGTCGCATCATACAATAACGTCGAGTACCGCTTGATGTTATAGAAATCTTTTTTCAGCTTATAAATTGAGCTATACCTGCGCTTCAGAATCAGAAGATTGAGAGCCTGTTTCGACAAATGAGATAGCCTTGGGATAATACTGACACCTTCTATTGGGCTGTAATTTGCGAGGTCAGTAGCGGAATCAATGAGAAAATCGAAGGTGTCGCCCCAAATTGTTAGTGTCGTTCTATCCAATGTAGAGAAGGATGAAGCCACCCTCTCAATCTCTTTAATGATCTTCGAGGTATATGTTATCTGTTGTTTTAATGACCTAGCAGGGTTCCTAAATTCTGAATTATATTGTGCAAACAATTTCCTGACAGGTTGAAATTGTGTTCTCAATTCCATTATCGCTTCTCCAAACGAGGCGCCCTTTATCACTCTCTCTAGTACAACCGCAAGAAATGGAGGAACAAGGAACTTGATGTCATGATTGGAATTGAGCAGTTGATGAAATTCTTTGGAAACATGTGCGTTCATACCTTGAACGAGTTTCTGCGAAAGGGTGTATTTAAAAGCGTTACTGCTGTTTATAAATGATCGTGCATATTTGCTATCGCTGCTAATGAAGGGTAGATTCAATCGGCGCGCTACTTCTTGTTGATACAAATAGTACCCAAAGTTGAAGTTGTTGAATTTAGCTATCGATTCCTTAGGCATTATTCCAATATCCCTTACTTGAGCCAACATGCGAGATGGCTGTGGCGCAAAGTCAGACGGTAATAAAGAGACAAAATTCAGAATCTTTTCTTTTGACAAATCTTCAATGATTGAGGCGAGCATCAATGGGTTCTTTGAGACATAGTATGCTTCATCGTTTTCGTCGTCCACCTTGAAACTAAACACGAATACTCTTTCAAAAAAAACAAATGCTTCTATCACCCTGGACATGTTCGAGATAAGTTCTACGATGTCTACTGAAGGAGTATCCTCGATACCGTCGAGGAAGGAGCATAAAGCAGAATCATCAATTATTGCGTCGCCTTCAGATACGAAAAAGATGGGTTTGTTAGTCTCGTGATTCATCGTTTATTAACCTGACTGATATTTATATTGTACGCCGGAAGTGGTCTTTACCCCCGAAACGAGCTCTGAGCCAGAATCTGGATACCCTGAATTCCTCTACTTATTGCCACTCTGCCCATCTCAAAGCACTTTTACTCTTCTCATTATCTATCTGAGGTGTATTTTTGTCAAGGAGCCGAATTGGCCCAAGTAAAATGTTACCGAAAAAGTTGAAATTTCTATGAGTGGTCGGCTAAGGAAAAGTAACAGATAAGGGGGAGGAGGGGGTGTCGCCCTAAGAAAGGCGTTGCGGAGGCCGAGCGGGCATGGTGTCCCGCCTTGGCGGGACGAGCGAGGCTGAGCACCGAATCGCGATTTTCACGCCGGGAAAATCGACGGTGTACTTTCGTGGGGGACACCCCCGACCGCCCCGAACCAGATGAAAGGGCGGTTCATGAACCGCCCCTACTTCTGCACGATTTCGGTTCCGGGGAAATAGTGCCGGATGATCTTAGTAGCGGTCAGGCCACGGCGGGCCATGCCGGCGGCGCCTTCCTGGCACAGGCCTACTCCGTGCCCCCAGCCTCCGCCGTGAAAGATATAGCGGGTATCTCCATTGTCCGGTCTATTATCGATATAAAAAAGAGTGCTCTGGAGGCCTCCCAGACCCAGCTTCCCGGCTGAGAATAGCCACCTGATGGAGTCGTTCCCGATCCTGAAAGTCCCGCCGCTTCCCTCGATTAAGAGCGTCCTCACCCGGCCGGATGGAAAACGATTAAGAACCCTGACCGAGTTGATCCGGCCGGGATTTATGCCTGGATTATTAAGTACGACCGGGAGGCTCTCGCGGAAGAGCGCTTCCAGCTCGCTTCCTGTGTACTCCTCGCGCCAGCGGAAGCGCCCGGAATTTTCACAGAAACAAGCCGGCGGCTGATCCATGAATTTCCTGAAGTCCTTCTCCCGCGTAAGTGTGCGTCCAAAATTCCCGCCGCGTTCCACGGAGCCGACGGCGTCCGAATAGGTGCGAAGATAAGGAGAAGAATCGCCTCCCCAGGCATTCTCAACTGCCTCCCCGGCCCCGCCGCAGCAGGAATGGTAGGTCACCTCGGCCAGACGCCCCCGAAAACAGACGACTTTTCCCCTCGTCTCCAGAATAGCCCGGCTGGTGGAAAGCTCCTCTGAATATGCGCCGCCGTAGACCTGGCAGTGGACGGACGTGCAGAGATTGTAGTTTTCCCGCCCGTGCCGCCCCCGGTGGGAGAGGGCAAAGGTCCTGGCTATCATGGCCATCGCCTTGAGAGACTCCGGCGGGAAAGTATAAAGCATTTCGTTGGGCAGCACGCCGGCCAGGTATTCCTCCAGGCTGAGAATATTCACCGCCGATAAAGAGCCACCGGACGCCGTTATCTCAACGGCCCCGCGAACAGCCTGGGCGCTGTATGTCCCGTTGGGGCGGAAGAAAATAATCCTGACGGCGCCTCCGGGGGTCGCCTCAAACGTAATCCTCTTGGCCGCTCTTCGGGAGAGCTGACCGCTTTCATCCAGAATTTCAAGCTGATTTGTTCCCTGCGATGAGAGGCGCACCCGGCTCAGCCCCTCCGCTGTCTCCACCCCTGTCTCGGAGAGGCCTCCGGCCAAAAGGATGCGCAGGGTTTCCCCGCCCGGGGGGATGGAAACGGAATTAAGAACCGGAGGAGACGTGGAAAGCTCCGGAGTTTTTACAGCCGCCGCCGCCGGATCCAGAAGTCCCGGAACAAGAATGTTCAGAAGCTTTGCCATCAGCAGGCGCACTTCGGAGCTGGCGCTGTTCTCCGGGGCAAAGAGGTTTTCCCCGACATAGATGCAGTTTCTTTGCGGATTAAGGACGATCGCGGGAGTCTTCTCCTCTTTCCAGAAGGCCAGAGGCACCGCGCCGCTCCTCAGTCTGACCAGCATGCCCCGGTTGCGTCCGAGGTATATCGTATGATTGCGGTCTGCGCCCGGCTCAAAGGCCAGAAAGCCCTCTGAAAGCACGAGAGAGTCACAGGCGGGCCGGCCGCTCACCCAGCGGTAAAAGTCGCAACCGAAAAGCCCGGCCATCTGGAAGTTGTTATTGGAGCCGACTTTCATGTTTTTGTCATCGCGGTATGAGGCCTGGTAAAGGGCCATTACTCTCCCCCCGCTCCGGGCAAACTGCGCCACCCGGCCCGAGGTCTCAGGTTTGAGACACCGCAAATCAGGCAGAATCAAAAGCGAACAGTCCAGCGTCTCCACTGCCAGCTCTTCTTCATTTAAGAGCCGAAAGTGAACACCCATGGCCGAAAGAGTGGAGAGTACCGTCCTGAAATCGGCAAGCCATGAAGTGGGCGAAAAGGAGGCGGTGGCCCGGCTGTACAGGACGAAGACCGGACAGGAGGAATTTTCCTGTGGAATCGAAGGCCGGGAAATAAGAAGCAGAACAAGTAAACCGAGGAGAAAAACCCGGCTAAATATCCTCAATCGGATTCCCTCTCCTCTTGTTCCTCTCCCGAAGGAAGGACATGGCATCCCTGATTGAGCCGCCCGACTTCTCAAGCAGGTCCGTGGAATCAGAGCAGGACATCCCCGTAAAATGCATTACCAGCGCCGCCTTGATATCTCCCTGGGCCTGTTCAAGAATATTTGCGGCCTTTTCTTCCCCGAGTGACGTGGCCTGGGCGATAATACGGCAGCTCCGCTCCTTGAGCTTGTTGCTGAGCGGCTGAAGGCCCACCATGAGGTTTCCATATGTTTTCCCGCTTTTAACCAGGGAGGCCGTCGAGAGCATGTTGAGAACCATTTTTTGGGCCGTCCCCGACTTAAGGCGGGTGGAGCCGGTCACCACCTCGGGACCGACTTCCAGCACAATGGACAGGTCGGCCTCAGCGGTCAGGGGAGAGCCGTGATTACAGGTTATGGCTACTGTTTTGCAGCCCAGGCCCTTCGCATAGCGGATACCTCCCCGAACGAAGGGAGTTTTCCCGCTGGCGGAGATGCCGACCAGAATATCATTAGCCGCAAGATTCCACTCGCGGAGTTCTTTTTTTGCGGCCTCATCATCATCTTCAACGCCTTCCCTGGCACTTGTCAGAGCCAGGGGACCTCCGGCCATGACAGCCTGGACCATCTCGGGAGGCGTGCCGAAAGTGGGGGGACATTCGGCCGCATCAAGAGAGGCGAGCCTTCCGCTGGTCCCGGCACCGATGTAAAAAAGGCGTCCGCCTTCTTTGAAAGCATCGAGGATCCACGCCACCGCCTTCTCAATCCGGGGCAGTTCAAGGGCGACCGCCTCGGCCGGCCTGGTGTCTTCCCGGTTCATAATCCTCAGAATCTCCTGCACCGGTAAAGTATCCAGCGAGGAGGAAGACTGGAGGGGGGACTCTGTTATGAATTCTTCTTCCATAATTCCTCCGCCTGTTTTAAAGCTCCGGCCCCGTCAACCCGCCCATAAATGACAGGTTCTATGACCGCAATAGGTTTCCCGAGCTTTCCGGCCACCTCGCTGAAACGATCGAAGCGATGGCGCACCTGGGGTCCCACGAGAACGACGTCATAGTTTGGCATCAAATCACTGAGAGATTCGCTGCCGGCCGCCGCTATTTCCACATCCATCTTCTGTTGTTCGGCGGCGGCCTTCCGCATGGCCTCTACCAGAAGACTCGTTGACATTCCCGCCGAGCAAACAAGCAGAATCTTCATTTTACCACTCCACGATCGTGCTGCCGCCGGGGCGGACCACGACTTCAATGCCCGCATCCGGCTGAAGGAGCGGCGGCAGGAGATCCGGCCCTTCCGGCTTTCCCAGCGCCGTGTAACGGGTCACCCTGACCCGGCGCCCCTCGAAAACGGACGCCGTAAGGCGGCAGGAGACATCCGCGCTGCTCATGCTTTTCAGGAGCATCATCCTGTGTCCCTCCGCCGAGAAGACTCTCCGGGAGAGAACCGGCTGAAGAATGACGGAATCAACCACCGCCGGATTGGTAAAGGAGAGTCCGCTGTATCTGACTCCAAGAGTATGAAGCCCCTGATAGAGCAAAGCGGGATCCGCCACTTTCTGCAGAGTGAGATAAGCGGCGTCGGATGAGCCGCCCATGGGAACCGTGAACTGCTTGCTCCCGTCTATTCTCAGGTTGACGGCGGTCGAGGAATCAAAAAAAGGCTGTTTCAGATAAATCAGATATATTAAGTAGTTTTCGGTCTCCGCGATAGAAAATTTAAGCCAGAAGGATGTCTGGCGGTCCACGACGACCAGCTTGCGCGACTCATCGTCCGCGCTCAGGCCGGGATGCGGAGTCACTTCAAACGCTTTTTTGACCGCCTGCCCCTTCTCGGCCTCAAGCACAATAAAAGAGCGGACGCTCTCTTCAACAGCGGAAAAATATCGCTCGCCTGGAGTTCCCCTGAGGCAGAATAAAGAGATGAGCGCTTCGGCCGTCGCCTGCGGATCCGCATTCCGGGACAGCACGTCATTTTTCACCGAATCATGTCCCATACCCGTTTCCACGGCGTAAACCTGAGCATGGGCGGGGTTGTTACCCATGTACCATGAGGCGAAAAGACCGGCGAGAATGGAATAGAATTCCAGCCCGCTCGCCCGGTGCAGGGCGGCAAGATTTTCTACGAGAGTACAGGCGGCCGAGCTAGTCTGATAAGCTGTCTCCGGAAAGGGAGTGAATCCGTGAATCGGGCCATAGCCTGCTGCAAGCATGGATAAAATTCCGGAAACGCTTCGCTGTGCCGATTGAAGCCACCTTTTTTCGTTAAACAGGGCGCCGGCCTCCGCCAGGGCGGCCACCTGGCAACTCTCTTCCGCCAGCCACCTGTCGCGGGAATGTATATCCGAGGCAAAGGCAAAAAATGGATACTCATCTTGCGTGCCGAGCTGTGACTCGGCTATCCCCTGGGCCAGCTTGCGGGAGATGTCCGCCACCAGATCGGAATGAGCCGCTTTTTCGAACTCACAGAGCCCCAGAAGAAGCTCCCCGCTTATTACCGAGCTCTGCCCCACCAGCCAGGACGGCATGTTCCTGCCCTGAACTTCCAGGTACTTGCCGAAACCGGCGGCCGGGTCCTCAAGGCTCTTTTGGATATGAGGAAAAACTTTCTTGATACCATCCTCGAGCTGCCGGGAGAAAGAGGCGTCCTGTTTATGGAAAATTCTAAAGCCGCAGCAGAGCGCTCTGAATACCCGGGCGGAAGCAACGTCCAGACCTCCCCCCGAGTCACCGGCCTTTATTTCGAGTTTCCCATCCCGGAGTAAGGCGGAAGAAAAAAGACCTTGCGCGTCTTGAAGAGACAGGAGAAAATTGAGAGCTTCCCTGGCGTGCCTGAGACTTTCCTTTCTTTTCCCGACCTCCCAGTGACGAAGATACGCTGCGGCCACTCTGGCCATTTCGCAGGCATCCACGGGGGTTTCCCCGGATGCCGGGACGGAACCCAGAAAGTTAGTCGTCATGGAATTCTGAAGAATACCCTGGGCCCCGCCACCTGAGTCCTCCTGACCGCCGGCCCCGGACCACACGAATATTTTCCTGCCGTCCTGTGCCTGGACTTCCCGCCTCAGGCTGTCCAGAAAGGAGAAGTTTACGGCCTTGTCCGCCGGGGAGACAGCCGCAAAGGAAGGTCCCATCAGTAACAGAATAATTCCCGCCAATATCAGATACTTTTGCTTCACTTTGCGCCTTCCCCGGGTCCCGGGCTGGCATTTTTTTCAAGAGACGCCGGGGGGAGAGTTTCCATTTTCTCCCTGAGCAGCATCCCAGGCTGAGGACCATCTATTTTCTCACCGAATGTCGCTCTTGGCGAACCCGTATTTTCATCAGGTGATGGTGATGGCGAAGGCCCCGGAGCGGGAGGATTGGTTGTTTTTTCTTCAAAGAGGTACTTTCCATGAACCGCCCCCTGAGCCTCATATGTCTCCTTATTCAGATCTACGACCGCCGACGTGCAGACCAGCCAGTCATTGGTTCCCCTCTCAATACGGACATGGCCGGTGAGCACCGCGACCCCTTCAGTATCTGAATACCTGGCCTGATCGGAGAAAATCCTGATTCTCTTCTGTTCGAGGAGAACGTTTCCCGAAGCGTTCCCCTTCTTCTTCGCCCAGTCGAAATCAAGCCTGTCGCATGAGAAGGAGGTCTTTGAACCGGAGACCTCTTCATTGAGCTTTTTGTCCTTGAAAGCGGCTAAAGATCGGGAGGTCACCGCATGAACTTCCCCCAGGAGAACGGCGCGGCGCTCCGGGTAATAAACCTGAATCTGCCTTGCCGAGAGAGTTGTATCGGGCTGGGTGAAGGTAACACCGCCCCTCAGGGTGGCCAGGCGGGTTTTATAGTCATACTCCGCATAAGGAGCCTTGACAACGATTTCCTTACCGGAAAAGCGGACATTCCCGATGAGCTTCATAAGGTTCTTTTTCTCGTCATACACCACGCGATCGGCATTCATTTCCACTTCCTGAAGAGTCGGCCCGGCGGGAATCGGGGCCGAGGCGATTCCACGGGACGCCGCCAACAAAATAACAAGCAGACCCAGAAGGCAATGAACCAATCCTCTGCATCTCACTTTTCTTCACCCCCAGCAAACGGGCTCAAAGCGCGGACAAAATCCGGCCACCCGCGCTCTTTAACGCTTAGATTTTCCCAGACTTCCCGATAGAGCCGCATCTCCTCTTCATTCCGCGAGGCGGCGGGATCGGGAAAATATACGGTCAGGCCGAATCCCCGCCCGGATGAGACGCTCTTGGCACCGGAAGTCGCGACAGCCTCATTTAAGGCGAAAAGAACCTGCCGGGAAGCCCGCGCCGAAGGAGCAGCTGAAAATTTGAGGGCCGTCTCTTCGGCAAAAATTCCGATGTCAATGTATGAGGAATCGGAATATACTGCTGCGCTCTGTCTGGCTTCCATGATCATAGTTTTCCCGCCGCTCACCCTCAATTCCTCCTTAAGCCGGTGTGAAAGCGTCTCCAGGGACGCTCGTAACCGGGACATCCCCGAGACTTTGAGGATCGATAGAGTTTCAGAAGAATACCCGAGACGCCCGTATTCACCGGCATAAGCCGAAAGAATCATGTCGGCCAAGCGCCCGGCAGTGCAATCTGGAGATTCCTTGAGAGCTCTCACCATCATGCTTAAGGGCCAGCCGCGGGCAGGCGAATCCTGAGGAGATGCGATCATGACGCCGTCCGGCGCAAGGGCTCCTTCAAGGGCCATGGCGACTTCCACCGTCGCCATGCGGCAGGCGTCAAAGCCCAGGATTTCCAGTCCCGGAAATTTAAGAAGAATATTTTTGAGGTCAATCAGGGAGATAACTTCTTCTTTCTCAACTCCAGAGGTGCCGCCCCCCGCCCGTAAGCCCCGGAAGGCCTCCCCGTGGAGACTTAAGACCAGAAGACGGCGGGCGGACGGGAAATAAGTGGTGCAAAAAGACAAAAAACAACGCAGAGCCTCCCCGGGATCCGTGGCAGCGAGCCCCCGCGACTCAAAAAGGAGACTACAGGCGGGGCTCTGGATCAGATGAAGGCCATCCTGTCCCAGTACCACCCGCCCCATGACCACCCCGTCGGAGAAATCCAGAGGAACTTCCTCCGGTTTTCGAACCTGGTAGAAGCGGGTGGAAAACCCCCGTCCGGAAGGATGCAGAAGCGCCAGCAGAACGCGGACCTGCCTGCTCCCGCCTAGCTCCTCCAGGAGAGCCAGACTCCTCTCCTGATAGCGCTCAAGGTCCTCAGAGGAATCCAGGAACAAAATGACGTTCCAAAGAGCGTGGTTGTCGCCATGGGGCTGGGAGGATCGCTGCATGACCCAGGCAGGAACCGTGGTGTTTTCTCCCCTGAAAGTAAGCTTTAGAGAAACCTGCCTGGGAGTCCTGCCTGCAAGAGGCATTTCAAAACAACCACTTTGGTCGGCTGAAGCCGAGTATTGGCGGCCTTCCAGATACACCGTCACCACCGCCGGCACCCTGACTTCAGCGGGAGAAGATTGGCATAGAGCCTCATCCGGGGACGGCGGAGAGGCCGCTCCTGAGACATCAGAGACAGCCTGTTGAAACAGACAGATGAGTATCAGGATAAAAAATATTGAATGCAGCTTCACATGGATTGATTCAAGCCGCAGGATAATGTTCCTTTTTCCCTTCACGGAGCGGCAGGCGGGCTTTTTAACGGCCTTTGTTGAGAATCCGGACGAGCGCCTCCACCACCGGGGGAGAAAACTGGGAACCAGAGTTAAGGAGCAACTGCTCTATGGCCTCCTCGCGGGAGAGGGCTCCCCGATAGGGGCGCTCGGAGGTCATGGCTTCATAGGCTTCGGCGACAATGAGAATTTTCATGGGCAAAGTCAACGTTTCTTCGTTAAGTCCATCCGGATAGCCTTTCCCGTCGGAGCGCTCATGGTGGTGACGAATAAGCGGAGCGCATTCCCTCAGGGAGTCCAGTTTAATGATAAGCCGGCCCCCCATTATCGGGTGGATCTTGACCAGCCCCATCTCCTCATCGGAAAGCGAACCCGGCTTATTGTAAATCAGATCGCTTACGGCGATATCCCCGATATCGTGCAACTTGGCCGCCATGCTGAGAGTGTTTTTTTCTTCCTCCGGCATACCCATCTCCCAGGCTATGGCGTCGGCCCATTCAGTTACTTTCATGGCGTGTTCCCGGAAAAAAAAGCCCCGCTTTTCAGCAAGATCAACCAACTCAGTAAGAAAATCAGCTATCTGCATTTTCTCTTTATCCAGCATCTCGGACCCACCCTTCCATCCGTTCTCACAACAAAAGAAAAACAACTTATTCTTTACTTTGACATCTGAAGGCTGATTTCCTACTCATTAATCTTTATATTCAAACAAGTATTTCAAAGTTTCCCATAAGGATCCGCTTAAAGGGTACGAATCCGCAGATTACGCAAAAACAAAGGGGAGGAGGGGGTGTCTCCCTAAGAAAGGCGTTGCGGAGGCCGAGCGGGCACGGTGTCCCGCCTTTGGCGGGACGAGCGAGGCTGAGCACCGAGTCGCGATTTCCTCGCTGGGGAAATCGACGGCGTACTTTCGTGGGG
>JAZDOK010000078.1:0-22319 GCA_043798715.1 bacterium
TTTAGACCTCTGCCACCGCTGAGCGATCGGATGGCTATGGAATCAGCGATCGGTTGCCCGTGGAATCAGCGATCGGATGGCCGTGGAATCAGTGATCGGTTGCGCGTGGAATCGCTGATCGGTTCGCCGTGGAATACGCACTTAAGCCCGGAAATTTCCTTCGGGGTCTTGCCTTCAAGCAGCTTCCCGACGGTGTTCTTCACGATATAGTCCACGATGTAGGTCGGAGTGTAATAGACGCCGCCCGCCTTCTTAACTTCCGGCTTGTCCTCGACCTTGGCCTGGTGCCCATCCGTGAGGCGGATGACTTTTCCGAGAAACTGCTCATAGACCTGCCCGAGAATTTCGGGCGGGATCATCGAAAATTCATAGGGACTTTTGGGATAGTAGAGGCTGGAGAGAATATCCCTGAGTACCTTGTCGTCAATCTCAAGCTCAAGGCTAAGGGTGTCCGGCGTTTCGGCCCGGCCTTTTTCGGACTGGAAATGAAAGATTCCGGAGTTGTAGCGCTCGTCGGCGCTCTGGAAGAACTGGACCAGGCGGCGGTAGATATTGGCGCCGTTCTGGTACTGCATAAGGGCGCCATAGTCTTCGATTCCCCGGTCCTCGCAGATGCGCAGGAAGATGATCCGGTCAATGGTACGCTGAACGGCGTAGTTGAGTTCCGCCGTGGAAAGAGATGGGTTGCGAAGGGCGATGTTTCTTGCCAGGCTATCGCGCCAAGCCTCGATCTCCGCCAGGAAAGCGTCGTCCACCCCGGCGGTGCCTTTTTTAAGGCGGCGCTCGTCGGCGAACTTGTCGAAAGCTCCCTTAAGAACCGCCTGCTTGGAGAAAATACCTGCGATCTCATCCCATTTCTCCGGGTAGTCCCGATAAGTCATATAGAGAACTCGGGCGGTCGAGGCCTTGTCGTTCGGGTTGGGCTTGACGCCGCAATCGTACACGGCGAACTCCTCGAAGTCCGTGAGGATGGAGAGGGGAAGCTTGGCCGACCAGGCATAACGCCGGAGCTGGTAGGCCGGGTCAATCTCCTCCCTTACGTTCACGAAGGGCTTTTTGGCTTCCACGAAAAACTTCCGGGTGCCCCCTATGCGGAAAGAATAATCGGGCGCCTTGGTCTTGCCCGCGACTTTTATTGCGTCCTCGTGAATGACATCCTTGTAGGCCTCGGCCAGGCTCTCCCGGTTGTTGGCGTCCCACCCGAGCGCCTCAAAGAAGGGATCTATAAACTCGCGCCGGATCTGGGTTTCGTTGTAATGGGCGGAGCGGTAGGAGTCCCGATGCTCCTCGAAGCGCTCAACCAAACGAAGAATTTCCCGGGGTGCGTTCACAAAAAAGCCTCTTTCCCTTCTGTATCTTTCAGCTTTTTCGCTTCTTTGCGTTGCTTCTCCTGCGATTTACTCCATTCACCAGGTGCGGAACGAAAAAATTCCCGGCATAGGCGGTTCGCAAACCGTCCCTATCTTTTTATTTCTCCGTCCGGGAGCAGGAACATCGGATCTTCTTTATGAACTTTATGATAAGATGATTCCGAGGAGCGCCGCTTAAATGCCAGAAATGTCCTTTCCCCACCTCTCCGGGCGGCTGACACCATGCAGGGCAAAGATTTATTCCCGAACTTATTGACTTACCTTAAGCTTTACTGTAAGATATACATGGAGGGATATTATGCTGGAATATATTTTGGGCGTTGAGGAAGCTAGAAAGAATCTTGGCGATTTGATCACCAGGGTTGCCAGGAAAAAACAGCCTGTTGTGATCACCCGCCGGACGAAAGAAAAAGCGGTTCTTATAAATTACGAGGAGTACAAGAAACTGGAAGAAATGGCGGAGTCGGTTGCGGCCAATGAAGTTTCCCAGGCATTAAAAAGGATCAGAAGATCGGTGGCCGATAAGGGTTTGCCTATTGGAGCGGTTGAAGAGGCGATCCGCGAGGTTCGCGCCAAGTGAAAGTTGTTCTGGATACCAACACCCTGGTTTCAGCAATCGGCTGGTCGGGGCCTCCCCAAAAAATTTTAAATGCGTGTCTGCAAGGAAAATTTGAGTTTTATATCAGCCAGGCTCTCCTGGAGGAATTTATCAAGGTAATTTCCCGTCCGAAACTCAAGGTTATTGCGCAGCATCCGGATTTGCCCTTGATATTATCCTGGCTCTATCAACCAGTGCACCTGGTACGCACCCATACCGTTATCAGCGTTATCAAGAAGGATCCCGCGGACAACAGAGTGCTTGAATGCGCCGTGGAAGCAGACGCCGAGTTTATAATTTCCGGCGACAAGCACCTGCTTGCCCTGGAGGAGTTTCAAGGAATCAAAATACTGACACCCGCCGAAGCAGCCAGACTATTTTTATAGGCACCCTGCCTGATTTGCCCAGTCATAGGGCTCTGTCCACTTTATCCAGAGCAGAGCCATCGGTGGTATAGTGCTCCGTCAACAAATTAACTGCCCCAGCCTTTTTTATTTCTCCGTCCGGGAGCAGGAACATCGGATCTTCTTTATGAACTTTATGATAAGATGATTCCGAGGAGTGCCGCTTAAATGCCAGAAATGCCCTTTCCCCACCTCCTGCTCCTTTCAGCCTCGGCCGGCTCCGGCAAGACCGAGCACCTGGCGCGGCGGTACTTAAAGTTCGCCCTTTCCTCACGCATTCCCGACAACGACATAGCCAATCTCCTGGCCGTAACATTTACCAACAACGCAGCCCGGGAGATGAAGCAGAGAATACTGGAACTCTTAAAAAAGCTGGCTCTGGGGCTGGATGCGGAACTCACCCTGGAAATCTCCGGATTCCTGGGCAGCACTTACCCCGAAACAGCCGGCATGGCCCGGAAGGCCGTGGACAGGATTCTGCTGCGCTACTCCGACTTCAATATCCGGACGATTGACAGCTTCATGCAGTCCCTCCTTGCGGCCTCGACCCTCGAACTTGGAATGAGGCCGAATCCGCGGATAGTCCTCTCCTACGCTGACCTCTTAAACCAGGCCGTCTCCCTGCTTTTTGAAGAGGGCCGGGAGCTCCTCCCCGACGAGCTGGTCGCCCGCTATCTCACGTCCCTGAACGAAAGCCCGGGAGACCGCTTCCCCTGGGATCCGATCGAGGATTTCACCAGGCTCCTGGAGGACCTTCTTGGCCGGGAAGGAAGATCCATGCGAAAGCTCGCCTTCTCTAACCGGCAGAAAGAGATGGAGGCGGCCTTCAGTATCATCGAGAGAGCCTACCTGGACCTCGGGGAACTTCCCCTGAAAGGAACGCTGGGAGAGCACCTGAAAGGCCGCGATTTTTCCTGGCTGGCGACGCATAAACTCACCTTTCCCGTGAAAAAGACCGCTCTTCGCGGAGAAATGAAGGCCCTGGCGGCGGAGGCGGAAATAAAATGGCGGGAGCTTGAGAAAGTCGCCCTTGATCTGGCCGAGGCCTTCTCCTCAACGAAAGTGGCTTTCTACGGAGAGCTCTATGAGCCGTTCAAGGCGTGCCTGGAGAGGGTGAAAAAAAGGCTCTCAATTCTTCATATCAGCGACATCAATACCCGGCTGGCCGCATTTCTTGACGAGGAGCGGGTGCCGGAAATCTATTTTAAACTGGGGGAACGTCTTAGCCACTACCTGATCGACGAATTCCAGGACACCGATCCGTCCCAGTGGATGAGCCTGACTCCTCTTCTCTACGAGGCCCTGGCCCGGGACGGCTCCCTCTTTGCCGTGGGGGATCTCAAGCAGGCAATCTATCAGTTCCGGCGGGCCGATTACCGGATTATGAGAAACCTGAAGCGGGAAATAGAGGGAAAACCCCCCGAGGGGGAAAGCTGGCTCCCCCCCAGCGTCCGGGACGCCTCTTCCGTGCAATCGCTGGAGACGAATTTCAGGAGCGGGGGAGTCCTGGTTCAATATGTCCACCGGCTTTTCAGGGAACGTTTTCCCCAATGGGCGGCCACTCACGACTACGAGGACCGGACGGAGCTTTCCGGCTTCATCCAGGAAGTTTTACCCGGGCTGGAGGAAGAAGGCTATGTGAGAGTCCGGCTTTTTGGAGAATCTGAAAAAGGCGATGAAATGGAAGATTCCCCGGAAGAGGCCGGGGAGGCGGCTGTTGACCTGGAGGTTGTGGAGGAAGAAGAAGCTCCGGAGAAGGCGGCGCTTCTTGAGATTCTGGCCGATCTCTTCGCCCGGGGCTGCCGACCCGGAGATATCGCCATCCTGACCGCCCGTAACTCGGAGATGGAAAAAGTCATAAACTGGCTCACCGAGGCGAAAATTCAGGCCACGGCCACGGGGTCCCTCGACATCAGGAAGCGCCGCGTGATCGCGGAGATCCTGGAACTTTTGAAATTCCTGGATTCCCCGGTTGACAACCTCGCCTTCGCCCGCTTCATCTGCGGCAAGGTCTTCCTATCGGCCGCCGGGAAAATACTCCCGTCCCTTAAAAGACAGGATATATGGGATTTCATCGCTTCGGGCCACCTCTCAGGAAGCCGGGGGGATCACCTTTATATCTCCTTCCGGGAGAACTCCCTTTTTGCGCCTCTCTGGGACAGCCTCTTCCTTGAGTTGTACCGAACGGTCGGCTACCTTCCGCTCTACGACCTGGTCTGCCTGGCGCTCAAAAAATTCGGCGTTCTCCAGAACTTCCCGGCAGAGGCCGGGGCCGTCCTGAAACTGCTGGAGGGGATCGGCGCCCTGGAAGAGCTGGGAAAAAACAATCTGGGAGACTTCCTGAAATCCGTGGAAGAGCGGGAGGCGGAGTCTTTCGACGTTAACCTCCCGGAATACCTCGACGCCGTACGCCTCCTGACCTTCCACAAGAGCAAGGGTCTGGGCTTCCCCGTGGTGATCAATCTCATCTACGGCAACCGGGGCCGTTCCCCCGGGAGCCTCTATTTTCGCAAGGAGAAAAAGGCCCTGGCGGTTCAAAGCTTGAATAAAAAACTGTTCGAGAGACTTCTTCCCGAGCGGCCCGACATGGCCCTTCCCTTCCTGGAGGCGCATGAGGAGGAGCTTTGCCAACAGCTCAACCTGCTCTACGTCATCTGCACGCGTGCCCAAAGAGAACTCTACAACCTGGTCGTCCTCCCGAAGAGCCGGGGCGCGGAGTGGCTGACTCTTTTTGAAGAGGGTGAATTCGGAACCAGGGGACGATTTTGCCCGGCCTCCGGGGCCTCAAAAGAAAAGCCTCTTGAGGCCGTTCCCGACGCCATGCAATTGGCCGAGGATAAATTTGAACGTCCCTGGACGGCCAAAAGGCAGGCCGAGAGCCGGCTGGGTGATTTTTATCACGATGTCTTGAGGAATATAAAATATCTGCCCGAACCCTCAAAACTTTTTATGGAGGAACTTTTGGAGAGGACTCGCCCGGGCCGAAGCATAGACCTTTCCCGGGCCGGTAAGACCCTGGAGAGATTCCTCCTCAATCCGGAAGCGGCGGAATGGTTTAAGGAGAGGGAAGGAAGGGAGATCCTGACCGAGGCGGAATTCGTCGGAAGGGACGGTTCACTCTACCGGGTGGACCGGGTGATTCAGGATAAAAACCAGATCACCCTGATAGATTTTAAAACCGGTCAGGAAGGAAGCGAAGAGCACGAAAGACAGATCCAAAATTACCTGAGCCTCCTGGGGCCGGTATATCCGGGGCGCCCTCTTAAGGCGTTCCTGGCCTATATCGAGGCGGCGCAGGTGCTGGAAGTATAAAGCGGCTTTGAAAAGCCGAAAAAGGAGGAAGAATCATGACGGAACGGGTGCAGGAAATTCTAAGTTGGTATGCCGGTGAAAATCCCGGAGTTCTGGGCGCTCTCTACCGGCTGTTCAACCAGGGCCGGCTGGCCGGAAGCGGGAGGCTGCTCATCCTGCCGGTGGACCAGGGATTTGAGCACGGCCCCGGCCGCAGTTTTGCCCCGAATCCCCCGGCTTACGATCCGCGCTACCACTTTCAAATGGCCATCGAGGCGGGTCTCTCCGCCTATGCGGCTCCCCTCGGCTTTCTGGAAGCGGGCGCGTCGGAATTTGCCGGCCAAATCCCCCTCATCCTCAAGCTGAACAACCACGACGTCCTCCAGGATGAGGCGGACCCCCTGAACGCCCAGACGGCCTCGGTCAGGGACGCCCTGCGCCTGGGGTGCATCGGGATCGGCTACACGATTTATCCGGGCACGGCCTTAAGGCGCCTGCTGTATGAACAGCTCCGGGAATTGGCGGCCGAGGCAAAGGCGGCGGGCCTCCTGGTCGTCGTCTGGTCTTATCCGCGGGGAGCTTCACTCTCGAAGGACGGGGAGACGGCGCTGGACGTCGGCGCCTATGCGGCCCACCTGGCCGCGCAGATGGGAGCCCACATCATAAAGGTCAAGCTCCCCACCGCCTTCCTGGAACAACCCGAGGCCAAAGCGGTCTATGAAAAATACGCCGTTCCCAGGGAGACTCTTTCCCAGCGCGTGGCCCACGTTGTTCAGAGCGCCTTCAACGGCCGGCGGGTCGTCATCTTCTCCGGAGGGGCCAAAAAGGACGACGACGCGGGAATCCTGGAGGAGGCCCGGGCCATCCGCGAGGGCGGAGGATTCGGCTCCATCATCGGAAGAAACACCTTCCAGAGAAAAAAGGAAGATGCTCTTCGCCTGTTGTCTGAAATCATAGATGTCTACCGCTGACGGTTCATTTACAAGGATGGACGAGTGATGAAAGCACGGGCTATACTCTTCAAACCGGGGACCAACCTGATCAGGGAAACAGCGGACCTGCTTCTTTCAGACGGGCGCGCCCTGGAGAACAAGCTGGTCGTCTTCCCCGGGAAGAGGCCCGGCCACTTCCTGCGCCAGGAAATAGCCCGAAGACTGGGCCGCCCCTTCCGACCTCCATCCATTCTCTCTATGGACGGCCTGGCGGATTTTATCTGCGAGAGGAGCGGAGCCGGAGAGCTAAAAGTTTCGGATCTGGACTCCCTGGCCATCCTCTACCGCCTGCATCGGGAGGCGCCAGGCCCCGGGAACCTTCTCCCTCTTTCCCTTGAGGAGTTTCTGCCCTGGGGTTTCCGCCTGCTCTCCGACCTGGAGAATCTCAAAATAGAGCGGGTCTCTCCCCGTTCTCTCGAAGGGGTCGGGCAAGTCTTCGGCGCGGATATGCCGGGCACCCTCAAGATTCTTCTGGGCGGCATCCACCGGCTCTATGAAGACTTTTACTGCAAGCTCAAAGATTCTTCCCTCTCGACCCGTTCCAGCCGGTACAGTCTGGCGGCGGAAAGCATCGGCGCTCTTCATCTTCCGGATATAGAGCAGATAATAATGGCCGGGCTCTACCGCCTTACCCGCTCCGAAAGAGAGATTATTTCAGCCCTGGGCGAAAGGGAAAAGGTCGTCTTTCTATTTCAGGACGGGCCGGGAATGGCGGAGATCTTAAAAGAGCTCAAAGTGACTCCGGAAGAGCCGGAGGGAACGGCTGAAAATCCCCGCTTCTTCTTCCAGCAGGCGGCGGACGTTCACGGAGAAGTCCTCGGCCTGAAGGAGGCTCTGAAGGGAGAGCCGCCCCCGGACCAGGGCCAGGTCATCGTCCTGCCGGAACCTCGCACGCTGTTTCCACTCGTCCAGCAGGTCCTGCCCGGGGTCCTGGAGTACAACATTTCGATGGGCTACCCGCTCCTCCGAACGCCCATCTACGCTCTGCTTGAAACTCTGGCCCGCGTCCTTGAGGGGGAAGAAAAGGGTCTCTTCTCCCTGCCGGGTTACCTGGATCTGGTTCTTCATCCCTATGTCAAGAATCTGAAATTGGGCGAAAGTTCCACTGCCGCCCGAATCCTGTGGCATACGGTCGAGGAGGAACTCGCTCCCCGCGGCGCTTCGTTTATTTCCCTGGAAGAAATAGAGGACTCGTCCGCTCTGACTTCGGCCTGCCTCGCCAGGCTGGCCCGGGCGGACGAGAAAAGCGTCACGCCGGAAGTACTGAAAGAATACTTCCTGAAAATTCACCGGGTTCTCCTCCGCTCCTTTGCTCACGTCTCCTCCCTGGCCGATTTCAGCCGGAACCTGTCAGAGGTGGTGAGCTTCCTGGCCGAGGAGAGCTCCGCCTCTCAGCATCCTTATTCCGGACGATTTTTAAAATCCATGCTGGGGGCACTGGAAGAGCTGGGCGAAAGCCTGATAGGGGAGGAGCGCCTCCCTGGAATCCGCGACTTGTTCGGGCTTCTTCGGAGCTTCCTGGCAACCGTCCGGGTCCCCTTTGAGGGGACCCCGCTTAAGGGCCTCCAGGTGCTGGGATTTCTGGAGGCCAGAAATCTCCTTTTTAAAAAGGTTTTTTTCCTGGATTTAAACGAGGGCGTTCTCCCTGATGGCGCCCGCAGCGACAGCCTCCTTCCCATTCCCCTGCGGCGGCACCTGGGCCTTTCAACCTGCCGGGAACGCGAAGAGCTGGAGCGGTACCTTTTTCACACCCTGGTGCGCTCCGCGGAAGAGGCCCACTTCTTCTTCGCCGAGTCGAACGAAAAAGAGAAGAGCCGCCTGGCTGAAGAGCTGATCTGGGAGGAGCAGCAAAAAGAAAGAACACTGCACCTTGAGCGTCTCGATAACATATATTTCAAGGCTGATTTTTCCCAGGACGAGGTGGAAGCAATTCCCAAAAGCCCCGAGGTGGTGAGGCATCTTGAGAACTTCACCTCCTCGGCCTCAGCCCTGGACGACTACCTCTCATGTCCCCTGAAATTTTACTATCACCGGGTCCTCCGTCTCCAGGAGCGGGATACGGCGCATGAAGGCCTTAAAGCCGATGAGAGAGGAGAGATGGTCCATGCGGTTCTTAACCGTTTTTTCAGCGGTAGAACTAATCAGGATCTTCTCATCGAAGATAAGGACTTTGAGGAGATCCCGCGCCTGGTGGAGGAGGCCTTTGAGGAAAGATACGGGCTGCACCTTCCGGGCCGCCTCATCCTGGCAAAATTCCAGATCAAAACCCGGATGGAAGACGTGCTGAGACTGCATCAAAAAGATCCATGGCGCTCCTCGATAATCCTGGCTTGCGAGTTGAATGCGAACACCGTCCTGAACCTGGGGAAGGGCCTTCGGATCCGGGCCAAAGGCCGCCTTGACCGGGTGGATCGGCGCGGGGAAGAGATCGTCATTCTGGACTATAAAACCGGCTCCCAGGCCGACCTGCCCCGTAAGGACAAATTTCTCTCGTCCTCCAGGCAGGATTGGCCCAAAACCCTTCGTTCCGTCCAACTGCCATTCTACATTCTTCTCTACCTGGCCGTCCACCGGGAAGTTCCGGCGGACAAGGTCAATGCCTCACTCATGTTTCTTGGAAGAAAAGCCATCCAGGAGACCTTTCTCTGGAAGGATGAAAGGGACCGCCGGAAAACGCTTCTCTCCTACCGGGAGGCCATAAATACGCTGGTACAGGAAATCCGGCGCCCGGACCTGCCTTTTACTCCCGCATCCCTTCCCGCTCAAACCTGTCCCGCCTGCGACTTTAAAGTGATGTGCGGCCGGCAGTGGCTGATGAAAAACATCTGAATTATTTGCGTGTTTTATCCCAGCTCGTAGAGATCGGGGCGGCGATCCTGAAGAACCTTCATCCTGCTCCGGATTTCGTTTACCTTGTCAATCTCGATCGCGGCGGTGAGGAGCCTCTCTTCGTTTTCACCGGCCTCAATGACCGTCTCGCCCCAGGGATCGATCATTACGGAATCCCCGAAGTAGGTGGCTTTCCCGTCCGGGCCGAAATCCTCGCCGCCCACCTGGTTGGCAGCGATCATGAACAACTGGTTTTCGATCGCCCGGGCGCGCACCAGGATCTTCCAGTGATGAATTTTAGGGTAGGGGAAGGCCGCGGGCGATAAAATGATTTTCACGCCTTTTAAGGCATAGGTCCGGAACAGCTCCGGGAAACGGAGGTCGTAGCAGATCGTAAGGCCCACCAGCCCCCAGGGCGTCTCCACCGTGCACAGGGAACGCCCGGGAGCCATGTGCTGATCCTCGTGTATCAGGCTGAAGAGATGCGTTTTGCTGTATGCGCCGGCTTTCTCTCCCATGGGATTGAACAGTATGGAAGTGTTGGAAACTTTCCCGTCTTCATTAAGGGTGAGCATGGAGCCGTTGATCCAGATGGCGTACTTCTGCGCCAGGCCGGCCACCCGCTCTATGACCTTTTGGTGCTCCCGGGCCATCCGCTCGTTGTTGGCCCAGTTGAAGCCCGTGGTCCACATCTCGGGGAAGCATATCAAATCACTTCCCCTTTGCCTGGCCTCGGAGATGAAAGATTCGCCCTTCCTGAGATTTTCTTCCGGGTTCGAATTGACGACGGCCATCTGCGCCATTGACACGATGAGTTTCATCTGTTCTCCACGCCCCTCCCTTTCTTTCTGCATAATCTGTGGATTCATTTTCCTTAATCCGAACACCTGTTATTATTCTTATCCATCTGTCTTCTGAATTCCTCTGATATCCCCGGCAGGTACGCCCGGATGGCTCTTGTTGACTTTGACCTCCCTGTCGTGATAAGGTAGTTAATAAGATGAAGCAGGAATTTCTGTTCAAAAAGCTGGAAAGAGCCCTGGAGGAAAATCCGCAGGACGCTGCCGCTTTCTTTGAGATGGGGAAACTTCAGGAGGACCTGGGGGACCTCTCCTCTTCGATGAGGCACTATGAAAAAGCGGTTCATCTGAACCCGCTTATGACCCAGGCCCATTTTCAACTCGGCGTCGTTTACTCCCGCCTGAAATCACATGACATGGCTGTGCGCGAGTGGCAGCGGATGCTCGATGAGGACGGGGATTTTGACTTTGAAGGGATTGATTATTTTCTTCAGGCCGGCTCGGTTCAACTGGCCCTCAGGGAGTGGGAAAATCACGCGGCCTCCATGGCGGATCTCGCCTATAATCATTTTTCGGCAGGACTTGCCTTCGCCTGCCTGGGCCGCCTTGACGAAGCGCTCAAGTTTTTTAACCGGGCGCTCCAGATAAATTCCAAAATAGAGCTGGGCCATTTTCACATCGGCCTCTGTCACGCCAGAAAATCCAATCCGGAATCAGCCAATCATTCCTTTGTGGAGGAACTGAAACTCAGGCCCAGCCACCTTCAGGTACTCTACGCCCTGGGAAACAGCTACCTCGAAGCGGGTAAGATCGTCCAGGCTGTCGGGTGTTTCGAAAAGCTCCTGTCTCTTAATCCGAAACACATCAAGGCCCACTACCGTCTCGGCTTTGCCGCCGTCCGGCAGGGACAATTGGATGTTGCGCTCAAGCACCTCGACAAAGCTCTCGAACTCAAACCCGGTTTCGCGCCGGCCTATTATATGAAAGGGCGGGTCTATGAAAAACAGTACAATATGGACTTGGCCCTGCTTTCCTATAACAGGTGCATCGAGCTCGACCCGAAGAACAAGGACGCCCGCTTCCAGATCGCCATGCTCTGCAAAAATCTGGGAAAATACGAATTGGCCCTGGAACACTTTCAGAAGACCGTGCAGCTCAACCCGAACGAGAGCGAAGCCTATCACTGCATGGGCCTGGTCTATGCGCAGACGGGAAAATTCTCCGAGTCCGTAAAATCGTTCAGAAAGGCCCTGGAAATCTCTCCCGATCATGCTTATGCCCGTTACAGCCTGGCCCAGGCCTATTTCCAGGCCGGACAGCACGAGGATGCCATCAGGGAATACAAAGCGTCTCTGGAATCAAATCCCCGGGATACCGCCGCCAGGAACGGGCTGGGAATCGCTTATATCACCAGCGGCCAGCTGACCATGGCCGTCAGCGAGTTCAAAAAAGCCCTTGAATTAAATCCACGAGACGCCTTCGCCCATTACTCGCTGGGGGCGGCTTACTTCAGGATCGGCCATCTGGATCTGGCGATCGAGGAGTACCAGAAGGCCCTGGAACTCAATCCCATCAGCGTCTATGCGCATTTCAATCTCGGCGCCACCTACTCCCGCGGGGGACAGTTCGATCTGGCCATCCAGGAATATAAAACAGCTTCATCCATGATTCCCTCGAACAAGTCCGACCTGGAACTCTTCGCCACCCTGCAGCTTCAGGCGGCCGTAGGCATCGAGAGCGCCCAGAGAGGTCAGGAGCTTCAGTTTTCTTATGAAAGGCTCGACCAGGCCTACGTGGACACGGTCAAATCCCTCTCGAAAGCCATAGATGCCCGGGATCCCTATACCAATCGCCATTCGGAGAGTGTCGCCAGAATCGGCGCCATCCTGGCGAAAAGCATGGGCTTGAATGAAGAGAGCGTCCACGAAATAGAGGTCGCCGGCTATCTGCACGACGTAGGAAAATTGAACATCCCGGACCACATCCTTCTTAAGCAGGGTCCGCTCACCGAGGAGGAGGCCACCAGGGTAAAGACACATCCCCAGATCGGCGCCGAAGTGCTCTCCCCCGTCGGATTTCTAAAGGCCATGATTCCCCTAGTGCGCGGGCATCACGAAAAAATGGACGGGAGCGGCTACCCCGACGGCCTCAAGGGAAACGAAATTCCAATTGGAGCCAGGATACTGGCTGTCACCGATTATTACGACGCCTTGACCACGGAAAGGCCTTACCGCGCCGCCCTTACACCTCAGCAGGCGCTGGATGAAATGGAAAAACATCGGGGGACCCACTTTGACGCCGATGTTCTGGATGCCTTTAATCACGTAATTGATGAAATAATTCTGACCGTCTAAGACGGCTCCGGGGGGGCTTTCTCCTCGGCGGACTGGGGCGCTTCGTCAGGGGCGGAACCTTCCAGGGGTGCTTCCACTTCTGTCTCAGCCAGGAGGAGTTGCGGCTCCGCCTGAAGAGGTCCTTCCGGTGAGAGCATAGGGCATAAGAGCTCCTTCATTTCCTCATGGCGCCTGTAAAATTTCCAGGCGATCTTAGCTCCCGCGAGGAGAAGGATGACGGCGAATCCGATTGCCAAAACCAGAATACTCACGGAAAAATCTTCCACGCCGGTGAAGTTTCTCCTCCAGGACGACTATGTCATCCGCTATTTTCTCTTTTGCTCTATAGTAGCTTCACCGGCCGCGCCGTAAATCTTCTGGAATTCGTCGGCATACTTCATGGCCAGGACCGGGGAATGAATGACGAGGAGATTTTCAAAGTTGTTCTCTTCGGCGTTGGCCGTCCAGTTGAAGGAACCGGTTATGACCACCTTACTGTCTATCACGGCGAATTTGTGGTGCATGATTCCCCGCCCGAGGCCGCGGGCCAGGCGGATGGGAAGCCCGTTGTTTAAAAAATAGTTTTTCTTTGAATACTTGTTTTTAGCCTGGGATTCGTCCAGGACTACCCGAACCTCCACGCCCCTTTTTTGGGCGGCGATTACCGCATTGCCGAGTTCCCGGTTGGTGAAGGAAAACATGGCGATGTCGAGTGTCTTCTTCGCCTTCCCTATTTCCCCGATAATCGCCTGCTGGCATCCTCCCTGCGGCGAGAAATAGACCTGCAGGGAATCGTAGGAAAGAGGCTCCTTGGAATGGGCGATGCAGGCGGAAAGAAAAAAGAACAACAAAAAAACGGAAAGACATTTTCCAAAGAAACCGCCGGGAAATCTCACCAGGTTACTTTCCGTCCGCTCCCACCCACTGAAGGAACTCGTCCCAGCGGGTCTTTTGAGAGAAGGAGAGGTCAAGGTAGGCTTCCTTCGGCTTTGCGCTGAGGCGGTTGCTTTTTTCTTCGTAGGATTCCAGAATGCCGTTGGCGGGGAGGTAGATGGAAAGGCCGTGGGAATTTTCAATGCCCTCCCCCGGCTGCTTCTGGGCGATTACCGCCTTCTGAAGGACATCGGCAGTCTTGAGAGCCGCCTCCATCACCTTCGGGTCCTTTATGTCGGGGCTCTGGATGAGTTTCTGGCAGAAATCGTAGAGATCCCGGTAGTTTGTGCAGAGCTTGTCCTCCGGGAAGACGCTGCAGTAAAACTGGGTGGAGGTGATTACCTTCCGCAGGGTCTCCTTGGATATAGAGGAATTCATGAGGACCCCGGCCAGGCCGTCCACGGACTGCTCCAGGGCTTTCATTTCTTTCAAGTCAACGGCGGAGATGGTCTTCATGGCGGGATCTTTCGCGCCCTCCTCCACCATGAGGCGGGCCAGGCGGTCCGGCTCCACTGCGCCATTTTTTAATTCTTCTTCCAGACGGCCCACCATCCGGCCCTCCGGGAATCCGAAGGGATACTCGACTTCCTCGGAACCGACGACATAGCCGGCGCTATCCCCCAGCTGGTGAGCAACTTCCGCCTGCTGCATGAGACATGAATCAAAACCGACGATATCGGCTTTCTGACCAGTCTTCTTTTCGGCCGAGGCCAGGGCTGCCCCGACCTCGGGCGTGGACATGAGTTTCCCGGACTTGTCATCCTGGATGGTGCCCAGGAACCCATAGCCGTGATCCATGAGAACTACCATGTAGTGTTCGGCCGGATAGGTCTTCATGCCCCAGGAAACAAAATCAGCCAGGGCCTCAGGCTCCGCCATGTTCACCGGGCCGAGCTTCTCCACCGGCGGGGAGACGAGGGTGGGAGCCGTGCGGAGAGTGCCTTCTTGAGAGGGACCGTATACCACGGGCCTCTTCCGGGAATGAAGCGGCACCGGCTCCGGACCGGGGTTGGGATTCTTTTCGACGAAGAAACGGGTGGTCCCGGGATAGGGAGAATTATCGGGTTGCCCTACCTGCGTCACTACGTTTACATTTTCATCGCTGCCGAAGCGCTCCAGGCGCGACATCTTGGTCAGCATGTCTCCCGATATATTGTTGTTCCCTGCGAAATAATAAAGAACGGTCCATTTTTTCTTCGCCGCAGGATCGGACTGCCCCGGCCCGCCCGTTTTGGAAACCGGCCCTGAATCCTGTTGCTTCCGGGAATTCAGGGTGACCCGGTCCACCGGTGCGGAAAGAGGCTCCGGCCCTGAAGACTCAGGCACTTTCTTTTTATCGAGAAACTCCCTCCCTGAGAGGGAATGGACCGAAAGCCTGTCTATTTCTCCCACCTGAGACCTCCATGTTTATGAATTGTGGTAAAAAATCTATGATGCTCTTCTGTTTTTTATTCTACCATTGAAATGAAAGAGAGTAAAGGAAACCTTGTTAACAGGATGTTAACTTTTCTTCAACGCGATGTGGCTCTCCCAGAGCTGCTGGTTCCAGATCTCTATCCAGTAGAGATTTCCGGAGAAGAGAATGTCGCCCGTCAGCCTTGCATACTCCCGAAGTTCCATGGGAATCGCCAGACGCCCCTGGCGATCGGGATTCGTGATATAGCTCATGGCGACCACCTTGGAGACTTCATCCATTTCCTCATCGCTGAGATTCCCACTTTCATGGATGCGCTCCAGGTATTCCTCCCAGCGATCGAGGGAAAAAAGGCGCAGAAAAACGCCTTCCCCCAAAGTGACGACGCACTGGGGAGACATGGCGGTTTTGAAGGGCTCGGGCAAAGAAACCCGTCCCCGCGCATCTATGGGGCGGATATACTGGCCGAGCAGAACTTCATTAGCTCTCACAGAGCTCCTCCAGGAATGGCTTCATGGCGATGGGAAGTGTTTCCAAAGAGGAGGTTTCGCCCAGAAAAAAGAGAAATCCTTTGTTAGGATTCAGAAGGCAGGAGTCAGAATCCAGAAGGCAGAGTTGTTCCGCTGATGGAAGGGAAAAATGTTTATGAATAAATCTGTGCGAGTCAATGGAAAATTTCTTGTTATTCTTCTGGTTTTATGGAGCTGCCTGGCTGCAACTTGTCTCCCGGTGCCCGCCGGAGATGGCGCTTTCCGCTTCGTCGTATTCGGCGACAACCGGTCGGCCGGCCCTGAAGCCCCGTTACCCGAGTCTTTCCCGCGCATCATAAGCGAAGTGTCGCTTTTTCGCCCGGACCTTGTTTTTCATACCGGAGACTTCGTCTCCGGGGGGCGGACCGCCGAGGAGACGGAAAAGCAGTACCGCAATTCCCTGGAGGTTATAAAGAAACTGCCCGTCCCATTCCACCTGGCCCCCGGCAACCATGAATTCAATGGGGCCGGCGGACGCGAGATCTATAAAAGGCTGATCAGCCCGAAATCGTATTATTCCCTTGACTTTCAAAATTCCCACTTCATCCTCCTTAACACCGACATGGAAGGGGACGCTGGATGGATCAGGGGGGAGCAGATGGCCTGGCTCAAAAAGGACCTGGAGAAAAACAAGGCAAAAAAACATATCTTCGTCTTCTTCCACCGCCCGCCCTTTGCGCCTCTCAACCTGGACTTTGACACCGTAAGACACAAGCACATGGATTTCGCCTCCCGGGAGAACCGCGACGAACTGGTCGCCCTTTTTGCGAAATATCATGTCAACACCGTCTTCTCCGCGCACGAACATCTCTATGCCTCCGAAGTTCACCAGGGTGTCCGTTACACCACCACCGCGGGACTCGGGGCCCCCATGTATGCTCCCCCGGAAAAGGGCGGTTTTCTGCACTACCTTCTCGTTTCCGTGGACGGAAGAGAGGTCACGACCCGGGTTATTGAACCCTGGCACCTTTTTTCCGAGTTTCACGAAAACGACGGAAACCACAACGCCCCATGGGTGATTCTCCTCAATACCAACTGCGAGTCGGTCACCCTGGACGGCGTCGTCCTGAACGCTCTCCCCGGCGACTACGCGGTGGATATGGCCCCCATGCCCGAATCCTTCAAGTCAAAACAGTTCTACAGAAAAGCCTGTGCCGAAATTCTCGAAAAACAAACCTCTCCGGACGGAGTCTCCACCTCCCTGCGCATCCGGGTTCAACTCCCTCCGGGAGTACCGGTGAAAGTCAGGCTGATAAAAAAAGACTGAGCCGGAAAAGCGGCTCAGTCCTGGTAAGCGAGGGCTTCGTGAATTTTCTAGACCCGGATGCGGCGGAGCCTCATCCGGTCATCTTCTTCTTTCCTGAAGGAAGCATTTTCCAGGGCCGGAGCCACCTGGCTTGAGATGCCTATCAGAAGGTTTTTCTGGGCGGAGGTAAAGGCCCTCTCGCGGCTGTGGCTGAATAGGGCCAGGAAGCCCAGGAAGTTATCACCCGAAAGAAGGGGGTAGGCAATCAGCGCCTTGGCGTCGGAAAAACGCCCGTCCTTGAAAAGTTCCTCCTCGGAAGGATTTCCCTCGTGGAAAATGCGGCTCTTCCTGAGGATGCGCAGGAGCGGTTCACTTCCGGAAAGGCCCAGGTCCCCCAGTTCTTCTGCCTTGAAACCCGTGCTTTTTTTAATCTCGAACTCCTCGGTGAATTTGTTGTAGAGGGCCAGGATGCCTGAATCCGCCGCCGGCACCGCCCGCATTACAATGGAAAAAACCTCTTCGATCAATTCGCTTATGTTCCGGCAGGAGGCGATGACCTTTCCTGTTTCATAGACCGCCACCTGTTCCCGGCCGCTCTCCCGGAGCCTTTTCGAGAGAACCACGATCATGCCGGAAAGGACGTCGGTTGCCGTCTTGGCGTCCATGTCCGGAAGTTCCATGAGATCATGGCGTGAGATGCGCAGGAGATCCAGGTCGGTGCGGGCCATAATGGTGGCCGAGCGGGGCTGGTTGTCAAAAAGGGCCATTTCTCCGAAAAACTCCCCCTCGGCGATTATACCCAGTGACTTATAGTCGTTCTTCTCGCGGTCCACGGTCTTGAGGACGGCCGCTTCTCCCGAGAGAATGAAGTACATGGCGTCGCCCGGCTCCCCCTCTTCAAAGACATGTTCATCCCTGGGGCAGGTCCGCTCGGTGACACCCATCGAAAGGGCGCGGAGAACCCCCTCATCGAGGCCCTGGAAGAGCGGGATCTGCTTCATTTTTTCCAATAGTTCTGATTTTTCCGGCATGGCTTTCTAACCTCCTGGAGCGGTAGTGTCTGCCTGCGGGGCGGGCTCAATAGGGTGCTGGGAGGCGAAGTTCGCCGTCTTCATCTGCATCCGCAGGGCGTTGGGATTGTTGCTGATGGCCAGCGCATCGCTCTCGTTGATCGCCCCCGAGCGGATTAGACCGACGAGGCACTGGTTCATGGTCTGCATGTTGTAATAGGTGGAAGATTCCTCGATCGCCTTGTCTATGTTGCCGATTTTGTCCGTCTCGATCAGCTTCCGGATGGTGGGTGAGTTGATCATGATTTCCTGGGCGGCGACCCTCCCGGATCCGTCGGCCTTCTTCACGAGCCGCTGGGAGATAACCGACAGAAGACAGAGAGACAGTTTCATACGGACCTGGTGCTGTTCGTTCGGAGGAAAGGCATTGATGACGCGGTCCACGGACTGCTTGGCGTCATTGGTGTGCAGGGTTGAAAAAACCAGATGCCCCGTCTCGGCGGCGGTCATGGCGATGCTGATGGTCTCGGGATCGCGCATTTCCCCTACCAGGACGACGTCGGGATCCTGGCGCAGGGCCCTTCTTAAGGCTTCGGCGAACGAGAGCGTATCGGAGCCGACCTCTCTCTGGTTGATAACGCAGTTCTTGTCCTCGTGCACGAATTCAATGGGGTCCTCGATGGTCAGGATGTGCTTGTACTGGCTGGTGTTGATTGCGTCGATCATCGCCGCCAGGGTGGTGGATTTTCCCGATCCGGTAGGGCCGGTAACCAGGACCAGCCCCTGCTCTTTTTCTACCAGGGTGGAGAGTATCGGCGGCAGGGCAAGCGATTGCAGGGAAGGGATCTCCGATGGAATGGCCCGGAACACCGCTCCCATGACTCCCTTCTGGAAAAGAATATTGCCGCGGTATCGTGAGATCCCCTCGATGTGGTGGGAGAAGTCCAGTTCCCGCTCCATCTCCAGCTTCTTCTTCTGGGCCTCCGTAAGAACGGAGAAAAGCATCTCCCTCACATTCTCCTCGGTCAGGGGATCCATCTTGGTGGGGGTCAGTTCCCCCTTGAGGCGAATCATGAGGGGCAGACCCACCTTGATGTGGAGATCGGAACCCTTGACCTGAATCAAAAAACTGAGGGCCTCGTTCAGAGTCATCCCGTATTCCTCCTCTCTAGAACTATCTCAGATAGGCGTTAAGCTGGTCGGGATCGTGGCACTTGGCCAAGGCTTCCTCGTTGGTAATCAAACCCTGGAGGAAGAGGTTGGAGAGCGATTTGTCCATGGTGATCATGCCGAGCTTGCCCCCGGTTTCCAGGGCGCCGTAGAGCTGGTGCGTCTTGCCCTCCCGGATGAGGGAGGAAATTCCGGAATTGACGATCAAAATCTCCCTGGCCGCGACTCTTCCCTTCCCGTCAGCCCTGGCGATCAGTATCTGGCAGACGACGGCCTTGAGCGAGTTGGCGAGCTGAACCCGGATTTGCTGCTGTTGGTAGGGTGGGAAAACGTCAACGATCCGGTCGATGGTCTGAGGCGCATCGCTGGTGTGCAGGGTGCCGAAAACAAGGTGCCCCGTCTCGGCGGCCGAGATGGCCAGGGAAATCGTCTCCAGGTCGCGCATCTCCCCCACCAATATGATGTCAGGATCCTGGCGAAGCGAGGACTTGAGGGCATTGGCGAAGGATAGGGTCTGGCTCCCCACCTCCCGCTGCGTGATGACGCAATATTTCTGGTCATACACAAACTCGATGGGATCTTCGATCGTCAGAATGTGATCCCGGCGGGTCTGGTTGATGAGTTCGATGAGGGATGCCAGCGTTGTGGATTTTCCACTGCCGGTCGGCCCGGTAACCAGCACCAATCCTTTTTGCAGAGCGGTCAGTTTTGTTACGGCCTCCGAGAGCATGAGCTGTTCGGGCGTGGGAATCTGGGAGCCGATGACCCTGAGAACCGCCCCGGTGCCGTCCTTGTGCATGTGCACATTAAGCCTGAAACGCGAGAGTCCCGGGATATTGTAGGAGCAGTCCAGTTCCAGGGTTTCTTCGAACTTCTGTTTCTGCTCATCGAACAGAACCCCGTAGATCATTCCCTTGATATTATCATGGGAGAGCGGCTGGAATTCTTCGAGGGGTCCGATGGAACCTTTGACCCGGACCATCGGCGGGCGGCCGACTACGAGGTGGATGTCCGAGGCTCCGATTTCCACGGCGCGTTCCAGGACTGGAAATATGTCGTCACTTTGCATAGGAACACCTCTTTTTTGAAGAGTTTTTACGATCATTCCACCCTCGAACAGGAAACTCCTGTAAAAAATTAACAATTTGTTAACAATTCCGAGAGGCAAACAATTGATTTTCCATCCCTCTTCCAAGTATAATGATAAAGTATCTAAGACTGTGACGGAAGCGAGGCTGACTTTATGGAGCTAGACAAAATTAAGGGCAACCTGGTACGGGACTACATGTCCAGCAGACCCAGCCCCATTGACCCCACCAAGGCGGAAGACGGGTATGCCAAGGAGCTTGAGCACCCGACCCAGCTTGCGCCCGACACGGTGAATCTCTCCTTCAAGAAAATGAAGGGGATGAAGGGCCTCCCGCCACAGGAAGAAGGCCCGCCCAAAAAGAAGTGGACCGTCCTTTTCTATCTTGACGGCAACAACAACCTCCAGGGCCTAGCCACGGCCAACGTCCGGCAGTTGGAGACCGTCGGAACCAACAAGGACGTCAACCTGGTGGCCCAGTTATCAAGGGGCCCCAAGTTTTACGACAAATATACCCATGACTGGAGCGGGGCCAAGCGCTACGAAATCCAGAAGAACCCCACTCCGCTCGATCCCAACCAGGAGATGCTCCACTGGCTGGTGCCTCCTTTCACCAGCAACATCATCTCCCCCGTCAAGGAGGATCTCGGAACGGTGGACATGGGGGATCCCAAGAACCTCCAGGATTTCCTGCGCTGGGGAATCAAGAATTATCCCGCTGAAAACTACATGGTGGTGCTCATGGACCACGGCGCCGGCTACCTGGGCTCCATGCAGGATGAAAAGACCGGCCACATCATCTCCAACGAGAAGCTGGCCGAGGTATTGAAAGACGCCGGGAAGACGGCCGGCAAGGAAATAGACATCGTGGCTTTCGACGCCTGCCTCATGGGCCAGGCCGAAGTCGCCCACCAGCTCAAGGACAGCGCCAAGATACTGATCGGCTCCGAGGAGAACGAAGCCGGGGCCGCCACGCCCTTCGCCCCCATCATGAAAGACATCCAGGATGGCGCCGCGACCCTGACGCCCCAGGAAGTAGCCAAGCTCTATGTATATGAATGCGCCAAGCAGCCCATGGCCGAAAATTTCACCCCCACCCAGTCGGCCATCGATCTCAAGAAGATGGACGGGGTCAAAGCCTCTATAGACAACCTGGCCAAGTCACTGAAGGAGAGCAATGTAGACAAGGAAGTGACCCGGGAGATCATCAGCAAGACCCAGCGTTACTGTAACGCCGTCTATTACAAGCCCTACGTGGACTACCGCGACCTCCAGGACTTCGCTGAAAAAATAACCGCCGATACGAGGGTGGGCGATCAGGCCGTCAAAAAGGCGGCCCAGGACGTCATCGCCTCGGTCCAGGGGGCGGTCATCGCCGAGGAGCACACCGGGAAACTGGTCAAGGATTCCCACGGAATGTCCATCTACCTTCCGGACAACTACGGCTTCGACCAGGCGCCCAAGGCCTTCCCGCCGGCCACTTATCAGAAGACCCATCATTACCAGGATACGCCCATGGCCAAGGACACCCAGTGGGACGAGTTCCTCACCTCCGTGGCCAAGGACACCAAGTTCCATGAATTTTTGCGCAACCTCGGAGTATCCGACAAGGTCATTGACGGCCTCCACTCGACCCGCCTCGTCGTCGAAAAGCCGCTCAAGCTGGCTTTAGGCGCTACCGCCAACATAGGCGGCTGGGAGGCCTGGGGCGCGGCCCGGGGACAGGGTCCCCGCCCATATCTATGGGGCCTGGTGGGAGCGCAGCTGGCCGCCAAGCTGGGCGCCATCGGCGGAGGATACAAGGCCTTCAATGGAGCCGAGCAGATTTTCAAGGGACTTCAGGCCAAGCCGGAAGAGGGACGCACCCAGAAAGTGGTGGACGGAGTTCTTGACACCGCCACCGGTGCGGCCACCACCGCCGCCTGCGTCGGCATGGCCGTGGCCGCTGCCGCCGGGATCACCACCACTGCCGGGATCGTGGCCGTGGCCCTCCCCATCGCCAAGTCGGTCTATGACACCTACATGAAGATAAAGGCTGCCAACAAGGAAGAAGATCCCAAGCCCAAGGAGGCCAAGTCCGTCGAAGACAAACTCAAAGATATGGCCGAGTGGGCCACCCCGGGCGGCATCGCCGGCTCAGTGGCCGGGGCCGTCGTCAACGGCATCGGGAACGTCATCGCCGGAAAGCACAAGGCCAAAGAGGACCCCAAAGCCTCCTGAGCGGCTAACAAACTTTACTAATTCAGCGTGCAATAGGCCGACGGAGTCGGCCTATTGATTATAAGGTGGACCACTTGAGGCGCGCATGGATA
>JAZDOK010000079.1:0-59176 GCA_043798715.1 bacterium
TTTAGACCTCTGCCACCGCTGAGCGATCGGATGGCTATGGAATCAGCGATCGGTTGCCCGTGGAATCAGCGATCGGATGGCCGTGGAATCAGTGATCGGTTGCGCGTGGAATCGCTGATCGGTTCGCCGTGGAATACGCACCTCCTCAAGCCTTCACGACTTCTCCGCAAGGGAAGGGGGCTTTGCAGCACCAGGCCAGGTTCTCTGCTCAAGAGCCAGATACCCATTAAAACTGACAACTGGGATGTCACCCAACCGGGTTTTCTTGAAGCGGATACTGTGGCCCATTGCGGAAGCTCTTTGGCGGGTGATTTTGTCTACACGGTCAACTGCGTGGACATTTTCTCCGGTTGGGTTGAGCAACGGGCGATTTGGAACAAAGGGCAGGAGGGAACTCTTGCAGCCGTTCGCGACATCGAAAGGTCCTTGCCCTTCGAACTGAAAGGCTTTGATTGCGACAACGGTTCCGAGTTTCTTAATCACCACCTCTGGAAGTATTGCTCGGAACGCGCCGAAGGCAAGAAAATCAAGTTCACGAGGAGCCGCCCCTACAAGAAAGACGACAATGCTCATATCGAGCAAAAGAACTGGACCCATGTCCGCCAGCTTCTGGGGTATGACAGATTTGACAAGCCCTTCCTCGTAGAGATGCTAAACGACCTGTATAAGCAGGAATGGAACTGGTATGTAAATTTCTTTTGCCCCTCCGTGAAGCTGGTCTCAAAGCGCCGTGTTGGAAGCAAGATGGTCAAGATGTATGACGAGCCGAAGACGCCTTTTCAACGCCTCATAGAATGTAAAGCTCTTTCGGCAAAGGACGTTCTCAGGCTAAAACTGAGGATGAAGGGCTTGAACCCTTTTGAATTGAATGAAAGAATTGCCCGGAAAGTGAACCAGATCCTGGACTTCCCTCGGTAACATTATTTATGAGGCAACGAATGGCCCTTCGGTAACATTTTGCCATGAGGCAACGGGCGGGCGACGGGATGACTCACACTGCTTCAAAGGCCCGGCGATGCCGGCGGCTCAATGCCAATGGCTGAGAATCAGAGCCAGCACCTGGGAGGTCAAAATTTGTCCACCTCACCGACGCCTCGCTATACCGCCCTAGGTTCCTCCGCCTCGCCCTGCCGGGTTTCGGTAAATAGTATTATGTCCCCATTTCCCCATTTCCCGGCGTCGCCACGGAATATTCCGTCTCCCTGAGAATACAGGAGACAGAAGGCAGAAGACAGTATGGAGAAATGGAAAAGCAGTATATTTTAATAACCAGCGGAGACGCTTTCTCCGGCGAAATATTAGCCCGCACCGCCCCCTACCCCTGGGGGCCCTGGGAGAAAAATCGACTCATTTACCGTTGCCCGGAAATAAAAGGCGGCAAGGACATCTTCTGCTATGCGGCCAAGGCCCACCCCGAGCTTTCCTGGAAAGGCGGCCTCGTCATAACCTATGCCGCCAATTCAACAAACTTCGCCCGCCTCTCCGACGCTTCCCTCTACCGCCCGAGGTTCCTCCGCCTCACTTTCCCCGGCACTAGAAAATAGTATTATGTCCCTATTTTCACGGCGATGATGACGGCTTAATGCCAATGGCTGAGAATCAGAGCCAGCACCTGGGAGGTCAAAATTTGCCCGAAGATGGTGAGAGGATAGATGGCAATAACTATAAAGGAAGGGGCCTCGGACCCCGTCATATCCTTTAAGGTTCCCATGGCGGGGGTGCTGGCCATCCCCCCGCAGACAGCGGCCAGGCTGTTGATTGCGTTCATCTTTAGAATTTTTCGGCTGAGCAGATATACGCAGAGCATGCTTGCCCCGAGCAGAAAGACTGAGGATGTCACGGCTTTCAGTACCAGCGCCGTATCCAGGTTGATCATCCCGGCTCCCGACTTGACCCCTATCCCCGCCAGAAACAGGCCCAGGCCCAGTTCTTTAAGAATTGACTCAGCCGATTGCGACATATAACCCGTCAAAAAGCCGATGCGCCTGATGGCCCCAAAAAACAGCCCTATGAGAAGAGCCGCCCCGGCGTACCCTATTTCAATGCGGCCGAGAAGCGGAACAGGAATTCCTATTTTCCCGACCAGCAGGGCCAGTGCCAGCCCGAGCGACATGGAAAGAAGGTCCATCTCAACAGCGCTTTTCCCCAGTTTTCCAAGAAAGTCGACCAGCCGATCCAGATACTTCGTCTTCCCCACCGCCACCAGGGTGTCCCCCAGTTCCACGGGCCGATCGCCGGAAGGCGCCAGCTCCACTCCACTCCGCCAGATCCGGGTGATCACGACTTTATAATTCTGGGATATTCCCAGGTCCCCCAGCTTGACGTTATGCAACGAGTGATTGGTGATGACGATCTGGCGGGCCTCAACCGCCGGGTCAATCTCGAGGTCATCATGGGTCTCGTTCCCGAGCAGTTGATGCACCTTCTCCAGGGACTCCTCGGCCCCGACCGCCAGGACGACGTCTCCTATGCGCAGGGTCGTCTCTGCATTGGGAACGATAATACGGCCCCTTCTTCGGATCCTCGAGAGTGTTGCGCCTGTCCGGCTGCGGATGTCGAGGGTGTCGAGCCTTCTCCCATCCAGTTCGACCTTCTCCACCAGAAATTTCCTGGCCAGAAGGTAATCCTGATGGGATTTAGCCGATTCTTCGATGCTTTTAGCTTCTACTGCCAGATTCTTTTTTAAAACAGCAGGTATAATCTGAACGAAAAGAATCACTGCCACGAGGCCGATTGGATAGACGACCCCGTAGCTGGATAGAAGAGACTGGTTCCAGCCTTTCTCCAGCAGGATGGCCAGGCTGGATGAACTGTTGAGACTTCCGGTATAAATTCCTAAAATCGCCTCCGTAGGCAACCGGAAAACATAACCGCTCAAAACCGAACAGGCTGCACCCGACAGGCAGGCCGTAAGGACGATCAGAAAATAGGAAAGACCATTTTTCCCGAAAGCGTTAAAAAAACTGGGCCCGCCCTGTATCCCCAGGGCATACATGAACATAAGAAGGCCGATCGAAGTGATGTACTCCGACGCGCTTAATCCGAGCCATCCGATGATCAGGCCGGCAAAAAAGACGCCCGCGCTTCCGAGTGAAAACCCCCTGAAGCTGAGCCTCCCCAAAAAAAGTCCCGTGAAAAGAACCAGAAAGGTGACAAACAGCGGATTGAAAAGAATGCTCTTTAAATCATTAACTTCTGCCATAACCGCTCACTTCGGGCCGCCGCCATTCTCCAGAAAACCCCGGGCCTGACGGTTCTCAGGTTCCAGCCTGAGGACCTCCATAAAGTGCTCCCTGGCAGTTTTTATATCTCCAATATTATAATACAGGATTCCTATGCTCAAATGAATCCCGGCCCCGGGTAATATTTCAAGACTCTTCCGGTAGGACTCTTCGGCCTCTTTGAAACGGCCCAGGAGCATAAGGGTATTGCCAAGATCCTTCCAGAAATGAGCATTGTAGGGATCCTTCTCAAGAGCGGCGTGGTAGCTCTGGATGGAGAGCTCCCGGTATTTTCCCCCTAGGCGAAGTCCCATCTGCCCGTATAGCCGGCCGAGATCCGCCAGGGGGTAGGGATCCAGGGGATTGAGCTTGCAGGCCTGCCGGTAGCATTTTATGGCCCCCTCGATCCATATCTGAAGCCGCGTCCTTAATCCCCACTCCTCCTGAAATTTTCCCGCGCTCAGCCAGTAGCGTTCGCGAAGTCCGTCCTGGATAAGAGCCCGGCTGAAAAACTCAAACGACTTTCCCGCCCTCTCGCAGAGAACGGGCGTCCCGGCCCCGGCCGTCAGGAGTTCCCTGGCTTCCTCATTAATATTCTGGGCTTTCCCGAAAAAATAATTTCCCTTCAGCGCATGAACCGAGTAGATCGCCATAGCGGCGCTGAAAAGCAGGAGCAAACCAGCCAAGGCTATGGGCCACCTTCGCCTGAAATCTATTCTTTTTTCCAGAGCGACTCCCTCCCCCGCAAAAGAAGGGAAAGCCCAATAGCAGGAAGCGGCCAGGAGAAACCACCAGAGTAATGTCGTCGGAAGCGTGCTGAAGCCGAAAAGATTCCCGCTCCAGAAGGCTAATCCGGAGGAAAGAATCCCCAGGCTCAGCAGGCGCTCATCCGGAGGCCGAGCGCGCCATCCGGAAATAAACGAGCGAAAAAAAACAAAAATTATCCCGATGAGAATGAGGAGAGAGGGGATGCCGGTATTGGAGGCGGTCTCCAGGAATACATTGTGGGGAGTTCCGGCCAGAAGCATGCGCTCACGGTGGAAAAGAGGCTCCCCTTTGCGGAAGGGAAGATAGGCAAAGGAAAACGTGCCTGGACCCGTCCCCAGAAGAGGATGGACCATCATGATCTGAAGCGATGACTTCCAGAGGTGCAGACGAGCAGCCAGACTGGGATCTTTTTTGATATTAAGACTGGAGCGGATTCTTTCCTGAACTGGGGGGAGAGAGAATTTTTGCGTCATAAAAGGCAGGAAGAGAATCGTCGCCAGGACGATCAGGGCCAGGCACACGAGCCTCTTTCGGCCATAGGAAAGGCCTGTGCGATAAAGCCCGAACATGAAAAAGAGGATGGAAAGAAAAAAGGCGACCCAGGCGGCCCGGCTCAAGGTGGAAAGCAGGGCCATCCAGGAAAGACTCCATCCCAGGATGTGGAGCGCCAGGCCGACCCTCTTCTTCTGTTCCAGAATTATCTGAAGGCCCAGGGGCAGGATCATGGCCAGATAGGCTCCCAGGAAATTCGGGTTTCCAAGGGTTCCGGTCGCCCTCTCCCTGACTAAAACAGGATCCTTCCAGGAAAGCGGATCCAGTCCCAGGTGTTGAAGGAGCGCGTAACACGAAGCAACTACTCCAGCCAGAAAAGCCAGATAGAGTGCGCGACGGAGAAGGTCGGGAGTCATGATGTCTGAGGCGATGAAGAAAAAAAATACGCATCCTGCAAGGAGAATCATCTCCCACAAGCCGGGCAGAAAAGCATGGGAGGAAATCCATGAAAAACAACATGTTAACAGAAAGCCGGTCCCCAGAACATGAGACGCATGGAGCCGAATCCCGGAAGGGAAATAGATTTTCTTCAGGAGCCAGAAAAAAGAAATCCAGGTGAGCAGAAACCAGAAGAATGCCTCTTTGGGAATCTGGAAGCGATCTTCCAGAAAAGGCAGGATCAGAACCGGAATTCCAAATGCCAGGATTCCAATGCCGGCTGAGAGAGTTCCGTCAATCGTCGAACGCGTCAAAACGCTCGAACGTCTCACCAGAGTTCCTTTGTCAGAAATTCTTTCAGTCTTAATATAGAACTATGCAGAACGCGGGAAACTTTTTTTTGCGAAAACCCCATTCTTTGTGCTATCTGCGTCTCCGTCAGATCCTTGTAAAAGAAAAGATACACAATCTTCTGCTCGATTGTCTTGAGTTTCTCAAGAGACTGCATGAGCACAATTCGATCCTCCATGGGTAGTTTGAAATCCTCATACCGGAGGCTCTTGATTTTCTGGATGTCAAAGTCAGCCTCCTTCAGAGCATCGAAAGACTGGCAGAAAACCGGGCTTTTCACCCTGACAATCTCTTCAACTCCCTCGGTGGCAATATTCAGTTCCCGGGAAATCTCCTCCACGCTCGGAAGGCGTTCGTTCTTCTGCATGAAATCGGCGATATAAAGGTTGACCCGGTGACTGACCTCCTTAATCCAGCGCGGCAGGCGGATTCCCTCTGTCCGGTCCCTCAGGTAATGCCTGATCTCCCCATTGATTAAGTGGGTAGCATACGTGTTGAACTGGGTATCCCGTCCGGGGTCAAAACCATCCACGGCCTTGATCAGGCCTATATATCCGACCTGAACCAGATCCTCCCTGAATTTGAGATACTCGGGAAATTTTCGGGCGAGTGACTGTGCCAGAGCCATGCAGGCGCAGATAATCTTCTCCCTGAGAGCAGCATCTCGAGTTCTCGCATAGGCCTTTAAAAGCAGCGAAAGTTTCTCGTTATCCATAATCACAAATCACTAAAAAGGGCGAACTAATTCACCCCATTTAACAGGACCCGGAAGTTCTGTTCAATCCATTCTGGATTCTGAATTCTGTCTTCTGGATTCTTTTCGTTCAGTTCATCTGTCCGATAAGGTTGTACAGGGGCAGGAAGACGGAAATAACGATGAATCCCACCACGGCGCCCATACCGACGATCATGATCGGCTCGAGCATCGAGGTCAGCGATGACAGGAGGTACTCCACCTCCGTATCGTAAAAATCAGAAATCTTCGAGAGCATGGCGTCCAGGTTCCCCGTCTCTTCTCCGACAGCCACCATCTGGGTCACCATGGGAGGGAACATCCCACTGGCCCCGAGAGGGCTGGCGATGCTCTCTCCTTCTCGGATGCTCTCGCGGATCTTGGTCACCGTACCGGCGATGACTTCATTGCCCGACGCTTTTCCGACGATTTCGAGGGCCTGCATGATGGGCACACCGGAGGAAAGCAGAGTGCCCAGAGTCCGGCAGAATCTCGAGATGGCCACTTTTTTGTTCAACAGGCCAAAAACCGGCACGTTCAGCTTGAGCAGATCAAACTGCTTCTTCCCCACGGCGGTCTGAACATAGCGACTCAGAAGGAATCCGCCGACACCGATCATGATGAGGGCCGGAATGATGTAAAGTGGATTTCTTGCCGCCTTCGTGACGCCAATTAGAATTTTAGTAGGGAGAGGAAGGGCGAGTTGCATGCCCTCGAAAAGAGCGACGAAGGTGGGCAGAATATAGGTGACCAGAAAGAAGACGATGCCGCCCGCCATGACCAGAATGACCAGGGGGTAAGTCAGAGCCGCCTTGACTTTTTTCTTCAGGCTGAAGTCCTTCTCCATGAAATTAGCCAGCCTATCCAGCACTTCATCCAGGACGCCGCCCATCTCCCCGGCTTTCACCATGCTGGTATAGAGAGTGGAAAAAACGGTGGGATGCTTCGCCAGGGCATTCGAGAGCGTCGAGCCTCCCTCAACGTCTTTTCTCACCTGAATAAGTACCTGTTGCAGCTTCTTGTCTTCCGTCTGCTCCGAGAGGATGTCAAGGCACCTGACCATGGCCAGGCCGGCGTTGATCATCGTCGCAAACTGCCTGCTGAATACGGTTAGAGCCTGTTCGTTGACTCTTTTGAACTTCTGATACCAGGCCAGCATATCCGTTTGAGCGGCCGTCCCTGTCTTTTCCTTTATACTGATGACGGTAAATTTCTGCTCCTGCAGTCGCTGCGTCGCCGCCCGGACGTTCTGAGCCTCGATGGAGTCCTTTCGCAACTGTCCCGTTGCATCACGGGCTTCATACACAAAAACAGCCATGAAAGAAAAGCCCCCCTTTTATTGTTTGGTAAGATTGCCCACTATTATGATTGCCAGAGGAACCAGCCACCACCACATACTCTTCACCTCCCGAATTTTACACTTTCCTCGTTGCCCCGCCGCTCTCGATCATTCTCCGCATATCATCCGGATGCATGGTGTGTAAAACAGCGTCTTCATAAGTAATCTGCCGGCTCATGTATATATCGAAGAGAGATTGCTCCATCGACTGCATCCCATGTCGTGAACCTGTCTGCAGAGCATTATACACCTGGTGAGTTTTTCCCTCCCGAATCAGATTCTTTATTGCCGAAGTCGCGATCATGACCTCCACTGCCGGAACCCGGCCCACCCCGCTGGCATGAGGGATGAGCTGCTGTGAAAAGACAGCCTCCAGCACGCTGGAAAGCTGAATCCTGATCTGCTGCTGCTGATAAGGAGGAAAGACATCGATTATGCAGTCGATTGTCTCCGCGGCCCCCGCCGTGTGAAGAGTGGAAAAAACCAGGTGCCCCGTCTCAGCCGCCGTCAGCGTCCCGGCAATCGTCTCCAGATCTCTCATCTCGCCGACCAGGACTACATCCGGATCCTCCCGGAGAACAGCACGCAGTGAATTTCCCCAGCTCTGGGTGTCCTGGCCGAGTTCCCGCTGATTGACCATGGACTTCTTGTGTGGATGAATGTACTCGATAGGGTCCTCAATGGTAATGATGTGGCTTCCACGTTCGCCGTTGATAATGTCAATCATACAGGCCAGGGTGGTGGATTTTCCCATCCCCGTCGCCCCGGTCACCAGGATCAGTCCGTGCGGCCTGGTCACAATCTCTTCTATGATCGGCGGCAGGTGAAGCTCCGCCCTGGAAGGAATATTGCTCGGGATGGCCCGAAGCGAAGCGCCGACAACCCCCCGCTGTTTAAAGACATTGACGCGGAACCTCCCGAAACCCCTGACTCCGTGGGAACAGTCAAGTTCCCAGGTCTTTTCGAATTTTTCTTTCTGCTTGTCGTTCAGAATACTGTATACCAGGCGCTTGGTGTCATCGGGCATCAGACGGAGAAATTCCGTCGGCACCAATTTGCCGCTCACTCTCAGCATGGGAGGAAGACCCACCGTCAGGTGCAGATCAGAGGCACCACGCTCGACCGTCACCTTCAGGAGTTCATCCATCGAATGTTTCAGCGGGCCAGCTTCCGGCACGTCCCACCTCCGAAATTAATCACTTTCAACGTAAATCACTCTCAGGCATTCCTCAATGGTGGTCATGCCCTCTAATACCTTTCTCAAGCCGTCATCCTGCATGGTTTTCATACCTTCTTCGATGGCGGCCTGGCGTATTTCAGCGGACGAGGAACGCTGCAACACCAGGCTGCGGACCCTGTCGGTAATCGGCATAAGTTCAAAAACTCCGCTTCTTCCCTTATAGCCTGTCATCTTGCAATGATCGCATCCGCGGCCCCGGTAAAAAGTTATATCGGAATCGGTGAAGGCCATAAGGCCGAATCTCTTGACCGATTCCGCCGGGGGGCTGTATGGTTCCTTGCAGTTGGGGCAGACCATGCGGACCAGCCTCTGGGCCAGAACTCCGATCACCGATGAGGCGACCAGGAACGGCTCGATGCCCATCTCAGAAAGACGGCTCATGGCGCCCGCCGCGTCATTGGTATGGAGGGTCGAAAGAACCAGATGCCCGGTGAGGGCCGCTTCGATGGCAATTCTGGCGGTTTCCAGGTCTCGAATTTCACCGACCATGATGATATCGGGGTCCTGCCGGAGAAAGCAGCGCAGAGCATTGGCAAAGTTCAGACCGGCCTTTTCATTGACCTGCACCTGGTTCACCCCGGGAAGCTGGTATTCCACCGGGTCTTCCACGGTAATGATGTTTTCATTGCCGGTATTGAGTTTATTGAGCACCGAATAAAGCGTCGTGGATTTCCCCGAACCGGTAGGCCCGGTGACCAGGATCATACCATAGGGCTTTTCCACGATGGACTCAAAAATCGCCTGAATTTCCGGAAAGAATCCCAGCTTATTCAAGCCGAGCAGAATCGAGGACTTGTCCAGAATTCTCATCACGATTTTCTCCCCGTGAATGGTGGGGAGGCTGGAAACGCGGAGATCGAATTCCCTGTTATCATGCCGCAGGTGGATTTTTCCGTCCTGAGGAATTCTGCGCTCGGCGATGTCCATGTTGGACATGATCTTGATACGCGAAACCATCGGGGCCTGTATGTGCTTGGGAGGGGACATGACATCGTGGAGAATGCCGTCTATCCGGTAGCGCACCCGCACGACCTTCGCCTCGGGTTCGATGTGAATGTCGGACGCCTTGTCGTTGATCGCCTGGGAAATAATCAGGTTAACCACGCGGACGATAGGCGCCTCGTCAACCATCTCCTTGAGCTTGTCGAGGGCTATCTCTTCTTCCGCCGCTTCCTCGACATCCAGGCCGCCGAAGTCCGTTGAAGCGATATCCTTAACCGTCTCCTGAACTTCCGCCAGATCGGTGACGCCGAATTGCCTGTTGATCGCCTTTAGAATTGCATCTTCGGTCGCGATCACCGGCTCGATGTCAAAACCGGTGATCAGGCGGATATCGTCAATCGCAATCACATTCAAGGGATCGACCATCGCCAGGGTGAGCCTGTTCTCCTTCTGTGAAACCGGGATCACCTTGTAGCGCTGGGCCAGATGTTCCGGGATGGAGCGGGCCATCTCAGGATCCAGATCGACCGAGTCAAGATCGATATACTTGACCCCCATCTGTTTCCCAACGACTTCGGTGATGTCCTTTTCGGTGACAAACCCCATGCCGACCAGGATCTTCGGCAGGGTTTCGTTGGTGCGGGATTGCTGCTCATAAGCCTTATTGAGCTGTTTCTCGGTTATGAGCTGCTCCTCGATGAGGACTTCCCCGAGATCTCTTCTGAGCGCACCAGTAATCATAAAGCAGACTCCTCAGCCTTAATAGGTATTTTGAGAATTATAACACAAGTGGTGCGGTTCTGCAAGATAATCCCCCCCCTCAACCGTCTTCAATAATTCCCTTCTTTAAGGACCTCGTATTCAGAAGCCCTTTTCTTCTAAAATTAAAGAGGACGAACTTTTCAGCCAGCCTCTGAATCAGAGTGGTGCAGAACTCTCTTCTGTCCACGGGCCTCACCAGAATCGTGAAGGCGCCCATCCTGTTGCCCCCGAGAATATCCGTAAAAATCTGATCCCCTATCACCACTGTAGCCTCCACGGAACTGCCCAGCATCTTCACGGCGCGGAGAAGGGTCTTCCGCCGCGGTTTAATGGCCTTTGGAAGCGCCGGAATTCCCATCAGGCGGCTGAATTTCGCCACCCGGCCGCTGATCGCGCAATTAGAGACAATACAGAGTCTGAAACCCATTCCCTCGGCATTCCTGATCCAGGAGATGATCTCATCCGGGACACTCCGGGCCCTCCACCCGACCAGGGTGTTGTCCAGATCCATGATGAGCGTATCAAAGCCGCCGGCCCTCAAGTCTTCGAGGTCTATATCCAGAACTTTTTCCACCAGCATATCCGGAATGAGAAATCTCATTATCATCGCTTCATATACTTCGAGATCGCTGTGAGATGATCCTTGTAATTAACCGAGAAACTGTGGCTCCCATCCCCTTTAATCTCGTTTAAGACGTAGTAGAGATATGGCACGGAGGCCGGATTCATTGCCGCTTTGAGAGATTCCCTCCCGGGATTGGCGATAGGACCCGGCGGAAGACCCGGATGGCTGTAGGTATTATAGGGAGAATCCACTTTCAAGTCCTCTAAAGTAAGACTCTCCCTTACATCTCCCAGGGCAAACTGAATGGTGGCATCGCAGTCCAGGGTCATCTTCTTCCTGAGGCGGTTGTAATAGACCCCGGCGATGATGGGGCGTTCCCGATCCAGGCAGGCCTCTCTCTCAACCAGTGATGCCAGGATGACCGCCCCTGAAAAGTCCACCGGAAGACCCTTTTGCCTGGTCTTCCACAGAGGCAGGGCCACCTGGTCAAAGAGGGCCTTCATCCGCTCCATCACTGCTTCCGGCGTGTCGGTATCGGGAAACTCATAGGTCTCGGGAAATAGATACCCTTCGTAATTTTTTTCTTTCACCAGGCGGAGAAACCGGTCCCCGGCGTCGGGTATCCCGGCAAAAACTCCCCTCTTTTCCAGTATGGCCACGATATCCCTTGACGTCAGACCCTCGGGGATGGTGATCTTCTGAGGAGGAATCACCTCTCCATTGCGTATTTGCAGGATAATCTGCCAGGTGCTGAGCCGCGGCGAGATGATATACTTACCGGCCTGCAGACGGTCACTGACTTTCGCCAGTCTCACCAGGAGCCGAAAGGCGAAGGGACTCTTGATGAGACCCTCCCTCTTCAGGTTTTCGGCGATTTGAGCCGGGGAGTCTCCCCGCTCGATAACAACTTTCCTGCTGGGCCCTTCGCCGGCCGGAGTTATGACCTGCTGCAGAAAAAAGGCCCCCGCTCCGCAGATGAGAAGACAGGCGAAACACACCCAGAAAATGATCCTGAAAACCTTGAGTAGCCTCTGAAATTTACTCATGGCCGCCTTGCCCGCGGCGAGTCAGATACCCATCCAGGATCAGGGCCGCCGAAATCTTATCAATTACCGATTTTCGACCGCTCCTTCCGACATCGGCCTCAATAAGTATTTTCCTGGCTTCAGCCGTGGAAAAACGCTCGTCAACGGTCTCTATTGGAACCTCCGTGGAATTCTGAAATTCCCTGATAAAGGCCAAAACTTTTTCCGCCTGGGGGCCGATCTCGCCGGCCAGGTTCTTCGGCAGGCCGACCACCACTCTATCCACCTCATGCTGTTTGAGCAGGTGAAGCAGTCCGACGAAAGTATTCCGGTCCCGGCGAAGAGTCGCCAGCGGCTGGGCCGTCATTCCCAGAGGATCACTCAAGGCTATTCCGATCCTCCTGTCCCCCACATCCAGGCCCATGATTCTCATCTTTCCAACTCCGTTCAGGACACTCAGAAAATAGTGGCTCTTGATCCTTCTCGGCGCACGGTACTCAAGATGTTTTTCCAGGAAAGAGGCCAGCTCTGCCATCCGATCGGGATGAATGGCCGACTCTCTTAAGGCCGATAACGGCAAACTTCCCATGTTTTTCCAGAGCTGAAGCGTCGCCGGGAGAATTTTGAGAGAATCGGCCGAAAGCGGTCCGCACTCACCGCAGATCACGCCCCCCAGAGAGGGGCTGAAGTAAGTAAGGGATAAACGTCCCCGACACTCCACGCAGTGCTCCAATTGGGGAGAATAGCCCAGCGAAGAGGAGAGAGCCATCTGTACCTTGCGAAGGACGAGTCCGGAGGAATAGCCGCAATCAAGAGCCTCCAGAGCGTGTTTAAGCGAAAAATAATACCGGTTGTTCGGCTCCCCTCCGGCTTCCACAAAAGCATCAAAGAGGTCCAGAAGGTAGACGCCATGGCTGAAAAGATTAAGCTCCCCCCGCACCCTGATATGCGGATTCGTCAACTCCACGTCGCTGATGACATCCAGAGTCCGGCCCTGAGCCATAAGAAGCCTGACTTCACTGAAAATCTCAAGTCTCCCGCCCAGACGGCTGCCGGGCTTCCTGGCGCTCCGGGCCACCGCGTCAAGCTTGCCCCCGTCGCGGGAGAGAAGAGTGACGACCAGGTCCGACTCACCAAGCGCCCTGCGCCTGAGGACAATGCCCTCAGCCTTGTACAGTGGCAAAACTCAGTACCCCTTCTCCTGCTTCGTGCCGCCGCCCTTGACGATCGCCACGCTGGCGCTGGCGCCTATTCTGGTGGCGCCGGCCTGGATCATCTCCTGGGCGGTCTTGAAATCGCGAATGCCCCCGGAGGCCTTCACGCCCATGTACTGGCCGACCGTCTGCCGCATGAGGGCCACGTCGTGGGCGGTGGCCCCTCCGGGACCAAAACCGGTGGATGTCTTGACGAAATCGGCGCCCGCGTCCCGCGCCATGAGGCAGGCCGTGACCTTTTCCTCGTCTGTAAGCAGGGCCGTCTCTATAATCACCTTGACCAGGGCCCCCTGGGCGGCTTCGATGACCGCCTCGATGTCCTTCTGAACCAGTTCGTAGTTTCCGGCCTTGAGGGCCCCCACGTTGATGACCATGTCTATTTCGGAGGCCCCGTTCGCGATGGCGTCACGGGTCTCCATGGCCTTGGTCATGCTGGTGGTCGCCCCGAGCGGGAAGCCGATGACCGTGCAGACCTTGACGGGGGTGCCCCGCAGGCATTCGGAGGAAAGCTTGACATTGGACGGATTGATGCAGACCGAGGCGAAGGTGTACTTTCTGGCCTCATCGCAGAGCTTGATGACCTCGTCTCTGGTGGCATCAGCCTTAAGGAGCGTGTGGTCTATCATCTTCCCGACGTCCGAGGAGGCCGGAGTCATGCCCATGGCCGATGAAACCCTGGAGGCGCCCGCCTCCATCACCGCCCCCACCTTCTCCGCCACCAGATTGGCGCAGTGGCCGCAGGCGCTGCACTCCCCCTGGGAGATCGCCGCACAGGCTGATTTACCGCCATTGCGCGGCGTGGCCTGAGGAACAGGACCCGCCGCCACATCCGCGGAAACGCCCTTTACGATCATGCCCGAGGCGGCCAGATCTTTCATATATGAGTCAGCCCGCATCTTAAGAGCGGGAGTTAAAGCCGGGAGGAAGCAGTAAACCTGGACCTCCCTGCCTCTGACCAGCGCCTTCTCGACCAGGCGCACAGCGGGATCCTGATCGAGAAGAAGAGCCAGCCCGGCCAGCGTTCCCAGGCTCAGGATCCCGATGACTACGCAGCTGCACTTCTCGACGAGATCCGAAACATCCGGAGTCTCTTCAAAAGCCAGCACCGGCGCCCCGCCCCTCAGGACCGTGGAAGAGAGGGACGATCTCAAGTCTCTCGGGACCAGCCAGGTCGCGCCGAGCAACCCCTCAACCGCTCCCAAAAAACCGGCTAGGGAAACCTCTTCGGCCCTTTCCGACCCGCAGACGACCAGCACCTGCCCGGACGGAGGAGCTGAGGCCCCTTTATTCAAGCTCTGCATGACTTCACGGGTAATCGTATCCACCATCTTTTGAATATCCATACTACTCTCACCTCGAAAAGCTTTCGCGGATGTATTTTCTCTCAACCGACATCATCTTCTCCACCCGCCGGGCATGGCGATCGCCCAGAAAGCACGAGGACAGCCAGACTTTCACGATCTCCCTGGCCAGGCCGACCCCTATGACCCGCCCCCCCAGCGTCAGAATGTTGGCGTCATTGTGCTCTCTGCTGTTTCTGGCCGTAAAAGCCTCGTGACAGTGAGCGGCCCGGATGCCCGGCACTTTATTGGCGGTGATGGCGCTCCCGATGCCGGCGCCGTCGATAATGATGCCCAGCGCGCCCGGATTCTGAGAGACCGTCTCGGCGACCAGGAGGGCGATATCCGGATAGTCCACCGGATCGGCACTGTAGCACCCGTAGTCCACGACATGATAGCCGGACTCATCCAGGAATTTCTTCAAATCTTCCTTCAGTTCATATCCGCCGTGGTCGCTTCCGAGAAACACCTTCAGTGCCACCTTTGACCCTCCCTTCAGACATATCTCCCGCCCTCTCCTTGGTCGGGAGGACAAATTCCACGTCAGGATGGAGACGCGGAATCACATGGACCGAAACCAGCTCCCCTATTCTGCGGCAACGCTCGGCCCCGGCCTCGACCGCCGCCTTGACGGCGCCCACGTCGCCTCTCACCATGACCGTGACATAGGCCCCGCCTATCCGCTCCTCTCCCAGGAGGTGAACGTTGGCGGTCTTGACCATGGCGTCCGCCGCCTCAATGGAACCGATCAGCCCGTGGGTCTCTATCATCCCCAGGGCCTGCTCCAGGTATCTTTCGGACATTCCTCAATCCTCCTCGCTAGAGAATCACCCGCCCCATGGATTCATGGGGCCTGGGTATAACAACACTCTGCACCAGGGCGCCATCATCTGAAATGGCCTCCGCTCCCGAACGCACCGCCGCCTGCACCGCTCCGACCTCTCCCGTCAGGGTCACGAAGGATTTTCCTCCCATACCCCGGGCCAGGCGGATCTCCAGCAGGTCCACCCCGGCCGCCTTGACGGCGAAATCAGCCGCCAGAATGCTGGAGGCCGCCGTGAAGGTCTCCAGGACACCGAGCGCCTCCAGAGCTTCCCTGGGAACGCCGGCCGAAAGGGCCAGGATTACCTGGGGATGAACATTGGGGATGAGAAGCTGATCGACGAGCGTACCGCCGGCTATCTCGACCCCGCGGCCAACGGAACTTCGCACGGCGTCAACATCGCCGGTGATGAGCACGATGTATTTTCCGGCGCAGATCGGGTGGGCCTCAACCAGGTCCACCTCGGCCATTTTGAGCATCCCGTCACAAGCCTCAATCCCCTTGGCGATGCTCATGGTCTCTACCAAACCAATAGCTGCCTGCATACCACCTCATTCGCTCTTAGAGCTTAATTTCCCTTTAAATATCTGCAGGGGCGCCCCTACAGATTCATCATCGCAAAGAGGCGCCCCCGCCTTGGCGGGGACGCCTTTCTGTGAAACAGTGCGAACAAAAAACCCTATAGATCAATCACCGGGATTCTCCGGATGAGCTTATTACCCTGGGCATCCGTATAGGCTACCGCTTTATAGCGTGAGATATCGGGAATTTCCCCGAACTTCGGTTCTCCCTGGCCCTTTGCTTCATAGACCTGGCCCTTGCGGATGGCGTTTTCCAGCCAAGCCTGGCTGGATGCAGTCTTCTCCTCATTGATCGGGTCAAAGTGATAATTCAGCATTTTCCCGTCCTTGTTGAAGCCGAGCGCCAATCCTCCCTTGACCTCAAAGTTGTAGCCTTCGAACTTTCCGCCCTTCTCTGAGGTGACGGGAACCTTGGCGGCATATTCGTAATTGAGGTACTGCTCCTTCTCGTTATTCTTGTGGAACTCCACGTCACTCGGCTCAAAACCTCCGGGCAGGCGAAATTTCGCCATACTCCCCTTCAGAAATTCGAGAGCTTCCTCCTTGGTTTCAATCGTCTTGTTAAGAGTGACGCCGGGTTTAAGAAGTTCCATCTTGAAAGGCTCCCCCTTGGCGAGAATTTTCCTGTTTACGAAAACGCTCTTGATCTCATCCTGGTACTTGCCGCCCAGGGCCGCATCGGCCTTGAGCATGGCTCGCGCCGCATCCCGGTACCGAACTGAGGAGACTGGCAGAAATTCCAGCGTCTTGCCCCATATTTTCGAGAGATCGTCTCCGGCCGTCTTAAGAGCAGCCAGATTGTCCTTACTATACGCATTCTGCTTGTCATTCTGCTTGTCACAGGCCGCCGTCAGAACGTCGTAAAAGGCGCCTGTAAAAAGCTTCGAAAAGCTGTGAACCTCATTGGACAGACCATCCCCCGAGGGGCTGTCCGGAAGCTGGGAGGGATCTGTGTAAGTGTAATTGTTAATCGCGGTCCTGAGGTAGTCCTGTTGATCGTTGGCCGGATTGCTGTCATCCAGGTGTATCGCCCGTCCGAACTCCTCGGCTAAGTTGCTTATCAGGTTGGGCTTTGTCAGATCGACCTTACTGTCCTGTTTTCTCAAGATTCGGTTCTTCAGGCTGCTGAGCAAGTTGGGCTTTTTCAAATCGCCCCCGGTCTGCACTACGACTTGCTTGAGATTTTCCTCATCGCGCATGGTCATAAGCATGGCGGTGACATCACCGAACGCCTCATGAAAAGACATAGTCTCCGTGTCATAGGACTCAATATAGTCGGGACGCAGACCGTCCAGTATGGCGTGTCCCGATTCGTGGGAGACAACGTCCTCGGACTCGGAAGTCTGTACCATCTTACCGAGGCCCTTGGCATCGAAATAGAAGAAATTAAGAGACCCCTCCTCGCGGGAGTAATAAGCGTTGGCCCCCTCTTCCTTATGGGGGAAGACGCTGATTATCTTGTCCCCGAAGGCCCAGGGAATCTCCCGGCCCAGAAGGGATTGGTAGAAGCCGAGAGTGCGGCTCGTCGTGATATGGGCGTTGACTTGGTCAAATTGCGGTGTCCCCACATCATAGAAGTAATTCCCGTCTGTGTCGGCGATGGCCTTGGGAAAACCGGCGTCATCCGTGACGACACGCGCACCTTTAAGATCCTTCCCGACATCACTCTTGGGAACGCTGATTACTTCGGGTTTTGAAACCAGAGGGTCCTGAGGCAGGATGGAGACCTTTATTTCGGCCGAATCCCGCGGCTGGGGATGGGCGATCTCTTTCTCATCGGGCTTATGCGCCGGCTTTCCTTCGGTATGCGCAGAAGAAACGTAGCTGCTGCTTTCGCCGATCTTCATATCGCTCATACATGTACCTCCTCATCCTGACTATTACAAAACGATTATAACATCCCACTTACTTCTTTGAAAGCGCCGTTTGTTAATAAATTGTTAAATGATGGACAGCAGGAAATCTCCCCGAAAAGTTTAATACATCTAAATTCAATCGTACCGATGGAGGAGCAAAGCGGATGACCGAAACACTTGATTCTTTAAGACTGCAGGCTGAACAGCACGTAGAGCAGATGGAGTGGGAGCAGGCGCTGGAAGTCTATGGAAAAATTTCCAATATGGACCCTTTTGACCTTAACGCCCTTGAGCAATCCGCCAGAGTGCTGGCGATTAGAGGACTTCCCAAGTTTGTCGCGGAGCGCTATGAGCGCCTGGCCGATATCCTGATGGCAAAAGGAGACCTTGATTCAGCCAGAACCTACACCCAGAAAATCATCGGCCTTTTTCCGGAAAACACCGATGCCCGCCTCCGGATGCTCAAGATTATCGAGCGTCAGGGCGATGTCGAGGAAACCATACGGTACAAAATCAAACTGGCCCGGCTTTTCTCCGAGCTGGAGGAGTCCGAAAAGTCCATTATGATCCTCAACCAGGCCTGCGAACAATACCCGGACAATCTCGAACTCAAGATGGAATTGGCCGAAACCTATATCAGCCACGGAATGATTGATGAAGGCATCGGGCGCTACCAGGAGCTCTATGGAATCTTCATGCGCAACGAGGACAAGGAGAAGGCCATGGAGGCCCTGCGCCGGATCCGCCGAATCCGCCCGGATGACCGGGAAATTCTTTTCCCTCTAGGAAAGCTCTACCTGGAGATGAATCTCCTCGACGAGGCGGAAGGGGAATTCAGATCTGCCCTCCGCTCCAATCTGGAGGACATGGAGGCCCTCGTCTGCCTTGGAAACGTCTGCGAACGGAAAGGCCAACTCCGGGATGCCGTGCTGGCCTACAACAAAGTCTTAAGTATCAATCCCGACGACCAACTCACGCGGTCTAAACTGGAAATGCTCCGCACGCAGATGCAGGAGCCGATCTCTCAGTGAACGACGACTCCCATCTTGCCGTCAAGGTAGATTTTTTTGACCCGGGGGCTGAAGGCCAGAGAGTGGATTCCGTCGGACGGAATCACCACTGAAAATGCATTTATAATCGCCAGATCCTTCCGGATCCGGCCGCCCATCTTCTCTATTTCCAGGCGGTCCTCTTCTCCGGGGACGTCCTTCATCTGGATGATTACCGGGACGGGGGATGACTTTTTCTCTAAGAGCTCCTCCCGGAGCCGCGCATCAATCTTGGACTGCACGAAATCATCGTCCATCAGGGACCCCTTTCCTCTCATCCCCGTTTCAGGCGGAAACTACTTTTTCCTGCGTCTGAAGGCGGGTTTCTTCCTGGCAGGCGCCTTGGAAACCGAAGAGACGTCATCCTGAACTTCGCTCACGTCCAGGTAGTCCTCATCGAGGACGGAAGAATCTTTCTTTCCGGTTCTTACAACCTTGGCGGCCTTGCGAGCGGTTTCCTCAGCCAGCAGGGCGTTCCGCCGCGTCGCAGCCACCGCGGTTTCCCGGCCCTTGACCCATTTGTCAAGCATGACCAGGAGGGGACTTGATATGAAGATGGAGGAATAGGCTCCGGAGGTGACGCCGACCAGGAGTGCAAAGGCAAAATTCTTCAGAGTGGACCCGCCGAAGAAGTAGAGCGCGAACAGGGTGATGAGCACCGTTATGAGGGTATTAATGGAGCGGGTCATCGTCTGGTTGACGGAGGTATTAACGATCTCTTCAAAAGTGGCTTTCTTGATGACTTTCAGGTTTTCGCGGATCCGATCAAAGATGACGATGGCATCCATCACGGAATAGCCGATGACGGTCAGGACGGCCGCCAGGAAAGGCGAGTCCGCCTGGCGCCCGGCCAGAGAATAGATGCCGACCATGATGATGACGTCGTGAATCATGCCGAGGTCGGCCGCCAACCCGTAGCGCATCTGGGTGCCGAAGCGGAAGGTGATATAGACGAGCTGGAGGCCAAGCATGATGAGAAGCGACAGCAGGGCCTTGTCCTGGAGTTCTTTGCCGATCACGGGACCGACGCTCTCAACCTTGAAGATCTCGAGGCCCCCGAATTTTTCCTTAAACTTCGCCGTCAGAGCCTCAACCTCGTCGTTGTTAAGAGTCTTGAGCTGGAGCATAACTCTTTGAACGGTCTTTTTCTCTTTCCCAAAGGTATTCTCCGTGGGAGTCCCCTGGAGTTGAATTTTCGAATCCATAAGATCCTGCCGGAACTCCCCAAGGGATGTACGGATTGCCTCGGCATCCGGATGACCGACAAAGCCGACCTCCATGATCGTGCCGCCGGTGAAGTCCAGCCCGCGGTTTAAGCCCTTGGTCGCCAGGGTGCCGATGCAGATTATAATCATTATGGCCGAGAAAATGAAAAAGTAATTCCTTTTGCCGATGAAGTTGCAAGGCTTTTTCCTCAGGGTGTGCGCCCAGAAAGAAAAACAGCCCATGATGATCAGGGCGATGACCATCATCACGATGTCATGCGTTGTGAAATGCTGCCAGAACAATGCCGTGCCTCCTTATGCGCCGTAAAATTTCCTGTTAAGAATAAGGTTGTTGTCCACCACGTCGTCCATGAGAACCCTGGTCACAAAGACCGCGGTGATCAGGCTCCAGGCAGTTCCGAGCATAAGGGTCAGCCCGAAGCCCTTTATGGACTGGGAACCGTAGATATAGAGAATCATGGCTCCGAGGAAGGTGGTAACGTGGGAATCAAGGATGGAACTGAAGGCCCGCTTGAAGGCGGCCTCCACCGAGGAGCGAATACTCTTTTCGCCCCATAGCTCCTCCTTGAGCCGTTCAAAAATAAGGACGTTGGCGTCGACCGCCATTCCTATGGAGAGAATGAAACCGGCGATGCCTGGAAGCGTCAGCACAAACTTGCCCAGCACCATGCTGGCCAGGAGCAACAATGTGTAGATAATGAGCGCCAGATTGGCCAGGGCGCCCGGAACAACGTAATTGATGATCATATAAACAATTACAAGCCCCAGGCCTATCATCCCGGCGATGAGGCTGTAGCGCAGGGATTCCTCTCCGAGAACGGGGCTCACCGTCGTTGACTCCAGGATCTCCGTTTTGACCGGGAGGGCGCCGGAGTTGAGCATATCCGCCAGTTCCTTGCACTTGTCTATGTCCAGGCTGCCCCCGCTTATCTCGCCGGCGCCGCCGGTGATGGGCTCGCGGACATTGGGAGCGTCAATCAACTTGCCGTCCACGAATATCCCGAGAGGCTTTCCGACGTTGCGCTCGGTGATCCGGGCAAACTCCTTGGCCCCCTCCTTGGTCAGAGAAAAAGAAACCAGAGGCCCGCCCCCGGAACCGAAACCCTCATCGGATGAAGCCAGGGCCTTACCGTCAAGAACCGTCCGCCATTCCATGGTTTTTTTGGACGGGTTATAATACTGCTCCTTGAACTCCAGGTAGGCGCTCTGGCGGATCATCTTCTCGGCTCTCACGAGATTGGTCTCCTCGGGAATCTCTATGATGATCCGATCCGCCCCCTCGCGCTGGATGAGAACTTCCCTGGTCCCATCGGGGTTTATCCTCTTGTCTATGATCTGCATGGTATTGTTGACGATGCGGTCGTCAATGGTGCGCATCTTGCCGCTGGTCGGGTCCTTAACCGGGATCAATTGCACCGCGATGTGCGAGCCGGAGCGCAGATCCAGTCCCAGCTTGATGTTGGATTTCTTGCCCTTGAAATCGTAGATTACGAAGACACAGCCGACACAGACCGCCACGATGAGGAAAGTCAAGACCGTGTTTTTCCACTTCTGCCACTCCATGTAATTACTTCCTTTCTCTCGTCCCTCGGGTTCCGCTTATCTCTTAAGGCCGGGATTGAGACGACCTAAAACGCTCCCACATTCCAACATAAAACCCCTGGCTCTGTCAATAGCAGATTGGCTATCAAGCGCCAGAAGTCGCAGTTCACTTCGCTATACCGTCCTTAAAATCCTCCTGAGTTTCCGGGCTGCGAAAGCCGCCGTGCCGCCCGGAGAAGATCGCCTCCCGGAGCAAAACTTTTTTCACAGAACTTCTTCCCGAACATTTCTTTTCTATCCCCCGGTTCTCTGTGTAATCTGCGAAATCTGCGGATTCATTTCCCCCGTTCCATGATACTGCTTCATGAAATCGGCCTCAAACTCAGTGAAGCGATCCTCCTCAAGGGAAAGCCTGATACTTCTCATGAGATTCTCAAGAAAATGAAGATTGTGAAAAGTGGCCAGGCGCGGCCCCAGGATCTCATCCGCGATGAAGAGGTGACGGAGGTAAGCCCGGGAGAAGTTGGTGCAGACAAAGCAGGAGCACCCGGGATCCAGGGGGGAGAAATCCATTCTGTATCTGGCGTTCTTGAGAACCAGCTTTCCCTGCGAAGTCATCACGGTGCCGTTTCTGGTGATGCGGGTCGGCAGAACGCAGTCGAATATGTCCACCCCGCGGCGGATGCACTCGAAAAAATCCTCCGGAGTGCCGACTCCCATGAGATAGCGGGGCTTTTCAGCGGGAAGGAAGGGGAGCGTCCACTCCAGAACCTCATGCATGATTTCCTTGCTCTCGCCCACGCTAAGTCCACCGATGGAGTAACCGGAGAAGTCCATCGCCACCAGAGTTCGGGCGCTTTCCTCCCTGAGTTCCCGGAACATTCCGCCCTGGACAATCCCGAAGAGAGCCTGGGATTCAAAAGATGGAAAGTTCCGGTGGTGTTCCAGCGCCCTGGCGGCCCAGCGATGCGTCCGCTCAAGAGCGGCCCTGGCGTATTCCTGTTCGCTGGGATAGGGGAGGCATTCGTCCAGGGGCATCATGATGTCCGAACCCAGGGTATGCTGAATATCCACCACGCTCTCCGGAGTAAAGACGTGAGAGGAGCCGTCAATATGGCTTTTGAAAAAAGCTCCTTCTTCCCTGAGGTCCCGCAGTTTCTGGAGGCTGAAAATCTGGAATCCGCCGCTGTCGGTAAGAATGGGGCCGTCCCAGCCCATGAAAAGGTGAAGACCTCCTGCCTCCCGGATAACATCCATACCCGGCCTCAGGTAGAGATGATAGGTGTTGGCCAGGATGATTCCGGCCCCGATTTCCCGGACTTCCTGCGGAGTCAGGGTTTTCACCGTCGCCTGCGTCCCGACCGGCATGAAGGCGGGCGTCTCCACCTCGCCGTGGGGCGTATGCATCCGGCCCCGCCTGGCGCGCGAATTTCTGCATTCTCTTATGACTTCAAAAGAAAAACGAACCATGTCACTCCCGGCGGCACCGCCTCGCCTCGCTACTTGTATCGGGAAAGTATTTCCTTCTGTATATTTTCAAGCTCTTTTGCGGCGCCCTTGAGACTGTTTGCCTGGCCGGTCAGGCGGCTTAATCCGGACAGGTCGCCCCCTTTTATGAGCGTCTTGAGCTCCTCGTAGAGCCGAATGCTGCCGTCCATAACTTCGAGCGTCTTTCGGTGAAATTCAGTGCAGGGCGGCGGCACAACGAGTGCCTGGACCTGCCCCCGCAGGCGCCGGCACCTGGCTATGAGGTCGTCAATGCTGGAAAAATCCCCCTTGAATGCCCCTTGCACCATTATCGAGGCCATTTCATTAAGGTCCCCGGACATCTCCTCCGAAGAGCCTATATCGTCCATCTGCTGAAAATAATTTCTGACCGTCCCCTGTTCCGCGCCTGCAGGAGCATTAAAAGGGGTGGGTCCGGCCGGGGGAGGCGGAAACTGCAGGGCCGGTGGAGTCTTAAGAGTCTGCCGGCTCTGCGGGAAAAAAGCGGGGGATGACGACGGCGCTGAGAATGGCTGAACCGGGGGCGTAAGAACTTCCCGGACCTCCGCCGGGGGCGCCGTCGCCGGAAAATTCTGCTCCTGAACCAGGACGGTCTCCTTTTTGCTCTCTCTTCCGAGCAGGAAGGCAATGAGAAGGAGCGCCGCGAGCAGGGCCGCCAAGATGCCCAGGAGAATGTTTTTATTGATTTTCACTTCCATCAGTGCATTTCCATCCCGCCATCAATATTCAGGGCCTGCCCGTTCAGGCACCGTCCTTCTTCAGAGGCAAGAACCAGCATTACTTTCGCGACTTCCACCGGGTCCAGGAGGCGCTTCATGGGTAGAGCCCTGAGGTAACGTTTCAGCATATCCTCAGGTGTTACACCCGCCTGGCGGGCCAGTACCTCCACCGTGTCCCGATGGAGCATGTCGGTGTCCATGGCCCCGGGACAGACGGCATTGACGGTGATGTCCCTTGCAGCCAGTTCCTTCGAGAGGCTCTGAACAAATCCGATGACCGCAAATTTGGAAGCGGCATAGGCGCTGATGCCGGCCGCGCCGCTCTTCCCGGAGATGGAGGAGACGAGGATGAGGCGGCCGGGCGTCTGCCGCGCCAGCATCTGCCGAACCACGGCCCGGCTCACCAGAAAGCACCCCCGGACGTTGATACTCATGATCCGATCCCACTCCTCCGCGCTCATCTCCAAAAGAGGCCGTATCAGAGCCGCCGCCGCGCAGTGGACCAGGATGTCTATTTTCCCAAATTCATCGTCTGCCGCCTGAACAGCCGCCTCCACTGCGCTCTCGTCCGATACGTCGACCGTAAGAACGAGGTGCCTCCCGGGCGGCCCCAGTTTTTGTGCAACCTTTTCAAGCCGGCCTTCGTCGCGCGCCACCAGGGCGCAGCGGGCGCCTTCTTTTGAAAAAACTTCCGCCACGGCCCGGCCCAGCCCCCGGCTGGCCCCGGTGATGAAAGCCGTCTTTCCTTCAAGCTGCAAGTCTTATACCCTCTTTCTCTCCATAAATTCGATCCACTCGCCCGCCGGAAAACGGGCAAAGAAAAAACGGGTATCTCCCAGCTCCTGAACCTGGCGGTGGAGAAGAGGAACATTCGCCTCCTTGACTTTCTCGAAGAGCTCGTCAATTCCCTCACAGAGCAGGCAGAGGTGCTTGAATCCCGTATCGGAATTTCCCTCTGTCTGCTGAAGCATCTCGATGGTCATTCCCTTCCCGCCCAGGTAGGCCAGGCGCATATGCTCCTCGGGATATTCCTCCCGGTGCATGAGGCCCATCCCAAGTACGCCGGAATAAACCCGGATGCTCTCTTCCATATCTTTGACCTGAATCCCGATGTGATCGAGCCCTATGATCTTCATGTCCGCTCCCTCCCTCAAAAAACTTCCGCCTCCAAAGGCCGGGGAAGATGCCGCAAAATACCGGAGGCGTCCCCCGCCAGGCAAAGGCGGGAATCCGCAGGCGCCAGGAACTTCTGCGCCAGACGGCTGAGTTGTTTCTTCTGAAGGGCGGCTGTTTCCTCCTCAAGAAAAGCGGGATCGGGCTCCCTGATCCCGCTTAAAAGGGATTGGCTCAGCCACCTGGCCCATTCCATCGTATCCTCGAGGCGCAGGGCCATATTCCCCAGGAACATTCCGCGGGCCCGCACAAGATCCCCCTCCCCGAAGGAGCCTGCGGCCGCTTCCCCCAGCGCCTGATAAACGGCCTCCACCGCCCCGGCGATGTCCTCCTCGCGCACATCGAGCAGAATTTGAAAAATCCCGCTTTTCCCGTAGAAGCGAAGTCTGGTGCTCACCATGTAGGTCAAACCCCGCTCCTCCCTGAGCCGGCGATACAAAAGGCTGCTGAATCCGACTCCCAGAAAGGTATTCAAAATCTTCCAGGCCGTTTTCTCCCTCCGGGAGCCCGCCGCAATCTTCCAGCCCAGCGCCAGGTTGACCTGTTTCATTTCCGGGAAATTAAGAACCAGCGCCCGCCGCTCCCCACCATTTGAAGTTCCTCCGGAAGAATCAGGGGCTCCGGGAGGGACCTTCCCCCTTGGAAAAATACCGGAAAAATCCGAAAGAAAGTCGGCCTCTTTTTCATCGCCGAAATTCCCGGCCGCCGCCAGGAAGAGGTTGTTCGCGCAGTAGTATTTTTTCTTGTGCGCCTTAAGGCCCGCCGGAGTAAAGCTTAAGAGACGCCCATCAGAACCAAGAACATTCCGGGAAAGCGCCGAGGGAAAGAGCAGGCTCTCCTCCAGTATCTGGTGGCTCATGAGGCGGGGATTGGAACGCTCACGGGCCATCTCCCTTGCGACGATGGACTTTTCCTTCTCGACGCTCTCCGGAGAAAACTCGCTGTTCTTAAGAAGGAGGCACAGCACCTCAAAGACTTCCCGGCGATGCCATGCAGGGACCTTGACCCAGTAGGAGACGGAATCGCGGGTGGAAAAAGCGGAAAGTTGAGCGCCCAAAGCCTCCACGGCGCGGCTGACCGCGCCCATTGAGGGAAGCTGCGGGCATCCCTGAAGGTGGACGTGTTCGAGAAAATGAGACATTCCCCATTCCTCATCGCTCTCGTAGGCCACCCCATCCCGCAGGCTCAGGATGAGCGAGACGGAAGCGGCCGCCGGCAGATGGAGAGCCAGACAACGGCTCCCTTTCCGGACAAGTCCTCTCTTTAAGAATTCAAAGTCTGATAGCTTTTTTCGAGCATCCTGCATCTTATAAATTCCCCCGTTGCAGAAAGAATCATGATTCCGGCGACCGCCGGAAAGAGGAGCTCCCTCTGTCCCGGATAGCAGTCCTGAAGGAGTCCGAAAATTACCAGCGCAAAGAAGAGCACCCAGGTGACCACCATCTGACAGGCGGAATAAACAGAAGAAAATTTTTCCTTCTCCAATACCTTAAGCACGGCAAAGAACGCCGTCTCCTGAAGCCCCAGGAAAGCGCCGGCGATTACGAGAAAGGGAACGAAAAGTTCAAGGGAGGAAATCTCCCCGAGGAGCAACAGCATGAAACCGGGGGCAAAGAGAGAAATTTTATAGGGGAATCCCCCTCTCAACCTCAAAGAGATCGGGTGCCAGGAGACCTTCCCCAGGTTGACGCCCAGGAGAAAAAATCCGAGGCAGAGACCGCCCGCCTGAATTCTCTCCAGTCCCCCGCTTCCGCCTGCAAAACACTCAAGATTTAAAAGGGCCACGCCCGCCGTCTGGAGGATCAGAAACAGGATAGCGCCGATTCTCCACAGGGAGGACCAGGGAAGCCGCGCGCCTCCGCTCGCACTTCTCCTGCCGGGATTCTCCCTGGGCTTAAGCCGCACCCCGAGCGAGAGAATAAAAACGAAGAGAAAGCAAAAAAAGCAGGTTCCCGGGAGAACGGGAGGGGCGGACATGAGAAGAAGAGAGGAAGCTGCCAGCGCGACCACGCCTCCCCAGAGATTCATGAAGTGCCGGATTTTTTTCTCCATTACTTCCCGGGGAAGAATCCTGCCCACCAGGCCCACCAGAAGCAGACGAACCGCGGCGTAAAGCAAGGACGCCATCCAGAAATTGCGGCAGAAAAAAAATAGAACGAGAAGAACCAGGCTGACCAGGAGGATGGGCCAGGGGCGCATGGGGGCCAGGGCGGGCATGAAAAAGACGACTCCCTGCACCAGAAAAGGAATCCCCAGACCCAAACCTACGGCAAAAATGGTGGGCTCTATCCGGGACAGGTGGACAACGGCATAGATCAGAAGCGCGTTAAGCCCGAAGATGTAAAAGGCATATCGCACAGTCCCCCTGAGGACTTCCCGGTCAGGAAGTTTCATGTTCCAGCCGGTAGAGACAATATGGATTATTGAGCACCGATCCGGTGGCCGAGTAAGCCGTCACCGAGCACCCTCCGCGGCACGCCAGTTTTTTATCGCAACTCGCGCAGAATTCCCCAAGCTCATCCGGATTAAAACAGCGGTTAAACTTAAAGAGGCTGCGGTCCTCCCAGATCTCCCGGAGGGAGCGGCGACGGATATTGTCTTCCACAAAATCCCTGGGCAGGGAGAGGCAGCCCTTCACGCCCCCATCCGCATCAATCCCGACGAGCCAGCGACCGGCGAAGCATCCCTTCCACTCGCCGTCCGAGATGTCGAATTTTGAAAAATAGCCGAAATTGTCGCCGGCGACGACCTTCATCTTCCGCTCTTTTCTTTTTTCCTCAACAAACTTTGCAATCCTGAGCATCTCCTCAGGCTCGCAAGCCAGGTCCCGGTTTTCCAGCATCCGCCCTGAAAGGAAGGTAATCTGGATCTGCCAGAACCAGAGGCCGGCTTCCACGAAAATACGGTACATCTCTTCCAGCTCTTCGATGTTTTTTTTCGAGACATGGGTCACCGTGCCCACGGAAAGACCCGCCTTAAGAGCGGCCCGGGTCCCGGCCATCGCCCTTTGAAAAGAGTCCGGGTTCCGGCGGATGAAATTGTGCGTCTCCTGTGTCCCATCCAGGCTGACTCCGATCCTCCCGATACCGGCGGAAAGAAGTTTCTTCAGATTTTCTTCCAGGTAGAACCCGTTGGTTATGAGGTAGGTTCTGACGCCCTTTTTTAAAAGCCTTTCGGCGTAGCGATCCCAGGCCGGGTGGAGCAGGGGCTCCCCCCCAGAGAGAGTGAGAATCTCACAGCCCAGTTCCGCCAGTTGATCGCAAAGATTCAGGCCCTCTTCAATCGTGAGTTCGTCCGGGTGAGGCGACCCTGCCGAGGAGCCGCAATGGATGCACTTCATGTTGCAGCGGCGGGTCAGTTCCCATCCGGCCACCTTCGGAATAAAGGGGAAACTTTCCATCAGACCATTCCTTTCCTGGCCATACCCTGCCATGCGGCGAGGCCCCCGACAATGATGAAGAGGCTCCCGGCGGCGGCTATCCGCCCGACCGGAACGCTCCCTATTACAAAAGACGATAACAGCATCCCCAGGCCGACGGCGAGGTGAAGGAAGGCATTCATCGTTCCGAAAATCTTGCCCCGCATCTCCTCGGGAGACTCCTCCATGATTACACTCAGGAAGATGACCGACGAAATCCCGTCCCCGATTCCCCCCAGGCCGATATAAAGAAGTGCGCCCAACCATCCCGGGCTGTTAAAGCAGCCCAGCATACCTATGGCCATCAGGGAAACCGCCGAAAAAAATATCCGCCGCCGCCTGATTTCATCCGCTTTTATTCGCCCCGCCATAAGTGAACCGGCGAAACAGCCCAGTCCCCAGGCGGCGATGAGAAACCCGTAAAAGCTCCCCATCGAGAAAGAGAAGGCCTTGGCGAAAACCGGAAGTATCGTGTTATAGGCTCCGCTCCCGAGGGCATCCACCATCCTGACCAATGACAGAATGATAAGGGCGGATTTCCCGGCCATAAACAGATATGCGCCCTTCAAATCTTTCAAGATTCCGGGGGATTTTCCTGCCGGCGGAGCCTGGGTAGATGCCGGACGAAGAAACAGCAGAGTCAGGACCGACACAAGAAAGCTGCCCGAATCCACCAGAAAAACCACATTATAGCCGGAGAGGCCGATGAGAAGACCGGCCAGTGCCGGGCCGATGACGGTTACGACCGAGCTCGTCATGCGCCTGAGGGCGTTGGCCTCCATGAGGCGATTTTTCTCGACCAGATTCGGAAGATACGCGCCCAGGGCCGCCCCGAAAATCTTGTCCAGACTGGAGAGGAGGAAACCCAGCACAAAGAATGTCACCAGATCATGGGCGAAGAGAAAAAAAAGGACCAAAACGCAGCGAATAAGATCGCAGAGGATCATGATTTTTCTGCGATCATACCGATCGGCGAGAACCCCGCCGATTGTCCCGAATAAAATCGACGGCAGGAGACGGAAAATCAGAAAGAGAGCCAGGAGCCTCCCGGAGTTGTGCACGTGGTAAAGGTAGGCGTTCAGGCCCACAAAATTTATCCACGTCCCCACCTCGGAAAAACCCTGTCCCGACCAGAAAAGAAAAAAATTCCGCTCCCTGAGGAGTCGCCACATGGAAGCTTAACTCACATCCCTCATCAAAAAACAAGCCCTGACTTCAGCCAGGGCTCATAAAAAAGCTCCAGAGAGAAAATCTCAGCAGCCGCCTCCATCATCCGGAGGAATTACATACATCCCGTGGATATCTTCGACTTTCACGGTCTCGGTCTCGTTCCAGAACATCTCTTTCCCCCCCCTCTTAGGTTCATACCTTTGCTCTTGTGCCTATTATAGCGGGTCACTTTCGCTTTGTCAACACAAATCCCTCTCCTGTCAAAAGGCCGGAAGGCTCATAAATCCTGGATAAAACCGGCCACCACTTCCCGGGCATGTAAATAATTTAACAATTTGTTAACATTAATTTCGTAACAAAAAGGAAATCTCCTGCTGAGAGAAAATTAATACAGGATGAATGAGATAAAAACCCGCTGATGGAGGAGAGTTTTCTCGTTCTCCTACTGACCGGACTGGGCAATTTCTTCTATAACGCCGGACTTCTGACAAAGGAGGCCTTTTCACTGGGTTGGCGCCCCTGGTGGTGGAAGATGCGCCTGGCGGCTTTCTTTGTTTACCTGAAAGATCCGCCGCACCGGGTCATCCTGCGGGAAAAGGCGTCCTTGACCGCAGCGGATGAGGACCTGATTTATGGAGAGACCCCCCCGCTCACGATGAAAAAACTCCTGGAGCAGGTCCAAGCCGGCCCGGAAGATGTCTTTTACGATCTGGGATGCGGGAGGGGGTTGACCGTGCTCACAGCGGCCAGGGTCTATAACATGACCGCCGTTGGCGTTGACATGATCCCAACTTTCATCGAACGCGCCCGAAAAACAAAAAAATTCCTGGGCAGATCCAAGTCCGATTTCATCCTGTCCAGCTTCCTGGACGTGGACCTCTCGCGGGCCACCATCGTCTATACGGCCTCCACCACCTTCTCGGAGGAGACCATGAAAGCCCTGGCGGAAAAACTGAAGGCTCTCAAAGCGGGCGCCCGGGTCATCACCCTCTCGGCCCCCCTTAAAAGCTCCCACTTCAGTCTTTCGGGTTCCGGAGTCTTTGACTTCACTTGGGGGAAAACCCACGCCTATTTTCATAGTTTCATAGGGTCTGACCCTTGAAAACTTGAAAAGCCTAAAAAAGGGAGAGGCTTGCGCCCCTCCCTTTCCGTTTCAAGAGGTTTTTCTACTGTTTAGAAGTAGAATTTGAGACCCAGGTTTAAGTCTAAAATCGTAGAATTGGCGGTAGCGCCGCTGGTCTTGTAGTTCGTCGGCGAATACACGACTTCTCCGAAGACCGCTGCGTTCCCGATGAGGTGTTCAAGGCCCAAACCGACGCCAAAACCGTTGACGTCAGTGGAAATATTGTAGGCATTATAATACACCGTGCCACCAACATCTACCTTTCTATTTCCAAAACCGTAGCTGGCCCTCAGGTACGGGAAGGTGGCCGCCTCAGCCTGGCGGAAATTGTACTTGTAGCCGAAGGAGAAGAAGGATTCGGAAGCCTTGTTACCTTTTCCTGCATCCGCCTGTGCAAATTCGACACCGATTCTTAAAGCGCCATTGTCGGTGAGGAAATACTCAAACGCGCCGCCGATGTCATAAGAGGTCTGTGTGTCGCCCTGATCCGGCTTATCCGATCTCCAGTTGGCCACGAATCCGCTGAGGGCCTTGGCGCCCTTCTGGATTGGATTTTCAGCAAAAGCCGCGGTGGCCATGCAGGCCACGAATGCAAACAGCATCACAAATACGATAAGTTTTTTCATTTTAAACTAACACCTCCAAATTATTTTTTTATTGAGCTTTCCATTTTTTTGGGCAATTTTATTTTTTTATTTTTTGCCAGTGCACCTTCAGTCCGTTACGAAGCTCCCCCTTTCTTCAGTCAGAGACACCATCGCCCGCAACTTTAAAATGCACCCGGTTCCACCTCCCTCCTGAAATCAAAAATCCGGCCCGCGTAAGACCCATTACGCTTTGATTCCGGACTTTACTTCTACATCGAATGAAAAAATCCTTCTATTTGCAGGCAAAATCTTTATTATCTCACTTCACCAGATCCCTCGGAGAGAAATAATTAGTCCAGGATTTCCCGTCGAATCGGGCCAGTCCGTCATAGGTGGCCACCCAGACCGCGCCCCGGCCATCGGCGGCAAAACCCCGCACATAGCTCCCCGCCAGCCCTTCCTGGGGGCCATAATGCTTCCATTCCTTCCCGTCAAAGCGGCTGGCCCCCCTCATGGTCCCCACCCAGACATTCTGGCCCTCGCTGAAAAAAGCGGTGATTTCCTCCTCCAGGCGGCCCCCTTTTTCTATGATTGGCAGAAAATCCTTGCCGTCATATTTTAGAAGCCCCTGATCGGTCCCTATCCACAGGCTGTTCCCGGCCGCCAGGAGAGCGCGCGGATGACTGTCCTTGAAATACTCCAGGAGAGGAAAAGACTCGAAATTTCCCCCGCCGGCCAGACGATCTATCCCGCCCTCGGTGGCGACATAGAGGGAACCGGAAAACTCAACTGCACCCCGCAGGATGTTGCTGGAAAGCCCCTGAGCGACGGTGTAGGTGACCGGTTTCTTCTTCGCCCCGGGAAGAGCCGTTAGAGCTGAATCGGTACCTATCCAGTAAACTTTTTCCGGAGAGTTGATATCCCGGTAGATAAAGGTTACTTCACGCCCGGCCAGATCCCTTCCCGGGAGCAAGGTCCGCCACTTCTTTCCGTTAAAGATGCTGACGCCCCTCCCCGTCCCAAACCAGACGCTCCCATCGGCATCCAGAAAAGAAGAAAAGACCTGAGAATCCACGATCCCGCTCCCGGCAAGGTAAGACTGCCACTCATCGCTCCAGGATCCTTTCGGAGAAAGCGGTCCCTCCTCCGAAAGGTCGTCTCCGGTGAGCCACCCCTCCCCTTCAGGGTCCTTCTCTTTGATAAGCGCTTTCTTTTCATTATCCGGAAGGGAGTTCAGAGTCGTCCAGTCCGGTATTTTTTCCCATTTACCCCCTCTGGAAACAATCAGGCCCCCTTCGGTGCCGACCCAGACATCCTCCCCCCACCCGCATGCAACCGTATTGACGAACCCGGAAGGAATATCGCTCAGAATGAGATAAGAAGAACGGGAATCCTCCATCCACCGGCTCAGTCCCGAAGCGGTCGCCAGGAGGAAAGTTCCGGCCGTATCCTTAAGGATGGCCCGGACGTCGGGAGATGGAAGAGCGGCGTTGGAGACGGCCTCCCATTTTTTTTCGTTCTGGGTAAAGACCCCTCTTGCGGTCCCCGCCATGAGTTTGTCATCCTTGTCCTGGACGAGGGTGCGAACATCCGCCCCCTTGAACTCTTTTTCGATGAGAATCCAGCGGTTCTTTTTGCGCCTCTCGACGAGCCCCCCGGAGGTGCCGACCCAGAGACGGCCCTCCTTGTCCTCCCAGATACAGCGAATCTTGAGCGGAGTGATTTTTTTGTCCCATTTCACGGGTGAAAAACGAAGGCCGTCAAAGGAACAAAGCCCCGCAGAAGTGCCCACCCAAAGCGTCCCACCTCCATCGGCATAAACCGCCAGGACCGCCTCAGACGGAAGGCCATCCGCTTTCCTGTAGATTTTCCAGGTATCGCCCTGCAGGGAGGCAAGACCTCCCGTGGTTCCGACCCAGAGCCGGCCACTTGAGTCCAGCGCCAGGGCCAAAATGGAGTCGGCGGGGAGAGATCCTTTTGAGTTGAAGGTCTCCCAGGTGAGGGTGGATTTCTTATAATGCCCGAGCCCTGAGGGAGTTCCGACCCAGAGATCGGCATTCGAATCGGTAAGAAGGGCGGTAATGCGATTTGAGGGCAGGCCGTCCTCCACCCGGTAGAGACGGAGCGGCTTAAGAGCCGGATACTCGTACTGGATGAGACCCTCAGGCGTCCCTGCCCAGAGCGCCGAGCGATCCAGGCATATGGTGGAAAGATCGTTCAAATTCTGCGCCGCCCGGGCGTCAGACGCCGCCAGTGCCCAGAAAATCAGCAGAAACAGAAACAACCACGTCTTCCTCATTTTCTCCCCCGATCTTTCAAGTTGGCCTTCAATTCGTCGCCCGCAGCAGCCACTCCTTTAAAAGGACATAAAGGAGAATATGCCGCCACCGTGGAAAAAAAGATTCAGTGAAACAGAATTTGAACGAAGAACCGAAACAATCGCCGCAGACTCTGCCAGTCCTGGACGCTGAAGCGCTTCGAGAACTGGATTCTTCCCGGATTCTTCAGTTCGCCCTGGACGTGCAGAGCCTTCTTTGTGCAGAGCGCGCCAGGTCCCGGGAAATGGAAGAGACACTCCGGAAAATGGAGCTCACCTTCATCCAGACGATCGCCTCCGTATCTCAGGCGATAGACCTCCGGGAGGCCTATTTGGGCGGCGATCACACCGGTCGCGTCGGGATCTATGCCAGGCTGATCGCCGAAAAGATGGGGCTTTCCATACTCTCCCAGAAGGAATTCGTCTACAGTCTTCTCCTGCATGACATCGGCAATATCGGTATAGCGGAACAAATCCTGAGCAAGACGGACCGTCTTTCCGGAGAAGAGTGGGATATCATCAAGCGCCATCCGCAGATCAGCGCCAACCTTATCTCCCAGATTGATTTTCTGAACCCGGCTCTGGCCAGCGTCAGAAGCCATCATGAACGCTGGGACGGCAACGGCTACCCGGATGGCCTCGCGGGGGAGGAAATTCCGCTGGCAGCCAGAATAATAGCAGTTGCCGATGCCTTCGACGCCATGACTTCCAACCGCCCTTACCGGAAGTCTCTTGCGGCCGAGGAGGCCAGGGAGGAAATCCGGAGAGGGAAAGGCAGCCAGTTCGACCCGGAGGTGGTGCGGGCTTTCGACTCCGCCTGGGACAAGCTGGTTGCAGCACTTCAAAAAACGGGCTACTAGAAAAGACCAAATTTCAGTATATGTTCATGATAAAAGGGGGAAACGCCATGCAGGAAAAAGTCCGGAATGTCATCGAGGAATTACGCCCCATGCTACAGGCCGACGGTGGGGACATCGAACTGGTAGGTCTTGAGGGAGGAGTGGTCAAGGTGCGTCTCAAAGGAAGCTGCGCCGGCTGCCCCATGTCACAGATGACCCTTCAGATGGGCGTCGAAAGAGCACTGCGCGAGAAAATTCCCGAGATTGTCAGAGTCGAATCAGTTAGGTAAAACGCCCGGGAGGGCCCGATGATCCACCTGGGTTTTCTGCTTCATATCTACCAGCCGCCGAACCAGTTCGACGACGTGCTGGCAAAGGTCGTGGAGGAATGCTACCGTCCGCTCCTCAAGATGGTCAATTCCAAATCGAACGCCTCTTTCACCTTCAATGTCAACTGGTCGCTGACTGAAAAACTTATCCAGAGCGGCTATCCGGACGTGATAGACTCGCTCCGGCTGGCCCTCAAGAACAACCGCATTGAGATTACCGGGACTTCCGCCTACCACGCCATCCTGCCGCTCATCCCGCGCACGGAGCAAGTGCGGCAGATTCTTCTCAACTACGAGAAGAGCCGAAACGTCTTCGGCGAGGCATATCAACCCCGGGGATTTTTTCCGCCGGAGATGGCCTTCGGGCACGAGATTATCGAAACCATCAAGGACCTCGGCTATAAGTGGACCATCACGGACGACATCCCCTTCACCTGCCTCCACTCAGAGGTCCCCTATAATTACATCGCCACCGTGGACGGCCTCCCCGTCTTCCTCCGCTCCAACCACTGGTCCAACAAGATCAGCCTCCTGACGGACGAGAGCGGGAAAAAATTTTCCGGCAAGACCATCGCCGAATGGTTGATCGATGATATGTCCGGCTGGTTTGGCGGAAAGGATGGCTATATCATCCTGGCCATGGACGGCGAGACGTTCGGCCATCACATCAAGGGCTACATCGAACTGTTTCTAGAGCAGTTCCTGAACGAGATTGACCGCCACCCGGACAAAATACGGATGGACCATCTGTCGGATCTGCTGGAACACTTCCCCCGGCAGGAGGCGGAAGTCCCTCCGGGAAGCTGGTCAACCAGCCCGGAAGATTTCTGGGAAGGCAACTTTTTCCCCCTCTGGAAAAACAAGTATAACGAAGCGCATAACCTGCTCTGGGCTTTGACCGATCTGGCGCTCCAGGCCGTCAATAAGCTTCACGAGCGCCTGGACAAAAGCCTCAACAGCTGTACCTTCTGGTGGACGGCAGTAAAACCCGAGGAAGCGTCTCCCATTACTTTTTCCGGGATCGAGATGCTCATGGACGTAATACGCCAGTCCGATCCACAGTCTCTCCCGATGGCTTTGGAGATCCGCTCAAGCCTGGAACGCCTCATGGCCTATCGGGCCAGTATGCAGATTGCTCCCGAAGAACAAGTGGCCATGGACCTTCAGTGGTGAAACCCGAACGGCTCCCTACAGCCGCTGTGGAAGTATTCTCTTTAATTTTTCGTTGACGTTGAAACGCTCCTGTTCGCCCTCAAGCCAGAAGTGCGGATGGAGTCTGCACTGTTCCAGGCCGGAGCATTTGTGGCATTCCTTGGTGCGCATCATCTGTTCCCTCAGGATATTGTTACGGCACTGAGGATTAAAGAATTTGCAATTGTCGTAATACTGTCTCAGGTAAGCTTCGCTGAATTCGGGCATCTGGCACGCTCCCTTTTCTTATAAAACTCGCTGGATTAATATCACATCAAGCTCCCCTGAGGAAGCCCTGTTTCCTGGGGTATTATATAGGAATTACGTCATTCGCGCAATAGCGGAAAAAGATTTCCCATAAAATAGGCAATCTGCTTTCTCCACCAGTACCAGTCATGGCTGACATCCCACCCCCAGAAATCCACCCAGGCAGGGATGTTCTTCCCCTCCAGGAGTTCCTTCATGGCTAAGGTATCCCGGAGCATCTCCTCTTCCCAGGCCCCCCGGCCGCTGCATAAAATAATCCGGCCGCCCCGGATACGATCCAGGTACCACGGATCCTCCAGATTCGGAAGATAGGCCAGCGGGGAATTGAAATAGACATTGTCGTCCATGTAGTCACCAATACAGAAATCCAGCCTGTAGATGCCGCTCAGAGCGATCAACGAATCGAATACATCGGGATGCTTGAAAAAGAAATTCGCCGAATGGTACCCCCCCATGCTGCAGCCGGTGGCGATAAAATTCCCGGCATAGTCGAGCTGCTTGCGGGCCTCCGGTATAAGCTCTTCCATTATATAGCAATCGTAGTCGTTGTGGCGGAGAGCGCGGTCAGCCGGGTGAGCCTTATAATCGAGCCATGACTGACGGTCTATGCTGTCCACCGTAATCAGAGAAATTTTTTCGTCCTCGATGAAGGGGCGGCAGGCCTCCACCATCCCGAAATTCTCGTAATCATAGAAGCGCCCGTTTGCCGAAGGGTAAACAACAACCGGCTTGCCTCCCCGCCCGTAAAGTTTAAACTCCATATCCTGCTTCAGGCTGCGGCTCCACTTTTTGTTGTAATCAACATGCATAGGCGTGCTCCTCGACTCCCGGGAGCAGGCCAAATAGAAACGGCCTCTCTCCCCGGTTTTAATAGTAGTAGAAAAACTTCCCCCTGTCAATAGAACGCATTATAAGCGAACCGACACCGGCGGCGAACAAAATACCAATATTACCGGGATTTTGAAGAGCCTGAAAAAAGAGAAGCGTTGACTTTCGGAAAGGGGGATCGGGGCCGGTCAGCGGCGAATAATAGAACGTCATTTTGAAGTAAGGGGGGAATGAAGAATGTCAGCACAAGGAATCAAGGCTGCGAAGGTTTCCGGGAACATCGTAGACGTGGTCGCCGGGGAAATATATCCGGGCATACTGTTTATCAGCGACGGGAAGATTGAAGATATACAAAGGGGCGGTGAGAAATATGACACCTACATCATCCCGGGTCTCGTGGATTCCCATGTCCACATAGAAAGCTCGATGCTGGTGCCCTCCGAATTTGCTCGCCTGGCGGTGCGTCACGGGACAGTGGCGACGGTCTCCGATCCTCACGAGATCGCCAACGTGCTGGGCCTGGTGGGGGTCCGCTACATGGTGGAAAACGGAAGGAGCGTCCCCTTCAAGTTTTTCTTCGGCGCTCCCTCATGCGTTCCGGCTACTTCCTTTGAGACGGCTGGAGCCTCCTTTGAAGCCCCGGAAATCGAGACGCTTCTGAAAGATGACGGCCTACTCTACCTGAGCGAGATGATGAATTTTCCCGGGGTCATCTTCCGCGACCCGGCCGTCATGGCGCGGATAGAAACAGCCAGGAAGCTGGGAAAACCGGTTGACGGCCACGCCCCAGGCGTCTCGGGAGAGGATCTCAAGAAGTATGTTTCAGCCGGAATCTCCACCGACCACGAGTGCACGACGATCGGGGAGGCCCGCGAAAAGATCGGCCTGGGAATGAAGATCCTCATTCGCGAAGGTTCGGCCGCCAAGAGTCTGGAAACCCTGCTGCCTCTTCTAAAAGAGTCCCCTGAGATGTGCATGTTCTGCAGCGACGACCGCCATCCGGACGACCTCGTCGAGGGACACGTCAATGAACTGGTCAAACAGGCCTTAAAGCTCGGCTACGACAGGATGACAGTCCTCCGCTGCGCCTCGCTTAACCCCATCCGCCATTACGGCCTTCCCGTCGGTCTCCTCCAGAAGGGTGACCCGGCGGACTTTGCCGTCATTGATAACTTTGATAATTTCAGAGTTTTAGAGACCTGGATTGACGGAGACAAGGTGGCCGAAAAAGGACGGAGCCTCATTCCCCACCAGAAAGTCAAAATCGTCAACAACTTCAAGGCTCATGAAAAGAAAATACAGGACTTCGCGGTCAAGGCCGGCGGAAAAACACTGAACGTCATCGAGGCCATGGACGGCCAGCTTCTTACCAGGAAAGTTGAAGAGCCGCCGAAGGTCGTGGACGGTCTGGCCGTGCCTGATCCAGCGCGGGATCTCCTTAAGCTCACCGTGGTGAACCGCTACGAAGAGGCACCGCCCGCCCTGGCCTTCATCCGCGGCTTCGGATTAAAGCGAGGCGCCATGGCCGCCAGCGTCGGCCATGACTCCCATAATATTCTGGCCGTGGGGGCCGACGATGAGGAACTGACGCGGGCCGTGAACATGGTCATCGGAAACAAAGGGGGCCTGGCCGTCGTGGACGGCGCCAGGGAGGAATTCCTGCCCCTCCCCATCGCAGGCCTGATGACGGACGAGGACGGATTCTCAGTCGCCGAAAAGTATTTCCGGATGACGAAGCTGGCCAGGGAGATGGGCTCCACCCTCAGTGCCCCCTTCATGACGCTCTCCTTCATGGCCCTCCTTGTTATTCCGGAGGCCAAACTTTCCGACAAGGGACTGTTCGACGGGACCAGGTTCGCGTTCATGGATCTGTCAGCCTGCAATGCCTGATAGCAGGACCCCAATAAGTTAAGGAGGAAAAAAAATGAGAGTTCACGGAAATCTCTTGAAGGTGGTCGTTCTGATTCTCTGCCTGCTTTCGCTTCCAAGTGCCTTTGCCGCCGACCCGCCCCAGGCGTCACCGCCGGCCGGCGCAAAAAAAATCGTCTTTCTTCAGCTTCCCATCACCCTTCAGGGAACCTTTAAACCCATGGAAAGGGGTGAAGTTCTGGCATACCTGGAAAAAGACGTCGAAACCCTGGCCCCGTCCGTGGACCTGATCGTTCCCGCTCCGGATGATCCCCGCCTCAATGACCTTACGCCGGGGAGCAATCCTTCCCCTGCCATGGCTCTAAAGCTCGCCCAGGCATTCCAGGCGGATTTCGTCTGCTGGGGCACGATTTCATTCGCCCTCAGGCAGACCGTCGTCCATGCCGGGGCCGACAGCCCCGTCTATCAGTACCTCATTTCGGTGGAGGGAATTGCGGATGTCCAGGTCTTCGATCCGACCGTCAACACCGTCGTAGTTGACCAGACCCTGTTCCAGAGCAACAATGGGGTGACGCGGGCCCTGGAGAATTCCAATCCCTACCTCGTTCTGGAGAAAAAATTGGCCACCGATTGCGTGCAGGACATCTCGTTTGAATTGATCCGCGCACTCAAGGACCGCCTGATGCGCCTGGAGCAAAGCCACTGACAAAGCTCCCGAAGAAGGAAAACGGTAGCGGGCCGTGTAATGTTTTTACCATGGAACGCATATGGGCCCCATGGCGCAAGACTTACATTATCGGCTCCCGGGAGAGCGGTTGCATTTTCTGTCTTAAGCCGGCCAGGCACGAGGACCGGGAGACCCTCATCCTGGAGCGGGGAGAGACCTGCTTTACCATCATGAACATCTTCCCCTACAACAACGGCCATCTCATGGTTGCCCCCTTCCGCCACACGGGAAACCTGGAGGACCTCGACGATCGGGAACTCTTTGAGCTTTTCGCCTCCGTGCGAAAGTGGATCGGTATTATAAGGAAGGCCTATCACCCTGAAGGCTTCAACATCGGGATGAATCTGGGAACTGTCGCCGGGGCCGGATTCGCAGAACACCTGCACGTTCACCTCGTCCCCCGCTGGAACGGAGACACCAATTTCATGCCGGTCATAGGAGAGACCAAGGTAATCAGCGAAAGCCTGGAGGCATCATACGAGGCTCTCCTGGCCGCCCTGAGAGGTGATTTGTGATAACACCCGAAAGGCATAACTGGCTCCGCATCGCCGGATGGATCCTCATTGGAGCAGTGGCCCTCTGGCTGGCCATGAAGGTTCGCAATACCCTCACGATCTTCGTGCTCTCCCTCCTCATTGCCTACCTCCTTAACCCACTGGTTCACTACCTCTCAAAAAAAAAGCTCCCCTTCTCTAAAAGGACTTTCTCCCGGGGATTTTCCATCTTCATCGTCTTCTCAGTCCTTATCATCATCCTGACCCTCATCGGCGTCATCGTCGTGCCCCTCCTTATTGCCCAGGTTAACAACCTCATCCAGGTCTTGCCAAGCCAGATCTCCGCCGCCCAGGATACTTTTACCCAGTGGCACAGCCGCTACTACAAGGCGCTCCCCCAGAACGTCAAGGACAGCATCCAGCAGGCGATCACCCAGGGAGTCAGCCGGGTAGGAGAGTTCATGGCCAGGGTCTTCAGCCAGTTCGGAAACTTCATGATGGGAATTATCTCCGGCATGTTTCTTCTATTCACCGCCCTCGTCATCTCAATTTTTCTACTGTTCAATATCGAAGATACGGCCAGGCGCGTCCACACTTACTTTCCACCAAAAATCCGCCGGGAGATTGACGCCCTCCTCCTGCAGATGAACCAGATCTTCGGCGGATTTCTAAAGGGAAGCATTATTCTGTGCCTTGTCAACGGAATTTTGACCTTCATAGCCCTCGCCCTCACCGGATTTTTCGGGAAGCCCTACTCCTACACGCTCATCATCAGCCTTCTGGCGGGAGCCACCTATGCCATACCTATCCTGGGGGTCCTCTTTTCCTGCATCATCGGGGGAATCCTGGCCTATCTTCAGGCTGGAACCCTGACCTTCGCCCTTATCATCGTCGCCGTTGTCGCCCTCTGCAACAATATAGTGGATCGCTTCGTGACGCCGAAGGTCATGAGCGACGCCATGGGCGTCTCGCCGCTCTTCATCATCTTTTCCGCCTTTGCCGGGGGCGAACTTCTCGGCATCTGGGGTATGATCCTGGGAGTCCCCCTGGCCGCCATGGCCAAATCGCTTTTCCTCTACCTGCACAACCGCTTCCTGACCTTCTCCCCACAGAATGAAGCCGCCACCGCATCGGAAAAGACCGATGAGGCCTAGCCTGGAACTCCTGCAGAAGTCCCTCCGCCTCCAGGAGCAGGATCTACTTGCGGAGGCGGAAGAGCCACTCGCAGAGGCCCTGCGGAAGGATCCCGCCAATCCCGTGCTTTTGCTCTTCATGGGCATTCTCAAGTGGGATCAGGGAGACTGCCCGGCCGCCCGGCCTCTCTTTGAAAAATCCCTCTCCCTGGAAGAGGGCAACACCACCGCCCGCTGCTTTTACAACCTGGCTCTCTACGCGCAGGAAAAAAACGAAGCAGTGTTCTCCTTTCTCAAGAAGGAACAACAGAATGCGACGGCCGCCTTCCAGGGGAGGCTCCTTCTCTTCTGCGAGTCCAGGCTCTTAAACAATTGCGCATCCTTTGAGGATTATCTGGAGCGCTTTCTCCCCCCGTCCTCGTTTTTTGACGCACCCCCTCCCCCGTCACCCCTTCGCCGACGACTGATCCTGGCCAGATATGCCTTCCTCGGCCGAATCTCCCTGATCCGGCATCCCCTGAGCGCCGGGAACAGATCGGCGCTCCGCCATTATCAGGCCGCCCTCCGGGAGAGGGCTCTAGCCGACATTCCGGGCGCCGTCGCAGAACTGAACAAAGCTCTGGAATCAGGAAAATCAAAAGAGGCCTCCCAGGAACTTCTCTCCGAGATGCTCCTGGAAGGCGGGGAAGTCTTTCGGGCCCATGAGGCCTTCAGCCGCTCTCAGAGTTTCGCCGAAGTTCAGAGCCAGATCGAGGGACATAAGCCCCCCTCCAACTCCTACGCACTCCTGCTCGCGGCGCTTCTTGATTTTTACACGGCTCGCTACGCCGAAGCGGAAACCATTCTACGCCTGGCCGTCCAGGTGGATCCCACCAACTACATCCCCTGCTTCTTCCAGGGGCTTTTGTCGCTTCGTGCGGGAGGCGATGCCATGATCAAGGCCTGCCGCTTCTTTCAGCAAACGGCTGAAAGCCCCAACGAGAACCTCGTCAAGAGGCGCCTGGAGAAACTGGAGCAGAATTAGAATCCAGGAGCCAGGAACCAGAAGAGGGAGAGGGGAGTGAGTTTCTTCGAAGGGAAGAGGAACTTCACCGCAGAATATTATTCCCATGACAAATCAGAAGCACATTCATCTCACGGCCATCTGCGGCACCGGGATGGGCTCTTTCGCCGGGATGCTCAAGGAGCGCGGCTACCGCGTCACCGGCTCCGATCAGGACGTGTATCCACCCATGAGCACCCAACTGGCCTCCCTGGGCATCGAGATTAAAAAAGGCTATTCCCCCGCCAATCTTGATGACCGGCCGGACCTGGTCGTCATTGGAAACGCCATCAGAGCCGACAACCCGGAAGCCCGGGCCGCCTCCGAGCGAAACATCCGCTGCCTTTCCTTCCCGGCCGCCTTGAGAGAACTCTTCCTCGAAGACCGCCACTCGATCGTGGTCGCCGGCACTCACGGAAAGACCACGACGGCCTCCATCCTGGCCTGGGTACTGGAAAAAGCGGGCCTTTCGCCCGGGTTTCTCATCGGGGGTATCCTGAAAAATTTCGGGACGGGCTGCCAGGTCGGACAGGGACAATACTTCGTGGTTGAGGGAGACGAGTACGACACCGCCTTTTTTGACAAGGGTCCCAAATTTCTCCATTACCAGCCGAAGACCGCGATCCTGACCAGCGTCGAATTTGATCACGGCGACATTTACCGGGACCTGGAACACGTCAAATCGGCTTTCAAAAAGTTCCTGGAAATCATCCCTCCCGGGGGGCTGGCGGTCGCCTGCGCGGATTATCCTCATCTCCTGGAACTTCTCCCGCATGCGAAGTGTCCCGTTGAGACCTACGGTTTCGCCCGGGGCGCGCTTTGGAGCGCGCGGGACATTCGCTTTTCCGGCCGTGGCGCCTCATTCAAAGTTTTAAGGGGCGGGGGCGTTTACGGGTCTTTTGAGACCCCGCTCTCCGGAAGACAAAATATCCAGAATACCCTCGCAGTCATCGCCGTCGCCCACCGCCTGAGCCTGAGCACGGAATCTCTTCAGGCTGCCCTTGCAAGCTTTCAGGGAATAAAGCGCCGGCAGGAGATCTTCGCGGAGGTGAACGGAATTATACTTATTGACGACTTCGCCCATCATCCCACCAAGGTGCGCGAAACCGTATTCGCCATCCGCAGGCGCTTCCCAAGAAGGAGGCTCTGGGCAGTCTTTGAGCCCAGAACAAACACCAGCCGGAGAAACTTTTTCCAGAAAGAATACCTGACGTCCTTTGAGGGCGCCGACCGGGTCATCCTCGCGGGAGTCTTTCATCCCGACCAGATAGAAAAAGAAATGCGCCTGGATCCGGAACTTCTGGCCAGGGGACTCACCCGCCCGGGACGGGATGCCATCTTCATCCCCGGAACGGATGATATCGTTTCCTTCCTGTCCGCCGAGGCCCGTCCGAAAGATGTAGTCCTCATAATGTCCAACGGCGGCTTTGACGGCATTTATGAAAAACTCCCACAGGCCCTGATGGAGCGCCCGGGAGCTCGGAAGAAAGGAGAATGAAGATGGCCTACTATACGCCGGCGACCCTGAAAGAGGCCCTCTTGATACTCGGCAAGGAAGCTCCGAACATCAAGGTGCTGGCCGGGGGGACGGATCTGGTGGTGGCCCTGAGAGAAAACCGGATCTCCGCTCCGTCAATTCTCGATATCTCCGGAATCCGCGAACTAAACTTTGTCACGGAGGAGGAGAGTCGCATTCGGATAGGCCCGCTGGTGACGCACGCCGAGGTCGAGAACCGGCCTCTTTTTCTCCGCTTTGCGCCAGTCTTAGCCCAGGCCTGCGCCACGGTCGGCTCGCAGCAAATCCGCAACAGAGGCACCCTGGGCGGCAACATCGCCAACGCCTCTCCGGCGGGAGACTCCATTCCCGCCTTAATCGCGATGGCCGCCGAGATCAAAATCGAGAAAGTCGACTCCCAGAGAAAAGTTCCTCTTGAGGACTTTTTCCTGGGACCCGGAAAGAGCATCCTTAAGCCCGGGGAGATGGTCACCTCCATCGCCTTTTCCAAGATGAGTGAATATGAGTGGGGCTTTTTTCTCAAGCTTGGGCAGAGAAAAGCCCTGTCTATTTCCAAGGTGTCATTGGCGGCCAGGTTGACCATAAAAAAAGGAAGGCTCTCCGATGTCCGCATCGCCCTTGGATCGGTGGCCCCCAGGGTAATCCGGGCTCGAAGGGCGGAAAGCATCCTGGAGGGGAGCCGTCTCTCCCCCGAAACAATCAAGAAGGCTGCCGACGCCATTCTGGACGATGCCAGTCCCATGGACGACATCCGCTCCAGCGCCCTCTATCGAAGGAAAATGGTCGGACGTCTTCTCTTTAAAGGATTATCGGAACTGCTCCAGGCAAAATGAAGGCCGGTTGAATCTAACCCGCTCCCCGTCGGCAGATGGAATCCTACCGTGGTTTCCCTGATGGAAAGAAACCCTCGCATATTGAGATGGGAGAAAGGGTTTTTGCAGACGGGAACAGGGCTTTATAGGCCGCCTGGTAATGATCGTTCCTCCAGTAGGCCTGATCATATATCAAGGGGAGATTTGCGGGATTAAACCCGAGGTCGGCAATGATTGGATCCTCCGGAATACCTGCAGTGGAGCCGGATAATCTTCTGTATGCTTCAGTAAAGGGAGCCATCGTCTCGATATCGGGAAGAATTCCGACCCCTTCCCGGTCCGCCCCGTCGGCGTGCAGAATCCGGGAGACGGTGATTTCATAGCCGTCGGCAGTCGCCAGCCTGTTGAAGAGAACCATCCGCGATTTCCCGAAAGTGACCGACCCGACCTGGCTGGCCTCCCCAAAGAACTTTAGGGCCGCCAGGAATATCTCAGAGGCGGATCCCGTCAGGGCCGAAGTCAGGATCATCATGTTGGAGGCGTTGAAATACTGCTCGTGACCGTTCTGATTTCCAGATTCCCCGAGTAGGAAAACGGAATTGGTGCCTTCAATGGAGCCGCTGCTGGTGGTGCTGTATATGGCAAAAGGTGAAGTCACGGTGAAAAAATCCACCAGCTTGTTGCATTCACCGGGGTATCCGCCGCCGTTCGCGCGCAAATCCAGGATGAGAGAGGTGGCCCCGGCGTTCACCAGGGCCTTGACCACCAGAGCCACCCGATCGGCGGTGCCCTCCACAAAGCGATCAAATGAAATGTAGCCGACACTTCCGAAGAGATGTGAGAACATGACTTCATCGGTAGTCAGGGTGGTCTCGACCTGGTCCAGGTCCTCCTTGTTGTAATAGCGCGTATAGATATCCTTTGAGAAGATGTGATAGGAGTTGACATACTCCTTGATGTTGGAATAGCCGCTGGAAGAAATCAGGTACGCCGACTCAAAGTAGTAGGCGCGAAAGGCAGACTCGACATCGTCCAGCGTTGATGGGGTGGAGATGGTGATAGACCCGGGAGTATATCGTTCGTTCCCGCCGCTCCCGCTGCTCCCGCTGCTCCCACCGCACCCGCACGAAAAAACAAGAAGGAAGACTAATAGAAGCAGGATTATATAACTTCCTTCCAGCCTCAAGGACACCTGATTAAGCGGAAACTCTCGCCTTTTCACGCTTTTTATTATAGCAGATACACCTGCAAAAAGCAAAAAAAGGGCCGCCTCCGGCGGCCCATAATATTTCCTCACACAATTTAACTCTTATACTCCGGCGACTGCCTCTTTCCCGGCGAAGACTTTCATGAAGGAGACCAGCTTTTCGACTCCTTCGTACGGGAAGGCGTTGTAGATGGAGGCCCTGATCCCGCCCACCGCCACCTCCTGGCTTAATTATGTATGCTGTCCCCGGAACTCGCGAAGGCCCGGTCGATGCGAGCCACGCGCAAGAAAAACGCCGACCGAAAAATTACCAACTATTGAACCAAGGGGAAAATACCGGAAAATCTTCCACAGGAATAGATATAGAAAGGCTTAAGTTAGCGCCATTCGGCTCTGTCCCCTTTTCCCCAAAGACGCGACCCCGTTGTCCATTATCAGGCTTGTTCAAACCTGTCAAATCCGCAATGTCTGCCCCCTTTGCTCTCCCGCGACCCCGTTACCCCCCTTGATGGTCAAATAGTTATATTTCTCTTGATTATTGTATATAAGGCTCTCAACATTTTAAGGGCATAAATAACATTATAAAGTAAAATGACACCAAGGGCTTCAACTCCTGCCTCCTCAAAATTTTTGTATAATAGGTTTAAACAAACAAGAAAAATAAAAACAGAGAGACAAATCTTGAGCAGTAAAAATATTTTTGTGGCCGTGCGTTCATTATTTAAAGTTTGGTGTTTGCTTAATTTCTCTATAAGTTTCTTTTCATCTTCTCTCAATTCCATATTAAGCACCTCACGTTCTAAATATCTGGTTCTGGGCAAAGATATTATATATTCTGTATATTTTACTATTTACACCGACTCTCAATTTCATTAAGAATTCTCTCTAATTCGTCATTACGCCGGTCAAAAAGGCGATGTCGTACATCCTGTAAAAACATCCTAAGAGTATCGAGATTCCCGCTTGTTACTATAGCCACACCCCCTATAATTAAAGTGACTGTTGTTACGGTAATGCCGCCTCCACCCAATATTATAACGCCCCCAGTTCCTACCATAGAAGAGTTGGGGTCAGGTCTTGTTTTTTGCATTATTATTCTTTTTATTCCGTCCCTTCTTTCCAGATGATACTCTGAGCACAATCCGACTTACGCAAGAATAATGCAAGCCAACCTGCTCCCCAATCTCCTTCAACGTGTAACCATATCTAACATGAGCTAGATGAATGCCTTCATCCCGGCTTCGTCCTCTAAAAATATCCCGTATCGGTGGCCTCGTCGAATACTTTTCCGAACGGGAGATCTCCGACAAATCCCCCTTCTCATTCAGCAGATTCTCCAATCCTTCCGCAAACGTCTCTCCGCCAATAAACACCTGCCCCCGGGCACGCCGCAAAAGAGGTTCCTCCCCATCATCTGCCTTCACAAACTCAATAAAAGCCGTCTGCGCTCTCTTCCTCTGCCTGCCAAAACATGACAAAATCCAATCAGTAGTTAAAAACTCCGATGCGGGGCTCAAACCTGCAGTCCCACGAAAACTGCTCCACTTCCAATCCTCAGGGGAAGACACAAAACCAGCCCTCACAGGGTTCAAAACAACATAACGGCATACTTCCAGAAGATAGCTCTCCCTCTCAACTAAGAGAGCCTTGAACCTGCCTTGAAACAGATGGCCGACACTCTCATGACGGATATTGAAATTCTGCGTGTAGACTCCGTTAAGTTGGCGCATCCCGCGGGAAAGATTTCCAACAAGCGTTTCCACGACAAGATGATAATGGTTGTCCATCAGGCAATAGGCATGGCAGAGCCAGCGGTATTTTTCAACGACGGACGCAAGAATCTCTAGAAATTTCAACTGGTCTTGCGCATCGCGGTAAATGAGCTGCTTTGCGTTGCCCCGGCTGGTGACATGATAAATAGCTCCGGGGTATTGAATCCTTAGTGGCCTTGTCATAACAGAGTCATGATATCACAGTTATATGCAAAAAACAAGACCTGACCCCTAGACCCCCTGACCCCTAGACCCCTTATAACAGATGCGCCTGCAAAAAGCAAAAAAAAGGCCGCCTTAGGCGGCCCATAAGACTTCCTCATCTAATCCTATTCTTATACTCCGGCGACGGCCTCTTTCCCGGCGAAGACTTTCATGAAGGAGACCAGCTTTTCGACTCCTTCGTAAGGGAAGGCATTGTAGATGGAGGCCCTGATCCCGCCCACCGAGCGGTGTCCCTTGAGTCCGACCATGTCCTGGGCCTTGGCCTCCGCTACGAACTTCTCCTCGAGTTCTTCCGAGGGGAGCCTGAAGACGACGTTCATCCAGGAGCGATCCTCCCCGGCTACCGGGGCTTTATAGAAATTGCCTAGTTCATCGAGACACTGGTACAGGAGGTCCGCCTTCTTCCGGTTCTCCTGCTCGACAGCCATAAGGCCGCCTTTCTCCTTGATCCACTTGGCGACAAGTCCCACCACGTAGACCGGGAAAACCGGCGGGGTATTGTGGAGGGAAACTTTTTCGGCATGGGTCTTATAGCTCAACATGACGGGGATATTTTCCGGGACCCGCTCCAGCATGGATTTCCTGAGAACGATCACGGTGACCCCCGCCGGTCCCAGGTTCTTCTGGGCCCCGGCGTAGATGAGGGAGTACCTGGAAAAATCCTTCCGCATGCTGAGAATATCGGATGACATGTCCGCGATCAGAGGCACTTTTACTTCCGGATCAAAGTGAAACTGCGTGCCTTCGATGGTATTGTTGGTGGTGATATGGGCGTAAGAGGCGCCGTCATTGAAGACGATTTTTTTGGGGATATAAGTGAAGGCCTTGTCTTCTGAAGAGGCGACGACGTTGACCTTTCCCAGAATCCTGGCATCCTTTATGGCCCCCTTGGACCAGGTGCCGGTGTGGACGTAATCCGCCGCCTGCCCCGGCGGCAGGAAATTAATCGGCACCATGGCAAACTGCAGAGAGGCCCCACCGCCAAGGAAGAGCGCCTGATAATCGTCTCCCAGGCCCATAAGTTCCTTAAGGTCGCTCTCCGCCTCCTGGATGATCTTCTCAAAGGGCTTGGAGCGGTGGCTCATTTCCAGCAGGGACATCCCCTGGTTCCCATATTCCAGAACCGCCTTGGAAGCTTCCTCCAGCACCGGCACGGGAAGAACGGCCGGACCCGCATTGAAATTATAAACTCGCTTCATTTTTTTATTACCTCCTTACGCTTTCTGCAGAGCTTTCAGGTTTTCCGCCACCAGGCGGGCGATCTCAATTCCCGCCCGGGTCTGCCCCTCGGCGGTCGCCGCCCCTATGTGCGGCGTCGCTATGAAGTTGTCCAGCTCAAGAAGCGGGTTTTCCGGAGCGCAGGGCTCCGTCTCGAAGACGTCAAAGGCCGCCGCCCGGATCCGGCCCTCCTTGAGAGCCTCGTAGAGCGCCTTCTCGTCAACAACGCCGCCCCTGGCGCAATCCACCAGGATGCAATTTTTCTTCATCATCTCAAACCGGGCCTTCCCGATCATATGCTTGCTCTCTGGCGTCAGAGGCAGGTGAAGAGAGATGTAGTCCGCCGTCCGGAAGAGCTCATCCATCGGCACCATCCTGATATGAGCGGCACGGGCGGCTTCCAGATCGCACTTGCCCTCAAGATCGCTTCCAATTACATTCATCCCGAGGGCATGGGCCCGTACGGCCAACTCCCTTCCTATGCGCCCGCAGCCGATGATCCCCAGCGTCTTTCCGAAGAGCTCCGTCCCCTCAAAGCGTTTTTTCTCCCACTTTCCCGCCTTGAGGGTCATAGTGCCCTGTGCGATGAAGCGCGAGGCCGCCATCATGTGGCCCAGAGCCAGCTCGGCCACCGATATGGAAGTGGCGCCCGGAGTATTCACCACTATAATTCCGCGTTCTTTGGCGGCAGAGGAATCCACGTTGTCCAGGCCCACCCCGGCCCGTCCGATTATTTTCAGATGGCTGCCGGATTCGATGATCTCCCGGGTCACCTTGGTCGCCGAGCGCACGATTATGGCATCAAAATCCTTTATTACTTCCTTGAGTTCCTCCGGCTTCAAGCCTGTCTTGACGAGGACCTCAAGCCCTTCCTCCTGAAGCAGCTTTATCCCGTCCTGAGCGATGGAGTCACTGACCAGAACTTTCATTACATTCCCTCCTTCTTTTCGTTGTGAGCTGTCAGCCTTTAACTGCCAGCTTCATTAACTCAGCAGGTGGACCACCAGTCCACTGCGGAGCTTGGGCTCAAACCAGGTTGATTTCGGGGGCATGAACTTCCCGGCCTCGGCGACCCGGATGAGATCGGCGATGGAAGTCGGGAACAGGGCGAAGGCCACCTTGAACAGGCTGGAATCGACCAGCTTTTTAAGCTCCCCCAGACCACGGATGCCGCCTACAAAATCAATTCGCTTATCGGTACGGGGATTGGCGATGCCGAGCACGGGACAAAGGAGATTTTCCTGCAGAATGGAGACATCGAGGCCCGCCACCGGATCGTCCTCGATGTAGAATCCAGATCCGGCTTTCAGGCTGTACCAGCGGCCCTCCAGATACATGGCAAAAAAATGCTTCCCGGCGGGGCGATAAATATCGCTCCCTTTATCCTCAACTTCGAATTTCTCCCGGACGGATTCAAGAAATTCCTGAGTCGAAAGGCCGTTTAAATCCTTGACCACCCGGTTGTAATCCATGATTTGCATCTGGTCATGGGGGAATATGACGGAGAGGAAATAATTGTATTCCTCCTCGCCGGTATGATTCGGGTTCTCATTCCTGCGCCGATCCATGACCCGCGCGGCCGCCGCCGAGCGATGATGGCCGTCGGCGACGTAGAGAACGCCGATTTTTTCGAACTCTTCCATGATTTTCCGGATGAGAGCCTCATCAGAAACGACCCAGAGCGTGTGGCGGTTCCCGTCATCCGAAGTAAAGTCATTCTCCGGCTCGCCTTTCATGATGCCGGCCATGATTTCGTCAATGCTCTTTTGCGCCGGGTACGTGAGAAAAACCGGGCCGGTATTGGCATTCAGGGAGTCGACGTGGCGGGTGCGATCATCCTCTTTGTCCTGACGGGTTTCCTCATGCTTGCGAATGGTGTTTTTCTTATATTCCTCAACCGAGGCTCCGGCCACGAGGCCGGCCTGAACGTGCTTGCCTCCCCCCGGCAGGGGCATCACCTGGCGATACACATAGAAACACGGCCTTGGATCCTTAACCAGAACGGCTTCCCGGATATAACGCTCGAAATTCTCCCTCGCCTTCGCATAGACGGCGTCATCATAAATGTTTATGCCTGGATTAAGATCTATCTCCGCCTTTGAGACGTGGAGAAAGCTTACGGGGTTGCCTTCCGCCAGATTGCGGGCTTCCGCGGAACTGAGCACGTCATAAGGCAGAGCCGCCACCATGGGGGCCAGGTCGGATCTGGGCCTGAGCCCGCGGAAGGGCATGACTTTGGCCATGAAAAAACACCTCTCTTCACAAGTTTTTATCCCCGGCCAAGAGGCGCAGAGGGGAAAATATGTCAGGAATACCAAGTATTTAGCCAACGGGCCGCCAATATCCTGCCAAAATTATTCATCATCTCAACTTATTATCTCTTATAACAAGGAATCTCGTCAACTTGGCAGAATTTACCCTCGAACGGTCATTTTGAGAATCTGGGAGTGATCGCATGTCAAAAATGAATACGCTGATGCTCAATCAGGACATCCCTGCCGGACAACCCTGGTCCGATGTGCTATCCGGTTCCATGTGGATCGCTTTCGGGGTGCTCTTCCTGGTCTCCCTCCTTATGGTTTTCAAGAATCTTTCGAGTATGAAAAAGGGCAAAACATATTACCGCTATTCCATGTACACCTTTATAATCATGGCCTTCGAGAGCCTTTTGTTCCTCATCTATGGACTCATCATCTCAAAATGCTGCGATTATCTCTTAAACCACGAAACATTCACTCGGGTCTTTTTCATCTCTTTCTCCGTAATAACGACCCTCCTCATCCTGATCTGCTTCGTGTTTGTGTTCAAGTACCTTCAGGATCTCCGAAAGGCCTGCAAAGATTCCAACATGACGCTCTGGCAGAGCTTTTTCAAAGAGCCGTAGAAATTCCCAACATGATTGTGCCGTAGGGGCACGTTGCAACGTGCCCCTACACCGCATGGAGCGGGATTCCCAGGGCGGAAAGAGCCCCTTCCATCATTGCCTCGGTGAAGGTGGGGTGCGGATGGACGGCCCCGGCGACGTCGGAGAGGGTAAGGCGCTGTTTTACAGCCAGCAGGGCCTCTCCCACCAGGTCGGTGGCGTGAGCGCCGATCAGATGGACTCCCTGAATCTCCCCGTTCTTTCTCAAGGCTACTATTTTGACCATTCCTTCTATCTTCCCCGCCGCCTGCGCCTTCCCCAAAGCCCGAAACGGGAAGGAACCCGTGACCGTCTCCAGTTTTCTTTCACTTGCCTCCTCCCCGGAGAGCCCCACGGAGGCGATTTCCGGGAAGGTAAAAATACAATTGGGGATGGCGCGGTCGTCCATCTCCTCTCGGCCGCCCAGGGCGTTTTCCGCCGCCGTGAGGCCCTCATGGGAGGCCGCATGGGCCAGGAGGTGCCCCCCTATTAGATCTCCGACGGCATAGACGCCGGGGACACCAGTCTCCATCCTTGGATTAACTGCGACAAAACCCTTCGCATCGGTCCGCACCCCGGCGTCTTCAAGCCCCAGATTCCGGCTGCGAGGCGCTCTTCCCAGTGCTACAATGGCGCGGGAGGCGGTGAGGCTCTCCCCGCCGGATATTTTCGCCGTGACGCCTAAGTCCGTAAGTTCAAGGCTCTCGACCGGACTGCCGGTCAGAATCCTGATTTTGCGTTTTTTAAACTCCCTCGAAAGCTCCCTCCCTATATCCTCGTCCACTCCCGGGAGAATCCGGGGGAGCATTTCAATGATGGTGACCGAAGAGCCCAGCGATGAAAACAATGAGGCCATCTCCACTCCGATCACGCCGCCTCCCACGATGAGGAGGCTTGGAGGAATCTCCCTCCAGGACAGGGCTTCTTCCCCGCTTACAATCCGCTCCTGGTCAAAAGGAAAAACAGGCGGCTTAAGTGGATTCGAGCCGGTGGCCAGGATGATCGCGTCAGCTTCAAGTTTAAGGGGCTCCTCCCCCTCCTTCTCCACCAGGACTTCCCTCCGGGAAAGAAGCCTCCCGTGCCCCCTCACCAGTCTGACGCCCCTCTTTTGGAAAAGAAAATCAACGCCCTTCCTGAGCTGAGAGACTATGCGGTCCTTCCGCTCGACCATGGCCGGATAGTTCAGACTGAACGACGGCACTTCCACCCCGAAAGCTCCGGCCTCCCGCACGATGTTGACGACCTCGGCTGAGGAGAGCAGGCTCTTGGTGGGGATACAACCCCGGTTGAGGCAGACGCCGCCCAGAGATTCCTCCTCCACGACGGTGACTGAAGATCCTCTCTGGGCCGCCCTCAAGGCGGCGACATATCCTCCCGGGCCGCCTCCTATGACGACAACTCCTTCAGGCATCCTGCCACCCCTCCCCGGCTATGAAATGACGGACTTCCGAGGTCAGCCAGCGGGCCCTCTCCCTGTCGGGAAGCCGGAAAGAGATGATGTTTAAGTCCGACAGGATCTGAAATACCGGCCCCCGGAGGCCCTGGTAGTAGCGGACTTCCTCCACCCTGTCCATCGGAATCCTCCTGTTGACGAATGGAAGATTCCAGAAGCTCTCGCGAAAATCAACCCCCTCATTCGAGACTTTGAAATAAATCCTGTAACCGGCGATGATGAGGATAATCCCCGGAACGAGGACCGCAAACCAATCATAAAAGAAATAATTCCCTCGCTCGCTGCACCAGGCGTAGAAGGATCCCCCATCCGCCTGCCAGGGAACGAAGGTCAGGAGGAGAAGGAGAATAGAAACCGTCAGGATCTCCATCAGGAATCCGGCCGTCGCTATGCCCCAGGAATATTCCCGGCCGCTTCGAAGGTCAACTTCCTTCATCCGAAGGAGGGCGGGGCGCGGCACGCGCGGGCCGATCATCTGGGGATACTTTTTCACCCTTTCCCGATAGGGCAGGTCGAGGTCGGCACTCTCGATGACCATCTCCCCTTCCTCGCCGGAGGCATCCACCAGCGGGGCGTCCAGGAATTTTGCCAATTCCTCCGCCAGGGCCCGCATCTCAAGCTGATGGTACATGGAGCGCTCTATCAGATACTGGTATCTCCCGTCCACCAGGAAAACCAGCCAGTCCTCAACGGGAACGGAACGCCGGACGGCATCCAGCCGCCCCAGGCGGATCGAGGGTGGGGATTTCCAGCGAAAAGTGAGACTCTTGCGAAAAAGACCGTCCTGCATGGTCAGCGAATCGGCGACGGCCAGGATTTTTTTCCGGGTCTGGAAAATCAGATAAAGCCCCACCAACACCAGAACGGCAGCCAGAAATGCAGCCGGCCTAAAGCTTCCCCAGGGTAACTCTATAAACTTTCCCGCGATATACTGCAGCGGAAAAACCCCGACGATGGCGAAGAAAATCAGAAAAATCCCCAGATCCCTGTTGACATCGGAGGGGAGATAAAGTTCCAGGGAATCCTTCGTCTTTCTGGCAACCCTCATAGAGCGCTTACCTGGGGAAAGCTGATCGTCCCGACGGAACGAATGTCAGCCAGAGGGGTGATCTCATTGTAAGAGAGGACCGGGAGAGCGGGGAAGGAGCTCTCTACCAGTCGTCGCAGGAAACGCCGAAGAGACGGGCTGGCCAGAATAACCGGGTAGTACCCAAGCGAGGCCGTCCTCTCGAGTTGACCGCCGATGACGGTCAGGATCGTAAGGGCATCTTCCGGTGAGAGGGAGAGCCAGCGCACTCCCGCCGTCTCCTGGAGCGATCCCAGAATTTTCTCCTCCACCTCCGGGGAGAGAAGGAGAACATTGATCTGCCCCTCCCGGCCCTGATATTTCTGGCAGAGATAAAAAGCGAAGGAAGTCCGTACATACTCTGTAAGCAGATCGGGATCGTTGGTGCGATCCAGGTGCTCCAGGATCCCCTCAAGAATGGTCCCCATGTCACGGATGGAGACGTGCTCACGCAGAAGGTTCCTGAGAATCAGCCTGAGGGCGGGAATCGAGAAGTGTACGGGAAACAGCTCCTTCACCAGGCCGGGATTGGTCCTGCGATAATTTTCCAGTAGCGCCTCAGTCTCATGGTAGCCCAGAAGCTCGGGAGCCCGGAAATGGATGGCCTGCTTCAGCTTGTTCAGGAGGGGGAGAAAGTCTTCAGTCGAATTGACGGCGATCTCCATTTCCCCGTCTCCCGAAGGTACCTCCTTTATTTTCAGGAGATAGGCGTTTTCCCGTATATGCGGATTCAGGCGCACCTCGACCGGCGGGATGATCAGACCCAGATCCAGCGCCACCCTCTGCCGAAGAGAGGCCAGAGCTTCGGCAAGCAGGCCTTCCCGCTCCATGAGGGCCGAGCCCAGTTCCACCGAGACCGGGGGAACCCGCAGGGAAGGCGCCATTTCAGAGGCCAGAGCCTCTACCGACTCTTTGAGAGCCGATTTTTTCCTGCTTCTCAGGCGGATATAACGCACAAAATTGGAGGAAGGCTTTGTCTTGTAGAGGATGGCCAGCGCGTAAGCCACCGGCCGGTAATACTTTTCGGGGATTTCCTCTCCTACCTCGATGTGAGGATACATCTCCATCTCCAGAGCCATGTTCTCGACGATGGGGATGCCCATCTCCTGGGCGGCCCAGATGAGCCTCACCGCCTCCCGCTTTCTCCCTTTGGCCAGGAGAATCGGCGTTTGCCCCGGAGCGTATTTGAAGGCCAGGGCCAGATCCGTTCCCTTGATGAGCAGGATTTCCGCTCCCGCGATCGAGGCAGTAATCTTCTGTTCCATACAGCCCACCCCTTTCATTTTTGCCTCCTGACGCTTTCTACGCAAACGCCCTGTATTCCTCTCACGGAATGTCCATTTGTTAACAAAAAGTTAACAAATTATGCCTTTACTTTTACCCCTCGTAATGCTATGATAGGTGCAGATAGATGGCAGCGCCCACAGGCGCTCCTCATCCTGGAGGTGGCTCTTTATGGTTGATTTGCAAGGTATCGGAGGGAATGGTCTCGCACCGCTTTCTTCCCGCGGCGGTGATTCGCATTCCATTCCTCCGAAAGTGGAAGAATCGCTGACTTCGGCTCCTCATGGAGCGGACGAAGTCTTTATGGGAACACCTTACCGGGAAGCGACGGCCAGGCCGGAAGCTCCTCCCCAGGCCGCTCCTCCGCTCGCGTCCGCCCTCCCGCAGGATGCGAAAGCGAGCTTAGGCGCTTCTTCCCAGCTCTTTGCTTCAGAAGGGTATTTTCTGAGCGGCATAGCAGGAGTTCCAGCACAGGACAAAGAATTCCCTGGTGATGATCTGGCGATTAACAGCCCCTTTACAGTTAATAAGGAACAGGGTTTCATCTCTGCCACCGGGCAGCCGCTCAACTACAAGTTCATTTTCCAGGAATAAAGTCCTGGCCATTATTCCTTCGGTTAGAAAGAGGGGGAACGGCTCCAAAACAGAAGTCGAACCCTCTCTTCGTTTTTGAGGTCAATCGATGTCGGACCTTTTACAGCGATTCACGGGACGCAAGGAGTATTTCGGCTCCCTCATCTACGACCGCCGCCGCGGGGAATACATCCCCTTTGACTGGGATGCCACCTATATCTTCGAAGAGACAAAAAAACACTCTCTGAACGAAATCTTTTCCAACTTGAACGGAAAAATCTCTCCGCAAAGTTTTCAGACATTCGTTCAGCTCAGCCAGAGCATCGAACTCATCAACGAGGAAGGGCGCTTCGTCGGCGAGATACTCCCGGGACAGCCCATCCCCCACATCCTCTCGGCGCCGCTTCGAGTCCACCTGTCGGTGACGGGGAGCTGCCCCCTGAAATGCCGCCACTGCTCTCTCCCTCCGAAGGATTCGGCTCACCATGAACTCTCTCTCGATGAAATGCGCAACATCATGAGGCAGCTCGCCGCCATGGGGACCTGCGAGGTCGTGCTGGGCGGAGGAGAGCCATTTTACCGCGACGATCTCGACGCCGTCGTCCTGGCCGCGCGGGAATGCTCCCTGGATGTTTCCCTCTCGACCAGTGGGCTCTTCGTGACGCGGAACATGGCCAGGAAGATCGCGGAAATCGGCTTGAAATCAATAAAATTCAGCTTTGACGGCGCCTCGGAAAAATCCTATGACTATCTTAGAGGCAAGGGCACCTATCGGAGAGCCATGCGTGGCATAAAAATTATACGGGAGGTCTTCGGGGAAACCACCGTCAAAATGCACACCGTCGCCATGAAACCCAATCTGGGAGAACTGATTCCCCTCCTCAAAACTTCGCAGAAGCTCGGTTTCAACAACTGGTCCGTGGACTTCGTCCGGCCGGTCGGGAGTGTCCCTCCCGCCTCCCCCCTCCTCTTGTCCGACACGGAAATACTGGAAGCCTGGAGCACCCTCCTCCGCCTCCAGGAAAACTCCTCCACGAATATCGAATTTTACCAGTTCCCCTCCCGCTCCGGGAAAAAGACCATCTACCGGGGCTTCGGCTGTGTGGGAGGAAACCTTTACGCCCATATAGACCCTTATGGCAACATGCTCCCCTGCTCCTACCTGAGGGGCTTTATCCCCTCCTCCAATGTGCGCCAGCGCCCGATCAAAGAGATCTGGGTTGAGAGCGAAGGTTTCAAGACAATTCGAAATCTTCCGGGTAACGAACTGTGCCTGAAATGCGAGTTCTTCAAGACCTGCCGGGGGGGATGCCGGGCCCGGGCCGCCGCCCAGGGCAACATCACGGCCACCGACCCCGTCTGCTTCAAGCTCCACCTTCCGACCGCCGTCCTTGCCGAATCGGCCAAGTTGTAGAAGAGCCTGAAACCAAAGGCGCAGCAGGTGTGAGATTCGCGTCTTACCGTAAAATCAGCGGCAATTGAAAGGGGGAAGAGTGATGAGAGGACAGCAAGTGCTGGGAAAAATAGTCGACGCAAACATAAGGGAATGGATGAAGAGAGAGGAAAGTTTTATAAAGCGTCAAAGAGAAAAGGAACTGGCCGAGCCATTGCCGCTCATTACCATATCCCGTGACCGGGGCAGCGGAGGCGGCAAGATCGCGAAATTTCTTGCCGATAAAATCGGTTTCACCCTGATAGACAAAGAATTTCTGGAACATATAGCGAAAAGGGCTGAAGTCCGCAAAGAAGTCGTGGCCCTGGTTGAGGAGAAAGCCCGGCAAAGTATCTTCAAATGGCTGACAACCCTTAAAAAAACCGAAAAACTTTCCCCTAATGAGTATTTCAATCATCTTCTTGAAGTCGTGACCGCGATTTCCCAGCTCGGGGGAGCTATTCTGGTGGGACGCGGTGCTAATTTTATTCTCGAACCGAAAACGGCCCTCCGGGTCAGGATCGTATGCCCCCTGGCTGTTAGAATTCAAAAATTCGTAGAAGCCGACAAAACCACTCCAAAAGCGGCGGAAAAGATCATCGTGAAAAAAGATGACGAGAGAAAGGCCTTTGTCGGGGAGTGGTTCAGGAAAGATATCAATGATCCGGACTACTATGACCTGGAAATCAATACGAATTTTCTTGACATTGAAACAGCCGCAGCCTTGATTTTACACGCCTATAATAAGAAATTCAATTTGCCGGAAAAAGAAATCGGGATTCGCCTGGCCAGAAAATCAGGACCGCAGACTTAAGTTACGGGATCCGGTTTAAATAAATCAGAGGGGCACCGAATGAACAAAGAAGGCGGCATTTATCGTCTCCTGCAGCAGCATCTTGACAAACAGGCGGTCGGGTTTCCGGAGGCCGGCTCGGGTGCCGACATCCGCTTTCTCAAAAGGCTTTTTTCACCTGAAGAAGCAAAACTCGCACTGCATCTCTCATACAAACCTGCTCCCACCGGACGGATTATCGAAAAAGCGGCCCGCGAATTTTCTGCAGAGCAGACTGAACTTCTGCTCGACAGCATGTTAATGAAAGGCGCCATCGGATGTAAAGAGAAGCACGGGAGCAGTCACTGGTATGTCATGCCTTTGATAGTCGGCATGTACGAAGCTCAAGACGGCAATCTCACTTTGGAATTTCTGGCCGATGCCAGTGCCTACATGAAAACCATGGCTTACGGGAAAGCATTTCTGGCAGTCAAACCCTCCCAGATGCGGACCATCCCCATCAACAAAAGCCTGCCATTGGAACATCAGGTCGCCACCTACGATCAGATTCGCGCCATCGTCCAAAACTCTCACGGCCCTTTTGTCGTGCTCAAATGCATTTGCCGCGAGGGCATGGCGATTAATAACAAACCGTGCACAAAAACATCCCGCCTGGAGACATGCCTTGGATTTGGCGACGTGGCC
>JAZDOK010000080.1:0-47408 GCA_043798715.1 bacterium
TTTAGACCTCTGCCACCGCTGAGCGATCGGATGGCTATGGAATCAGCGATCGGTTGCCCGTGGAATCAGCGATCGGATGGCCGTGGAATCAGTGATCGGTTGCGCGTGGAATCGCTGATCGGTTCGCCGTGGAATACGCACATGATAATCGTTTTGTTCTTGTTGGAATGAAGAGTGGAGATGCTAAAGAGACTATCTGGAAAACTGATGGAAGTGCGATCACTCCGATATTAACTATAAAAAACGGTTTTGTTTATGGGGCAAGTAGTGAAAAAATTCTAACTTCGCAATCTAATCCCGAAGGCTATTCCCTTAAAGATCTCCACAAGTCTACACAATCAATAAAATTATTATACTCAGATGGGAAACCTGTAACAGGAATTATAAGAGCAAACTTTTCGCCAGATGGGAATGAATTGGCGATAACAACTTCCGAGAATACTCAAGATGTTCTCTGGAGAGTAAAATACGGGAAACTTATATCACTGGCTAAGAAAAACGCATGGGCATGTTGGTCATATGACAATAAAAAATTAGCTTATCATGTTTTGAGCGCCCACAAAGTAGTCGTAATGGATATCTCAAGTGGTAAGAATGAATATTACCACTTAGGGATATTGGATCCATGGTTTCCGGGAGAATTTTCTCCGAATGGCTCTCAAATATTGATGACTAATGATTCTGCTTCTGATTCTCATGCTGTATTTCATATTGATTTGAAAACGAGAAAAGCAACAGATGTTACCCCTGTATCTTGGAAAAATGATGAATTACAGTCTTTCCCTTTTGTACAATGGGCTGGGAATGGGAAACATATTATTTTTTCTACAGACCTGAGATTTAGACCTTATGTTGGAATTTATATTTCGAACTCCGACGGCAGCAATTTTCATGAAATTACTTTTCATGCAATAACGAAATAGGGGATCTTGAAATCAAGTATCTTTCTGACTGATGCCGCAGATATAGCAATCAACAAATGGTAACAATTGGCAAAGGTGGCTGCAGATTTGAGGCTGTTGGGTATAATATTAATTGTGGAAGGTTATTGAGGAGAAAGAAGGCAAGATAATTAAGATGGAACGCCGCTTCAACCTGAGGCATCTGCTTCTCTTGCTGGTTGCCGTTCTGGCCATGCTTTCCGCGGCTCTTTTTCTCTACAGACAGAGCTTGAAGCCCGACAATCAGGAACTGTTGCTCTGTCCCCCGGAGGGGCTGATCTCCGGCTCTCCCGCTTCTCTTCGGGTGTTCGTCCGGACTCATGCTGGTTTTAAACCCATCGAGGGCGCCTGGGTCGATTTGGAATTGGAAAATCCCGCTGACAGGAAAAAATACGCGCTTTTTTCCAGGTTGACCGATAAGGCTGGAAGCCTGGATGGAAGCTTCCGAGTGCCGGATCTCCCGAAGGGAACATATCGCCTGACCGTTCTGGCCCGCTCGAAAGAGGGGCGGGACCGGTATTCTTTCGATGTCGTTCTTCGAAGAGCCTACCGAATTCTGCTCTCCTCGGACAAGCCTGTCTACCGGCCCGGGGAGTTCATCCGCTTGAGGAGCCTCGTCCTTGAGGCCGGGAGCGGAAGAGCGCCTAAGAGTGGAAATATTTGTTTTCAAGGGCTCGATCCGCAGGGGAAGACACTTTTTTTGAATGAAGTACCTCTGAGTCCTCTGGGAGTCGCCTCTTATGATTTCGAACTGCCCGAGGCAATGCCTCAGGGAAAATGCCAAATCCGCTGCCGCATCGGAAAGGATGAGGTCTCAACGACGGTTGAGTGTCTCCGATCCGGCTCCCGTTTTACTTCTCCTGTTCCCGGTGCAGAAGACTTCAACAGGCTCATGGCAATGGCGCAAGCCGGAGCGAATCTTTCAATTAATGAACGGGAGCCCCGATTTATAGCCGGCGGTTCCGAGATAAAACTAGCTCTGACGACGGACAAGATCCTTTACCGGCTGGGCGAAACAATGAAAGTCACGATACTCTCGGCTGCTCTTGATGAGCCGATTTTCCTCGATGTCCTGCGCGACGGGCAGACAGTCCTAACAAAATCATTCTTTCAGTCACGGTCGCTGACTAAAGCAGAGATTCCTCTCTCGGACAATCTATGGGGCACGCTTTCACTTCATGCCTATCGGGTTGGGCAGTGGAGGTTGAAGGCCGAAGCAACCCGGACGGTGATAGTGAGTCGCCCGCCGGATCTTCTGATTTCGATCAAGCTCGCCAAAGATAATTATCGAGTGGGAGAGCAGGCTGGAGCGGACTTTCAAGTTCAGGACTCAAAGGGCAGGGTGGTTCAGGCGGCCCTGAGGGTCCAGGTCGTGGAAGAAAAAGGTGGGATATCGTCCGAAAAATCTGATGAATATAAAAAGGATCTTTTTGCTCTGACTCCATGGCTTCTCAAAGATGCTGCAGCCCGGAGAGGAAGCGGAGGGAATCTGACACCAGCTCACGGAGAATACTTCACCAAACTTATGAATTACTTGTATTGGAAAAAGATATGTGATTTAAAGGATTTGAGAAGAAAAGTTTTAGAATTAGCCTGGTTCTTTTTCTTCATTCCCCTTTTTATCCTTTTATCTTGGCTCACCTTTCGATATCTAAAGTCTGTATGGGACAGTTGGCACCTTTCCATAGTTTTCTTTATCGCATTTTTACTCTTTTTTTCAGCCTCATGGGATGAGTATATAGCCATTGGAATGGCTATTGGTATGTTATCTATCTATGTTTTGGTTGCTTCGGGTTATGCCATCATCGTGATCTCCAGAAATCTTCTAATGTCACTTTTAGGCCGTTGGAATCTTATCGGAATTTATTTGTTATCAGGAATTCTTGATTTTTGTTCCTATCGCAGATATTTAGTGGCAAACGAGTATGAGTACTTCGATTTAACATATGAAATAATGCTGATGACTCTGCTCTTAGGGTTTCTTTTGATCATAGCTGCGGCACTCTGGGCGCTGGATGATAGGAAAAGGAGGATTGGGGGTAAAATCAGTTCGGTCCTGACATGGGTTGCGGCTTTATTGTTTTTAATTCTGAGTTGCAATACATATTCTCTCAATTTGGATATCTTTCATGTGTTCTTGAGTTATATGTTTCCTCTTTGTCTTGTCGCTTTAGTTGTCCTGATATTACTCCATAAAAGTTCTCAACCGATGGGAAAGTTGCATCCATCCATTTTTCTTATTGCTATTGCACTCCTTGGAATAGCAATCATTTCTCCCAATTTCAGAAGGGGTTGCGGCGGCGTTTTGACCGCCTGCGAATCGAACCTGAAAAACATGGGCACGGCCCTGGAGATGTATTCCACCGACAACAGAGGACTTTACCCGGAGAGCCTGAATAAACTGGTCCCTGATTACTTAAAGAAAATCCCGGAATGCCCTAAAGCCGGTTCTGATACCTATTCGTCTTCCTATGAATGCTCCAGGCAGCCAGATGACTTCACGATATTTTGCAGCGGTGATTTTCATATGGAAATGGGAATTGTGCCGAATTATCCTATGTATACTGCCTCTAAGGGCCTCGTCTTAGAGAATATAAATTCTGTCCAAAAAGGGGCAGGCTTATCTCCCGAAGTGGTCGCCTCCACCCTCGTTCTTCCGGAAATGGCCAATGAGACTCGCTCAATCCAGCCATCTCCATATATAATGCACCCGCATATTTTCACAGATGAAACAGGCTGTGCAGGTGTGGATATTCCCATACCGGCCTCCCGGAATTCCTTGAAAATTTTTGTGATCGCCACGACAAAAGATGGAAAATTCGGCACCGCCTCGCTTCATCTTCCGGTGGGGGAATCCCTGTTTCCCGAGCGGAGAGAGCCGAAAGATCCTGTGCAGATTTGAAAAATATTAAAAATTGCCAGGTGACTTCTTTTTCTCTATCTGGTATAATACCAACAGCGGAAATCTATTGAGGCGCGAGGTGACAGTTGTGGAGATAAGGCCCGTCGGCCAAGGATCCGATCCATCTCCTCTTAGCAGGAAGCCCCTGCCCGTTGAGGATTCGCCTTCCCGCGAGATTCAGGACACCGCCCTCATCGAGGGACGGAAGAAGCCTCATCACACACACCAGAAGCCGCCGGCGCAGGCATCTCATACTAAGGAATCCACAACTGCCGCTCCACCCGACATCCACCCCAAGAAGTGGACCATTCTCGTCTATGCGGCCGCTGATAACGATCTTAAAATGGCATCGGTCAGGAGCATGGACAACCTGGAATCCGTGGGCAGCGGCGAGGACATGAACCTGGTGGTGCAGTTCGACTATGGCGGAGTCAAGGAAAAAAGCCCGGGAATCAAACGCTATTACCTTGAAAAGAGCCGCAAGGACGGGAAGATCACCTCTCCGCCGCTGGAGAAGCTCGGATCCGGCAACATGGCTGACCCGAAAATGCTCTCGGATTTCATAAAGTGGGGCATGAAGCACTATCCCTCGGAGCACGTAATGCTCCTCATCTCCGATCACGGCGACGGCTGGAAAGGGGCCATCGACGACACGAGCCAGAAGGGCTGGATGTCCGTCCCCAATATAGCCAGGGCGCTCAAGGACGCCGAGTCCCAGACCGGAAAAAAGATTGACGTTCTGGGTTTTGACGCCTGCCTCATGGCCTCAACTGAGGTGGCCTACGAATTTCGGGATGCCGCCGGATACATGGTGGCCTCGCAGGAGCTCGAGGGCGAGGACGGCTGGCCCTTCAGCAAAATTATGGCCCCTAAGACACTTTCAAATGTAGCGGAGAAGATAAGGAGCCGGATCCCGGATGATCCGAAGGAATTCGCCAGGGATTGGGTACGGTCAGTCGAGATTGCTCCCGACTCGATCATGACTCTCTCGGCCGTCGATCTCTCCCGGGCCAAGGCCCTGGCCGAGGCCACGGACCACCTGGCGGCCTGTATCCAGAAGACCAAGGTCTCTCCGAAAATTATCAATGACATCATGGACAAATCCCAGGGATTCTCCGGGGGAGAGTCCCTGAAGGATGTCTATGACCTGGCGGACCGCCTCGAGAAGAGTCACAGGGTGGACGATGGAAGACTCAAAGAAGCGGCAGGGCGGGTCAAAGCGGCGTTCAAGGAAGCGGTCATGCAGGAAGACCACATAGAAGATTACACCGGCGCGCACGGCCTTCACATTGAAAGCTCCACCAAAATGTGGCATTCCGAGGACGGAACCAAATATAAAGACACCGCATTTTCCAAGGATACCCGCTGGGACGAGATGCTCTCCCAGCTCAATCGGAAGTATCTCGGATAAACCCACGGCATCGCCGGGGTCTTTTCGTGTTTGCAGCCGAACTGAACGGCGGCAATTTAACAAATTGTTAACAATTGACAGGTGACTTCTTTTTCTCTGTCTGGTATAATACTAACAACGGAAGATTATTGAGGCGCAAGGAGGTACTCGTGGAAATAAGGCCCGTCGGGCATGGCATCGAGTCAACTCCCCTGAGCAGGAAACCCCTGCCGGCTGAAGATTCGTCTTCCCACGAGATTAAGGACACCACCCTCATCGAGGGGCGGAAGAAGCAACATCACCTCATCCAGAAGCCCTCTGTTCAGCCTCATAATACGGAATCCACGACAGCCGCCTCACCTGACATCCACCCCAAGAAGTGGACCATCCTCGTTTATGCGGCCGCCGATAACGACCTTAAGTCCGACATGGTCAGGAGTATTGATGACCTTGAATCCGTGGGCAGCGGCGAGGATATGAACCTGGTGGTGCAGTTCGACCACGGCGGCGCCAAGGAAAAAAGCCCGGGAATCAAACGTTATTATCTCGAAAAGAGCCGCAAGGACCAGAAGATCTCTTCTCCATCGCTGACGAGGCTCGGCCCCGGCAACATGGCCGACCCTAAAATGCTCACGAATTTCATAAAATGGGGCATCAAACATTACCCCTCGGAGCACGTATTGCTCCTCATCTCCGATCACGGAGACGGCTGGAAGGGCGCCATTGACGACGAGAGCCAGAAGGGCTGGATGTCCCTTCCCGATATAACCAAGGCCATGAAGGACGCCGAGTCCAAGACCGGAAAAAAGATTGACATTCTGGGCTTTGACGCCTGCCTCATGGCCTCTACGGAAGTGGCCTACGAACTTCGGGATGCCGCTGATTTCATGGTGGCCTCGCAAGATGTCGAGGACGTGGACGGCTGGCCTTTCAGCAAGCTCATGGCCGGAAAAACACTCTCGAATGTAGCGGAAAAAATCAAGAGCCGGATTCCTGACGATCCAAAGGAGTTTGCCAAGGACCTGGTTCGCTCGGTCGAGCTTTCTCCAAAAGCAATCATGACCCTTTCGGCAGTGGATCTTTCCAAAGCCAAAGACCTGGCCGAGGCCACGGACCGCCTGGCGGCCTGCATCCAGAAAACCAAGGTCTCTCCTGCTGTTATAAATGAACTCATGGACAAGTCACAGGGCTTTTTCGGGGAGAGCATGAAGGACGTCTATGACTTGGCGGACCGCATTGAAAAAAGCCAGAGAATTGGCGATGAAAAGCTCAAGGACGCTGCCGTCCGGGTCAAGGCGGCGGTCAAGGATGCGGTCATCAGGGAAGATCACACCGAGGATTATCCCGGCGCGCACGGGCTCCAAATAGAAAGTTCCACCAAAGAGTGGCACTCGCAGTACGGCACGAACTACAAGGATACGGATTTTGCCAAAGACACCCGCTGGGATGAGATGCTCTCTCAGCTTGACCGGAAGTACCTCGGATAGACGAACGGCGTTTCAGCCGGGTTTATACATTTTCACGGGATTTATCAGGCCGGCAGTAAAGTCGGCCTTGTGTTTTTAACCCGATCCCGCCAACCTGACAAAGGAGAGGGGAAAGGTGTTTTTCTCGGGCTTTCCATCAAGAACGAACTGGACTTCCAGTACGTCAGGGCCGGTTACCAAAAAGTTTTCGATCGGGAAGGCGATTACCTGGACCAGGTAGGGATCCGTCCCCTCAATGGGCATGCGTTCCGTGACTAAAACCCGTTGGGGGGATTTTTTAAACCAGGCCTTAAGAAAGCACTCGTGCTTTCCGACCCAGTTATGAAACCCCAGGACTACATAGAAATTCGCCTTGGTAAGATTGGCGCCGATAATGTATTTACAGACAACGTCATGATAGGTGATGGGGAGTGTGCTCTGCGGAGTTTTAGGGCTTATGTCGCCGCAGAAGAGAAGATACTGAAATATGGGACGCTGCGTCATAATGTCATGTTCTGCGCGCTCCCTCTCTAATCCTGCAGAAAAAATCTTCAGAAGGAATGAGCTACATCCTGTCCTGCGGCGTGATTCCCAGGAGCTTAAGTCCGTTGTTTATAACCGCCTGCACGCAGCTGATGAGAAGGAGACGGGCTTTCTTAAGTTCCGCATCCTCAACCAGTACCCGGTGCCTGTTGTAAAACGTATTGAAGGACTCGGCCACCTCAAGGAGGCAGGTGCTGATGAGGGAGGGCTCGTTTTCCAGGGCCGATTTCTTCAGCTGGGCCGGGAAGCCTCCCAAAGTCAAGATGAGGTGCTTGACTTCCGGTTCCGACAGAAGGGAGAAGTTAACGTCGGGCGTCACGGGAGTCCCCGATTTTCGCAGAATTCCCGAAATCCTGGCGGAGGTATATTGAAGATACGGCCCCGTCTCTCCATCGAAATTCAAGAGATGCTCCCAGTTGAAAATGACGTCCCTGGTGCGCCGGTTCTTAAGATCGTTGAATATGATGGCTCCCACGGCCACTCTCTCCGCAATTTCTTCCCCCTGATCTGTAATTTCCACCTTGCCGGAGGCGCGGCTCTCGGCCATTTTGGCCAGAACCCGCTCCCTGGCCTCCCCGAGCACGTCCTCAAAAAGGATGAGGCTCCCCTTGCGGGTGCTCATGCCGACGATGTGGCCGAAGTCAACGTGGAGCAGGCTTACCGCCCACGGGTGGCCCATTAGTTCCAGAACTTTGAACACCTGCTGAAAGTGAAGTTTCTGCGGAGTTCCTACCACGTAGAGCATCGTGGAAAAGCCAAATTCCCGCGCGCGATACTCGGCCGCAGTGATGTCCCGGAGGGCGTAGGTGGTGGCCCCGTCGCTCTTTCTGAGGAGGCAGGGGGGCATCCCGAAGGCCGAAAGATCCACGATTAGAGCACCTTCGTCTTCTACGACCAGGCCCCGCTCCCGGAGCCTCGTAAGCGTCGCCTCCATCTTGTCGTTATAAAAACTCTCTCCCATGTGATGCTCGAAGCGGGCATCCAGAATTTCGTAGATCCGCTTGAATTCCGTCAGACTCCCCTCGCGGAAGATGCTCCACATGCGGACTGCCTCTGGATCTTGGTCCTCCAGCTTCTTGAACCACATCCGCGCCTTCTCCTTTGCGGAGTCATCTTCTTCAAAGCGTTTATTGTGGCGCACATAGAGTTCATAGGAATAACCGAGGGGATCGGCTCTCAAGGCCGCTTCATCCCCCTCCTCCTCGAAGGCGGCCATGAGGATGCCGAACTGGGTGCCCCAGTCGCCGTGGTGGTTGATTCCCAGTACCCGGTAGCCCAGATGCCGGTAGATCCGGCAGAGAGCGCCTCCGATGACGGTGGAGCGGATGTGGCCGATGCCAAAGGGCTTGGCGATGTTGGGGGAGGAGTAGTCCACCACCACGGTCCTGCCGGCGCCCATATCGGAGGATCCATAGCGGGCAGGATCCCGCGCGATTTCGCCCAGGACTTCCCCGGCCAGGATCTCAGCGGCAAAGGTCAGGTTAAGGTAGGGGCCGGCCGCTTTGACAAACAGGTCTGCCGTTGCGCGGCGCTTCTCGTCCTGTTGTTCCTGTAGAGCCATTGCAGCCTCGGCGACGATTTCCGCCGGGTTTTTCTTCAGGAGCTTGGCGACGCTGAAAGCCGAAAAGGCATAGTCCCCCATCTCCGGCTTGGGAGGAAGATTAAGCGAGGAACGGCAGAGATCAAAGGGGACATTCCAGTGCACTGAAAGGTTTTGCGCAATATTATCCAACAATCTATCCATGAGCCACTCCAAATAAATCCGCAGATTTCACAGATTATCCAGAAAAATTTGATTTATTTCAATCTTTCTGCGCAATCTGCGTAATCTGCGGATTGTTAAATTACCTTTCTTTTCTCAGGCGACCGGAACCCTCGCGCGCATTTCAGCCTGCAGGCGGTCGGTTTCCTTGACCATCTCCTGCTGCTTTAGCCAGAACTCGGGGCTCTTCTGGGCGTTCAGCTCCTCGACGGTCTTGCCCTGCTGCTCGACCCAGGTATAATACTTGAGGTTGAACCAGCAGTTCCGGGCGTCAACGGTGCCTTCCTTGACCCAGTCCGTCTTCATGTTGTGGAAGATGCTCACCAGGCGCACCTTGGCCTCGGTGTGATCCATCTTGCCGTAGGTCTGGGTCATCTGGGCCATCACCGAATGGTAGCGGTCAATGGCGTCGGTGCAGATGGTGACCAGGGTCTCGTTCTTAGTCATGCCGTAGTGCTTGGCCGCCTTGATGGCGCCCAGCAGATTGCAGACCCCGGAGATCCCGAAAATCTTCGACATCTGCTCCACTTTCTCCCGGGGGATCTTGAGTTCATCCATAAGGAGCTTCATGCCGGGCTCCTCCACCAGCATCTGGAGGCCTTTCTTGCATTCGATGTCGTCAATGCACATCATGGCGTCCATGTTCAGGACGTTGTGGATCCAGGTGACGTGCTTGTCCCCGATGCCCTGGATGTCGTGGCCGCCGTAGCCGTTGTTGAAGAGGGTGGGACACTGGATGGGTTCCAGGCCTACAATTTTGCATTCAGGGAATTCCTGCTTGATACGGTCTCCGGCGGAGATGGTGCCGGAGGAGCCCATGGATGAGAGGTAGGCGGCGCAGCGGCCGTTACCGATTCCGTTTTTATGAAGCTCCCGCACCGCCTCGATAATACTGTTCCCGGTGACGAAGTAGTGGAAGCGGTAGTTTCCGAATTCCTCGAACTGGTTAAGAATCTTGTTTTTCTTGTTTTCCGCGGCCAGTTCCTTGCACTTGTCGTAGATTTCCTTGACGTTGGACTCGCAGCCCGGAGTCTTGATGTATCGGGCTCCGTAGCCGGCGATCTTGTCGAATCGCTCCTGGCTCATCATCTCGGGAAGAAGGACCAGGGAGTCAAATCCCATTCTGGGGCCGACCCAGGCGCCCCCGATTCCGTAGTTCCCGGTTGACGGCCAGACCAGGGTGTCCTCGCCGGGGGTGATGGCGCCGCGTATCTGCTTCTCCATGGCCACGGAGTAGGTGGCGCCCACCTTGTGGCTCCCGGTGGGAAAGTCCTTGCTGAACAGGACGACGATGTTGGCCTCAACGCCGGTCAATTCATGCGGGATGACCATGCAGCGGACTTTGCCGCCCTGGTCCTTCCAGGTGATATTAAAGAGATTAATCGGATCCAGGGGATCGCTCTTCATCTTCTCAAGAGCTTTGGCCCGCACCGCCGGGTCAATTGTATTTGGGTTGAGCATCTCCTGAAACGTAGGCCCGAAAACCAGGTTTTTCTTTGACATGATAAAAGCTCCTTTCCTTACTTTGCTCAGGTTTTCGACGGGAGGGGAAAAATCCCTCTCCTCGTTCTCTTGTTTCCGGCCCTGCTTTGAGGTATAATCAGACTAAGGCCGAACTGAAAACTCTCAACTTGACTGAACGGGAGGGATTGCGCTGAAGAAGAAGCTGCGGTTCTGGATTTTGGGGTTTTTCCTTATTTTGAGTTTCTCCATCATCCCGGCTGTCCAGGGACCCTGTGAGGAAAGCTATGAAATATACATCCGCAACCAGCCCTATGCCGGGGAAATCGTAAAAAAAGCTCAGGATTTCTATGTCTCCCTGGAGCAGTTCGCCAAAACAGCCCGGATGCCGCTCCGGCAGAAGGAAAATGTCTCCTTTCTCCTCTGCCGGGAAGATCAGGAGGCTCCCGCCGGCATGAGCGAAGGCCTTGTCGTGAACGGCAAGCCCTTCACAGGGCCGCTTATAAGCAGGGAAGGACGGGCATTTGTCCCGCTGAAAGAAATCGCGGCGGCCGTCGGAGCCGCTTATTATATCAATAAAGACACCAGGATCATCGACGTCGTTTTCGTGAACACGACCATCTCCCGGGAGGTCTCCTCCGGCAATTCTCAGGCTTCGGCAAAGACGGGAAACACCCTGCTCTACTATTACTTCGACGGCTGAGGGGGCTGCGAATCGGCTAAGCCGCACCTCCTTCAGTTTGAAGGGGAATACGCAGGGAAAATAAAAGTGGTCAAGGTCAATGTAAGAGACCCCGAATCGCCGGCTTACAAGGAGTATATGCCCTTATTTACGTCCAACGCTGTCCCGCACTATGTCCTCATCGACGGGAATAAGAAAGTCCTGAACCAGCAAACCGGCGCGCTAGACCTTCAGGGACTCGTCAAGTTCGCAGGGAAATAACAGCCGCTGGGATCCTCTGAAAGAAACACTTTTCCTGGAATCCTCTCCGGGGACTTGTTTGTTCCTCGTCAGGAGTGGGGGTCAAAGCTGAAAATTTCACCTACTGCTTGATAGATTGCCCAATTTCATAAAGAAAATCCGGCGAGAAATCAGCATTATTCGGCCAGACGATCGTATCAATATCTTCGTTAAGGGTTACAGTTTTAAAGTATGAGAGGTCTTTCAAAGATTCAAAAATTTTTCCCTCAAGGTGTGGATGCAAATCGACCACCTTATACTCATTATTCTCAAACTTTATTTTCAATTTATATCCCTCGATGTATGTCGCTTCAGTTATCCAGTGCATAATTGCCTCCTAAACCAGGGGAGCGATTTTTTTGAGCTCTTCTTTTCTTTTTGCAAGTTCCCAATCTTCAATTAATTCGTCTCTGTGTTCAAAAGCCCATTCCAAAACAAGAGAAACAACTCTCTTGGGCAAACTTCCTTCAATAACTCTCAGTTCATTAACAGAAAAAGCTGCTCTTTCTCCGCCATATTTGGCATGAAAGTGCGGCGGAGCATGCTCCTTGTAATACATCGAAATAATTATTCCCAGGAACCTGCAAATTTCCGGCATTATTTCACTTCCAATTCATTATATCATATTTTTCTACCGCTCGCATTATTCGTGTTTATTGCAGATTTTAGAAGAGACGCCGATGGAGAGGTCTTAAGGGGCCTCCGCCGGCAGCCACTCGCGGGGCGGGTTTATTAGTGCCGAGGGATTGACGGCCTCCCCGTGGACGTAGATTCCCCAGTGAAGGTGCGGCCCGGTGGCCACGCCGGTGGCGCCCACCCTCCCGATGACCGCTCCCCGCCCCACCGTGTCTCCCTCCCGGACGGCGACGGATGAGAGATGCAGGTAGATGGTGGAGACTCCCTGCCCGTGATCCAGGACGATCGTTTTTCCATGCAGGCGATAATCTTCCCGCACCAGGGTGACCGTGCCGGAATTGGAGGCCCGCACGGGCTCCCCATACCCGGCGGCGATGTCCTGTCCCCGGTGCTCGCCGTAATCCTCCCCGTTCACGTAACGTCTCAGGCCGAAGACGGTCTTGACCTTGCCCTCAACGGGCATTAAGAAAGGTCCCTCCCAGATCTGCAGCGCGGAAAATTTCTGGAAGGCCCGGTGAATTTCATCATATTCCCGCTCGACGCCGGGATAGTCGTAATTCGAGAGCTGATCCTCCGAAAGCCAGAGGGACTGGGTCGCAAACCACCGCTTCTTGACGGCTACTTTTCTGACCAGAAACTCTTTTTCAGGTTCCTCCATGGCTATTTTTACGGGATAAACTCCCGGTCGGGCATCCACCTTTATGGGAAGGAGGGCCTGAAGCCCGCTTTCTCCGCGGGAAAGAGGTGTTTTTTGCCCCATCCAGAGGATGGTTCCCTTCGCGTCGGGGGAGACATCTTCAACCGTCACAAAAAGAATATCTCCCTGCCGGGGATTGCCTCTGACCCGGATTGTAGTCGCGGCCAGGACGGGAAGGGCGCAGGAAAAAAACAATGTGAAAACAGCCAGAAGAAGAGTGAGCCGGCTCTGTTTCACGAGTTACACTTCTCTCAGCACTTTGAGCATCTCGTAGTGGATCTTCCGGTTGGAGGCGAGAATCTCTTTGACGTCAATGTGGAAGGGCGAGCCGTCAAAGAGACTGAGAGTCCCCCCGGCTTCCTTCACGATGAGGCTCCCGGCGGCCACGTCCCAGGGTTGAAGATTCTCCTCCCAGAAACCGTCTATCCACCCCGCCGCCAGATAGCACAGATCCAAAGAGGCGACCCCGGGGCGGCGGATTGCCTGCGCCGCCAGGGAAAAGGCTTTGAATCGTTCAAAGATGCGTCCCGGATTTTCCCGGATCGAATACGGAAAACCGGTGGCCAGGAGGCTCCGGTTCAACTGGGAGACGGTGGAAACGGAAATTTTATTTCCGTTTAGGAAAGCGCCCTTCCCCTTTTCCGCCGAGAACAATTCATCTGTCACGGGATTGTAAACGACTCCCAGGATGATCTCCCCCCGCTCCTCGAGGGCGATGGAAACAGCATAGACGGGGAATTTGTGGGCGTAGTTGGTCGTTCCATCCAGGGGATCCACGATCCAGCGGTAGCCGGAGCTTCCCACGGCGCGGCTTCCTTCCTCGCAGAAGATTTCATGGTCCGGGAAAGACGACTTCAGGCGGGTGAAGATATGCTCCTCGGAGCGGCGGTCCATCTCGGTCAAAAGATCAATGGCGCCCTTGTAGGAGACCTCCAGGGCCGCCGGACGGTCCCTTAGAATCTCCCCGGCCTCCCGGGCGATGGCGGATGCAGTCTGTTCAAAAGTATTCATGCTGAAAGTGTTAGAGATCGGCTCCGCAAATTCCTCCAGGACCTCGCCATCCCCGTCGGAAGGTGCGCCATAAGGAGGTGCGCCTATTGACTTTAGGGGTGCTCTTTGCTATACTTCCGGTTAAGTGAATAAGGTGGAAAGAAGAAGCCGTCGCTTCTCACCCTGCGGTGCCTTCGGGTGACCAGACAGGGTTCGCCAAGAGAGAGCCAGAGGAATCTCGGGTATTTCCTCTTTGCGGGGCGGTGGTTTCCACCGCTCTTAATTTTTTTAGGAGGTGACTTGTATTTCTAAAGAGCTGCGCATCAATGACAAGATCAGAGCCAGGGAGGTCCGGCTGATTGACGGCCAGGGGCAACAGCGGGGCGTCGTCTCCCTCCGGGAGGCACTGACTCTGGCGGAAGAAGAAGATCTGGATCTTGTCGAAGTCTCGCCGACGGTCGTTCCCCCGGTCTGCCGTCTCATGGATTATGGAAAATTCAGGTATGAGACGGCGAAGAAAAACCGGGAAGCCAAGGATAAGCACAAACAGTATGATATCAAGGAAGTAAAATTCCGCCCCAAGATTAACGAGCATGACTATCAGGTCAAGTCCAGGATGGTGCAGCGCCTTCTGGACGAGGGGGACAAGGTCAAGGTGACCATGATGTTCCGCGGGCGGGAAGTTACTTATACCAGAATTGCCGAAAAAATTCTGGACAGGGTCGTCCTGGATGCCGAAGCCGTGGCTATGGTCGAGAAGAGGCCCAAGCTCGAAGGAAAAAACATGACGATGATCCTGTCGCCCCGTGCGGATGCGCCCAAGACGGAGCCTTCCAGCCCGCCAAAAGCAGAGCCATCCGGCACATCATCATAGAAAGGAGAACGCGACGATGCCGAAGATACGGACAAAAAAATCAATGGCCAAGAGGATCAAGTTTACCGGCACCGGCAAGGTAAAGCGCATGAGGACTTTCAGCGGCTGCAGCCATATCCTGGAGAAGAAGTCCCCGAAAAGAATCCGGAAGTTCAGGAAGGCGGCCCTGGCCAGCCCGGCTGACGTAAGGATGATAAAGCGCCTGGTACCCTATGGAAAGTGAGGAGGAAGTCATATGTCCAGAGTTAAAAGAGGAGTAAACGCGCTTAAGAAGCGCCGGAAAGTAATGAAGCTCGCCCAGGGGTACCGCGGAGCCCGGAGCCGGAAGATAAAATCCGGACGGGAAGCCGTCATGCACGCGATGGCCTACGCGTACCGCGATCGAAGGGCCAAAAAGAGGGATTTCAGAAGTCTTTGGATTGCCCGGATTAACGCGGCCGCCCGAATTAACGGCCTTTCCTATAACCGCCTGATCGACGGCCTGAAGAAGGCCGGCGTGATCGTCAACCGGAAGATACTTGCGGAAATGGCGATGACCGATGCCAGCTCCTTTACCGTATATGCCGCCATGGCCAAGAAGCAACTGGAATCCGTGGGAGTCTGAATAATTTAAAAAGAGCCTTTCGGCTTTTGGGCCGCCTTTCGGCGGCCTGTTTTTTTAAGAGGAAATGGGAGGCTGGGGGAAAAGTCCGGTCGTGATTCTGAAGGGAGAAATTTGCTCAATGAAGAATAGCTGAAATCAGCTGTTTCAGCTTTTCCCCGGAGGAGGCCTTTTATGAAAATCACCCGGACTCTGCCGGCGATTAATCCCTCAAAATTGAAGGATTTTTTGCTTCGTTTTATCAGGGATTTATCTGACCGCTACGGGTGGCAGAAGCAGGTTGTCGGGCTCTCCGGGGGGCTTGATTCCGCGGTCGTCGCCTGCCTGGCCCTGGAATCTCTGGGCAAAAAAAATGTTCAGGCCGCCATCCTTCCCTACCGCCACAACGATCCGGATGAGAAGAACCGGGCGATCCGATTTGCTGAAATAATGGATCTGCCTTATGAAGTCATAGATATCAGCCCCATGGTAGACCGGTTTCTGGAGGTTTTCAACCTGGGCCCTTACCTGGCCGACCGAAATGAGGGCGACAAAAAGAGAATTTCGGCGCGCGTCGCCAGGGAGCGGATGGCCTGCCTTTACCACCTCTCCCACCGGGATCGGGCTCTGGTGCTGGGAACTCTCAATAAATCCGAATACTATCTTGGTAGTTTCTCAAAGCACGGGGATGGGGCGGCGGACGCCTATCCCCTGCTTTCTCTTTACAAAACCTGGGTTTATCAGATTGCAAAACACATCGGGGTTCCCGATTTCATCCTTGAGGCCCCTCCGACCTCCGGACACTGGCCTCAAGAGACGGACGAAACAAAACTCGGTTTCAGCTATATAAAGGCGGATCCACTCCTCTTTGCCTTGATAGATCAGAAACTTTCCGATGAAGAGCTGGTAAGCTCAGGCATGGACGCCGAACTCATCCCCGTCCTCAGGAAGAAAATCCACGACAGCGAATGGAAGCGCATCGAACCTCCGTGTCCGATCCTGCCGGAAGAAGTCTTTTTATGATTCCCCGGCCGGGGCTCCCCGGCCCTTCATCATGAGTGAGGCGACAGGGCGGAGCGCATCGTCTCGATCGTCCAGGGAAGCGTCTCGCGCTTTTTCGCGGAATAGCGCATCCGGTTGACGCCCTCTATGACTTTGGCGGGGAAACCGCTCTGTTCACCCTGCTCTATGATGCGGTCTATTTCCTCGTGTTCCAGTCCTAAAACAACGGCATCTTTTATTTTACGGAAGTGATCCGTGCAGGGCTTTTTCTCTATAATTTGTTCGGGGACTCCAATGATCCGGGCCGCCATTTTAAGTTTCGTCCTGGAAAGATGGGCAATAGGCCTGAGATCGGCGGCTCCGTCTCCCATGGGGTCGAACCATCCCGCTTCCAATTCCGTTTTATCCGTGGTTCCCAGTAAAGCCAGGTTTTTTAAAATGGCATAATACCTGAGAATCAGGGATCTCACCCGGACCCGCAGAATCCGGTGGGCATAGAAATGACGGTAGGAAATGAAAAGCATCCGGCGTTCATGCATATCTCCGCCGCCGCTTACCTTTTGATTAAAGTCCTCTATTTCATCCAGAGCCGCCGCCGAAATATTTTCCAGATCCAGTCCGGCCACCAAGGGGGAAATATCTATTTCCTTGAAGGGAATGTTCCATTTTTGAACCACTTCGCGTGAATGGGACAGGTGATCCGGGTTTGCCTGTGTTTCCGGAAGAAGAAGGGCGAAGACTTTTTCCCGGCTCAAAGCTCTTAAGGCGAGAAGGACGGTGGCCGTCGAATCAAGCCCGCCGCTCAGGCCGATGACGACGCCGTCTTTTTTGAGCTTATCCACTCCCCAGCGGATGAATGATACACATTCTTCCAGTGTTTCATCGAGATTCATCAAACCCGCCCCCTTTCTTTTCACGTTGATAACAGTTCTTGATTGCTAACCGAGCCTCCTCCCGGTTTGCGGCGGAAAGAAGGGTTGAAGGCACTTGCAGAGAAGATATTCGCATGTACGCGACCTGGGCCATACTCAAAAGGGATCTTCTTAAGTTTTTCCGCGGGAAAATAAGGGTGTTAAGCGCCCTCTTTTTGCCTTTGCTGATGTTTATTATTTTTTCAATCGGATTCAAAGCGATCTTGAAAAACGGGCAATCCTATCCGGTTTTCCTCGCCGCCGGAATCCTTGTCAATGTCCTCATCATGAGCGCCAACGCTTCGGCCTACTCGGTCCTTTGGGATCGGGAGTCCGGTTTGATGAAGCTGGTGCTGGCCTCCCCCGTTTCGAACGCCGCGATCCTGATCGGGAAAATTCTGGGTATCGCCATCCCGGCCTTTTTTCAGGGACTGGTACTCATGATCTTTCTGCCCGTTCTGGGCGTCCGGCTGACGGGTATGGTCTTTTTTCAAGCTATGCTTTGCATGATCCCCATCACTCTCTTTTTCAGCGCAATTTCCTGCTTTCTTGCTTTCATCATGGATTCCTACGAGGATTTTAACGCCGTGGTTCTCTTCAACCGGCCCCTGATTTTCTTGAGCGGTCTTTTTTTTCCGATAAATCCACTGCCGGAGCCCTTTCACACACTGGCCCTGCTCTCTCCCCTCACCTATTGTATAGACCTGCTCAAGAACGTTATAATACCGCCACACGATCCCGGTGTCCTCAAGCCGGATTTTTGCTTCAATTCCGATCTCACCATCGTGACCTTCTTCATGGCTTTGAGCGTTTTGCTGGCTTTTATGGCCTTGAGAAAGAGAGAATAACACCCGATGGCTCAGATTGAAACAATCTCCCTCACCAAATTTTTTAAGCGGCAGGCAGCGGTGGACCATTTCGATTTTTCCGTCGAAGAAGGGGAAATATTCGGACTTCTCGGGCACAATGGTTCCGGGAAAACCACCACGCTGCAGCTTTTAGGCACTCTCTTGAAACCTACCGGGGGCACGGCCATGGTGCATGGATACGATATACTAAAGGATGCAGGAAAAGTCCGCCGAAGCATCGGGACGGTTTTCCAGGAGCCCTGCCTGGACCGCAAGTTGAGCGTAATTGAAAATCTCGAGTTCTATGGGAGCATCTCACTTAATCAGCCATTGTCCTCACTTAAGGAAAAAATATCCGACTCTCTTCGTTTAGCCGGTATTTCCGAACTGGGGAAAGCCAGGGTCTCCACGCTTTCCGGGGGCCTCCGAAGAAGACTCGAGATTGCGAGGAGCCTCCTTTCAGAGCCTCCGGTACTGCTTCTTGACGAGCCCACGCTCTCTCTGGACCTCCATAGCAAGCAGAACATATGGGAGCATATCCGGCATTATCGGGATCAGGGGGGGCGGACGGTTCTACTGGCTACGAATGATATGGCCGAGGCCGAGATCTGCGATCGCCTGGCCATTCTTAACGAGGGCCGGATCGTAGCCATTGATTCGCTTGAAGGATTTAAGCGGCAGCACGGGGGGCGGGATGAGCTGATTCTCCATACCCGGATGCCGGATGAGGCGCTTTTAATCCTGAAAGAGAAGGCAGGCATCATGGGAAAAAGAGAGAAAGACGCACTGATCCTTCCGGCTCAGGACGCCTTTCGGGTGCTTCCCGGCATTCTCGAAGCTCTTTCATCCCAAATAATAAGCATGGAAATCACGAGACCTTCGATTTCTCAGGTTTACCTTAAATTGACGGGAAAACAATTAAAAGAGCAAAAAACGGCTGATACCAGGCCTCGCCTGAACCAGGATCGTCAGGAGATCATAAGAATATAGCCGGGATAAAGAGATATATGATGGGGGGACGGGAGATGCAGGAAATGAAAGATTCTTCCATTATCGAAAGCCTTTCAAAACAATTGGAGCATGCCTGCCGGAATTCCCGCTGCTATCGCGAAAAATATTCCGCCGCCGGTTTTAAACCCGCCGATTTGAAATCCCTGGAGGACATAGGGCGGATTCCTTTCCTCAGGCGGGAGGAGATCCAGGAGAGTTGGCGCGATTTTTCCTGCCTTCCGCAGGCCGAGTGGAGGGATATCTGCACGACGGGCGGGACCACCGGCAACATCCTTTATATTCCTTTTTCGGAAGGAGACTACAGGAACACTGCGCCCCTGATGGCCGAATCCCTGAGAAGAATCGGGATCACCTCCGGGGACACCGTTCAAATCATGGTTCCGCTTGAGAACCTGCGCCCGGCGGCGACGGGCATGCAGAGCATATTGCTTGACGAAGTCGGCGCCGCCGTTATAAGGGCCGGGCCGGCCGCCGTCGAAGTTCAGATCAAATATATTCTGGAACTTCAGCCCACCGTTCTTATGGGTACGCCCAGCTTTCTCTTGCATCTCGGAAGGACTCTGCTGAAGAAGGGCCTCCGGAATGGCCGGGACTTTCATGTCCGGATGGGGATCTGCCCGGGGCAGCCCACCAACGGAGTGGAGTGGAGGCCGCTTGCCATCCGAACCCTCCTTGAGGAAGTATGGCAGATGGAAGTCTATTCACTTTACGGCTCGACCGAGATGAACAACGGAATGCTGGAATGTCCGCACCACCGCGGCCACCATAATTTTCCCGGCCTTTTTTATTTTGAAATCGTCGAACCGGACGGCGATCGGATTATGCCGCCCGGGGAGATTGGAGAATTGGTTCTTACGACTCTCAACCGGGAAGCCCTTCCTTTTATTCGTTACCGCACGGGGGATGTCACCTGGCTGGATCATACCCCATGTCCATGCGGCACCCCGGGGGTAAGGGTGATGTCAATTCTCGGACACTGCAATGAAAAATTCAAAGTGAAAGGAACGATCCTCTACCCCCAGCAGATTGAAGAAATCCTTTTCAGTATCCCAGGGGTCACCGCCGCGGTCATCGAGGTCCATCTGGACGAAAGGGGTATTGATCAGTTGCATATCAAGGCAGCCGCTGATGCGGACCAGGGAGAGGAATTTGCCGGCCGGATCCGCAAAAATGTTAAAGAATTCGCGGGAGTCACTCCTCTTGTTTCCATTCTTCCGGAGAAGGAAATTCGTGCCATCTGGTTTTCCAGGGGCACTTCAAAGCCAAAGAAGTTCTGGGATATGCGCTCGAGGCCCGTCTGATTCAGCGGGAATTAAAGTTAAAGGAGTAAGTGAGGGAGACGAGGCAGACAACCGGTTTTCCTTCCTGAGAGGCAGGGCGGAATTTCGTTTTACGGGCCGCCTCAAGGGCTGCCTGATCCAAAGCGGGGTGTCCGGAAGTTGCGATGATTTTGCATTCCTCGGGAGTTCCTTCGGAAGAAACGGATATTTCCACAACGACACTTCCGTCCCACTCGTTCTGACGGGCGATGGGCGGGTAGGCGGCTTCTGACTTAATCAATAGAATCGGTTCGGAGAAAAAAGGCGGTTGGCTTGTGGCAGTCCGGGGAGGAGCGGATTCCGAAGTGTCCTCCTTCGAAGCGGACTGAAAAGATACGGAGTTTTCTGAATAGCTCTCCTCTACAATGAGGGCGGAAGTGCTGGTTGCCGGGGATGGGAAGAAATCTTCTCCGGCAGTAACCAGGGCCGGGATATTCGAACGCCCTTTTGCGGCTGAAGAAATTTTTATTCCACTTGTCTTTCTCTGCGAATCATCAGCAGCTCTCGCGTCCGTCAGTGTTTTGCGTTGAAATCGTGGAGTTATATGAAGTGCGGCTGATGGGGCGGCTGGATGAACCCGTCTTGCCGTTTCGACCTTGTTCCCTTCAACCAGGAGGGTGCAGGAGACAGGTGCAGGGCGGCTGTCTTCAAAGAATTCCTTTTCGCTGGAGGGTGTCACTTTCCAGAGACTCAGAAGCAACAGCAGGAACCCTGCATGGAACAGAAACGAGAGCAAAAACCAGTTAGCCCATTTTGTATGCCCATGCCTGTCCATATTCGTCTCCTGAATTTCCGCTTATAATTCCTCCACCGAGTAATACGACTCCTGAGCACAGTTGCGGCATTTCTTTTCGCCTTCCGGGCCGCTGACCAGGCCATCCATGACCCTCTCCCCGCAGACCGAACAAATCGCTCTCTCCGTTGCCGGGAATGGCGGCGGAGGAACAGGTCCCGCCAGGCTTATTTTCTGGATGAGAATATACGAGTCCAGATCCTGTGAGAGAAGACTGAAAGCCATCTCCCGAACGATCTCGCGGGCTTCCTCCCGGCTGAGACCACGATTGAGGCGGGCACCAAACCCTTCCGGGGGACAACCGCGTTTGATGGAAACGCGCACACCTTTCCCCGTGTTCCGGTCAATGAGGCTCAGCGCCGTCTTCCCGAAATCCTTTACAATCAATTTCTGCCCGCCGATAGTGCAGCCCGTCACCCATTGGATGCTATCCAGGTGGCAGCGCCTGTTCTCGCTGATCACGAAGAGATCCTTGTCACCCTTCCGACGGTTCATGGCTTTTAACGCAGCCTGGGCGAGCCGTGCTCCAAGCACGATGCCCGGGTCAAATCCGCCGTGAAAATCTACGATCGGCTGGATATCGGAAGGGATTTCATTGACGTTTGTCATTTTGCATCTCCTTCAAGGTTCTCATACTTTCAGGCCGGCCAGTTTGTTTTTTATGACAGCATTCCAGGGCTGTATCTTAAGCGCCTTCTCATAACATCTTCTGGCTTCCTGCGGCTGATTTTTCTCTTTGAAGGCATCTCCAAGATAGGTATCAAGTGTGACTTCAAGAAGAGGAAGTCTCATAGCCTGAAAAGCGCATCCCGATGTCGGCAGGGGATCCTGAAGGAGGAGCTTTCGGATCTCTTCCGCCCGCAATTCAGCTCCTTTGATATCTCCCTGCTCTGTTGATTGAACCATCTCAAGCAGCAACTTTCTTGACTGGACTTCTCCGGGCGGGAGGGAAATTTCGCAAGAGTCCAGGCGACGGTAGTAGGAATCGAGAGCCTTGAAATCCTCAACTGCGAGCTTTTGTCCCAGAAAGGCACTTTTCGCCAGCAGGATGAATTCCTGTCTGGGAGAGGCCTGTGAAAAAAGAGGGAAAGGCCACTCATTGATAGTTTTGAGGGCAGAAGAAAGGCATGAATTAAAAAGCTTGCCGTCACCCCTGGACAGAGCGCAAAAACCTTTCAACAGGTTCAAGTTAATCAGGTCATTCATGTCTTCCGGGCGATGGTCGGCCATGGGGTTGTTAAGCGTGTTGTCTTTTGTTATCAGAGCCTGTTCTCCGAAAGCTTTTCTCTCCAGCTCCTCAGCCAGGGACAGATATTTTTCAGCTAAAGAAATGTAGTTTTCCAGGAAACTGACGAGGCCCATCTGGAGGGGTATATAATATTCCTGAGGGTCCAGAGTGATGGATTTTTTCATGGTCGCCATTATTTCGCTCATAAGTGAAGCGTCTTTTTTTCCGGTTCTTTGAGCCTCCGCATAATATTTTCTAATGAGGGTATCCGACAAAATCTGGCATGATGTTTTGTCATCGGGATAGGCCGTCATGATGCCGCGGCAGAGTCTTAGGGCCTCGTCGGAGCGGCCCAAAGAAAGCAGGAGGCGGGTCTTAAAGTAACAAAGCATAAGTTCATAGGATTGCGACAAACCGGAAACAGGAGGGATCTCCTTCAGAGCCTCCTCTACTTTTCCTCTTTTATACATTATTTCGGCCAGGGCAATATGGAAAGACAGCGCGTCCTTATTTAAAGAAACGCATTTCCTGAAGCTGTCTTCGGCTTTTTTAAGGGCATTCTGATTGTAATATTGAAAGCCTAAATTATAGAGCTTCGCGCTCCTTTCCCTTTTGGCTTCCTCTGAGAAATAGAACCTGTAAGTCAAGAAAACACCGGCAGCCAGGATGACTGCAATGAAAAAGATAAACCATTTTTTTATGTTCACTTTCCGGGCCTCCCTGTACTAAGCATCAGGATTCGTAAATGCGCCTTCCTCCACTATTATAACTTAAAGGGCCTTTATCTTCAATACTTCACCTGTTTAATTGTCATCTAATAAATAACGTAGTGCGGCGTTCCGTCCGCCCCCCTGATAATCCGGCGCGGAAGCTCGCTTTCCCCGCGTTTTCTCAAAAGTCCCAGGAAGAGCTCTGTTTTGTCCAAACCTACGTGCTCATTTTTTCCGAGTTTTGACCACGGTTCTTTTTCGGGATCCATGGCATAAAAAATAAAAGCCGTATCCTGCTGCCGAAGGGGGAAGCTCAGGGTCTCTTCCATTTGAACGCTCAGGACGACCGGAGAAAGTTTTCTTTTACTCCAGTAGGTCAGGGGATATTCAATCGAGGACGAGCCTGCATAGACTCTCTTGATGTCATTTTTCTCCAAATACCTTTCGGCCTCATCCAGGCCGGAGAGGAACGTATCGCTCGTCTCAAGGACGCCCGGGCTGAAGAACCATGCCCTGGGAATTCCTCCTGTTCTCTGATAAGCCTCAAAATATGATTTCTGCAGGGAGAAGACATTCAGCAGGGAGAGAAAACCCACGAGAAAAAATGCCAGGAACCGCCCCGGAAGGCGTTCCAGAAGGCTGGAGAAGGCCAGGAGGGCGGGAATAAGAAGAAGCAGCAGGTGAGTCTGGTTCAGCATCGAGGGGGAGAAGCACAACTCAAAAAGGAGAAACAGGTTTAAAACCAGGATGAAAGGCCCCAAAGAATTTTTCAGGGTCCGGCCCTGAAGGAGGGCAAACGCCAGTGACAACAGCCAGAGAACAGGTAAAACGAGAGGGAGAAGCGTGAAACGCTCTCCGGTGAAGTGGAAGAAAACCGCGCTTCCATCCAGGAACGAAAAAGTCTGAAGAAAGCGGCCCTTTAAATTCTGAAAGAAATCCAGGTTGTTTAATCCGGCATGTGAAACAGGGAGGTTGGCCGCAAGGTAAGAAAATGTCTGCCAACCGCTTCTAAGATTCGCCATCAGGATTGGTATAATGCCCGGGATGAGACCTGCGACGAAAAATTCCGCCTCCCGGCGACCCATCCTGGGCCGTTCCGGCAAAAAGAAGAAGGCGGTTCCCAGCGCCAGCAGAAAATACAGGAAAATCAAGTGAAGACTCAGCCCCAGCCCCGAGATGAGTCCCAGCCAGAAGAGGGTTTTTTTTTCGCGTCGCCGATACCAGCGCAGGGCCAGGAAAAGTACCAGGGCGGCAAAAAACGGCAGTAGGGACATCTGATCGACAACCCTTGAGAAGCAGATATCGGCCGGAAGAAAGGCCAGGATAACGGGGGCGTAAAACCTGGTCTTTTTTTCCTTTCCGAACAGTTCGCCGCCGATGAGAAACACCAGCCAGATTCCGGTTAGAGAGAAGAAGACGGTTGAAAAGCGGAGGATGAAAGGACTTATCCCTCCCAGCCAGGCAAACGGTAAAATCAGGTAATAATAGAGATGGCTGGCCACCGGTGTCAGGCGAAAATGGGGCGTAAATGAGGACAAATCCATCTCTCCCCGGAGCAGATCCTCAACTCCGAGGGCCGCCTCCGCTTCAGCCTTGTAAAAGGCGGGTGTATGACCGAGATAAAGCAGGCGGATAAGGAGAGCCGAAAAAAGGATCAGAAATAACCACCAGTCGAGGCGGCGTTGGCTGCTAACCGGCTCGTTCTCGGAATTTCCGCTCTCAGGCATTTTTCACGGGCAGCTTGAGTTTTTCCCGGATGATTTGATTCCATGGCTCGATCTTCAAGGCCTCTTCGTAGGCCCGGCGGCTCTCCTCTTTCATTTTCTTTTCCGCGTAAAAATCCCCCATGTAGACCTGGATTGCCGTCTCGAGAAACGGTCTGGCGTGCAAGGCCAGATAGGTGCCATAGTAGCCCATGGCGGGAACGCGGGAGCTGGAAAGTTCCTGTTTGAACTGGTTTAAAAGGCTCTCCGCGCCCATGATGTCCCCTTTTTCCCTTAGAGACACTAACTTAATGAGGAAGGCCCTCACATCGGGACCCGGCGGAACCTGGATTCCGGACTGAGTTAAAACCAGCCTGGTTTTTTTCTCTGCTTCTTCCAATTTCTGTGAGGAAAGCCTCTTCCCAAGATATACATTCATTGCCATAAGAAGCACTTCGTCCCCCATGAAAAGCCTGGCATAGTGTGGGGTCTTGATTTTATCAAAAATCGTGATGGCCCCAGTAAAGTGATTTTCTGCCGCCGCCCTGTCTCCCCGGGAGAGATCGCACAGTCCCATCATGGTATAAAGGGGCCTCAACTCGACCCCGCCCTCCAAAGACTGTGTCTCGTAACGGACGTCGGTCAATCCCTCGTATTTTTTAAACAGTTGTTCCGCCTTGGGGATGTCTCCCTGCATAAAGGCGATAAAACCCCGGATCAGGAAGGGCCCGGACTCCTCCTTATTCATCTTTGAAATTTTTTTGAGAACTTGATCGGCTTCTTCCAGGTATAGAGGATCGCTCTTTCCGCTGGTCTGGACTTCCAGAAAGTATTTCTTGGCGAAGGCTTCCGCATAGGCGAGATAAAGGGGGATGAAGACCGGCTCGCCCCCGGCGAGCATTTTCCTGGCAATAGTGACGGCCTGATCGGTCTCTCCCGCTTCTGAGAGAGAGGAAACCAGGATCGCTTTCTTGTCGATTGGAAGGTTCTGTCGGGCCATATAGGAAAGGTTCTCCCGGGCTTCCTCAAAATTTCCTCTCAAGGTCTCGACCTGAGCCAGACCCATCCGGTAATTCAGGGCATCCGGCTCCTTCCGGAGGGCCTCCTTCAGGTTTTTTTCAGCCTTATCCAGGTTCCGCTCACGCAAGTCCTTTTCAATATTCTTCCAGGCCCCTGTATTTTCTTCCAGAAGTCTCTCTTGAGTAGGCAAGGGAGCAGTTGTATTCGTTTTTACTCCTGCATTGGACGCCCCTGCTTCCCCAGGTTTCTCCTTCTTTGCACAGGAAACAAGGAAGACTCCTGTGACCGCGATAACCAGTAAAATCATAATGATGGAGAAAATCAATCTTTTAATCATGTGGTCTCCCCCTCTGTCCCATAATGGGTGCGAGATTTAATTAAAGATGAAGCGGCATTTTTCCTGCTGACTGGTTGGTCCCTGCATCGAAAAACCCCGGTTTGGTCTTCCGACTGAACCGGGGTCATTTGTTGCGTAAAGATAAAAGCAGGCGCTGGTTACTTGTGGGATTTTTCTCCTCCGGTTACCACCCGGACGATGGTGTTGATGGCTATGGCGCCCATCGCCCCAATGATTCCTCCAAGGCCGGCCATGAAAATCTTGTCCATTACGGGATTCTGGATGCCGCTGGTTGGACGCTCGTACAACTCCTCTAATTTAATGCTCCCGTCGGGATTTCTCTGGGGCACCGGTCTGTAGATCGGTAAGTTCTCAGCCGGGGGACTTCCCGGCGGGCCCGGCTCAAACTGCGCGGCCGGGGCCGAGGGAAGCGGCTTGGAGCTGCTGGAAGTAAAATCCATGTTTGTGTAACCGACTATCTCGTGTTTATAAACGGGGCTCTGGTATGGGATGGTCGGTGCATAGGCATCCTTGATTTCTCTAGTCTTTTCGGCGAGATAAAGGCCTCCGGCGGCCCCAGCGGCAGCTCCGCCCAGGACTCCGAGGGTTCCTCCCAAGCCTCGGCCGGACTTTTCCTCGCCCTTGTTTTCAGGAGGGCTTTCGATCTTTTCCCCGTGCCCGCCGACGGCACCGATGATTTTAAGAACCACCCCCGTCACCAGTCCTACTGCGCCGCCGATGATCGTGCCTCCGACGATACCCAGGATGCCCCCGGTAGCCACATCTATATCTTTTTTATAAGTCACCTGGGGCGAGGTGTAGGTCCCAATCTTTTCCTCCACGATGACGGGTTTTATAACGTGACGGAAGTCGTTGCCCGAAGGAGTAACCGTGTCCTGCTGGCCCACGAGTTTCGGGTCCAGGATGTCATGGACCACTCCGGGCCCGATTTCCGGTTTTCCATCAGTCTTAAGGTTGGAGTAGCGGGTGAGCAGCCCAGTGGCGCCGCCGACTGCTCCTCCCAGGGTGGCACCGGCCTTGGTGCAGGTGCCTATCCCGGGCAACTTCCTGCTCGTTTGGCCGCTGTAGTCGTCAACTTCGGAGAGCAGGGTTTTCTCTTCTCCGACTTCGGCCGTTGCTTTGCCGGTAATATTACTCTTCACCCAGTCTTTGGCCTTGCCAATGATGCCTGAATGCTGTATTTCGTTGCTTTTATCAATTTGCATGCCGGGGCCTCCCCTCTCTATTTCATCCTACATTATAACAGGGCGGTTATTTTCTGTAAACCCCGCGATGTTAACAGTTTGTTAACTTTTATCAGGCCCGGCTCCGCTTTTTCATGAAGTTTCAGGATTCTCCCGCGGGGCGGTGAGGCGCCGCTCCTCCTCTTTCAGGGCGGCGTTTTTAAAGAGATCGGGCCGGCGGAGAGCGGTACGCCGGAGGGATTCCTGCCGGCGCCAGCGGGCGATCTCGGCGTGATTCCCGGAGATAAGTACTTCCGGGACCTTAAGATTCCTGTATTCCTGGGGGCGGGTGTACTGTGGGAAGTCGAGAAGCCCGTCTGAAAATGACTCAAGCAAGGCGGATTCCTCGTCAATGACGCCGGGGATCAGGCGGGAAACGGCCTCGACGACGACCATGGCGGGAAGTTCTCCCCCGGTGAGAATGTAATCTCCGATGGAAAGTTCCATGTCGGCGAGGCCCTCGCGGATCCTTTCATCGAAGCCCTCGTAGTGACCGCAGATGAGGATAAGGCGGCTCATCCCGGAGAGCTTACCTGCTGTTTCCTGGTTAAACAGACTCCCCTGGGGAGTCAGGAGGATCACGGAGCCCCTATCCTGAGCCAGGTCGCGGACGGCGTCCACGGCCTCAAATATGGGTTCCGGTTTCAACACCATGCCGGAGCCGCCCCCGAATGGAGCGTCGTCTACGGTCCGGTGTCGGTCATGGGTGTAATCCCTAAGGTTGTGGAGGTGAATGGAAAGGAGTCCGGCCTCCTGCGCACGTCTGAGGATGCTGGCGTTGAGCGGTTCAAATACCTGGGGGAAGAGGGTGATGATGTCAAACCGCATCTTTTTCCCCTTCGATCGCCGTCATATCGACAATCATCCGGTTTTCGGCAAGATCTATCTTTCGGATCACTTTATTAAGGGCCGGAATAAGGTAAGTAGCTTCGCCCCTGGTCTGGTAGATGTCGTGGGCCGGGGTATGGATGATCTCCTCGATGACACCCAGGCGTCTGCCCTCCTCGTCGAAGACCTCCAGGCCTTCGATCTGGAAAAGGTAGTAGGATCCCTCCGGCAGCGGCCGCCTGTCCTCCATCCGGATCTGGATGAGCACGCCGATGAGAGTGAGGGCGGTCGTGCGATCACACACTCCCTCCAGGCGAAGGATGAGGTTTTTTTTATGTGGCCGGGCCTCGAGGATCCGTATCATGCGGCGGAGCGGCATCCGGGTTGGATGGTGGAAAAAGAAAGAAGACCGCTCATGGAACCGCTCCGGAAAGTCGGTGAGAACTCTCACCCGGACTTCTCCCGCGATGCCGTGAGCGGTCAGAATTTCTCCGATGGCGATGAATTCAGGATTTTTCAGGGTTCCCTGATCTCTATGATTTCCCAATCCTTGATCACTACTTCGGCCTTGGCTACTTTCTCGAGGAAATTATCCCCCACTTTGAGTTGAACGGAGCCTTCGAGCATTCGGAAGGGCAGTTCCGCGCCGTTCTGGACATTTTCCACTTCCTTGATTCTCCACTCAAGTTCGCCCCGCATCCGGATCAGTCGTTCTTTTTCTGCTTCAAGCTGCCGGGTGAGGAGGGAAGCCTGATTGGGGTTGCTCGTCTCGACGGCCTGGATCTGCTTTTGCGTCTCGCTGTCCATGTGATGCAGATTATCCTCGATGCTCTTGATGGCTTCCATGGCCTCGGAGATCAGCTGCTGCCTGAACTGATCGGTCATGATGACCTTGATCGCCACCGGTCGTTTGATTTCTAAAGCTGGCACTTCCGCTATCCCCCCTTATCCGATGATATCGATGCTGATCCTCTTGCCGTCCTTCTTGGCGGCGGCATTGACGATGGTCCTCAGGGCCTCCGCAATTCTACCGTGCTTTCCGATGATCTTTCCCATGTCATCCGGCGCGACTTTCAGTTCGAGAATGACGGATCGCTCGCCTTCCACCTGTGTCACGGCAACGTCATCAGGACTGTCTACCAGAAATCGGGCTACGTAGTTAAGGAGTTCTTTCACAGCGTTCACCTCCGGATAATCTGAGTTTTAGGAAGCGGTTTCCGCCGGCTTCACTTCCTCTTTGTTTTCGGACTCCTTGCTTTCCGCTTCTGCGGCGGGAGTTTCCTTCAGGGCCTTCTTGCGCTCGATGTTTCGCTTGAGGGTCGTGACGGCCGGGGGTTCAGATGCCTTAAACTTCTCCCACATTCCACAGCGGTGGAGGAGTTTCTGCACGACGTCGGTCGGCTGCGCGCCCTTTTTCAGCCACTCCAGCACTAGGGGCTCGTTGAAAGAGATGACCGGCGGCTCCGTCAGGGGATTGTAAAATCCCAGCGTTTCCAGGAACCTCCCGTCCCGCGGGCTCCGTGAGTGGGCAGCCACCAGCCGGTAGGAGGGCTGTTTCTTCTTGCCGACTCTTCTCAGTCTCAGTTTAACCATGTTTTACACCTCCTTTACACAGGGTATTCATCCCCAGAAGGGAATCTTCATCATCTTTTTCCGTCCGCCTTTTCCGGGCCGGTCGAAGCCGGCTAACTGCTTCATCATTTTCTTTACCATGTCGTACTGCTTGATCAGGCGGTTGACGTCGGAGACTTCCAATCCGGCCCCGGAGGCAATCCTCCGCCGCCGGCTGGAATTTAGAATTCCCGGTTCGCTCCGCTCATCTCTTGTCATCGAGCAGATGATGGCCTCTATGTGGGCCATCTCTTTTTCGTCCACCTGGATGTCCTTCAAACCCTTCGCCTGGGCGAACCCCGGCATCATCCCCAGGATCTGCTCCAGTGGCCCCATTTTCCTTAACTGCCGGAGCTGCTCCAGGAAGTCCTCGAGGGTGAAGCTCTGCTCCCGGATTTTCTGTTCCAGCTCCTGGGCCTTCTGGGAGTCGAAGGCCGTTTCGGCCTTTTCGATGAGGGTCAGGACATCCCCCATCCCCAGGATCCTGCCGGCCATCCGGTCCGGGTGGAAAGGCTCCAGAGCGGTCAGCTTCTCGCCGACTCCGACAAATTTAATCGGTTTTCCGGTCACCGATTTGATCGAAAGGGCCGCGCCGCCCCTGGCGTCTCCGTCCAGTTTGGTGAGAATGAGGCCGTCAACGCCCACGCTGCGGTCGAACTGCTCGGCCATCTGCACTGAATCCTGGCCGATCATTGAATCAACGACGAGGAGGACTTCGGTCGGTCTAATTTTCTCCTTGATCTCAACCAGTTCCCGCATAAGTTCTTCGTCGATGTGCAGTCTTCCTGCAGTATCGATGATGAGGATGTCCCGTCCCTCCTGGGTCGCCTGTTTGAGGGCGCCGAGGCAGATATTGAGAGGGGTCTGTTTGTCTCCCAGTGAATAGACCGGAACCTCGATCTGGCTCCCCAGGACCTGAAGCTGGGTGATGGCCGCGGGGCGATAGACGTCGGTTGCGGCCAGCATGGGGCGATGGCCCTTCTCCTTGAGGTGCAGGGCCAGCTTGGCCGTGGTGGTGGTCTTTCCGGAACCGTGCAGGCCGACCATCATGAAGATGGTGGGGGGCTGGGAGGCGATGGTGAGCTTCTCGTTCGAGGAGCCCATCAGCTCGACGAGTTCGTCCCGCACGAACTTGATGACGAGCTGGGCGGGCGTCAGGCTGTCCCATATGGCCTCCCCAACGGCGCGCTCCTTCACCTTCTTGATGAAGTCGCGGGCCACCTGGAGGTTGACGTCGGCCTCCAGCAGGGCCATGCGCACTTCGCGCAGAACGTCGTTCACGTCCTGCTCGCTTAGTTTGCCCCGCCCCCTCAGTTTTTTGAAGATGGCGGAAAGTCTCTCTGAAAGGTTTTCAAACATTATTTCTTCATTATCTCTTTCGCGCTGTAAGTATAGCCCAAGCGGCCTGGGCTGTCAAGAAAAGCGACCGATGACAATGACTGGGAAGGGGCTGGGACATCAATCGTCAAGACACAGCCCTGCTACCCCTTTTCCCGTTCGTGGTGAGCTTGTCGAACCATGAACGGATGGGTCTTGCCCTTCGACAGGCTCAGGGCGAACGGGTGACATTGGGAGAATTAAGGGGAAGGGGCTGGGTGTCAATCGTCAAGATCAGGCCATCGGGGGTATATCCATGCAGGCTTTATTGTTGCAAAATAACCGACTACGCCGAATTCCCCGGTTTGCATTCTCTTAAAGAAATCTTCAGTGGTGGGCAAAATTAGCTTAAATCCTTCTTGAGGCATAATATAAGGTTGTCCGAATCTGTCAACTAATTTCGCCTCCAAATCCTTATCATTTGTGTCGATAATAATGCTATTATCTAATAAACAAACAAAGGCGACTGGATTAGACGGTGCAAGGCCATACCCATTTTTAGATATCATAAGAATAATTTTAGCTTTAGATAGTTTTTCTTTCGTTAATTGAGCTGAGTATGTGCCAATTACAAAATCATCTGGGCTTATAGAAGTCTGTCTGGATATTTTAAAACTTCTTTCATCCCAATCGTCATAAGTTTTATGGTTTTGCCAAGTAATTTTTGCTATTGTTTTATCTTTTTCGACAGAAATTACCTTAGCCAATCCTGTGTTGTATATCGGATATTTCATATATGTAACAAAAGAATGAATCGTCAGAAACATATCCTTTTGGAAATTTGAATTACGGCCTTTGTTAATTATAATATCATCACCATCTACTTTTTCAATTCTTGCCGTAATCAGTATTAGATACGGTTTTTGTTCTTCACTAAAGGCCCCTTTCCATAAAAAGCCCCAAAATACGCCGATTACAACAATGAACAAAATGAATTTATACTTCATCAAATTTCATCCCCTTAACACCAACATACCCCCAACTTCTGAGGGATCCTCTTCGATTATGATTGTATCATTACAGAAGGCCGTTATCAAGACGTCGAATTGCCTCATGGAATTAAGGGGAGGAGGGGGTGTCTCCCTAAGAAAGGCGTTGCGGAGGCCGAGCGGGCACGGGCATGGTGTCCCGCCAATGGCGGGACGAGCGAGGCTGAGCACCGAATCGCGATTTTCACGCTGGGAAAATCGACGGTGTACTTTCGTGGGAGATACCCCCGACAGCCCCGGCCTTGTAGCGCTTAACTGTCATGCCTTATGAGGCAACGGGGAAAAGCGACCAGAACCATTTTTATTCTTCCATGATGCGGTTATAAATATCAAATAACGCAAGAAGGAGAATCCGGACATGAGATCAAAGTAGATACCCTCGTTGGGAGATAAATAGAATAAAAGGCTGGAGAAAAAAGATAATAACTCTACTTTTAAGATATGCTGAAACTTCTTGTCAAAATATTTTCAACTCCTGATGTTACAATCCCGGTAACCCCGGCTGACTGCGCCCGAACTGAAGTTGTAGCCGTTGGAAAGAAAATTAAAGATCAGGTAAAACGCCTGTTTCGCGGATCTCTTGCCATCAGGCAGGTGGATGCCGGCTCCGATAACGCCTGCGAGCAGGAGCTGGCGGCCCTTTCCAACGCTTATTATGATGTTGAGCGCTTCGGCATCCATTTTGTCGCATCTCCCAGGCACGCGGATATGCTTATGGTAACCGGACCGGTAACGCGGAATATGGCTCAGGCCGTGAAAAGAGCATACGATGCGACGCCTGACCCGAAAATTGTAGTTGCGGTCGGCGATGACGCCATTGACGGCGGAATTTACCGGGGTTCCTATGCGGTATTGGACGGGGTGCATTCAGTTATTCCGGTTGATTATCAAATTCCCGGAGACCCGCCTTCGCCAAAAACCATTCTATGCCATCTGCTTAAAATTCTGGAATCGCTGAACAGCAAACCGGCAGAATCATGATGATAAATGCAATTGCCTCTCAGTCGGGTTTCATGGTTTTGCTCTCGCTCTTTGCAGTGGGAGCCGCCGGCTCTTTGCTTTTGAGCAAATTTGACCGGCTCGCCAACTGGTGGAATAGTTTTTTTGCGATTGCCGCTTCCCTGTGGGGGATACTTTTTTCTTTCGTGCTGTTAAACGCTTCGCAAGCAGTAAGCTTTGTCGCTGCGCCTTCCATTTTTCCGCTGCTGTCAATTTCTTTTAGAATTGACAAATTATCAGCTTTTTTTATTTTTGTCATCGTCTTGATAACTCTTTTTTGCTCGATCTACGGCATAGGTTACATAAAACACTATTATAAAAAATACAGCATCGGCGCCCTGGGATTTTTCTATCATTTGTTTGTTCTGGGCATGCTTCTGGTAGTCACCGCCGATAACGGATTGTTTTTTCTTATCGCCTGGGAGATCATGTCCGTGGTGTCATACTTCCTTGTTATTTATGACCGCAATGACGAAAAGAACCTTAAAGCCGGGTTTTTATATCTCGTGATGACCCACATTGCCACGGCGTTTATTGTCTTTGCCTTGCTTCTGCTTTACAAATTCACCGGTTCTTTTGATTTTTCCGCGATAAAATCAGGAGCCTCGCTTGTTCCTTCAGCCGTAAAAAATGCTGTTTTTGTCCTGGCTATTATCGGTTTCGGCACCAAAGCCGGCATCATTCCTTTTCATATCTGGCTCCCGGGCGCACATCCAGCCGCCCCTTCCCATGTTTCGGGGCTGATGTCCGGGGTTATGATAAAAACCGGCATTTATATGCTGATCAGAATTTTCCTGGATATGCTCCAGCCTGTGCCTTTGTGGTGGGGGCTGAGCCTTCTTATTATCGGATCGGTATCGTCTATTTTGGGAGTTTTATACGCGCTCACGGAACATGATATCAAAAGGCTGCTGGCTTACCACAGCATTGAAAATATCGGTATTATCCTTCTCGGCCTTGGAAGCTCACTCAGCTTTTTATCGCTTGGCATGCCTTCACTTTCGCTTCTCGGTCTTGTGGCCGCGCTCTTTCACACCCTCAATCACGCCACCTTTAAGTCCCTGTTGTTTTTAAGCGCCGGTTCGGTGATTAATGAAACGCACACTAGAAATATGGAAAGATACGGCGGTCTGATAAAAAACATGCCTCAAACGGCTTTGTTTTTTCTGGTGGGTTCAATGGCAATATCCGCCCTGCCGCCCTTTAACGGATTTTTCAGCGAATGGCTTACTTTTCAAGCCCTTTTTCAGGGGATATCAACGCTTGCAGTTTCGGCAAAATGGGTATTTGTGGCGGCTGCCGGCGCGCTGGCATTTACCGGCGGGCTTGCTCTGGCATGTTTTGTAAAAGCCTTCGGCGTGACCTTTCTTGCCCGTCCCAGAAGCCGGGAAGCTAAGGATGCCGGAGAATCTTCATTCTCCCTGCGTTTAGCCATGGGAGCTCTGGCCGCCTTAACGCTGTTGTTCGGCATATTTTCAGGATATATTACTTCCCTCATAAATGGAGTAGGGAACGATCTTGGTGTTTTTCGTTACACCACCCCGTTTGTTTCAGCTTCCCCGGATCAAAGCCTTGCTGCAGGAAGTTTTTCCTCGGTTTCCGCGCCGGTGTTGCTGGCTTTCCTTGTTGCCGCTTTTATTGTGGTCCTGCTGACGGTAAAATATCTTGTGTATAGAAATCAAAAAGTCACTACCGGCCTCACCTGGGATTGCGGCACGGATCTGACGCCGCGGATGGAAATCACCGCCACGGGATTTGCCCGGTCAATTGTTACAATTTTTAAAGCCGTTTTGATGCCGGGAATCCGCAACGCAACTGAATATTTAGACGAAGAGAGCAGGTATGTGCCGCAATCCAGAACGGTCACCCTGAGCGTGAAGGACATGTACAAATCATATCTTTATAAACCGCTGGACGAGATAGCCGCCGCAATGTCCGAACGGGCCAAGGGCATTCAAAGCGGTAATATCAATGCCTATATTCTGTATATTTTAACAGCCTTGCTGATTGCCCTGTTGTTGGTGAAATAATTTATGTTTACATTCATTTGGATAATTCAACTTCTCTTCGTGCCGGCGCTCTCGCCGCTCGGTATCGGTATTATCAGGAAGATAAAGGCGAAACTGCAGAACCGCCGGGGCGCAGGCATTTTTCAGCCGTATAAAGATTTATGGAAACTCCTCCATAAAGATGAGATACTAAGCAATGACGCCTCGTGGATTTTTAAGTATGCGCCCTTTGTCATTTTTGCCGTAACGCTGGTTGTCGGAGCGAGCATCCCGCTCTTGGCTCTCTTTCAGCCCAATACAGCGACCAGCGACATGCTGGTGATCATTTACATGCTTGCCATCTGCACCTTCTTTCTGGCGCTTGCGGGAATGGATACCGGGAGCGCTTTCGGCGGTTTTGGCTCCAGCCGCGAGATGACCCTTTCGGCGCTCGCCGAAGGAGGACTGATTTTTTCGCTTTTAACCCTTGCGATTATCAGCCGTACCAGCAATTTGTTTGGAATTTCTCATGCGATTGCATCTTCATACGGCAATTCATTTTTACCAATTATGCTGGCTTTTTCAGGCTTTTTCATCGCATTACTGGCAGAGACGGCGCGCTTTCCCTTTGACAATCCGGCTACGCATCTGGAACTGACCATGATTCACGAAGCCATGATCCTGGAATATTCCGGGAAAAGACTGGCGCTGATGGAATGGGCATCCGCCAACAAACTTTTGATTTTTGCATCTCTTGGGGCAAATTTATTTTTTCCATGGGGGCTGGCGAACAGCCTGGATATAAACTCAATCCTCATCAGCGTCCCTGCCTTTGCCGTAAAACTGCTGGTTTTTTACGTATCTATTGCCGTCATTGAATCATGCATGGCTAAATACCGGTTTTTCCGCCTGCCTAATCTCCTGATTATTTCCTTTATTCTCAACGTTTTTGCCATAGGTTTAATAAAATAACCATGAATGCGATATTTACACAATCATTAATGACTCTGTTTTTTGCAACCATCGTTTTATTGCATATGGTCAAAAAGAAATCCGTGCTGGCCATAATTTACGGCCTTCAATCGTTTGCCATTGTCCTTTTATTGATAAGCTCTTTCTTTCATACAGGAGCAGTTTCTCTGCTTTTAATTGCATTGCTCGTGCTGGCGGTAAAAGTAATTTTGGCGCCCCTGTTTATCACCCGGTTGATAAAAAAGCATGATTTGAAATTTTTAGTCGGCACCTATGCCAATACCCCGCTTACCCTTATTATTGTGGCGGTATTCGTTGCCATCGCTCACTCAAAAGTGTTTTTGCCGCTTGTCGATATCATCCCGGCAAACCGTGAGCTTTTGTCACTTGTGCTTTCGGCATTATTCATATCTCTCTTTTTGCTGGTGAACCGCAAAGGGGCGCTGTCGCAGATTATCGGAGTCCTTTCACTGGAAAACAGTATTGTGGCCTTCGGCTTGCTGGCGGGCCTGGAGCAGACGCCGGCACTGCAGATTGGAATTATCTTTAATCTTTCCGTCTGGATTGTGATTGCAACTATTTTTATTTCAATGATTTATAAACATTTCGGCTCCCTTGACGTAACCGAAATGACACACCTGAAAGACTGATGTAATGGAAATTACAATAATATTCAGCTCCATACTTATTACGACCGTTGCCTGCCTTTTCAGTAAACACCGGGCGATAATTGAATCCGTTTCAATTATTGCTTCACTGGTTGCTTTTATTGAGACAATGATTGTCGCGCTTAAGGTTTCCTCCACGGGAACATATGCTTCGTGTCAAATTTTTTACGTGGATGCGCTTGGAACAATCGTAATGCTTATCATTGCTCTGGTAGGACTTGCAGCCACGATATATTCCGTTCAGTATCTCCGGGACGAAACCGCCAAGGAAATTGTTGGATTTACCCGCGTCAAACAATATTTTATTCTGCTGAACCTTTTCCTTGCGGCAATGTTCATGGCCGTCGTATCGAGCAACCCGGTTTTCACCTGGATTTCAGTTGAAGCCACCACGCTTTCAACCGCCTTTATTATCAGCTTTTACAACAAGCCGTCAGCGATGGAAGCCGCCTGGAAATATTTGATTATAAATTCAATCGGTTTGCTTTTAGGTTTTTTTGGAACTCTGCTTTATTTCACCTCCTTGCCGGGAGGGGGCGAGGCCGGATTAACAACCTGGAACAGCCTTCTGTCAAACGCCGCTCATTTCAATCCTTCAATCATTAAAATCGCCTTCATTTTCATTCTGATCGGTTATGGCACGAAGGTCGGCCTCGTGCCCATGCACACCTGGCTGCCGGATGCCCACAGCAAGGCGCCGGCGCCGATCAGCGCGCTCCTGTCGGGGGTGTTGCTTAATGTCGCCCTGGTTGTTGTTTTAAGATTTAAAGAAATCACAGATGCCGTTGTCGTCCAGTCTTTTTCCCAGCATTTGTTGATTGTATTCGGGTTTCTTTCAATCGCCGTAGCCGCCCTTATTAACTTTACTCAAAAGAATTACAAGCGCCTGCTTGCTTATCACAGCATTGAAAACATGGGCATTGCCGCGCTCGGGTTCGGCTTCGGCGGCCTGGGTGTTCTGGTGGCAATACTCCACATGATCTATCACGCTATTGTAAAATCGGCTCTCTTCCTGTCCGCCGGCACAATATTGCTGAAATACGGATCGTCTAAAATCATCAAAGTCAAAGGAGTGCTTACTGCTCTTCCAATCACGAGCATTCTGTTTCTTGCCGGATTTTTCATCATTACCGGCACTCCGCCGTTCGGGATGTTTCTTACCAAACTGCTGATCCTTTCCGTCGGCATAAAAGCTTACCCTGTTGTCAGCATCGCCTCGCTCTTTTTTGCGGCCATGCTGTTTGTCGCCTTTTTTGAGCATGCCACCGCCATGGTTTTTGGAGAAAAACCCTCTGAAATTGAAACCGGGGAGGGGAGCATCTGGCTTGTTATCCCGCCGCTGGCGCTTGTTGCCGTAGTTGTTTGTTTGAGCTTTTATATTCCGCCGTTTTTATTGGCGTTAATAAACCAGGCCGCATCAGGTAATTAATTATGAATACAACCAGGGAAAAGATTAAAAGTTATATCCCCGAAAATGTCAAAGCAGAGCTTTATGGGAGTGCAGTTGCCTTTGAAGTTCCGGCGTCGGAAATATGCAAAGCGGCTTGTGATTTACACCATGATAAGCTTTTGCCCTTGAAACTTATAACGGCTGCCGATGAACGCCTGGAGCAGGGGTGTTTTAAAGTCTGGTATATCTTTGGTCTGCCGGAAGAGAATCTGTTTGTTATTCCCTATATCCGGTTAAAAAATACGCTTGAATTCCCCTCGCTGGCATCCGCCATCCATGAAGCCTTGAATTATGAGAAAAAAATCCGGACGTTCTTTGGAATTAAACCGGCAGGCCATCCCGACGAAAGGCCCGTCATTCTTCACGAAAACTGGCCCGACGGGCTTTTCCCCCTTAGAAAAGATTTTGCCTGCAATACAAGGCCGAAATTGGCACAAGGGGCCTATCCTTTCAAAAAAGTAAAAGGCGAGGGAATCTATGAAATTCCCGTGGGGCCCATTCATGCCGGGATTATTGAACCCGGACATTTCAGGTTCAGCGTTGCAGGCGAAGAAATCATGTTCCTTGAGCCCAGACTCGGATTTACGCACAAGGGCAGCGAGAAATTATTCGAAAGTTTGTCTTTAACAGAAAAGGTCCGTTTGTCTGAAAAAATTTCCGGAGACAGCTCTTTTGGTCATTCGCTGGCATTCTGCCAGGCTGTCGAGCAATTGGGAGACATTGACGTACCAAAGCGGGCACGTTACCTGCGGGTTGTCTATGCCGAGCTGGAACGCCTGGCCAACCATTTCGGCGATATCGGAGCCATAATGCTGGATGCGGGATTTAATTTCGGCGGCAGTCATGGCGCGCGGCTGCGTGAAATGATTATGCAAATAAACGAACGGCTTACCGGCAGCAGGTTCCTGCGCGGGGTTAATGCGGTCGGCGGAGTGACCAAAGACATCAGTGCCGGCGAAAAACCGCGGTTGGCAGCCGAACTTGCCGATATAGTCAAAGATTTTCTTGAAGTTATTGAAGTGGCGGAAAACAGCTTTTCTCTTTTGAATCGTCTGAAAGGCACCGGCGTGCTTTCGCATGAAATTGCCGAGGATCGCGGGGTTGTTGGAATTGCCGCCAAAGCCGCGGGAATATCAAACGATGCGCGGGTTGATTATCCATACGCGGCCTACAACGAGCTTTCGCCTGTAAGCATTGCCACCGCTGAAGATGGGGATGTCTACTCCAGATTTCACGTTCGGGTAGAAGAAGCGGCCGCCTCGGTAAAAATTATTCATGCGGCTCTGGACAAAATGCCGGAAGAACCAATAAACCTGCCTGCGGCTGTTAGCCTTAAAAAAAGTTCCTTGGCTGTCGGTTGTGTTGAAGGATGGCGTGGAGAAATTTTGTATTTTGTCGCAACGGACTCAAGTGGAAGTTTAAGCAGAGTTGCTCCGCGGGACCCGTCATTTATAAATTGGTCGGTGCTGGGGATTGCAGGTTGTGGTAATGTTGTGCCGGATTTTCCCTTAATCAATAAAAGTTTCAATTTGTCTTACTCGGGGAACGATCTGTAGCAATCAAAGCTTTTCCGGCATAAGCAAGGGTATAGGTCATTGTAAATCAGGCCGGTTCGCCGGCGGGCGGGAACATGGAAGGAGGAAAAAAAATGAAAAAATTATTGATGGGACTGGGTGCCTGGTCGCTTCTCGAGGGAACGGCCCTCACGTTTTTTCCGAAAGAATACCTTAACTTGTGGAAATGCGAAAAGGCTCCAGCCTGCTGGAACGAGATAATGGACAGGATGCTGGACAAACCCGGGAAAATGTGGCGGCTCATCGGACTTTCGGAAGCCTTAAGCGGCCTTTTGATGATTTTCCTGTCACGGAAGGGGCGCAGGTAAAACTCTTACGCTTGAAAATCTTCTGATGATGCTCAGCGCAATGTTGGCATAAATAATCGAGTGAAAGATCTCGGACAGGAATCTTTTTGGTATCCAGAGCCAGAGAGGAAAACCGAGAAGAAGGTTAAGAAAAATCGGAGCCAACAAAACGTTGGAAACAAACAGGCCGGCGAATATGATAGCGAATAGAACCCACCTTGAAGGCAGCTTGTTGACGGTATATCCGAGGGCGTTAAAAATAAGGGCCGGTATGACCCCTGCCAGGATGGCCGTCAGGGTGAAATGCGGGAAATAAAGCGCCTTCGGCGCCAGCGGATAACCTACGACATCGGAAACGCCGCCGACAATGCCTCCCGCCAGAGGCCCCATTATAAGACCCGATAATACTATTGGAAACCCCCCGAAATTCAGGAAATCGCCGACAACAGGGATCGGAACTCTGATAATCCGCGTAAACACTATTGAAAGCGCAATAAAAAAAGACAGAAATGATATGTCTTTTGCAGTGAACTTCAGTCGCACGAAATTGCTTTCAGCGGTGACACCCTGGTTTTTTCCACAAGCTCCCCCAATAACGAACGCGGTTCCAAAATCCGGTTCAAACGGAGTTCTCCACCAATATCCCGGCAGCGCATAACAATGGCAATCAAGTTTTAACGTAATGCAGGGGAAAAAATGGAGCCGAGGATCCGATTTGAACGGACGACCGGCTGATTACAAATCAGCTGCTCTACCAGCTGAGCTACCCCGGCCCGCACTGCGGGGTGATTATATCATAGCAAAAGATGCTTGTAAAGGCCAAAAAGCAGGAAAAATCCCGGATTTAAAGAAGATCAGATGCAATAAAGGAGATAATACGGTGAAGATACTGGTCATGATGGTCGGATTCTACTGGGGAAGCATCTCCGTTAAATTCGATCTCTTTGATATGCAGGATGAAACCCTGGTTGCCAGGGGGGTCGTTGAGAGAATCGGCCAGGCGGATTCTCTTCTTACCTTTCAGAAAGAAACCAACAAACTGAGCAAAAAAGTAGTCGTACACAATTGTGTCGGCGGTATCCGCCTGGCTTTGCAGACCCTGCTGGACCCGGAAGACGGCGTTTTAAAAGATTCCTCGGAACTTGGCGGTATCGGCCACCGCGTGGTGCACGGCGGAGAGCGTTTTCTCGAACACTGCGTCATTGACGACAAAGTGCTTGACGATATCCGTGAGTGCATCCCGCTGGCCCCCCTGCACAATCCCTACAATCTCATCGGCATCGAAACTTCCCGCCAGCTTCTGCCGGATGTCATGCACGTGGCGATTTTTGACACTTCCTTCCATAGGACCATCCCGGAGAAGGCCTACATCTACGCCCTTCCATACGATCTTTACGTCAAGTACGGAGTCCGGCGCTACGGCTTTCACGGGCCCTCTCACCGCTTCGTGGCGGAGAGAGCGGCGGTCATGCTGGGCAAACCGCTTGAGGATATCAAGCTCATCACCTGTCACCTGGGCAATGGCGCCAGCATCGCCGCCATTGACAAAGGTCGTTCGGTTGACACCTCCATGGGGTTTACGCCTCTTGAGGGCCTGGTCATGGCCACCCGCTCCGGAGATGTAGATCCGGCAATCCTTCTTTTCCTCATGGAAAAAGAGGGCTATTTCCAGCGCGATATTGACAACCTGCTGAACAAACGGAGCGGCCTGCTCGGAATTTCAGCGATTTCCGGCAGCATGGTGGACCTGATGAAGGCGATCGAAGAAGGAAACAAGCGGGCCGCCCTGGCGGTGGATGTATTCTGCTATCGCCTGAAAAAGTATATTTCCGCCTATATAGGGGTACTGGGAGGAGTGGACGCCATCGTCTTTTCGGCCGGTATAGGCGAAAACAATTCTTATATCCGCACCAAGGCCCTGGATACTCTCTCCTGCTTCGGGATCGCGCTCGATGAAAATAAAAACAGTTGCGCCAGAGGCGAGACGGATATAAGTACTCCCGAGTCAGCCGTCAAGGTGCTGGTAATTCCGACCAACGAGGAGCTGATGATCGCAAGGGAGACCCAGAAGCTCCTCGAGGCGCGGTGAAAACCTGAAGTATTACTGCGCCGAGCTTAAGATGGCCTTTTCGCTCTCTTTTTCGAAGAGGTGCATCTTCTTAAGGTCAAAGACCACTTCAATCTCTTCTCCGACCTTCGCCTGGGTGTGGGAATCCACCCGGGCGATCATCGTGTCCTCCCCGGATTTAAGATGAAGATAGACTTCCGAGCCCATCGTCTCGGCGACTTCGACTAAAGCTTTGGCCGTATTTCCCGGCGTTTCGTCCTGCGCGAACATGCGGTCGTATATATCTTCCGGGCGGATGCCGAAAATTACTTCCTGGTTGGCGTAAGGAGCGAGACGGGAAGCTTTTTCAGGAGGGATGGTGACTTCAAAACCGCCGGAGGTGAGTTTAAGGGCTTTATTTTGCATGGAGATTCGGACGTTTACGAAATTCATGGCCGGACTTCCGATGAACCCGGCCACGTACCTGTTCACCGGGTTTTCATAGACCTTGAGCGGGGTATCCGCCTGCTGGATGATTCCGTCCTTCATGACCACGATTCTCTGGCCCAGGGTCATGGCCTCGGTCTGGTCGTGGGTGACGTAAATAGTGGTGATTCCGAGGCGCAGGTGGAGCTTCTGCAGTTCGGCCCGCATCTGGACCCGCAGTTTGGCGTCCAGGTTGGAAAGAGGTTCATCCATCAGGAAGACCTTGGGTTCGCGGACTATGGCCCTGCCCATCGCCACCCGCTGGCGCTGTCCGCCGGAGAGTTCCTTGGGTTTGCGGTGAAGGAGTTCCTCTATGCCCAGGAGGGCCGCCGCGTCCTGTACTCTTTTTTCGATTTCCGGCCGGGGAAAGCGCCGCAGTTTCAGGCCGAAGGCCATGTTTTCGTAGACGTTCATATGGGGGTAGAGGGCGTAATTCTGGAAGACCATGGCGATGTCCCGATCTTTCGGGGAGACGTCATTGACCAGGCGGTCACCGATGTAGATATCCCCATCGGTAAGGTCCTCGAGCCCGGCGACCATGCGAAGAGTCGTGGATTTACCGCAGCCGGAAGGTCCGACCAGAACCAGAAATTCCCCGTCCTCGACCTGAAGGCTGAGGTCCTTGACGACGTGAACGTCCACTTTCTTCTGGCCGGGTTTCCAGAATTCCAACCATGATTTTTTAACTGGAGCCATCCCCTGGAAGATCTTGTTCACATTTTTCAACGTTACTTTAGCCAAGGCGCTTCCTCCTCGGGGGATAGTTCTATGTTTTTTCCGCAAGTTCCTCTTTGTCGGGCAACAGCTTGCCGGTAGCCGTATTCCTCCCCCGCGCAGGAATACATCCGGCTTTATTGAATTGAGGCCGGGGGAGGGACGTCCATGGAAAATGACGCCGTTGCACGCCTTTTCGGGGAAATTGCGGAAATGCTGGAACTCAAAGGGGATAATGTCTTCAAGATCCGGGCCTATGAGAAGGCCGCACGGATCATCGAAGCCCTCCCCGAGCCCATAGAATCTTACAATGGCAGGAGCGAGCTCGAGGCGATTCCCGGGATCGGAAAGGGGATCTCCGAAAAAATCAAGGAGTACCTTGAAAGCGGCTCCATCAGTTTTCATCGGGAGCTTCTGGATGAGTTTCCTCCGCAGCTTATAGCCATGCTCCGGGTTCCGGGACTGGGCCCCAAAAAAGTGTCCTTTCTCTACGAAAAGGCGAAGATCGCCTCCATCGAGGAGCTGGAGCGGGCGGCCCGGGAAGGGAAAATCCGCACTCTCCCGGGTTTCGGGCAGAAGACCGAGGAGAACATCCTCAAGGGCCTGGCCATCCTGCGCCAGCGCGGCGGGCGGATATCCCTGGGGTTGGCCCTTCCCCTCGCCCATGGCATCATTAAAGAAATGGCACAAGTGCCCGGAGTAAAGGCTATAAGCGAAGCGGGGAGCTTAAGGAGGAGGAGGGAGGACATCGGGGATATAGACATCCTTATCGCTTCGCTTGATCCTCTTTCGGTTATGGAGGCCTTCACCGGGCTTACCATGGTCAGGGAAGTTCTGGCCCGGGGGGAAACCAAGGCCTCCGTTATCACTCATCATAACCTTCAGGTGGATCTGCGCGTGGTGTCGCCTGAATCCTATGGCGCCGCCCTCCAGTATTTTACCGGATCACGCCAGCACAACATCCTTCTTCGGCAGAGGGCCGAAGGGAGGGGACTCAAGATCAACGAATACGGGGTTTTCGCGGTCAAAGACGGCGAGCGCATAGCCGGCTCGACCGAGGAAGAAGTCTACCGGGCGGTGGGTCTTCCGATCATTCCGCCCGAGATCCGCGAGACGGGGGAGGAAATCCCGGCCGCCGAGAAGGGAACGCTTCCAGATCTGGTGGATCTGAGGGACATCCGGGGAGATCTGCACGCCCACACCGGGTTTAGCGACGGGATTAACTCCATTGAGGAGATGGCCGAGGGGGCCAGGAAACTTGGATACCGCTACCTGGCCCTTACGGACCATTCGGCCTCCCTCAAGGTGGCCGGCGGCCTTTCGCGGGAGCGGCTCCTGGAGAAAAAGAGGCGGATCGAGGAGCTGAACGCCCTTTGGAATGACTTTCGCCTCCTTTACGGAGCCGAGGTGGACATTCTGCCGGACGGGTCCCTCGACTACCCGGATGAACTGCTCGAAGAGATGGACCTGGTAATCGGCTCCGTCCACTCACACTTCAGGCAGGAAGAGGCCGTCATGACCGCCAGACTGATCCGGGCGCTCCGGAATCCGCACGTGGATCTCATCGCCCACCCCTCCGGGAGGCTCATAGGACATCGCGAGGAGTATCTGGTTGACTGGGAGGCCTTTTTCCGCGAGGCCGCCGGGACCCGGACGGCCCTTGAGATCAATTCCTACCCGGATCGGCTGGATTTGAATGACCACCGGGCCCGGCGGGCCGTTCAGCTCGGCATCCCGCTGGCCGTCAATACCGACGCTCACAGCGTCCAAAACCTGGAGTGGATGACTTACGGGGTGGCCGTCGCCCGCCGCGGCTGGGTGGAAAAATCCTCGGTCCTCAACACCTGGAGCCTTTCCGACCTCCTGTTCTGGCTTAAAAGCCGCAACTCGTCTTAAAAAGGATTCCCCGCGACCTGAAGCGAAAAAGGGCGCATGGTTGTATTTTCGCTGGCGGGGAAAAATGTCTCCCGGAAGCGGGAGCGGAGTCTTCTTACGATTGCCGGGGTGCTCCTGGCCGTAGGCTCCTTTATCGCTCTTCTCAGTCTGGCGGAAGGGCTGTCCCATCGTATAAACATGGAAGTCAACAGCCGCCACGTGGATATCTACATCACTCCGAAGTCGGCGATGGCCCTTCCACTGGGTCCGATCGGAACCATCGGGGTGGGAAATGACACGGTTCCCGCCCGCATCCTCAACGAACTGCCAAAATTTTCCAATATGCGCCAGTTTGCCGGAGTGGCCCGGATGCAGGTGAAGATTAACAACAAGGTGACCATCCTCTGGGGAATGGAGCCCTTCTATTTCGACACTTTTTACTGGTATTTCAAAGTGGTTCAGGGGGCCTGTTATTCCAGGGAGAACGAGGTGGTCCTCGGGGTCAGCCTGGCCCAGCTTCTAAATGCGGCGCCCGGCAGCGATATAAAGATAGCCAATCAAATGATGAGGGTCACCGGCATCGGCACCGCCCGGGGAACGCTGGAGGATTATTTCTGCTATGTCCCTCTATCCACCGCGCTTAAGATGCAGAAGGAGAAGAACCTTCAGGAGATCTGGATCCAGGTTGAGGATTCGGCCAAAGCGTCTGAGACCGTGAAGGAGCTGGAAAAACGTTTTCCGCGGCTTTCCGCCAGAACGCGCGCCGAATATTCGGACGTGGCCAATTATCTCATCAAGTTTGCCTGGATTCTGCAGTTCGCCATTGCCTCGATAGGGGTGCTCATCTCCATGACTGCCGCGATGAACACCATGCTCATGTCTACCTACGAACGGATCAGAGAATTCGGGACTCTGCGGGCCATCGGGGCCTCCCGCCTTACCGTGGCCGGAATGATACTTGTTGAATCGGTCATTCTTTCGCTTACGGGGGGGTGCATCGGGGTCATCCTGGGGCTTTTGGGATCCCGGGTGCTGGATGACTCGGTTCGCACGCTTTTACAGATCTCTTTTCCCATTGCCGAAGTCACTCCCTGGCTTGTACTGCAGGCGCTGGGACTCTCCGTGGCAGTCGGCGTGGCGGGCGGCATCATCCCTTCGATTATCGTCAGCAGGATGACGGTCATCGACTCGCTTCGCTGGGAGTGACCATGGTAAAAATTACGATTGAAAAACTGCACAAATATATGGAGACACCCTCGGGTACCATAAAAATCCTTGAGAACGTCAATCTGGAGGTGGCCAAAGGTGAATTCATCGCCATCATGGGGCCGTCCGGAGCGGGAAAATCCACCCTTCTTTACATGGTAGGCTGCCTTGACGTGCCTACTTTTGGACATCTTTACCTGGACGAGGTTGACGTGACCGAAGTGGCGGAGAACGTGCGGGAAAAAATCCGCTTAAAGCACATCGGCTTTATCTTTCAGAATTACCACCTCCTCCCCACTTTGAATGTGCTCGAAAACGTGACTCTCCCGATGCACATCCTGGGGACTCTTAGCCCGGCTGAGCGGGAGTCGAGAGGTCTCGGCCTTCTCCGCCTGGTGGGGCTGGAGGAGAGGGCCCAGGAGAGGCCTTCCAATCTATCCGGCGGCCAGCAGCAGCGCATCGCCATCGCCCGCGCCATGGCCAACGCTCCCGGTCTCATTCTGGCCGACGAACCAACCGGCAACCTGGATGCGAAGACGGGGAAGGAAATAATGGAGGTCATTCGCTCAATCAGTGAAAATCAGGGAATTACAACCATTCTGGTGACTCATGATCCCAAAATAGCCAGCTCCGCCCAGAAAAACTATTATCTCGTTGACGGGAAAATTCACCAGACCGTTCTATGAGCCCCGCCTTTCGGCGGGGCGCCCCTGTATGAAAAACCCAGTAACGTTAGCTGAAGATTCACAATTGTTACGGTTTTGTAATATTCTTGCAATCACAAAGCGGGTAAGTTATAATGGGGGGAGAAAAAAAGTGGGATTTGTTCCAAAGTCGGAAGAAAAGGGGAAAATGCGCGTGGTAAAAATACGAAGAAAAAAGGGTTTCACTCTGGTGGAGATTCTGGTGGCCATGGCGATTCTGCTGCTGTTCCTGTCTATTGTCGGCGGGTTGGTATGGCGGGGCATGATTGCCTACGAACGGGGCCAGACGGCGACACAACTACAG
>JAZDOK010000086.1:0-28715 GCA_043798715.1 bacterium
GGTGGGCGAAGAAGTTGAGATCGTCGGGATCAAGGAAGAGACCAGGAAGACGGTTGTGACCGGAGTGGAGATGTTCCGAAAGCTCCTGGACGAGGGCCGCGCCGGGGACAACGTGGGTCTTCTTCTCCGCGGAGTGGACCGCAAGGACATCGAGCGGGGCCAGGTACTGGCCAAGCCCGGTTCGATCAAGCCTCACACGCACTTCAAGGGCGAGGTTTACGTGCTGAGCAAGGAGGAGGGCGGCCGTCATACGCCGTTCTTCAACGGCTACCGTCCCCAGTTCTATTTCCGAACGACGGACGTGACGGGTTCGATCAAGCTTCCTGAGGGAGTGGAGATGGTGATGCCGGGGGACAATGTGACGATGGAAGTCACGTTGATCCAGCCCATCGCCCTGGAGCAGGGCGTCCACTTCGCCATCAGAGAAGGCGGACGGACCGTCGGCGCGGGCGTGGTGACGTCCATCATCGAGTAGCCTGCTGTTAAGGAAGGGAAAGCACCATGGCAAAAAAAGAGAACCGGATAATCCTGAACCTGGCCTGTTCCAAGTGCAAGCGCAGAAATTATGCGACCACCAAGAACAAGCTTCATAACCCGGACCGGCTGGAACTCAAAAAGTACTGTAAGTTCTGCCGGGAACATACGCCCCATAAGGAGTCGAAGTAATGTTCGGCAAAATAAAAGGTTTTATTGACAATATCGGCAAGTATCTCAAATCAGTAAAATCCGAGATGAAGCGGATTACCTGGCCCACTCCGGCGGAGCTCCGCTCCTATACGGTAGTAGTCATCCTGGTGCTGGCCGTCATTTCCACCTACCTGTGGCTGGTTGACAACATCCTGGCCCAGGCTTTCATGAAAATGTATAAACAACTGGGCAGTTGATCCAAATACGTGACGGGAGGAAAAGCTGAAGACCGATCTGGTGTTTTCACTTTAAGTATGGAAGAGATTACGAACTCAAATTTAGAGACCGCCATCGCCGCCGCCGCTGAGGGAAAAGCCCTCGAGGAAATTCCGGAAGGTGACTTTGTTTCCGTGGAGTCGGTGTCGGTGGAAGTAACCCCGGAGGGATCTGTGGAACCGGAAGAGGCCGAAGCGGTAGCTTCCGATGAAGTTAGCCTGGATCCCAACCGAAAGTGGTATGTCATCCATACCTATGCCGGATACGAGAACAAGGTCAAGGACAACCTCCTGCGCCGCATCGATTCCATGGGAATGAGGGACAAGATTTTCCGCGTCCTGGTCCCCGAGGAAGAGGAAATCGAATTCAAGGATGGGAAACGCCGCACGGTGCAGAGGAAGATCTACCCGGGCTATGTTCTCGTCGAGATGCTCATGAACGACGATTCCTGGTACGTCGTGCGGAACACCTCGGGAGTGACGGGTTTTGTAGGACAGGGAATCAAGCCCATCCCCCTTCCCGAAGAGGAGATCAAGCAGATACTCCGCCTCATGAAGCTTGAAGCCCCGGTCAAGGTGAAGCTGGACCTGGATATCGGCCAACCCATACGGGTGACCCACGGTCCCTTCCAGGATTTTACAGGGATCGTCGAAGAAGTCAGTCCCGAGCGGGAAAAAGTCAAGGTTCTTATCTCCATTTTCAGCCGGGAAACCCCGGTGGAGCTCGATTTCGGACAGGTTGAGAAACTATAGAGAGGTGTTCACAAGATGGCCAAGAAAATAAAAGCCATAGTCAAGCTGCAGGTACCGGCCGGCAAGGCCAATCCGGCCCCCCCGGTCGGCCCGGCTCTTGGGCAGTATGGCGTCAACATCATGGAGTTCTGCAAGACCTATAACGCAAGGACGGCGTCACAGGTCGGTTCCATCGTCCCGGTCGAAATAACCGTATTTGAAGACCGCACCTTCACTTTTATATGCAAGACTCCACCGGCGTCGGCCCTTCTCGTTCAGGCGGCCGGAGTTGAAAAAGGTTCCGGAACGCCGAACAAGACAAAGGTCGGCAGCAAAGTCAGCCGGGAAAAGATTGAGGAAATCGCCAGGATCAAGATGCCGGATCTTAACGCCAATGACCTGCCTGGAGCCGTTCAGATTATCAGAGGAACGGCCAGAAGCATGGGCATCGAGGTCGTAGAATAAGGATTTTGGGAGGGAACTTGATATGCCTAGCAAGAGTAAGGGATACAGGGAAAGCGAGAAGCTCCTGGATAAGAGCTCTTTATACGCCCCGGAGGAGGCTCTGGAATTAATCCAGAAGACCGCCCGAGCCAAGTTTGACGAGACCGTCGAGGTGCATGTGCGCCTGGGAATTGATCCCAAGCGATCCGATCAGACCGTCCGCGGCACCGTGGTTCTTCCCAACGGCACCGGAAAAACGCCGAGGGTCATCGTCTTCACCAAAGGAGACAAGGCCAGGGATGCCGAGTCGGCCGGGGCCGATCTCGTCGGAGCGGAAGACCTCATCGAAAAGGTCAAGGGGGGCTGGAGCGGCTTCGACATCGCCGTGGCCTCGCCGGACATGATGGGCCAGATCGGAAAAGAACTTGGAAAGATCCTGGGGCCCAGGATGCCGAACCCCAAAGCCGGGACGGTCACCCAGGATATGGACAAGACGATCAAGGAACTGAAATCCGGCAAAGTTCAGTACCGGATAGATAAGAGTGGAATCATCCACTCGCCCATGGGCCGCGTCTCCTTCGGGAAGGATAAACTCATGCAGAACCTTCTGACATTGGTGGACGCCATCGTTCGAGCCAAGCCCCCGGCGGCCAAGGGCACTTTTCTTCGAACCGTCACCCTGGCGACGACTATGGGACCCGGCGTTAAAGTGGACACCCAGAAGCTGACGCTCATGGCGGTGGCCTCTACAAAACAGTAGGCCTTAAACAGAGTATTTCCTTTTGAAACCAATGCAGGGGCGGTTCGCGAACCGCCCCTGCTGTTATATGCGCCTTGATCTATAATAATTTCTAATGTTCGGCCGGACCCACCGGAGGCGCCCCCAGATCAAACCCGGGTACCCTTGGGGGAGCGGGGGGAGCCGTCGGCTGAGTCGTCGGCTGGGGAATCGGCTGAGAATTCGGGCGGTATACCGGCGGCGGTGGAGCCTGGTATGGAGGCGGCGTATAGACGGGCCGGGTTTGGGGAGCATTCTGCTGAGCCGGCTGAGGAGCCTGCTGACTGGAAGAGGGGTTAATCTGCCAGATGTCCTGCCCCTTCTGATTTAAATTCTGAAACTGCTGTGACTGAGGCCGTGTCCTGGCCTTGGGCTGAGCGTCCGTTTTGGGACGTCTTGAAGGATTTTTAGGCGCTTGTGCCTTTTTCCCGCCGGGAGCGGAAACAGTTTTATTATGCCTGGTCTTCTTTTTTGCAGGATACCCGGGCAATTCAAAAATATTTTTTCCGTCCTCACGCAACCCCGGATCCGGAGGAATGGGCGCATTTTCCTGGGCGGTCAGTTTTTCATTCCATTTTTCCCAATCATCTTTTATAATCTTTCCGGCTTTTTCCGGAGACGAGAGAGCGCCCTCTTCAATCCTCAGTATTTGCCCGGCGGTCAGTGGGAGTTTCTCCCCGCTTTTCACGACTTCGATTTTACCTCCCCAGACTATGATTTCACCCTTCTTCTCATCCTCATTGTTTTTTATCTCAAATGATGACCCTGAAGAAGTTATCTTCCCCCAGGGCGTCTTCAGCTCAAATTTTTCGGCATTTTTAATTTTCACCCATATCCTGCCATTTTCGAAAGAAAGATTCCCCCCAACCTTGCCGGTCGTCTTGTCCTTATAGAGCTTCCCTACTTCCAGAGCACTCCTTCTCTCCAGCCGCACTGAATCTCCGACGTCGCTTATGGCCAGGACGCTCTTGTAGGAAGTGCCCGTGTCAAGCGTGTCCCCCTCATTTATGATCGTATTGGTCTCCCCCTTCTCCCACTGTCCCGTTGACTTGCGGAGGATCTGCACTTCTCCCTTTACAAAGGTCAGCCGCGCATCTGTTTTTCCCTTCAGGATGTTTGCAACATCCTCCTCTTTCGACTTCATAAGCTTATAGGCAATAATCAGTGTGAAAACCAGGAACACCGCCAATCCGATGAAGATCGCCTTCATAAGCTGCCTGTTTCTCTGCTGCTCCAGATTCTCGGGCTTCCAGGGATCGTATACCGGTTTTCTTCCTCTTCTTGGTTCCCGCCTTGATTCGCGCATTGGTTCCCTCCCCTACCCCTCTTTGCCGGACGCCGCTGAATTATTCAATGTGATTTCTTTAAATTCGTGGGCTGAGCGATAGACGGCCTCCAGAATCCGGACGACCTCATATCCCTGCCGGATGGAAGGCTCCGGCTCCCTGTTGTTCAGGACGCAGTCCACGAAGTGCCTGTTTTCCTCAAGGTAGGAATTCGACTGGCCCAGGCGCGGAGAGATGTCCACGAGGACATCGTCCATCTCCCCGAATATCTCCAGGGGCCAGAGGCGGGCCCCGCCACGCTCTCCGTAGATCTCGACGAAAGTCTTGTCCTCCTTGCAGTTGAGGGCGAAGCTGGTTTCCAGAAAAATCGTCGCACCGTCTTTCGTTCTCAAATAGGCGTTGGCAAAAGATTCCACGTCCTGGGCGCCCGGGAAAGTCCAGTCCGCCTTGTAGGCACCGATTTCCCGCGTCTTGTAGTCGCACAGGTGCCTGGATATCGCGCCGCTTACGCGCTCGACGGGAGGGTATCCCATCAGCCAGAGCATAAGATCCAGAATGTGAACTCCCAAATCAATGAGAGGTCCGCCGCCGGAATATTTCCTCTGGGAAAACCAACCCCCGGGAGAGCCGCGGCGCCGGATGAAGGCCGCCTTCGCATAATAGATCTGCCCTATTTCTCCGCGGGCTATATAGCTTTTCAAGAAGCGGCTCTCCGCCTTGAAGCGATTATTGAGAGCCAGCATGAAAATTTTCCCGGATTTCTCCGCGGCCCTGACCATCGCCCCCGCCTCTTTTTCGCAGACCGCCATTGGCTTTTCGCAGAGGACGTGCTTTCCGGCATTAAGCGCCTCGATGGTTATGGGGGCGTGAAAGGCGTTTGGAGTGCCGATGATGACCGCATCCACGGATTTTAGTTTCAAAAGATCCCCATAACCGGGAAACACATGCCGGATGGATTCTTCTTCAGCCACTCTCCGTGCGACCTCTTCCCTCTGGTCACAGATCGCGACCAGCCTAGCCTCCGGAATCTGCTTTAGCGCCGGAATATGCGAACCCCGCATAATGCTTCCGGCTCCTATCAGGCCGAATCTGACGATATCTTTGATATCAACTCACTCCTTTTTTCACTAAATGCCTAAGTTCGATCCATCCTGAAAGTTCCCTTCTCTTATCCTTAGACGTCATTGACGCCATATTCTTCCAGGATGGATTCGGCCATCTTTCCGGCCGCACCGGGAGGCCCCATCCTCTGGAAACCCGCCTCCTTCATCTTCTTGAAGAGAGCGGGATCCCCGAGAATACGGACTACTTCGGAGGCGATGGCCTGAGGATCCCGGGAAACGACGGTCATGGCTTCTCCCAGAAGACCCTTTTGTCTGGCCCGATACCAGCCCGGTTTTCTGGAATTATAACTGTCGTAGGAGACCACTGGCTTTCCCATCCCGACGGCCTGCTCATTGGCCGTCCCGGCCTGCCCGATTATCAGAGAGGAACACTTAAGGACGTCCCCGAAGCGCTCTTTTATTATGAGAAGCTGACTTCCTGAGCGGCTCAGACGAATCGCAATCCCGCGCCTTGAATCATCACTCAAACCGGATCGCCGCCAACCTTTATTTTCGGCTATGGCCGCCAGGCGCTCTTCGTCTATTGAGGGCGCCGGCGCCGCCAGGAAATATTGAATAGAGGAGAGACGCTCGACTGCCTCAAGAAGGATCGGAAAATCACGATAGGTGATCTCCCGGCTCCCCGGGAGAATGCCGATGCAAGTGTCTCCGTTGGGGATGCCGAAGTCTTCTTCCGTTACCGGAATACAGTCCATCATGGCATTTCCCACCCATCGGGCATTGACGCCGGAGGCACGAAGAGAGGCGGCCGTAGGCTCGTCCCTCGGAAAGACCAGCGAGCAACTTTTCCTGAAAAGATGCTTCTCCAAAGAAGAGTAGGCATAGAAATAGTCCGAGCGCGCGGTGCCGATGAAGATAAGAGGCCGTCTTCCGAACAGGGCCGAAAAAAGAACCGGTATCGCATCCCCTACGGCTACGATGCCTCTCAGGGATGACTTTACCTTCCGCAGTACCCTGATATGCTCCAAAGTCATGCGAAGAAAACCGCCCTTGATATCGGTGAGGATGTTTTTCAGGTGAGACTCCGGGATGAGCCCGCCGCTGGGCATCATCCGGCGCGGCCCCAGGCTCCGGATCCCAATGGATTCATAAGCCCGACCCTCGCCGACCAAAGGAAGTGCCAGAAGGGAAAGGCCGCCGTCTCTTTTCTTTATTTCAAGAGCTACCGAAGCGGCAATGGTATCCTCACCCAGTCCGTTACTCACAAACAAAATTGATTGGTCCATCATGGATACTTGAGGTATTCGGAAATTTCCCCCCGAACTCCTTTCGCCTGAACTCTCGTGAAGTTGCGCCGGAGATATGCGAAAATGTTAGAACATGTGCCCTTCATGAAGACGACGAAAGTGGGATAAAGTCAAGCGGGCCAAGCCCACCCGTACGGAGGGAAATTGGAGAAATTGGGGACAATTAGCGCCCGAATTTCCCCTCAGGCGGCGTGTGCGGCACCTCGAGTGGCGCGCTCACTTTGAATGCGGTGTATGGCGTCATCATCGAAGCATCGTGCGCCACAAGCCTGGCACTTGAAATGCCGAAGTCGCTTGACAGTCAGACCGTCTTCGAGTCGGTAGTCTTCGACCGCCCGTAGCATTTGTTCGGCGCCACACTCCGGACACGGAAACGGCTCAGACATCTGTGCTTCTCTTTGAAGATATGAGGACATAGAAAACTTCGACTCCTTCCTTCGTCAGGATTTTACCTTTCGTGTAGATATCGAGACCGTCGAAGGTCAGTCCCTTGATGACGTAGAGTCTATCGGTCTTCCTTGTGAAGGGATTGCGCGAGCGGAGCGCCTTGAAGATGGACGGAGCATTGAGGATGGATTCGTACACCAGTTCCGGCGTGAGAGAATCCACCGCCATCTCGATATCCGCCTTCTGCGTGAACAGCACGTGTCTCGCTATGACAACGCTTTATTCGTACCAGTGTGTCCATTGGCTTCATTGTAACAAATTACTTCTCCACGGTCAACGGGCGGGCTCGCTTCTGTCGAATTTCTCCGTCGAAATGTCACCCCAGGATGCGGCCTCGTCACCCCTTTGCTGAACCCACTCTCTATCCATCAACCGCTCATAAAAATAGTATTGCGTCCCCATTTCCCCCCAATCACCTATTGACAATCTTCGCAAGTTATGCTAATTATAGTTAGCATAACTTGCGAATTGAGGGAAGCTATTGAATTATCTTGATTTGCTCACTCCCTTTAATCCCTGGTGGGAAAAAAGAACCGAAGGTTTTGAAAAACTTCCCGCCTTCAGGCGTCCTGTTTTCGAAGAAATTTATAAAGGAATAAAAGAACTTCCCCAAATTATTTCAATTACCGGCCCCAGAAGGGTGGGTAAGAGCACCCTTATTCGCCAGATGATCCGTCAACTGCTTGAGGAAGGCATTTCTCCCAATCACTTGATTTATTATTCCATGGATGATCCGGCTCTCTTTCGTACCGATATTGATCATGACCAATTTTTTGACTTCCTTATGGATATGGCTCGAAAAAGCTCAAAGAAGCAACGATTTTATCTTTTTCTGGATGAAATTCAGCGCTTCAGCCGGTGGGAACTCTTCCTTAAAAAATATTATGATCTTGATTATCCGGTACGCTTTACCGTTTCCGGTTCTGCTTCATCTCCTATTTTTCAAAAGAGCAGGGAGAGTCTTTTAGGGCGCATCAAAGATTATCACCTTCTTCCTTTTTCTTTCAGGGAATTTCTTCTTTTTCGTCTTCAGAAACAGCCGGATCTTGTTAAAGAAATTTCCGCCGTCCATGAGGTTGGCGAAAGTGTAATGGGGATGTTAGTCGGTCATCTTGACTATATTGAACGAAAAGGAGTTTCAATCCCTCCGCTAAAGACCGAACTTAAAAAGCATGTTAATAAAGAGCTGAAAAACTATCTTCTGGAGGGGGGGTTCCCGGAAGTCTGGTCGCTTCCTGATTGGCAGAGCAAACAGGCTTACCTGTTTGACAATCAGGTGGAGAAGGTTATTTCCGAGGATTTGGTCCTGGCTGCCGAGTTCAGGAAGCCTGAGCTTCTTAAGCGTTTCTATGTTTCTCTCCTGGCGGTACCGGGACGGGAAATCAATTTTCAGAAACTGGCTAAGGAAATCGGGATCAACCGCGCGAACATCGAGAAATATTTCCCACTTTTAGAAATGACCGACCTGGTCCGCCATGCGGAAAAGTTCAGCAAAAGTCCGCTGAGAGTTCGCCGGGGAAATATTAAATGCTACCTCGTAGATTTAACGCTGAGAAACGCTGTGCTTCGATTACAGGAGCATCTTTTAGAAGATCCCGCTCTTCTGGGCTTATACGCGGAAAATCTGGTTTTTAACGCCCTTAAAAAATGGAAAGGCACAATCAATATCAGTTACTATCGAGAGCGCGATACTGAAGTTGATTTTATCGTACATACCGGTGCTGGTACTTTTTCTCCCATCGAGGTAAAATACCGCGATCACTTTGAAGAAAAAGACCTCCGCTCTCTTATAAATTTTCTACGGCGCTTTGACCTCAAGCAGGGTATCGTTGTCACTAAAGAAGAGAGAGATTTTAAGCAAATAGAAAAAACCATCCTCTGCATCCCACTGCCTCATTTTTTAATGCTGTTTGATTGAATGTCTATGGATGGCCACGCCGTGCAGGCTGGCATCGGGACAGGGCGGGCAGCCGGAATATAGAATGTATGATTACCTAACCCCATGACCATTGACCCCATGACCCTTTTTGACAAGGTGGGCCGCTGGTGGAATAAAGACGGGGAAATTGACCTCGTGGCTTTGAACGAGGAAGAAAACAAAATACTTTTTGGAGAGGTCAAGTGGACTTCCAGACCCGTAGGTACGGACATCTATGAAAATTTAAAAAGCAAAGCCGCCCAGGTTGAGTGGGGAAATGGCACTCGCAAGGAATATTATGCTCTCTTCAGCAGAAACGGCTTCACCCCGCAGATGTTGAGAGTTGCCCGAAAAGAGAAAGTATTGCTTTTCATGGGCGATAAACCTGTAATTGCAGCAGAAAGGCTTTCGCGAGACACTCAGTCGAGCTGACTCCTGCGAGGAAAAGGGCTCTGTTATCCCCTTTTCCTCCCTTTTTCCCTTTCCGTTCGTGGTGAGCTTGTCGAACCATGAACGGACGGGTCTTACCCTTCGACAGGCTCAGGGCGAACGGGTGATTTTTTGTCTTTGTGTCTTTGGGGTCAGGAATTTACGGCATTGCTGACAAGTCTGCTTGAAAAGTTGGAGGCAACCTGTCAAATGTGCAATGTCTGACCCCTTGACCCCCCATGTTTCTTCGGGTCGCCGCGACGCCATGCAGGATGGCCTCGGGGCGGGGCGGGCAGCCGGGGATATAGAATGTATGATTGCAAGACCCCATGACCCGTTCATAGCCATTTTATCACACGAACCTGCAATAAACACGAGCAGGGGAAGTTCCTTCCCGGAAACTTTGCATAATGCCGTAAAAAATTGTATAATGAGGTTAATGAGACTTAGAACTAACGAATGACAGAGGGTGTCGGATGAATAGTAAAAATTGCCACTGCGATATTCGATTCTCTCAAAAAATTCTATGAGTCTCTCTTGGAGGATGGCGATGAATGATCTCTGGTTGTTTAAATTTCAGCAGGAAGCCCTGCCGGAAATCGTCAGGGAATTCAACCCCAAAAGAATCATCGTTTTCGGCTCAAGAGCCCAGGGGAAAGCACATCAGGAATCCGACTTGGATGTTATTTTAATTTCGTCTTATTTTCAGGACATTCCCTTTCTGAAACGCATGGCCATGGTTCTAAAAAAAGTCCGATTTCCCAAACACATTGACTATCTCTGCTACACTGAGGAAGAATTTGAAAAATTGAAACACACTTCCTCAATTCTAAGCGACGCCATGGAGAATTACATCGAACTGGCCGCGTAAATTATTTCAGCATAAATTTCTTTTCTCACTGTCCAGCTATTCTCTGCATAAGCAAGACGGCGTCGTGGATGTCGGTCTGAGGACGCATACAAGGCCTATTAAAATTACTCAAGGTCATGAGTAATTTTACTCACTGTTCTGAAAACTGTCTGACCAAACCCCTTTCTCCGTCGAAATGTCACCCCAGGATGCACCCCCGTCATCTCTTTGCTGAGCCCACCCACTATCCATCAACCGCTCATAAAAATAGTATTGCGTCCCCATTTTTCCCCATTTTCTCATTTTCTGCGAGGAAAAGGGCTCTGTTGTCCCTTTTCCCTAAATGTCAAGGATGACGAAACACGCTATGTCATCCAACTGGGGAGTGGGGTGCCAGTGGCTTCGGCATAGATGGACTCCGGAGCCACATCAATCTCATTATTCCAGGTAAGAGTGCCTAGCTCTTCGTTGACTTTAAAGTCCCGAAAGAAATTGGGGTCACGAAAGGACGAAAAAACACCGCCCCGATCGAGATACTTGGAAAAATCAACTATTCCCTGCATTCCATCGTCGAAAACGATTTCAATCTTATAGCCTTCCTTATATGTAGCTGAGACAACGTCATGAATCATTTTTCCCTCCATCATGCCAAAGGTGCGATTTTTTTAGGCAGCCGATTATTCTCTGCCATTTCCCAGCCCTCAATTAATTCCTTTTGATGCTGTAATGCCCACTCAATTACCAAGCCCAAGGCACGCCCAGGAATGCGACCTTCCAAGATGCGAAGAGATTGAATCTCTATCGCAACTTTTTCACCCCCGTAGCGTGCGTGAAAATGAGGAGGATTGTGTTCATCGTAGAACAGAGAAATAATTATTCCGTAAAATCGGCAAATCTCAGGCATAACCACCTCCAACTGTGACAGGTTTAAATATTTCAGACCCAGCCGTGCCTTCCAATCGCAAATATTTGACCATGGTTTGATTTTACCATATTACGCATCACTTGTGAAGGCGCCTGATTCCTCGGGTCGCCGCGAAGCCGTGCAGGATGGCCTCGGGGCGGGGCGGGCAGCCGGGGATAATGGATGTTGGATTGAAAGACCTGGCCCCATGACCCTTTTCCGGAAACTGAGATTCTTCCCACGGGGAAGACCAAGAAAGAAAAATAAATAGGCGCTGTCCCTATTTTCCCCTATTTTCCGTCCCTATTTTCCAAGATCACCCGTTCGCCCTGAGCCTGTCGAAGGGCAAGACCCATCCGTTCATGGTTCGACAAGCTCACCACGAACGGAAACGAAGCGCGAAGGAGAAAGGGGACGCTTCTTTTTTTATAGTATTGCGTCCCCATTTTCCCATTTTCCTTAAGGAGCTGATCAATTATTTCATCTTGCTTTGACATGGAGGGTCTTTCTGAGGTACAGGATTTTTTGTTTGACTTCTTTTAGTGATTTTTCGAGCTTTTTCCGCTTTCCGATTTTCTCCTTATAATCGCGGACTTCGTCTTTAGAAAGGCGTCCAAGATATTTCTGCTTCACTTTCAGGGGGCTCTCCCGGTAAGAGAGGTAGAAGTAATCGGCTCTTTTTATTTTCCTTCGGATGAGGCTTCCTTTCGGGCATTCGGCAAGAAGCTCTTCGTATCTTGATTTGAGCCGAACGGCGTATTCCAATTCTTCTTGAAGGACGCTTTTAACGAGTTCCATCGGCCTCATCCTTGTTACAATACATTTTGCACAAATATTATACTATGTGTTGTAACATCCGTCAATGCTTAACAGGGTCAGACCTTTTTGGACAACCTGTGAAGACCTGCCCCCAATGTCACCCGTTCGCCCTGAGCCTGTCGAAGGGCAAGACCCATCCGTTCATGGTTCGACCCTTCGGCAAGCTCATGGCTCACCACGAACGGAAACGAAGCGCGAAGGAGAAAGTGGACGCTTCTTTTTTTGAAATTCGGGACTGGTGACCGTACCCCTTGTTTTATACAACCTGAATTTAGAAATTCACCAGCGCAAGGATCCGATTAGCATGATGCGCTGTTCCGGAACGAAGCGGGTACCGGAGTAGTCGCTTTGAAAATGGAGAATTGGGCGCGTATCGAACAGGTTCTGTACAACCAGAGATACACCGCTGCCTGACTTGCCTTTTCTGTCTTCGGGAAGCCAGCCGATCCGCAGATTGGTTATGAAGCGGGGGAAACGTTCGCCCACCAGGCCGAAGGGGTTTATGCCCGCCTCGTTGTATTCCGGAATGGCCTCCTGTGGATATCCCGATCCATAGAGGAAATCGGCGGAGACCAGCCATCCTTTCTTCCACTGGTGGGACAACCCGCCGGTTAACTGCACCCGCTGGTCGTCATCGAAGTAAGATTCGATATCACCATCGGGTTCCGGGCTAAGTGGTTTGGCTTCGCCGACGGTGGCGGTCACGAAGCCATTCCAACCGAGTGGATGCTGAGTATTGATACAAAACTCGATGCCTCTGTAAAGAGCTTTGTCGAAAGTCACCGGAGTGTACAATGGGATATTGCTGTTGGGAATTAACATCCCCATTTCCAACCGGTCCTGATAATCATTGTAAACTAAAGATAACTTGCCGAGAACCTGCCGGGCGGGCTGAAACTCATAGCTTATCTCGTAGGCGCTCGTCCGCTGAGGCCGGGCTACCGTCCGGCCGGAAGGGTCAAATTCCAGTGGAGGCGGCTGAAAATATCGGTTGTATGACAGATGCAGTGACTGTGTTTCGGAGAAGGCCAGCGCCAGGTTCAGGCGCGGGCTGAGCTGAGAGCCGGACACCGTGGCTCCGTCATTGAACGTGTCTCCCCGCAAGCCGTAGTTGAATGTCATCTTATCCCTGAACAGGGGAAAGGAGTGAGAAAACCAGGCACTGCCGAAAAAACCCTGGCGGGTTGCATCGGCCAGAAACTTTGTGGGAGGCGTGTCCAGGTTCTTAGGGTTGGGAAGTCCACCCCCGCCCCCCGCGTCGGTTATATCCACGAACTGTTGGGAGTTGATAAAATCGGCCAGGGCCCCTACCTTGATGCTCTGGGAGTCGGTTGGGCGATAATTCAACTCGAAGGTGGGCTGAAATTGCGAGGTCGAAAGCCGCGTGGTGGCAATGTATGGGGAGCCGAAGTCTTCCGGGTTGAGTGGTAAGCCGTCTTCAGCCAGTTCGGGGCTCCGCTCTGGCGACATTGGCACAAATAGCGTGTAGATGCCGTTGTTAGTCATGTCCTGGCGTGCCTGAAGGTACACCAGCCCCAACTTTAAATCGGCGTTCTTCTCGATGACGCGCTTCCATGAGAGAACTCCGAGGAAGCTGTCCTCGGGGATGTCCTGACGCACCCCGGCCGCCCCGTTGAGCGGAGTCTGCGGAACGCCCAACCGGCTGTTCTCGTAGGCCAGGGTGAGGCCCAGGAGATCTTTCTCTTTCTTAAGGTTAAGCCGGGCCAACAGGTTCGTATCGCCGCCATGATTATTCAGAGTCTGGCTTCTTGGATCGGGAGGCTCTTCGCGAAGGTCGGTTTCCCCGTGCTGGGCGCCGAAGAAGTATTGAAAGTCACCCTTCTTGTTGGAGCCCGCCGCCCGCATCAGGATGTCCGTGGTGCCGAGGGTGCCCACCGTGGGCAAGACATCCAGGCAGGGCTTGCCGGCACCGATTTGCGGAGATAGATCGATAGTGGGGTTTGCTTCCGAGGCGTCCAGACCGCCTGCCTTAAGGCTCACAAAGTCCAGGAAGCGGGGATCGATCCACTGAGAGGAGCGGGTCTCCAGTTGTATGGGCATGGGCATGCCGTCAATGGAGAAACCGGGGCCCTTTTCGTCGCCTCGAAAGTGGACCCGTCCAAGCGCCCCACCCTCAATACCGGAAAACGTGTTCATCACCGTCAGCAGGGTGGAGTTGGGACCGGCCAGTTGGCGATCGATGAAGTCCGCAGAACGCCGGGTCTCATCGGTGGGATCGGCTGCCCGCATCATGAGGCGGTCGGCGTGGACCGTGATCGTTTTCTCCTCGCCCTCGCGGTCGAACTCACCGGCCGTCTTCTTCACGACGGTCTCGCCGGTCGTATTGGCCATGACGAGCTTGCCGGTCGCATCCTTCGCGTGGGCCGCATACGGCAGGAGAAGTACGGCAATTGCAACCATAACAAGAAATAATGTTGGAAGGCACTGGCGATAAGGCCGCTGCATACTCAATTTTCTATTGCCTCCTGATTGGACATATAATTTGATTTGCATGAATTTCTCGTTTTCTATCGAATATCCTTTAGATTCAGAACTCGACCGAAAGTGCGGCGAGCACGCGAACCAGCAGGAAAGATACGTAGAAGTTGAAGGTCTGCGTCTTAAAAGATTCGGAAGGAAGTGCCTGCACATGAACGATTTTTTTACAAACTTGATGAGCCAGGGAGGAGTATTCATGTTTCCTCTGCTGGCCGCGTCGGTGATTGCCGTCGCGGTGGTCATTGAACGAGTCGTGTATTATTTTAAGCACGAATAGGGCAAAGCGGCATTACGCACCCCTCTGCGCCCCCAGATTTAATCCGGTCGGACGGAAGAAGCGCTCCAATGGCTCCGCGGCTTGAAAGGGCCTGTCCCGGTCACCGCCATCGCAGCGATTGAGACATGGCACGAGGGGGTGGCGGCCGCGGAAGCCGCCATGGCGGCCCGTGCCCGGTTGGAAATGCCGAAGTTGCGAAAATTTCTCTCATTTCTCGACACCACCTACTCAGCCGCACCCCTGGTCGGACTCCTGGGAACCATTACCGGAATGATGGGAACGTTTCGGGTGGTGGCCAGGCAATTATCCCATGATCCAACCGCGGACACGAGCGGGGTCACCGTGGGAATCGGCGAGGCGCTTATAACGACCGCAACGGGAATCTTGATCGCGGTGACCTGTCTGGTGTTTCATAACCTGTTCCAGTCCTGGTCGGACATCCGAATGGACGCGGCTGAAGTGGTGGCGGCTTCCGTCGTGGAGGCGCTTGAGCAGGCCCGTCCCCATCAACAGAAGAAAGAGCAGGTGGATCAAGCGTGAAGCTTTTTGGAGATCGTCACGACCGCCGGCCGCGTCTTGAAATTGTGCCGATGATTGACGTGATGCTCCTGCTGCTGGTATTTTATATCCTCTCGACGGTCGCGCTCGGGCGCCAACAGGGAATTCCGGTGAATCTTCCCAGGGCGGCGACCGGGACGCCGAATGCAATGAACAACGATGTCATGATCACCATCACCCGCGATGGAGTGTTTTATCTCGGCAAGACGCGAATCCGGGAACAGGATCTGGTCTCCTCGGTGCAGGCCCTGGCGGACAGGACGCCCGGTGGTCTGAAAGCATTGAGAGAGGCCGGGGTGGTTATTAACGCCGATATGTCCGTGCAGCACCGGCTCGTTGTCACCACTATGGATTCGCTTCGAACCCTGGACATTACCCATTTCCGCATTGCCACCGATGCCACGGCAGGGAAGCCGTGAGAACCTTCCGGGCAGCCCTGGTGATATCGATTATTCTTCACTTTCTCCTGGTGCCGTATTTTTTTCGCTACATGGCGACGGGGGGAGCACCGCCTTTGAATCGGGGAAGGGTTGATGTTTCTTTGGTGATCGTGCATCCCACGCCCACCCCGACACCAGGGCCAACGCTGACTACTCCAAAGCCACCCCAAAAAAGGCGACCGCCGCCAATCCCCAGTGCTAAGCCGGCGGAGCAATCGATCCCACCGGCAACCGGCAGGAAGCCGGACAAAAGCGGGCCCGCGCCGGCGATGCCGAACATTTTGGACATTCATACCCAAACCGGTCCGGCGGTCCATTCGCAAGGAAATGCTGGCACTGCCGGCAACCCGGGCAGCTCCTCAGATGGCGTTCCAGGCGGAAGCGGGAGCAGACACGGCGGGCCGCCGGAGGAAAGCGACAAACCGACACCCATGCCGGTGCCGACACCCACGCCAAAGGGACCGACCAGGGAGGCTGAGGCCATCAGCGCCCCGAATCCGATCATTCCTGCGTCGCTCCGAACACAAAACATCAAAAGCTACATCCGGGTCCTATTTGAAATTGGCGCCGACGGGAGCTGTACCGTCACGCCAATGGGCTCCACCGGAAACCCACAGCTCGACGCCAGCGCGATGAGCACATTGGAGCAATGGCGGTGGCGTCCGGCGTTGCGGGATGGGGTGCCCGTCCCTTCAGTGGTTCGAGTCCGAATTCAATTTACGGTAGACTAAAACGGCAGGCACGTTGCGGATTACATCTAATTTGTGCTATAATTTCGTAAACTTAATATCTAATCGGCTATTCCTGAAAGGGTAGAATGTTTGGGGACCATATCGACATAGAAGATAGAAGGAGAAAATAAATGGGAAAATCAATGAGTAAATCAGGGCTCATTATAAGCCTATTCTGTGGCAGATTGTCTTTTTCACTATGCGTGAAGAGGACGTTATGCATTGCCATTATTAGTGTGATGGCGGCTTTTTGCGTGGCCCTTACCGGGGGATGCTCTCAATCCAGTTCTAATTCTCCTGCTCCTCAGCCGCCATCCCCTGCTTCCAACGTCCTTCCGAACGGCCGGGTCATTACCCCGTCGGGCACCACCAGCGGCCCGGTGGGCGGCATGCCGTTGAACATCGTGCTCTCCCCCGACGGCAAGTATGCCATCACGACGTCCAGCAGCATCAATTCAAACCTGTGTTCCGTGCGGGTAAGTGACGGCGCCATCGTCTCAACGATCTCGTATAATGCTTTTGACCCCAGCACCCCAAATTTCGGCCTGTATTATGGCCTGGTGTTCGCTCCCGGAAACGCTCCCCCCTACACGCTGTATGCCGCCCAGGGCGGCTGGGGCACCGTGGCGATGTTCACGCTGGGTGCAAACGGGACCCTTACCCAGACGCCCACCACCATTCCTGCATCGGTTCCTCAGTACACACCGCAGGACCAGCCGGGAGGATTGGCTCTGGACACGCGGGGCTACCTCTACGTCACCAATACAATTCCCGTCGCCGCGTCTCCAACCACCGGCCATGCAGGACCGTCCACTCTCTCCATCTTTACGACGGCCGGGGTGCGCCAGGGAACGGGCTACACCTTCCCGGGACAAACCCCATGCTACCCGCAGGCCATCACCGTGAAGTCCGACGGCAGCGCCGCGTATGTGGCCAGCGAGCGCGACGACTGCGTCTACGTGCTGAACACCACGGTCCCGACCGCTCCGACCCTGACGGCCACTATCAACACCGGCGACCATCCTGACGCGCTCCTGCTAAACCATGCGCAAACCCGCCTGTACGTCGCCAATGCCGGGAGCGACACCATTTCGGTGATCGATACCACGACGAACCGGGTTTTATCCACGGTGCTGTTGCGGCCCTCCAATGTCAGCAACCTGCCGGGGGTCACCCCCACGGGCCTGGCGCTCTCCCCCGACGAGAAAACTTTGTATGCCTCTCTTGGCGACTTCAACGCCGTGGGCGTGATCGATACCGCGACCAGCCGGTTGCGCGGCTACATCCCTGTCGGCTGGTATCCCACCGCCGTGGCCGTGGCGCCGGACAATTCGTGCCTGCTGGTCACCAACGGCTGGGGGACCACCGCCATGAACCCAAACCCGCAGTGTAACACTCTCAACCCTGATGTTTTGAGCATAAATGAGGCCACCACGCCCCCAAACTACAACTATAGCCCCGGTCCGGGCTATGTGCTTAATTCCATTCCGGGGAACGTCTCCCGCGTCGACCTGACCAAGGCTCTCCCCGCTCTGGCCGCCTCGACCGTGCTGGTGGTGCAAAACACCCAGAACACCCCGGCGGCCGGCAGCAGTGCCGCCACCAGCGCCCTGGCCTTGCTGGGCGTCAAGTACGGCAACATCAAGCACGTCATCTACATCATCAAGGAAAACCGCGGCTACGATCAGGTGCTGGGCGACCTGCCGAAGGGTAACAGGGACCCCTCCTTGACCCTTTTCGGGCAGGATATCACCCCAAATCAGCACGCTCTGGCCATGCGTTTCATTCTGCTGGACAATTTCTACAACAATGCCCCGGTCAGCGGAGAAGGCTGGGCGTGGTGCACCCAGAGCCTGGCTAATGAATTCACCATGCGCAACATTCCGTACATCTACCGGCTCGCTCTGTCGACCTACCAATTCGATGGTGGTGCCTTCGGAGGACAGGACACCAACTATATTACGGGCGGTTATCCGGCCTTTGACCAGGATGGCTTCCAGCTCTCTCCGGACGGAAAGGACGTCCCGCCCATCAAAGCCGTTGCAGAAGCACCGGGAGGATACATATGGGACATGGTGCATGATGCCGGCCTCACCTACCGCAATTACGGGTTCTTCCTCTCCGCCGGTGTCCCCCAAAGTCCCCCCTATTTGATTCCGGACAACTATCCCACCGTGCACAATCTGCAACCGCCCGGGCATATGCCGGCGCCACCGGGTCAGACTTCAGGATACACCGACTATGATTTCCGCCAGTTCGACTTCGGTTACGCCGAGAGTGACGCCTGGGTAAAGCACGGCTTGACGGCTGCCCAGGCAGGATTGAAGACCGTGCCGGCGGTGGGGCCCGCCACGCCCGGGTATTACACGCATTCCACGACGGTACCGCCCCAGCCCAGCCGTTTCTCCGAGTGGAACCGGGAGTTCCAGTATATGTTGACGCAGGATCCCACCGGCGGCACCGTTCCCAATTTTATGATGGTGCGCTTCGGGCGGGATCACAGCCTCGGGCTCAACCCGACCTTCGGCACCCCTCAATCCATGATGGCCGACAATGACTACGCCGTGGGCGAACTGGTGGACGCGGTCAGCCATAGCCCCATCTGGGAGAGCACCGTGATTTTCGTCATCGAAGACGACGCCCAGTTCAGTCCCGATCACGTCGACGCCCATCGTTCCTTCGTCCAGGTCATCAGCCCCTGGATCAAACAGGGGACGCTGGACTCGCATTTCTACGATACCAACAGCGTGCTCAAAAGCATGGAACTCCTGCTCGGTCTTCCTCCCATGAGCCAGTACGACAATTTTGCCAACCCCATCATGGAAGGCTGGGACAGCGCTCCCAACAACAATGCCCCATTCGATGCCATCCTGCCGGCCAAGAACATCATCGGGGCTTTAAATCCGCCGCCGTCGGCTTATAAACGCAATGACCCGCGGCGCCGCCTGGCCTTGCTGTGTGCCAAGATGAATTTCCGGATAGAGGACGCCGCTCCGGTCGGACTGCTAAATGAGGCCATCTGGATGAGCGTCAAGGGTCCCAATTCGAAGATGCCAAAGCCTCGCTTCAACGAGTTGCAGTGTCTTGCCAAGCCCGGGGATGACGACTGATACAAGAAATAAGCAAATGCAATCAAGAAGGGGCGGTTCGCGAACCGCCCCTTCTGTTTTTATTCCCATAAAATTTTTGCTGCTTCTCGCTGGGACCCAGCGGAGGCGCCCCAAAGCATGATACTGTTTTCAGCAGGGGATGACTTCGCCCTCTAATATTTTCAGAGGGTGGTGTCCGGGACCGGCTTCCAATTTCAACCTCCCGATGTGGCTTCCGAAGCACCCCGCCTGAACGATATAGGTGTCCCCCACCCGAAGCGGAGTCTGAATGAGCGTGTGGCTGTGACCGCCGATTATCAGGTGAATCCCCTTGACGGCGCGGGCCAGCTTTTCATCGTCACAGCGGCCGAGGTGGGATAGGGCCACGATTATATCGGCCTCTTCCGCCAGGGCTTTGACGTACTTCTCCGCCGCCTCGGTGGGACTTATGAATCGGAAGGAGGTCACCCTGGCGAGGAGAGAGGCCTCCGGAAACTGAACCGGAGAAAAGCCGAGGAGCCCCACTCTTATTCCGTTGACTTCCCGGATGAGGTAGGGAGTCAGAATATCTGAGAGAACGCCGCTTAAGTCCTCCAGATTCGAGGCGAGGATGGGAAAACCGGTCTCCATGGCACGCCGCTTAACCACCGCCCTAAGATAGTGGAACTCCCTGTTCCCCAGGGTCATCGCGTCATACCCGGCCTCCCTCATCCGGGCCAGAATCGGCTCGTTAAAGCGAAAGAGGGTGTTGGAGCCTAAAATGGCATCTCCGGCGTCCAGCAGCAGCGTACCCGGCCCCTTTGGGTGGTCCTTGAGCCAGTCCAGGGGCCCGAAGTGGTTGTGAAGATCGTTGGTGTGAAGAATCTTAAAAACAGCCACGCCTAACCTCCGCCGGGAATGAGGCCGGTCATTTTAAGGTAGAACAGAACGCCCATCACGATCATCAGGATCACCGTGTGGATCTCCGCCATGAAAATGGTTCTCCAGGAAAAGATCCCATACCTGTTCGGGTATAGCCTGAACCTTGGTATGACGCGGGGAACGGAAAGGGAGTATTGGTAATACTCCTCTCCGAAAGTCTTGAGGAGATAATCCTCCTCCTGGGGAATTATTAGACCGTATACTCCAAAGTAGAAGAGCAGAAAAAACCCGTACAGTAAAAAATTCTGGAGGATCGTCGTCCCTCCGGTGGCTACGATGCAAAAACCGAGCGCCGTGATGAAGTTGCCGACGTACAGTGGATTTTTAACATGGGCATAGGGTCCCGCCGTCACCAGGCGCGGGGCCACCACTTTTGAATCCCTGGTGGTGGCGCCTGCATATCCCACTCCCCAGATCCTTACGGCCTCACCAAGGAGAGCTACCGTGAGGCCAATCAGAAATGAAAGCGGCGTAGGCTTGCCGATAATGAGCGCCAGGAGCGCCAGGGGGAAGAGTATAGTGCCCCGCCACCTGAAAACCCAGGCCCTGAGGCGGCTCCGGTGGGCATCGGCCGTCGAAAGAATAAGGTTCCCGACTTTTTCGGCGGCCCCTCCCTGCCCCATGAGTCCCTTAAGTTCCCTGGAAATCGCCTCGCGCCTCTCCCCGTCCTTCAGGAGCCCGATGGCGACCTCCGAGATCTCGGAGGCGCTATCCTCCACCATTACCTCGGGGACTACATTCCTAAGAGCCGCCTGATTGGGCAGAGATGTAAATCGAAGTCTCCGCGCAATTCCCTGGAGGATTGCCTTCCTCAGGGAGGACCAGGGGGGAAGCAGGTTCAGAAGCCAGCCAAGACCGCCCCTGGGAATCGTGGCCTTCCAAGAAGAGGCTACGATCATGGGACGGGCCAGGGTGGCAATTTCGGCCGTATTGGTCCCGGGAATCGTGATCAGAAGATCGGAGACATTCATCACGTCATATTGTTGTTCCCTGATAAGGAGGATCCGGGTTCCCCTCCCGGTCACTATATAGTCGCCGGAGCCGTCGGTTTCAAGAGTGCCCGAGGAGCCCTGGATGGCGGTTTTGTGCGGCTTAAGACACTCCTTAAGATCTTCAGTAGAGACGAAGGGAGACAGTCCCAGAATGAACTGAACCTCTCCCACGGCCTCCTCTATTTCCTCGGCGGCCCTCAAAAAGACAGGGAGGCTGTCCCTCACATGGCAGGTCCGGCTCCCCGGTAGGATGCCCACGGTCAGCTTCTCTTCGCTCAAAGACCAGCGCTTCAGCGCTTCCTCCCTGGAAAATGCGGGCTGCACCCCGTCCAGCATGAGATTTTCGACGACATGGATCCTTTTTTCCGGGACGCCTTTTTTAATAAAATCCCCGCGTGTCTTCTCGTCAATGACGCAGAGCGCGTCAAAACGCCTGAGCCAGGAGGAAAAACGCGTGGCATAGGCCAGGGATGGAAACCTCGTCTTCCAGGCCACCCAGATGGCATGCCAGAAATCCCCGCCCAGAAAAACCACGATCCCCCGGGGCGCAGGAAAGTAATCCTTCACGGTCTTTCCGGCGAGAAAAAGAAGGAAACCCCGGGGAGAAAATACGAGGTCCACCCCGGGCAGATTAACGGCGATCGCCTCCTCCTTACCGCTGGCATAAGGACAGGGAACGAGCATAACGACCACCCTGGCGGCGGGATTTTTTTCCTTGAGTTTTTTCACGGTCACCTTGACCCAGGAATAAAGTTCGCCGGGGCTGTTGGTGATGATGATAATATCCATGTCATGCATTGGCTGATAACTCCAGAATATATCGGGCGACTTTTTCGACGACTCCCGCTTCCCCCAGCGAAGAGCGCACCCTGTTGAGTTCTTCTTTGATTGCCTCATTACGCCGGGGATCCGTGAGAATTTCAAGCGCGCAGGCGGCAATATTGGCCGGTGTCGCCTGATCCTGAAGAAGCTCCGGAAGGACCTTGCGTCCCAGAATCAGGTTGGGAAGAGCGATGCAGGGAACATGCACGAAGATCTTTGCCAGGAACCAGTCCATGCGGGGGAGGCGGTAGATGACGACCATCGGGATTCCCAGACAGGCCGCCTCCAGGGTGGCCGTCCCGGAAGAAGTGAGGAGAAGCTCTGAAACCCGCATCACATCGTGCGAAGATCCATCGAACACGGTGACGGGGAGACTGTTCCCGGAGATGAACGAACGGATCAGGGGAAGAAGAGCCGGCGTGGCGACCGGAATGACGAAGTGGGCCTCCGGAATGGATTTTAGAATAATCTCCGCCCCCCCGAGTAGCGGGGGAAGGAGAGCCAGGATCTCCTGGGTCCTGCTGCCGGGCAGAAGACCGATCAGGCGCTTGCCTTCAGGCAATTCCATCTTTTCCCGGATGTTCCCGGCAGAACCGGCATCCCCGATGTAATCTACAATGGGATGTCCGAAAAATGACGCCTTGACACCCGCTTCTTCATATGTCGAAACAGTGACCGGAAAAGTCGCAATCACATTTTTGACGATGGCGGAAATACGCCGCGCCCGGCCGGGATCCCGGCTCCAGGCGGAGGGAGGAAAATAATACACCCGGTTCAACCCGTGCTTCCGGGCAAACTTGGCCAGCCGCATATTGATGGCGGGAGAATCAATCAGAACAAGAATATCCGGCCGCTCCGAAAGAAGCGTCCGCTTTATACGGACCATCTTCATCCAGAGACCCGGCACCCTCAAGAGCCCCTCCCTGAAACCGACGGCTCCCCATTCCGAGCTATCGTAGAGAAGGCGTACTCTCTCTTTCTCCATCCTGGGACCGCCCACCCCGAAGAGGGAAAGCTCAGGCTCCAGAGCATAAAGATGCCGGGCCAGAAGGGCTCCCTGCAGATCTCCGGAGGCTTCGCCCGCTATGATGGCAATTTTTTTTTTCATTCAGTCTTCCAACAACACGTCGGCACGCTTACTCTTCATCTACCAGAGCATCTGCGGAGATGTCCGCCCCCCTCGAAATGTTCCTGAATAGAACGCCCATCCTGGAGCGTTTCTCGAGGAACCCGAGCATGGCCTCCAGCTCCGAACCTCCCGGGATCGTCTCCCTGATTTTCTGGACGGCACCGGGCAGAGGAAGCCCCGAGTTGGCCATTATCTTGAAAGCCGATTTTATCTGGGAGCGGATGTCCGCCGGAATGTTCCTTCTGCGCATCCCCCGATAATTTATTCCATACAATCTGGCCGGTTGACCGACCGCCACGGCATAGGGCGGGATGTCCTTGATAACCCTTGAATAGCCCCCTATCATGGTAAGGCGCCCGATCCTCACAAATTGATGAGCTCCGGAGTATCCTCCGATGGTTGCCTGATCTTCTATCTCCACATGTCCGGAAAGGCCCACGGAATTGGCAATCGTAACTTCATTGCCGATGATGCAGTTATGGGCGACGTGGACATAGGCCATAAGCATGTTGCCGTCGCCGATGGTCGTTGACTGCCCAATCCCGGCAGCCCGGTGTACCGTCACATATTCCCGGATGATGTTGTTATTCCCCACCCGGACGTAGGTCTCTTCCCCGCGATACTTCGCATCCTGGGGAGGAGTCCCTATGACGGCACCGTGTGAAATAATGTTGTTCCGCCCTATTTGGGTCCATCCCGAAACGACTACTCCGGATTGCAGGCGGCATCCGCTTCCGATCTCAACGTTCCCGTCAATCAGGCAATAAGGGCCAATCTCGACATCATCGCCGATTTGCGCTTCCGGATGAACAATGGCCGTTGGATGTATCGTGATAATGGTAATCTCCCCCTCTCTCTAAATCAGAGATGCAATCTCCTTCTCAAAATGTCCCTTGTCCTTGACAATCCGCATGTGAGCCGTTATCTGAACGGCCAGATCCAGCGCTTTCTTCCCGTCCTCCCCGCTGACCATGGGCTCCTTGTTGGTGCGCACGCACTCCATGAAATGCTCCAGTTCCAGGCGGAGAGGCTCTGATTTATTTACTGGAACGGATTCCGGGGGAACCGCTTTCCCTTTCCTGGGAGGACGCAGGACACTCAGCGTCTGGTTCATGAAATCAAGGAGTATTGTTTTTTCGGTTTCCACGACCCGAAGCTGGCGCAGTTTTTCACCGCTTATCCTGCTGGCGATCAGATTGGCTATCGCCCCGTTTTTAAAGAGAATCTGAACCAGGGCGAAGTCCTCATACTGGGAATAAACGGAAAGCCCCAGGGCCCGGATGTCCTCTATAGGCGAGTTGATAAGGGAAATTATGATATCTATGTCGTGAATCATGAGGTCCCAGACGATGCCCACGTCGAGACTCTGCTTGGTGGGATATGCCAGGCGCCTGGTTTCGATGAAGAGAGGCGTCCCGACAATCTTTCTGAGTTCCAGCACCGCCGGATTGAAGCGCTCAAGATGTCCGACCTGGAGGATGAGACCCTGCTCCTTGGCCAGATCCACCAGCTTTTTGGCCTGGTTGAGGTCGGTGGTGATGGGCTTTTCTACCAGGACATCGGCCTCCTGCAGGAGAAAATCACGGGCCATCTTGTAGTGGAGACTGGTCGGCACTGCAATGTTGACGGCTTTGACCTTGCCGAAGAGTTCCCGGTAATCGGAATAATAGGCGACGTTGTACTGCTTGGCGCACTCTCTCCCCCGCTCCCCGTCAATCTCCGCAATTCCCACCAGTTCCACTCCGGGCATCTGGGAGTAGATCCGCACGTGGTGCTGTCCGAAATTGCCGATGCCGACAACTCCAACTTTTATCGGTTTCTTTGAAGGCATGATTAAAACCTCATTCCTCTGGTTTAAAAGCCGACACGGCGCCGGCCACCTGTTCGAGATCTCCCTCCGTGAGAGCCGGATGGACCGGGAGAGAGACGACTTCCCTCGCCGCCTTCTCCGCCTCCGGATAACATAACTCCCCATAACCAAGTTTTTTATAAAGCGGCTGATGGTGAAGCGGCAGGGGATAATAGACTTTGGAGGCCACCCCGGCTGAGGTTAAGTGCTCGATAAATCTCGCCCGATCGGGGACCCTCAGGGTGTACTGGTGATAGACGTGATGATAACCGGACGGTTCATCGGGTGTTTTGAGCCACCCAATCTTCTTGAATCGCTCGTTGTAGAAGGCGGCGTTCTTCCTGCGCTTCTCGTTGAATCCGGGAAGCTTCTCCAACTGGCAGATTCCAAGGGCCGCTTCTATATTAGTCATCCGGAAATTGTACCCGAGTATTTCATGCTGGTATTCATTGGGAGCCCCGTGGCTCCGCAGGAGGCGGACATCCCGGGCCAGCTCGTCCTTGTCCGTGAGAACCATCCCGCCCTCGGCAGTGGTCATGTTCTTGGTCGGATAAAAACTAAAAACGGACGCATCCCCCAGACTTCCGGCATATTTCCCGTTAAACCGGGCTCCATGCGCCTGGGCTGCGTCTTCAATAAGAAGAATGCGATGTTTTTCAGCCAGTTTCCTCAAGGCGCCCATGTCGGCCGGAAGCCCGAAGAGGTTGACCACCAGGATGGCTTTTATCCCGGGGACCTTTTCCAGAACCGAGGAGGCGACATCCGGATCCAGGTTGAAAGTCTCCGGATCTATGTCGCAAAAAACAGGCACTCCCCCGCAGTAGAGAATGGAATTGGCGGTGGCGATGAAGGTGAACGGAGTCGTCAGAACTTTGTCTCCCCACCCTATCCCGGCCGCCTGCAGAGCCAGATGAAGAGCGGTCGTTCCGGATGAAGTGGCCATGGCGTGCTTGGATCCGATGTAGCGTGCAAACTTTTCCTCAAATTCGGTGACCACCCTGCCTGCAGCCAGAATGCCGGAATCCAGAACTTCCATTACTTTCTTTTTTTCTTCTTCCCCTATCAGGGGCTTGGCGATTGGTATCATTCTACACCCGCTTTCTCCTCAATAAAAGCAAACAGCATGTCCCCCTCGACCACCGTGCATGAGCCGACTTTGGCCGTGCCCCGGCATTTTCCTATATTGCCCTTCTTTCCCAAAAGCACTACTTCCATAATCAGCTGATCCCCCGGGAAAACCTGTTTGCGAAAACGCATGTTATCTATTCCCCCAAGGAGGGGTATCATCCTCTTCTCCTTCCGGGATGCCAGCAACATTACCCCTCCCACCTGGGCTATGGCCTCGACGATAAGCACCCCCGGCATTATGGGGATGCCTGGAAAATGGCCCTGGAAAAACGGTTCATTGATGGTCACGTTTTTGATCCCGACCGCGCGCGTGTCATCTTCGATTTCAATGATTCGATCGACCAGCAGAAAAGGGTAACGGTGACGAAGGATTTCCATGATCTCTTTTGCTTCAATCATAATGCAGCCTCCTCGGCGTGAATGATTTTTACCAGTTCGATATTGGAACGGTGTCCGCTTCTTATGGCCAGGATGTGGGCCCCAAGGGGCCGTCCCAGGACGGCCAGGTCCCCCACGAGATCCAGAACCTTGTGCCGGACGACCTCGTCGGGGAAGCGCAAAGGACTGGAATAGCCGTCCCGGTGCAGCAGGAAGGCGTTTTCCAGGCTCCCTCCCAGAGCCAGGTTGCTCTTTCGAAGCGCCTCGACCTCCTCCCAGAAACCGAAGGTCCTGGCCGGAGCGATCTCGGAAACAAAGTTTTCCTCGGTGAGAGAAATCTGGAGAAACTGAGTACCCGCCACTGAGTTTGGAAAACTCGCCACGTAGGTTATTTTCAACTCATCCGAGGGCAGGGCCAGAAGCAGGGCATCCCCCAGGGAAACCTGAAGAATCTTTCGGATATAAACACCCTTTTTCTCCTTCTTCTGGGCGACGATCTCCCCTCCCCTCAGCTGTAGAGCATACGGCTGGGCGCTTCCGTCCAGAATGGGGAGCTCCGCGCCGTCAATCTCCACCAGGAGATTGTCAATTCCCAGGCTCCAGACGGCCGCCAGAAAATGTTCCACCGTCATCAACTGAAAAGCGGCACTTCCGATGGTGGTGCATCGCTCAGCTCCTCCCGCCCCTTCCACTGAGATTTTCATACTGGGCTTTCCGGGGAGATCCAGCCGCTTAAAGACAATGCCGCTATCTTCGGAAGCTCCCAGAATCCGAAGGTGTACCTTTTGCCCGGAGTGGAGACCCACTCCCGATATGCTTACCTCGCCCCTTATGGTTCTTTGAAACACTTCCACCTCTTTATTATATTGGATCGGATCGCATTAGAATTCTAACCGGGTAGAAAGAGCCTGATTCCGGCAGGGTAAAAATCCGAAGATTCCTTTTTTCTCCTGAGAGAAGTTCCAAGCTCCCCAGGGTAACCTGCTGCGGTGGCTTGACCGGCGGCGTTTCCAGAAGATTATCCTCTATAATGAAGCTCCCGGCGGCAATCCCGCCTACAGGGACAAAATAAAGCCCAACCCGGTGACCTACGGAGGTAGGGTTTTCCAGGCTCAGGTTTATTTCGTAGATTGCTCCATAATTTCCGACATTGGGCTCCCCCGTCCTGTGGTCAATCAGCCAGGGACCGGTGACCAGATCGAGGGTTTTCTCGCCGCTTCCGGCGACATAGCTGACGGATACGGAAACATCCGGTTCCTGGAAAGCCCCCTTCGGATGGATACGAAAGGGATCAAATGATTCCTCAATGACGGGGAGGGCGGCGAGATAGGATGCCGAATCGATAGCCTTCACTGCCAGGGAAAGTTCCTCCCCTTCCTGGATCTGGAACTCCAGCACCCCCGTGATACTGTTCTCGGCAGCCAGAGTGTTCTGAACCAGGGGCGCCTCCCCGCCGGGAGGCACCTGGATCAAAAAACCCGCCCGCTTGCTGAAAAAATCAAGAAAGCGAACAGCCGCCTTGTGTCCCACAAAGAGGCTGTCACGGTCCGGTCCGGCCTGGGTATTCAGCACCCACAACAAAACCGGCTTCGGTGTTTCATTCTTAAGGACCACCTCGAAAATCTTGCCGCTTCCGGATTCATTCTTGTGGGAATAGAGAAGCCGAGTGCATTTATCCCGGGGAATAGTATCTTTGAAAAGGATGCCCGCCCGATCAAACCCCTCGGGGCGATTGCTCACCAGAAGAAGGTTCGCACGGGCGGTAACAACAGGAACGTTCTTTATATAAACATCAATTGTCTTTTCTAGAGGATAGTAATCTTCTCCCTCCAGGCACAGCGGGAGGTGGACTACGGTCGAATCACCCGCCGGGAGAGAATCCGGAATGACGGGGGTTTCCCGGAGATAGGCTCTGGCGCCGGGTTTCAGTTCAAGGTAGAAGTTGGCGATATAGAGAGCGGCCTGGCTCAGCAGTTCTGCGGGGGCCGGCGTTCCCGTCACCTGCATCTCGGCGCTGCCAGG
>JAZDOK010000019.1:0-54546 GCA_043798715.1 bacterium
TCCCCACCAGAAGCGGCAGTTTGCCTCTCATCGAGGACCTCAGGAAGGGCACCACTCCCGGACAACTTCTCGCCGCCTTTGGACCCGGAGCGCTGGGATTCACCTACTCGGCCTTCCAGAGAGGCTTCGTTGACTTCCAAGGGAAATAAAAGGAAATAAAAGGGGACACAATACTATTTTTCAAGTAAACGGGAAAAATAGTATTGTGTCCCCTTTTAAAAAATAATCTCCATCCGGCAAAGTTCGCAGTCGAAGCGGAGGGGATGTTTTTTTTCTTTTTCGTCCACCAGGAAAAGCGGCTCTTCGAAGCTGACTGCGGCCTTGCGGAATAATTTAGGGCAGAGGTCGAAGTGGGCCTTAAGACAATGGCGGGTCGTCATGACGGTCCGCCCCCGCAGGGAGAGGCCGCTTTCGGCGGCCCGCTCAAGGGACTCGACCCCGTGACGGCGATAGAAACTCTCCGCCTGGGAATTGAGAACATTGGCCCTGAAAGTCAGTTGCTTTTCGGGGTATGGAAAATCGTTCTTCAGAAGGACAGCGGTTTTCCTGGGATAGCTCTCTTTTCGCTTCCTGCGGAGCTCTTCGACGAGGGCCCTTCGCGCCTCATTGAGCGCCTTGAGCGAAAAGTGAGGCAGAGGATTAAGAGTGATGCGGCACTCTTCCGCCTGAAACTCCGTCCCCCCGAGACGGGAGAGATGCGAGACAATCTGCTCCCGGGCTTTCTCCTGATCCCGGGAGATCTCTTCAGGACGAGGCAGGGTGACGGCGGCCCGGAGGCCGTCCTCGTCCTCCGCCGCAAGCTCGACTCCGGAGGAGGATTGGCTCAACAGGACCCGAAGAAAAATCCTGCGCTCCTCCCTGGCCCCTCTCAGCTCCCTTTCAAAGGCCACATCCAGATTTCGGCAGATCAGGGTCCCCGCCCGGATTCCCTCCAGGCGCTCGGGAAAGATGTCTTCGCCTGAAACGCGCTTGATTAAAGTACCTCTCAAGTTTCGCCCTTCGTCAAAAAAACAAATCCCGTCCCCGCTTCGAAGGACTGAACCGCCCTCGGCCGCAAATGATTCCCTGCCGGTGCGAAGCACCCTCCCGATTGGCTCACCCGTGGATTTCTGAGTGTCGGGAGAGAGAACCCCCTTTTTTCTCCCCTCGATGAAATAATCGCAGTACCCCCGGTTGAACGTCTTCCAGGGATTCGGAACAAAGGAGACGGAACTTACGCCCGAAGAGCTCTTTCCGGCATCGCACAGGGGAAGGACCTCGTCGAGTTTCCGGCGGTAGTAGCTCACGACATTCTTGACATAGCCGGCATCCTTCAGCCGGCCCTCTATTTTAAGTGAAGTGACGCCCGCCTCGATGAGGCTCCTCAGGTGTTCCGACAGATTGAGGTCCTTAAGGGAGAGAAGACAGCGACTTTGCGCCAGGACCTTTCCTGCGGCATCCACCAGGCTGTACGCTTTCCGGCATGGCTGGGCGCACTCCCCGCGGTTCCCGCTCCGCCCACCCATGGCATAACTGAGATAACACTGCCCGCTGTAGGAGACGCAGAGCGAACCGTGAACAAAGCACTCCAGCTCGACGGACGTTTTCCGGCGGATTTCCCGGATTTCCTCCAGGGTGAGCTCCCGGGCCAGTATGACCCGCTTAAAGCCGACCCTCTCCAGGAAGAGGACCCTCTGCCATGTCGTATTGTGCGTCTGGGTGCTGGCCACCAGCGGTATTGGGGGAAGGTCCAGTTCCAGGAGACCCATATCCTGTATTATTACCGCATCCACACCCGCCTCGTACAGCCGCCGAATCAGCTCCCCCGCCTCCGGGAGTTCGCTGTCGTTCAGGATCGTGTTCACGGTGGCGTAGACCCGCACCCGGTAGGGATGGGCAAAAGAGACGAGACGCTCGATATCCCCAAGAGAATTACCGGCCCCGGCCCTGGCTCCGAAGCGCTCCGCAGCGATATAGACAGCGTCCGCACCGCAGAGAACGGCGGCCAACCCACATTCCAGGTTTCTGGCGGGCGCCAGAAGTTCGATTTTCTTCATGTCTGTATTGTATCATAGCAGACCGCCACTTGAAAGTTCAAGTTACATATGATACAATGGTGCCAGTTCAAAATCGAAAGGAGTGAAGTATTAATGGATCCTCTTGGTTCCGGAATGAAACCCGAACTATTGAAAGAGAACATGACCCGGGACGGAAATGTAAAGATTATTATCAGTGCCAAAGATCCCAAGGCCCTTGAGTCGCTGAAGGACTCCTTCCTGGATTCCTCCCCTGGCAACAAAGTGACAAAGGACTTGAATTTAATCAATGCCTTTGCAGCCGAAGTGGCCCCTGATTCGCCCTGGCTTAAGGCCAACAGCCAGAGACTGGGCGGCTATCGGGTCTCTCTGGACAAGGAGGTGCATATTCCTCCCGAACCCAAGCCCGAACAGATAGAACCCCGCACCAAGCTGGATGTCGCCATGCCCGCCCTGGACGTAAAGAAAGTCTGGGACCAGGGGATCACTGGAAAGGGCGTCACCATAGCCGTGATAGACACCGGGATCGCCCAGCACAAGGACATTAAGGACCGAATCATCGGTTTCAACGACGAAGTCAACCAGAAGACCCAGGCCTATGACGACCAGGGCCACGGAACGCACTGCACGGGAGACGCCGCCGGAAGCGGAGCCGCCTCCTCAGGCAAATATATGGGACCGGCATACGAGGCCAACCTCGTCGGCTCGAAGGTTCTGGACGCCAACGGTTCCGGCTCCTTCTCCGATGTCATCGCGGGAATCGAATGGGCTGTCGAGAATAAAGATAAATACAATATCCGGGTGATGAGCATGTCGCTGGGCGGCGACGCTTCAGGCACCTACAAGGATGACCCGGTCTGCCAGGCCGTTGAAAAGGCCTGGGATGCCGGAATCGTGGTCGTGATCGCGGCCGGAAATTCCGGACCCAGCGCCGAAACCGTAGGGACGCCCGGAATGGATCCCAAGATTATCACCGTGGGGGCCTTTGACGACCGGGGCACTCCCTCCAAGGCCGACGACAAGATGGCCTCCTTCTCAAGCCGCGGGCCTACACCCTACGACGGCCTGACCAAGCCGGACGTTATTTCTCCCGGAGTGAACATTATGTCCTGCTCGAACAAGGGGGACACCTACAAGAGCGCTTCCGGCACCTCGATGGCCACCCCTATCACCGCCGGAGTATGCGCCCTGATCGTCTCCGCCAACCCGGATCTTAAACCCGATCAGGTCAAGGAAATCCTCATGAAGAGCGCCGACAAGATGCCGGGCACCGGCCCCAACGACGAGGGCGCCGGAGTCATAAACCCTGAAAAAGCCGTCAAGATGGCCCTCGCCATGAAGTAGGGGCGATTGATTAATCGCCCGTGATTGTGCAGGGTGGGGTTTTAAACCCGCCCGTGATTATACCGGGTTTGTTTTGATTGTGTAGGGGCGGTTCGCGAACCGCCCCTACGTTTATATTTAAAGAGAGGAAAATGCCCCGCTTTGTGGAATGATAAACCCGAGGTGCAATATGGGGGCTATAATACTCGATGGAAATAAAATGGCCCGGGACATCAGAAAAGAGCTGAAATCCCGGGTTCAGTCCCTGGCGGATGAACATGGCCGAAGACCCGGCCTGGCAGTCCTGATGGCCGGAGACGATCCCGCCTCGAAAATTTACGTCAAGAACAAAATAAAGGCCTGCGAGGATCTGAACATATATTCCGAATTGCATGCGCTGCCGCACGACGTACCCCAGGCTGATATGCTCATCCTCATCCGGGAGCTGAACGCCCGGGAGAACATTGACGGTATCCTGGTGCAGCTTCCGCTCCCCCCCCATCTTCCCGCCGCAGAGGTGACGGTAGCCATAAACCCGGACAAGGACGTGGACGGCCTTCATCCCTTAACGATGGGTAAACTTCTTCTGGGGCTGGAGACTTTTTTCCCCTGCACCCCGATGGGCATCCTGGAAATCCTGCACCGTTCGGACACCCGGATATCCGGGAAAGAAGCGGTGATTATCGGCAGGAGCTCGATCGTGGGCAAGCCGCTGGCCCTCCTGCTCCTCAAGGAGGATGCCACCGTTACAATCTGCCACTCAAAGACCGAAAACATCTCCGGCGTCGCCAGAAGAGCCGATATCCTCGTGGTGGCCGCAGGCCGTCCGGAGATGGTCACGGAGGATTTCGTCAAAGAGGGAGCGGTCGTCATAGATGTCGGCATCAACCGGGTGGGCGGAACGATCGTGGGCGATGTCAATTTCCGCGAGGCCGGGAAAAAGGCTTCCGCCATCACCCCGGTTCCCGGAGGCGTCGGTCCCCTGACGATCGCCATGCTCATGCGGAATACCGTCCGCTCGGCTGAGATACGGCTTGCCCGCCAGGCCGTAATTATGCATCCCAACCCTGGAGGAGGATAGCTGATGGAAGGAAGAGATCCGGTGGAGAGCCGCCATCGCACGATAGGCCCCACCACTTTTGCTGAAAAAGATCTGAGCTATTATTTGAGGATGATTCGCGGAGACTTTTCAGAGCTGGAGGAAGTCCAGACTTCGAAAGTATCCGGCCCCATCACCCCGAAAAACATCATCCTCCTTTTCACCTCGGACTCACTCGGCCGGGACAGTACGGAACTGGGCCGGCGGCTCCTGCGTTTCTTCCTGAATTCCCTCGCCAACAACAGAATCAAGCCCAAGGCGATCATTCTGACTAACTCGGCCGTCTCGCTGGCCTGCGAGGACTCACCCGTCCTCGGAAAGCTGGCCATACTCGAAGAGCAGGGGATCAAAGTGCTGGTATGCGCTCTCTCCTGCGATGAGTTCAAGTGTGAAGAGAAGGTGAAAATCGGCTCTCTTTCCGACATGGATGCCATCTGCGATAATCTGATGAACGCCTGGAAAGTGATCAGTCTCTGAGCAGCATGATTTCAATTATAATCCCGACCTATAATGAAAAAGACAGCCTTCCGGGACTCCTTGAGAAAATTTTCGCGGCACTGAAGCGGACGGACATGGAGGCCGAAGTCGTCATCGTGGATGATAATTCCCCGGACGGAACGGCGGAAGTGGCCTCCTCCCTGGGAGAGCGGTATCCCGTGCGCGTACTCCGCCGGGCCGGCAAACTCGGTCTCTCATCGGCCGTGATCGAGGGATTCGCCTTTGCCTCCGGCGATATCCTCGGAGTCATGGATGCCGACTTGAGCCACGACCCCGGGATCATTCCCGCCATGGTCAGAGCCATGGAAGACGAAGGAGTGGAGTTCGTCGTCGGGAGCCGCCATGCCCCGGGCGGCGGAATCTCCAACTGGCCTCTTAAGCGGAGGATCGTCTCTTCTGTAGCCATCCTTATGGGGGCCCCCCTCACAAGGATCCGGGACGTCACTTCCGGCTACTTCTTTTTGAAACGGTCCGTCATCGAGGGCGTAGTCCTCAATCCCATCGGATTCAAGATATGCCTGGAGATAGCCGTCAAGGGCCGTTTTACGCGCTTCCGGGAGATCCCCTACGTCTTCACGGATCGCGCAGGAGGAAACAGCAAGTTCAACAAGAAAGAGATTCTGAATTATATCAAGCAACTGGCCGATCTTTACCTCTATCGCCTGAGCGGACGCGGGGGAGGCAAAAGACCCGCCTAGAAAAGGCCGGTATCCGATGTTCAAGAGCTGTCAGGAGCGCTTCCCTTTACTTTTTCAGATCATTCGCTTTGCCATCGTGGGAACACTGAGCGCTTTCGTGGATTTCGGCCTTTATTCACTCCTCCGGCCCCACCTGGGGGCCTCCTCCAATTACATAAGCGTCTTCATCGCCATGATCTTTAATTTCCTCATCAATAAATACTGGACCTTCGGCTGCTTCGATCATTCCCGTCTCCTCAAACAATCGGCTTATTTCTTTTTGATATCGGGCCCCGGCTATTTCTTGAATCAGGTGATCTTCAATTCCCTCCTAAAATACACGGAAATCGGGCTTCTTTTCTCCGGCTACGGGGACTATGCCGCGAAAGTAATCGCCATATTCATAGTCATGTTCTGGAATTTTTTCGGGAATAAATACCTGACTTTCCGGAAAGTCCCGGTTTGACATCGTTCTTTTGATGCTGTATTATTTAAGCATGTACAATAAAAAGCTATCCTGCGCCTCAATCCTTCTCCTGATGCTTCTTTTGGCATCCTTCCCTTTCTCTGAAAGCGCCTTTTCCTACTCCGATGACGCCGTCATCTCAGCCGTCAAACGCGCCAAGCCCTCCGTAGTAAACATAGACACCTACGCCCAGGCGACGATGAATCCCTCGGGCTCGCCGGGAATCGGTTCCGGTGTCATCATGTCCGCAGACGGCTACATCATCACCAACGCTCACGTCATACGCAGGGCCCGCCAGATCCGCGTCAGCATGCCTGACGGACGAAAATACTCCGCCGGTCTCGTCCGGGCCAGCCCGGATCACGACATCGCCGTCATCAAAATAGATGGAGCTAAAAATCTTAAGCCCGCGAGCTGGGGGGATTCCGACCTCCTGGAGCTGGGCCAGGCGGTAATTGCCATAGGGAATCCCCTTCGATTCAACTGGACCGTCACTGTCGGCGTCGTGAGCGCCCTCGGGAGAAACGTGAATGCCAAGGGAATCCACTACCGGGATCTCATCCAGACTGATGCGGCGATCAACCCGGGCAATTCCGGCGGAGCTCTTGTCAACACCAGGGGGGAAGTCATCGGGATCAACACGCTCGTCTATACCGGTGATTACCAGTATTCGCACGCCCAGGGGCTCAGTTTTGCCATCCCCATCAACCAGGTCCTGGAAGTGGCCCGGGGCCTTATCAAGAAGAAGGGATCCGCCCGCCTTAAACCCTGGGTCGGAATTTCCGGGACCGATTTCACCCGGGAGATGGCCGAACAATACGGCTATTCCGTTAAAAGCGGCCTTTTAATTGTCGGAGTCATCGAGGGGAGTCCCGCTTCCAGAGCTAAACAAACACCCCTTCTCCGGGGAGACATCTTAAGCGAGGCCGACGGCCGGAGCATCAGCGGCGTCTCCGATTTCAAAGGAATCCTGAGCTCGAAGAAGCCGGGGCAGGCCCTTAAAATTAATTTCTGGAGAAATGGAAAGAGGGCCGAAACGACCCTGATTGTCGAACAGTTGAGTCAGTAAAATCCGGGCAGGAAAAGACTGTATCTGTGTCAAAAGGAGATATATGCACAGGATATTGATCGTTGATGAAAAACCGGGATACGACAAGGCCGTCAGGGAGGCCCTGCACGAAGAAGGGTTCCATATCGCCAGCACTGAGAGCATCCACGACGCTATGGACATTCTTGCCCTCAACACATTCGACCTGATTGTCATGAACGCCAATCTTACGGCTCCTGGCAGGAGCACCTTGTGCAACCGACTCAGGAATGGCCTGATGGAACACACTCCCATCGTTTATCTCTCTGGGGAGGCCCCGACTGAAGAGCTGATCGAAAGCTACCTCCACGAGGCGGAGGATTTCATTGTCCATCCATTTTCCCGGGAGGAATTGCGCCTCAGGATCAAGGCGCGCCTCAAGACCGGCGTCGAAATCAGAAAACTCCAGAACCAGTTAAAAAGAACGGACCTGCTTTTCAAGGCAGGACGCCTGGCCCAGACGGCTTTGAGCCGGGAAGAACTGTCTGTCGAATTACTCCCCCTCTTTATTGACGCTTTTGAAGCCGAAAACGCCGCGATCTCGACTTTTTCCGAAAGCCCTCTTTTATCTCTCTCCTCCGCCTGCGGGCCCGCCGAAGAAAAAGATCTGCGCCAATTCGTAAAACATGTCTCTTCCTCCGTGCTCAGGAACAGAGAAATATTCATCGCTGAAGATCTTGGAAATAATCCCCAGATTTCCTCCTTGCCTCTAGTGAACAGGGACTTTTTCAAGAACATGGTAAGCCTTCCGCTCTTTACCGAAGAAGAGGAACTGGGCACGCTGGATATGTTTAATGTCCCGGCGCACCATATGAGAAGCGAAACGTTTGTCAGAGATCTGGAAAAAATTTCATCCGAGGTCAGTAAACTGCTACTGCTCTCCGGCCGCTTCCATCAAACTTATACCCAACTGCACGCCGCCGTGACCGAAATCTCAGCCATCTACGAAATCAGCGAGGCACTCGGTTCCACATTGAACCAGGATGACGTTCTGAAGCTCATCGTCCAGAACGCCAGGGGAGCCTTCAACGCCCAGGTAGTCTCTCTGATGCTGCTGGACAAGGGAAATGGGACTCTGGAGATAACTTGCGCCGAAGGGCTGTCTTCGGAAATCATCCAAAACACCCAGATAAAAATCGGCGAGGGCATCGCCGGAAAGGTGGCCAAGAGCGGCCAGCCTCTCCTGCTGGTGGACGTTCAGGACACCCAGCACCCGGACATGGACAAGGGAATGAAATCGGCTCTCTCCGTCCCCCTAAAGATAAATAATGAAGTCATCGGCGTGCTTAATGTCTCCAAAACGTCCCGTTACAGATTTACCGAGCACGACCTCAAACTGCTCTTCAACCTGGCCGGCCTGGCCTCCCAGGCCATAGAGCGAGCCTCCCTCTATCAGGATCTGAAGGGTTCGCTTGACGAGATGGAAAACACCTACATCAGCACGGTCACGGCGCTCTCGGCAGCGGTCGACGCGAAAGATCCCTATACCCTGGGTCATGTCCGCCGGGTGACCCGATACGGGATGGCCATTGCCCTGGAACTCGATCCGAACCTTCTGAAAGACGACATGTTCCACTACGCCCTGGTTCTCCACGACGTCGGGAAAATAGGCATACCGGACAATATCCTGACCAAGCCGGGCCCCCTCTCCACAGAGGAATGGGAGCTCATCAAGACTCATCCCGAAGTAGGAGCCAAGATCCTCTCCCCCATCAAGTTTCTGCACAAAGCTGTCGAGGCCGTGCAGCACCACCAGGAGCGCTTTGACGGCAACGGTTATCCGAACGGCATGAAAGGGGATGAAATCCCCCTCGTCGCCAGGATCATCGCGGTGGCCGACGCCTTCGACGCGATGACGACGGACCGCATCTACCGCAAAGCCATCTCCTTTGAAGAGGCCAAGGAAGAAATCCTTAAAAACTCGGGATCGCAGTTTGACCCGCTGGTGGTTCAGGCTTTCTTTACCGCGTTGGAAAAGGATTTGCCGCTCTGAAGAATCCAGTATTAAACTGACTAAGATGATAGAGAGGGGAAGGCTCTTGAGGGCCAGATTGTCATGGCGGCTCCGGCTACTACAAAACAGGGAGAGATATATTTATGATTGTTAGATACCTGGGTCATAGTTGCTTCTTCATCAGTTCCAACCGCGGTTCTTCGGTTATTATCGATCCTTACGGCACCCATCTGGGCTATCAATTCCCCCTCATCCAGTCCGACGTCGTGGTGGTGACCCATGAACATAAGGACCACAATGCCGACTGGAGAGTGACCGGGAATCCCACCGTCATTAAGCGCACCTGCGATTTCCCGGTGGAACACGAGCTGCCCATCAAGAGAACCGGCGAGACGCTGATCTTCAAGGGAATCCCCGCTTTCCATGATGACACGTCGGGAAGAAACAGAGGCCCCAATACCATCTTCCTCTGGGAGATGGACAAAATGCGCCTCTGCCACCTGGGGGATCTGGGTCATCTCCTGACGCCTCAGCAGATGAAGGACATCGGCAACGTGGACATCCTTTTCCTTCCGGTGGGAGGAAAGATTACCATGGGTTCTTCCAATGCCGCTCTCCTGGTAAACCAGCTCATGCCAAAACTGATATTTCCCATGCATTTCAAGACGCGCCAGATCGAAGGACTGGGTCTGGCAGATGAAGAAATCGAAGCTTTCACCGGAAGAATGAGCAACGTGGACGTGCTCTCCTCGCTGGCTTTCGAGGTCGCAAGGGAACGGCTGAAGCCCGACAACCGCGTCATCATTCTGGATTACCAGTAAACTGAAAGCCCTGAGAGAAAAACGGCCCGGATTGATGATGCGGCATCCGATAAGGTTTTGTTTCTTGCTCCTGTTTTGTTTCGGAGCCGGATTTCTTCTCTGTTTTAACTCAGCGAAGGGGTCCGAAAAACACGTACTCCTGTGGGGGGAACTCCTGCAGGGCGGGAAGGGGAAACTCCTGCTCTCAAGCGGAGAGCTGATTCAAACGACGGAACAGACACGTATCCTGCGAAATGGACTGCCCTCCTCGCCGGATTGCCTGGCCATCGGAGATCGCCTTTTTGTCACCCTCCCGGAAGAAGGGGGAGCGGCTCTTTCGATAGAGAGTCTGGACTGTGCCCTCTTTGGGAAGCAGGTCTCCCCTCCCTCTCCGGGAGCTATTATCTGGAAGCTCCAACATTCCGCCCGGCGTCCTCTCCGGAGGGAAGAAGTGCTGAATATCACGATGAAAGGATCGGCGGGTGGCGCCGCCTCCTGCCGCCTGGTAGGGACGGGAGATAAAATCGCACTTAAGGAAAAATCCCCCGGCCTGTATCAGGGCTCCTGGAAGGTGCGGGATGACTGCGATCTGGGCAGGGGGGCGCTAATCGGGTCTTTGAAAAAAGGAACTCATTCGGCCACGCCCTTTATTTCAAACGAACTGAGCCTGGCCCCCTCCCCCCCGCTTATCGAACAACGATCTCCGGCGCCCGGCAGCACGGTCTTTCTCAGAAGACCCTCGCTCTTCGTCGTCTGCACGTCCTCTGCCGGGGTGCTGGATCCTTCGGGCTTTCGCCTCTGGCTCAACGGGCGGGACCTGTCATTCCGCGCCGCGCGGAGCGGCAACCTTCTATTCTATTCCCCCGATGAGGACGTGCCCTCCGGTAAAAACGAAGTGCGGGTCCGGGTGCGGGACCGGGCGGGAAATGTTGTAGAAAACAAGTGGAGCTTTGAAATCCAATGAGTAAGTTTGTCCATCTTCACGTGCATACCGAGTACAGCCTCCTCGACGGGAGCGTCCGCCTCCCCGATCTTATGCGTAAAGCCGTTGAATTCGGCATGCCGGCGGTCTCTATTTCCGATCACGGCAATATGTACGGGGTCGTTGATTTCTTCAGGGAAGCCAAGAAAGCCGGCATCAAGCCGATCTTCGGCTGCGAATGCTACGTCGCCCGCCGTGGGCGACAGGACCGGGTTCCCAAGATAGACGATAGCCCCTACCACCTGCTCCTCCTGGCCAAGAACTTGGAAGGTTACAAAAACCTCATGAAGCTCGTGACCCGGGCCAACCTGGAAGGCTATTACTACAAGCCCCGGGTGGATCGGGAGCTTCTCTCTCTTTATTCTTCCAACCTTTTCGCCCTGAGCGCCTGCCTGAAAGGAGAGATTCCCTCCGCCCTCCTGGAGGGGGATAAGGCCAGGGCCCGAAGGCTGATCGCGGAATACGAGGAAATTTTCGGCAAGGGCAATTTTTTCCTGGAGCTTATGGATCACGGTCTTCCGGAACAAATGAAGGTAAACCCTCTCCTGATCGAAATCGGAAGAGAGATGAAGGTCCCCCTGGTGGCCACCAATGACGTCCACTACCTGGAATCCCGCGACTCGGACGCCCACGACGTCCTCCTCTGCGTCCAGACGCAGAAGACACTGGGCGATCCCGGGCGCATGCGCTTTTCAAGCAACGAATTTTACCTGAAAAGCCCCGCCGAGATGCAGCAGATTTTCAAGGGCGTGCCCGAAGCCATTGAAAACACCCTTCTTATCGCCGAGGGGTGCAATGTATCTCTTGCGCCTGAAAGCTACTACCTCCCGGTCTTCGAGCCACCCGAGGGCAAGACCCTGGGAGGTTTCCTGGATGAACTCTGCGAGCAGGGCCTGAAAAAAAGATACCCTGAAGTCACAGAAACCGTGCGGGAGCGCCTGGCCGGCGAGCTCTCCGTCATCAAGGGAAAAGGGCTTGAATCATACTTTCTCATTGTCTGGGATTTCATCGCTCACGCCAGGGAACAGGGAATTCCGGTGGGCCCCGGCAGAGGTTCCGCCGCCGGAAGCCTGGTGGCCTACCTTCTTGAGATCACCCAGCTCGACCCCATCCGTCACAACCTCATCTTTGAACGATTTCTCAACCCCGAACGAAAAAGCCTCCCCGACATAGACACCGATTTCTGCCAGGCACGCCGTGAAGAAGTCATTCAATACATAACTCGCCGCTATGGCAAGGAGAGGGTCGCCCAGATCATCACCTTCGGCAGGATGAAGTCCCGGGCGGCCGTGCGGGACGTCGGGAGAGTCATGGGGATCGCTCTCAGCTTTGTGGATAAAGTCGCCAAGGCCATACCGCAGGGATCGAAAATCCGCGAAGCCATGGTGGAGTCGGCTGAGTTGAAGGAGCTCTACGAGCACAACGAGGAGGCCAAAAAGCTCCTGGACATGGCCATAAAGGTGGAAGGCCTCGCCAGAAACGCCTCCATCCATGCCGCCGGCGTCGTCATCGGAAAAGATGCCCTGGACAACTATGTTCCCCTTGAAAGAATGAAGCGACAGGAAGTTGTCGCCCAGTTCGAGATGACCTCCATCGAAGAAATAGGCCTCCTTAAAATGGACATCCTGGGCCTTCGCAACCTCACGGTCATGGCCGAAGCAGTGCGGCTTATAGAAAAAAATTACGGCCTCCGCGTGGATTTAAACACCCTGCCTTTTGACGATCGCAGGACTTTCGATCTTCTTCGCGAGGCCGATACGACCGGAGTTTTCCAGCTGGAAAGCCCCGGCATCCGCCGGTATCTTAAGGATCTCAAGCCCGAGAGTTTCGACGACCTGGTGGCCATCAACGCCCTTTACCGGCCCGGCCCTCTCGGTGGTGGGATCGTGGACACTTTCATCAAGCGCCGCCACGGAAAGGAAAAGGTTCGTTACCCCCATCCCGCTCTGGAATCCATCCTGAAGGAGACCTACGGCACCATCGTCTACCAGGAGCAGGTGATGCAGATCGCCAACAAACTGGCCGGATACTCGATGGCCCAGGCGGATGAGCTGAGAAAGGCCATGGGAAAAAAGAAAGTCGAACTCATGAGCCTCCATCGGGAAATTTTCATCGAAGGGTGCCGCAAAAACAACATCGACCAGAATGCGGCCAACAGGATCTTCGACCTCATGGAATTCTTCGCCGGGTATGGATTCAACAAGGCTCACGCGGCCGCCTATGCCGTCGTGGCCTACCAGACAGCCTACCTGAAAGCCCACTACCCGCTGGAGTACATGGCGGCCCTCATGACCAGCCTTATGGGAAACACCGATAAAATGAGCGATCTCCTCCGGGAGTGCCGCATGATGAACATCCATCTCTTTCCGCCGGACATCAACAAAAGCGAGACCTCTTTCACGGTCAACAAGGATGGTATCATTTTCGGCCTGGGAGCCATAAAAAACGTGGGAGAGGCCGCCCTGGGAAACATTCTTGAAGCCCGAAACTCCGGGGGAGCTTTTGAATCCCTTTTCAATTTCTGCCACCGGGTCGATCTTCAGCAGGTCAATCGCAAAGCGCTCGAATTTTTGATCAGGAGCGGCGCGCTTGACTGCCTCGGGCTGAACAGGGCCACCCTCCTGGCCAGCATGGACAACGCCATGGCCCACGGACAACGGGCCAAAAAAGAGCGCCAGGGGGGGCAGATCTCCCTCTTTACCGCAGATGACGGCAGCAAAATGGAACTTCCCGACTCGGAGATCGTCCGGATGGAGGAACTGCCCCGCGGGGATCTTCTGGCCATGGAAAAAGAACTCCTGGGTTTTTACGTTTCAGGCCATCCCCTGCAGGAGGTCGCCGAAGATTTAAAACAGACTGTTGACTGTCCGGTGGAGGAACTTGGAACTAATCCCTCGGGAAAAATCGTCACCACCGGGGGCATCATACAGAGCGTTAAAAAAATCATCACCCGAAACAAACAGAACATGGCCTTCATCCAGCTTGAAGACATGACCGGCTCGGTGGAGATCATCGTCCTTCCAAAAGTATATGAAGAATGCTCGGAACTCCTCGCCGCCGAAGGGCAGATAGTGGTCCGGGGCAAGCTCGAAATAAAGGAAAAAGAGGCCAGGAATCACGGCAAAAATACGGACGAGGCCTCCGAAGAAGAAGAGGCGGTGCCCGCTGAGGAAGTCAAGATTATCGCCGAGGAAGTCTTCTCCCTGGCCGAGGCCCGGAGAAAAATCAAGAAAAACGGAAAAAACTCCCAGAAAGGTTTCCATATCAACATGGATCCTTCCCAGCGCGGAGGGCTCTCCCTGCTGAAGGACATGCTCCTTAAAAATCATGGTGAGACCCCGGTTTTTATTCATCTGGATAACTTTGACAAGGGGACGACCATCCGCCTTGCCGATGAATATCGGGTGCTGGAAAGCCCTGAACTTAAAGCGGAGATCGAAAACCTCCTCGGTGAGAACAGAGCCTGGATTGAAGTCTGAACTTCCGGGGAGGACTCCTCCCTCCGGGAGAGAACTTAACAGTATCACATTTTGGAGGTGCGCGATGGAAGGGACAATCTCGATGGAAAAAATCATGAAAAGAATTGACTCCTACCGGGAGGAGTTGGTAGAACTTCAGAGAAAACTGACGGCCATCCCTGCCCTGGGACCGACCAACGGCGGACAGGGAGAATTCGAGAAGGCGGAATATCTCAAGTCCTACCTGTCCGGCATCGGTTTTGACGAAATCGTGGATTACGACGCCCCCGATCCGAGCGTCTCCTGCGGCTTCAGACCCAACTTCTCCGCCCGCATCAAGGGACAGAACAAGGGGAAGACCATCTGGGTCATGTCCCACCTGGACATCGTGCCGGAAGGGGAAGACAAGCTTTGGGACAGCAAGCCGTACGTCATCCGGGTTGACGGGGACAAGATCTACGGCCGGGGCGTGGAGGACAACCAGCAGGGAATCTGCTCCTCCCTGTTCGCCGTCAAGGCCCTCAAGGATGAAGGTCTGACTCCGGAATACGACGTGGCCCTTTTGTTTGTCGCCGACGAGGAGACCGGCAGTAAACTGGGGATTCAGCACATCCTCAAGGTGGACAAGGATATTTTCAAAAAAGAAGATATAATTCTAATCCCCGACGGGGGCAACGAGGACGGGACGATGATCGAGGTGGCCGAAAAATCCATCGTGTGGACCAAGTTCACCACCCTCGGCAAGCAGACCCACGGGAGCCGCCCGGAAAGCGGCATCAACGCACACAAGGCGGCCGCCCATCTCATCGTCAAGCTTAACTCCCTCTATCAGCTCTTCCCGGCGAAAGATCCCGTCTTTGAGCCGCCGATCTCCACTTTCGAGCCCACCAAGAAAGAGGCCAATGTGCCCAATACCAACACCATTCCCGGCGAGGACGTCTTCTACCTGGACAGCCGGGTCCTCCCGCTTTACAAGCTGGAGGAAGTGCTCAAGGAAATGGACCGGATGTGCCGGGAGACCGAGAAAGAATTCGGCGTTAAAATCAGCTATGACTTCCCCCAGAAGGAGCAGGCGGCGCCCGCCACTCCGGTGGATGCGCCGGTGGTGAAGATTCTTCAAAATGCCCTGAAGGAAGTTTACCACGTCGAAGGAAAACCCATGGGAATCGGCGGCGGCACGGTCGCGGCCTACATCCGCCGGGTGGGGGTTCCCGCCGTGGTCTGGTCTAGGACGGACGAGACGGCCCACCAGCCCAACGAATGCTGCAAAATTTCCAACATTCTGGGCGATGCCAAGGTCTTCGCCCATATCTTTTTGCAAAAGTAGCCCTTTGCGATGAAGAAGCCGCAGGAGATCAACCTGCTCGAACTTCGGCCCCTCCGCCTCCTTTCCTGGGAGGAGGCGGGGGACGGCTTGGTTGTCGTTCTCAAGCCCAAATTCGAGAACCCTTTCCTTAAGAAGTGGCTCCTTCCCTTTTTCAAGAGCAAAAACTTCAGAATCCGTCTCGATGCCTTCGGGAGCCTCGTCTTCCGGATGTGCGACGGGAAGACCTCCTGCGAGACAATCGCCGCCGCGCTCAAAGAAAAATTCGGAGACCGGGTGGAGCCGGTCCATGAGCGCCTGAGCCTCTTCGTCCGCCAGCTCGAAAACAACCATTTCATTCGCCGGAATTTCGAAACAACCATTTAATTACGGCGCATCCGACTCTACCGGGAGGCTGTCATGAAATATTTCGAAGATAATTCACTTTCCATCGGACGCACACCGCTCGTCAGACTTAATCGCGTGACGGATGGGGCGCCGGCCACCATCCTGGCTAAAATTGAGGGCCGAAACCCCGCCGGATCCGTAAAGTGCCGCCTCGGGGCCGCCATGGTGTGGGACGCCGAAAAACGCGGAATTCTAAAGCCCGGCAAGGAACTTATTGAACCCACCAGCGGCAACACCGGCATCGCTCTCGCCTTCGTCGCGGCGGCGCGCGGCTACCCCCTCACCCTCACCATGCCGGAGACGATGAGCATCGAGCGGCGCAAACTCCTCCTGGCCTTCGGGGCCAGACTTATCCTTACCGAGGGCGCCAGGGGCATGAGCGGCGCCATCGCCAGGGCCGAGGCCATTGCAGCCGAAGATTCCGGACGCTATGTTCTTCTTCAGCAGTTCAAAAACCCGGCCAATCCGGCCATTCATGAGGCCACCACCGGGCCGGAGATATGGGAGGACACTGAAGGGGCCGTGGATGTATTGGTCGCCGGGGTCGGGACGGGGGGAACCATTACGGGAATCTCCCGGTTCATTAAGCGGAAAATGAAAAAAAACATCCTCTCCGTGGCCGTCGAGCCCGCCGAAAGCCCGGTGCTCTCGCAGAAGTTGGCCGGGGCCGAACTTAAACCGGCGCCCCACAAGATCCAGGGCATCGGGGCCGGCTTCATCCCTGATATTATGGATCTCTCGCTGGTAGACCGGGTGGAGCAGGTCTCAAGCGGCGAGGCCATTGAGTACGCCCGCCGCCTGGCCCGCGAAGACGGCATTTTGAGCGGCATTTCCTGTGGAGCGGCGGTGGCGGCGGCGGTGCGGCTGGCCCAAAAAGAGGAATTCAGAGGCAAAGTCTTCGTCGTAATTCTCCCGGACTCCGCTGAACGCTACCTGAGCTCCCCCCTCTTCGATGGGATGTTCGATTCGATGGGCAATCCCGTTCAAGAGAAAATTTGATGGAAGCGCCGCCCGGACGCCCTTAAGCCCGACAAGGAGTTAAACCATGCATGAATTCAGGGACCGGACCATCTATTTTATCCTGACTGACCGCTTCAACGACGGCGCTCCGGATAACAACATCGGAAAAAACGATGAGCTGTTTGATCCGGAGAAAAAAAACTGGTACAAATACTGGGGAGGCGATCTCCAGGGGATAATAAAAAAGCTGGACTATCTCAACGGCATGGGGATAAGCTCGATCTGGATCACGCCGGTCTTCGACCAGATTGACTACGCCATCTCCGAGGACGGACATATCATGACCGGCTACCACGGCTACTGGGCGAAAGATTTTAAACGCATAGACGAGCACCTGGTGGAAAAAGCCGAAGACACCAGGGTCTTTCTAAGCGACAACAGCGTCTTTGACCGTTTGGTGCGCGAGATGCACGCACTGGACATGGAAATCGCCCTGGACGTGGTTTGCAACCACTCCAACCCGCACCTGGCCGGAGGAAGAGGCGAGCTCTATGACGATGGAGTCCTGATATCGGACTACCGGGATGACCACCAGGGCTGGTACCATCACTACGGCAACGTTCAGAACTGGAATGACATCGGGCAGGTTCAGCGGGGAGACCTATGCGATCTTTCTGACTTCAACGAGGAGAGTATTGACTTTAGAAACTATATAAAGTCGGCCATCAAAATGTGGCTCTCAAAAGGAGTGGACGCCCTGAGGGTGGATACCGTCAAGCACATGCCCCTCTGGTTCTGGCAGGAATTCACCGGCGATATCCTTTCCTTCAAACCAAACCTGTTTATATTCGGGGAGTGGTTCATGGGGGGCACCTATGACGACGCCTCGGTTGAATTCGCCAACAAGTCGGGAATGAGCATCCTGGATTTCTCCCTCCAGCAGGCCATAGACCGGGTCCTGGCCTTCGACGACTACGAGGGATTCAACCAGATTGCGAACGTCATCGGTCAGGACGGGAAATTCAAGACCGCCTCCGAGCTGGTGACATTTATCGACAACCACGACATGCCCCGCTTCCTCTCCAAGCGCAACGATCCCGAGCGCCTCCGCATGGCCGTGGATTTCATCATGACGGCCCGGGGAATACCCTGCATTTACTACGGAACGGAGCAGGGCCTGCACAACGATACCAACTGGGGCAACGACCCCTACAACCGCCCCATGATGGAGATCTGGGATAAGGAGGCCCCGATATACCAGGACATCCGCAAGCTCTCCCGCCTGCGCCGCATGAACCCGGCCGTGCAGAAGGGCTCCATGCTGACGATGTACCTGACGCGCAACGTCTATGTTTTCTCCAGAGATTACATGGGAAATGTCTGCCTGGTCGCCCTGAACAAGGGAGGAGCGGAAACAATCGAGGTTCTTAACCTGTCCCTTCCGGACGGCGTCTACCAGGATCTCCTGGGGGGAAAACCCATCACCGTGAGGGAGGGGAAAGCCCAGCTTTCCCTTCCTCCGAACAGCGTCAGTGTCTTCAGCCAGCTCGCGACCCCGGTGACCGGACAGACCATTGTGACAATTCAGGTCAACGGTTATCCCACGAGTTACGGCGAGGACATATATGTGACTGGCGATTGCCCGGAGCTGGGCGAGTGGGACATCGCCAGAGCCAGGCGCCTGGATTATATAAATTCGAACACCTGGTGCACCGACATTCCCTTCAACGAAAGCGCCGGAAAATTCGTCCGGTACAAGTACTTCCTGAAGGCAAAGGACACCCTGAAGCGGGAGAGCGGCACCGGACACCACCGCCTCCTGCCGGGAGAAGGCAACATTATCTGGAAGGATGACTGGGTCTATTGAAAAGGTCTTGAGTCTTCGTCCTTTCCGTATTATAATATCTTTGATTAGGAAGTATCGGGAGGACTTACTGCAATGAATGACTTTCTGCGAATATCCGGAGACGCCCCGCCCCCGAACAGGCCTGGCCCAAAGGGGTATCTTCGCGCTTCACGGGAAGAGTCAAGCGCAGCCGCCCCACCTTCTCTCGAAGATACTGCCTCGCTCTCATTTGAAGAAAGGAAGGCCGTCCGGGAGGAAGCCACTCCTGAACCTCCACGTCGCGGGGACTCCCACATTAAGCAGCCGGCGGCGGAAAAGTCCGGGAGGGCAGAGGCGCCGGCCGCCTTTATCTTCCAGGAAGAATTTCCTGAAATGACTTTCGGCCTCTCAGGAGAGACTTCCCGCCTTTTCCGTCCGGCAGCCGGATCCATTATTGACGGTCTCTGGGACCGCTGGTGCGACAGCCTGAACCTGGGGCACGCTCTCAAGCGCGTTCTCGTAAAAACTCTCAAGGACGTGGATCGTATTTCGGGAAATCACGTCTCGGAGGGAAAACAAAAAATCAAGAATTTTTCAGAGCGTATGGATGAATACCAGAAGACCTGCGAGAGGTCTCTCTCGAACATACAGTCGGCCGCAAAAAAACTCTCTAAATCATCCGATGCGGCTCTTAAAGAGATCGGCATGTCAGCCCTCAGGACGGCTAAAAAAATTCAGAACCCCGTTGAACACCTGCGGGAACCGGTTAAAGATCTGACCCACTCGGCGGATGACGGCTATAAAACCATTCGCCGGGGGGCGGAACTCATCAAATCAGGAATTTCGCACATCCCGGCCGGAGGGGATAAACCGCTCTCCAACCTCCATGAGGGGCGGGCCATTCTCAAGCAGGGCCTGGCCGCAAACCTTAAGTACGGAAAAGAGCATGTCCCGGAGATTCAAAAATCCCTGAAAGATGTCTCTTCCGCGGCGGATGGGTCCCTTGCCGCCTCCTCAAAAAAACACCGGAACCTCTCTAAAGAGAAAAAAGCCCTGCTCCTTACTCTTGCAGATTCAACCAGGGAGATCGCCTGGGGAGCCGCCCGACTGGAAAAAATGACGACCTCCCTGCTGGACTTTTTTTCGAAGGAGCCGGCAGGAGTCGCTTCCTCAATCGACCAAAGCCTGAACAACGCCTGGAACAGGATCGCCAGGGATCCGGACAATGTTCCCCTTGAATTCACCTGCGTGCACCGTTCCACCAAGGATTTCATCATCTACACTAATGATTTTCGCGCCGAACTCGGCGCGGCCGGGAAAGGCGACGCCCGTGCGGCTGAACGCCTCAGGGAAACATGGGGCTACACGCCGGAAAGTGTGCCCCCCGAAGGAACTTGTTTCATTGACCCTGCCTATTTCCCTGAAGACATCCAGAAAGGGCGCCTTTCCGCCTCGCAATTCCCATCCGGAAAGCCAGTGGACGCGCCTCCGTCCCTGGAAGACCAGCTTTTCGGCGGCGGGAGAGCCTTCACTCTCAAGGATGACGCCGGACGGGAATTTTCAATCGGCAGCCTTGAAGACTATCGCATTTTCATCGCGTCCAGCCGAAAGAGCGCCTTTGGCAAGGATGATGTCCCGGCCGAACCCCGCCAGATTCACCTGGCTCTCAGGGGCGGCGGAGGCCTGGGGAATCGCTATCCTCCTGCCGTCATCGAGCTTTACCGCCTGGGGATCATCCCCTCCAGCCTCTCCGGCACCTCCGCCGGCTCCATCGCCGCCTCTGTCCTGGCGGCCGGCGCCGATCCGGCCTTCCTGGAGACGATCATACGTGATGAGCGGCTCTCCAAATTGTATGATGTAAAGCTTGGCGGAGGCGGCCTTCTAAAGGGAGAAATCGCCTATAAATTCGTCGATGACATCCTGCGAAACCTGACAGGGATCAAGGATCGGCCGGTGACCTTCGCGGATCTTAAAATCCCCCTGCACATCTTGGCGATCAAATTCGCCGACAGCGCCCCTCCTCCCGGACACGAAGACCTGGGCCAGTGGGAGAACCGCATGTTCGTCTTCGGCCCCGAGACCACCCCAAACACCCCGGTGGCCCTGGCAGTTCGAGCCTCCATCGCCATCCCGGGAGTATTTGAACCCGTAGAAATGGTCGATCCCACCACGGGACGCACCGTGCTTCTTGCGGACGGCGGCGTCCTCGACAATCTCCCGATCGGCTACAACCGGGACGACCTGCCCACGGTGGCCTTCAACCTGGGCAAGCAGAACAGAAACCACCCGGATGATATCCTAAATAATCTCCCGACCCGCTCCATCCCCAAAGAGCAGTTGTACGCCGGCAATCCAATTCTGAACGCCCTGTACAGCGGCCTGCTCTACGCCTTCAGCGGCCGCAACGACAGGGACTACGCGGAGCGTTTCAACCCGCCGCCTGAAACCTTCGTCTTCAACATTCCCACCTGGAATATCGAAAAGCCATCCGAGGGAGATTCCGAGCTCAGCTTTGCCTACGATCCGAAAATCGATCCCGTACTGGATGTGCAGACAAGCGAACATACCAGAAAATTCTTTCGCACTTTCTTCGATGATTTAACGGTGCCGGGATCCTGCGGAACCAACCTGAAACCGCTTCCTGAAAAGCCCGGATTTGAAAGGACCCTGGAGTACAACGGCTCTGAATGGAAGGCCTGTTTTGATGGAAAGGGACACAATGTTATCCTTAAGGATGAGGGCGGAAAGGAATACACCCTGAAAATCGGGAAAAAGAACCTTGAGAGCTGGCTCCTGGACGACTCCGCTTACGGCGACTTGAACGGGCGCCTGATTGAGGCCATGTCCGCCAGGCGCCTGAAGGGAACGGAGAACAACGCTTCTTCGAAAGCTAACAAGTAATGAGCGAAGACATCGTCAAAAGCATCCTGAAACTCAAGCGGGAAAAAAACGCGCTCATATTTTCCCATAACTACCAGCTGCCGGAAGTGCAGGATATAGCCGATTGCCTCGGAGATTCCCTTGAGCTCTCCCTGCGCGGCTCGCGCACGGATGCCGGGATCATAGTCTTCTGCGGCGTTTATTTCATGGCCGAAACCGCCTCAATACTCTGTCCGGGCAAAAAAGTCCTTCTTCCCGCTGCGGACGCGGGCTGCCCCATGGCTGAAATGATTACGGTACAAGCCCTGCTGTCCGAAAAGGAAAAGCACCCCGGGGCGCTGGTGGTCTCCTACGTCAACACGACGGCCGCCGTTAAAGCCGAGTCCGACTATTGTGTCACCTCGGCCAACGCCCTCAGGATCGTCCAGAGCCTGCCCAAAGAGAAAGAAATCATTTTCATTCCTGATAAGTACCTCGGAAGTTACGTCATGAAGATGACGGCCAGAAAACTTTATTTTATGGACGGCTACTGCCCATCCCACGTCAAAATAACCCTGAGGGACATACAAAAAGCCCGGGAGGCCCACCCTGAGGCGCGGGTTCTTGCTCATCCCGAATGCCTCCCCGAGGTGCTGGAAGCGGCCGACATCGTCGCCTCGACGAGCGGAATGTGCCGCGCGGCCCAGGAAAAAGACTGCATGGAATTCATCCTGGCCACCGAGGTCGGTATTCTTCATCGCCTCCGCCGGGAAAACCCCGGCAAAAAGTTTTATCCAGCCTCGGACCTGGCCCTCTGCCCGAACATGAAGCGCATAACACTCGACAAGATCCTCCATGCTCTGGAGGAAGAAGACTGCGAGGTCCGAGTGCCCGAAGACATCAGGAAGCGGGCCCTCCTGCCGCTTCAGCGCATGCTGGAAAAAAACTGAGAACCGAGGCCCTGACAGCGATGTTGAACCCTGCGCACCACCACGAAATGACGGCCATGGTCCTTATGCTGGTCATTACCTTCATCGCTCTTGTCCCGGCCCTTATCTTCTCCACCATGTACAGAAAAAAAATGTCGGCGGCGTTGGAACTTTTGAAACCGGCCTTAAATGGCACCGTAAAGGCTTCTTTTTTCGCAACGCGCTTCATCGGTGAATTCCAGGGTTACTCATTCACCATCACTCCCGTCCCTGCCGGAAAGAACACTCCTCCCTTCCTGAACGTCAATCTTACCGCAAAATTTTCCTTTACCATCCAGGCGGTCATCCGCTCTCCCCTGAATGAATTAGGAAGAAAGCTGAGCTTCAAAAAAGAAATCAGCACCGGCGACTACGAATTTGATCGCAGGCTGATCGTCACCGCAACCAATCCCCTGCTCGCCTCGGGTTGCCTCCAATCCTCCGATGTCCGCCGCGCCGTCCTGGCGCTTTTCAACGCCGGGTTCACCAGCTTCCGCATCCAGGAACGCGGGATTTTCGTGCAGAAACCCAACTTCACCCTGGAGGCGGACGTGACGCCCGCCCGGCTCCAGGAAATCCTTCAGAACCTGGCGCTCCTGGCCAGGAATTAGAAAGTAACGCGGTATGATTTCATGATATTCAAGTGCAAAAACTGCGGGGCGCCCCTGCCGAAGACCTCGGACCGCTGTGCCTACTGCGATACGCTCAACGACACCGATCTGGTGAGGCTGCCGGATGCCGCCATATCGGATGAGGCTGCAACGGAGCGTATCTGTCCCCGCTGCAACGAGCCGATGGATGCCTTCCGCCTGAGCGCCGGCAAGGATTTTGTTCTGGATCGCTGCCGGACTTGCCTGGGAATTTTCTTTGATCCTTCGGAACTGGAGGATCTGCTTAAGAGCGACAACCAGGAGCGGGGAAAGGTTGATTTCAGCCGCTTCGACGTCCTGGCAGAGGACAACACCCAGAATGACTGGCCGGTGGGTTACATAAAATGCCCCGTCTGCCGGGAGATGATGAACCGGCGCTCCTACGGGCCGCGCTCGGGGGTCATCGTGGATAGTTGCAAGAACCACGGACTCTGGCTCGATGGCGGAGAGCTGGGAAAACTTCTTAAGTGGGAGCGGGCCGGGGGCCTTCTAAAGAAGGAGGAGGAAGAAAAGGAACGCGCCGCGGAGACCGGCTCATTCAAGATTCAGATCGCTTCGGGGGACTATGCCTCTCCTTTTTACGAAGGGAACACGAGCTCATTCGATATCGCCCAGGAACTTGTCGTAGCCGGGATGGGCCTGCTCATGCGCCTTTTCCGCGGTTTTCACTGAGCATGAGAAAAGTATTTTTAAGTGCAACTCTAAGCCTGATTTTATCAGTCCTGCTCTCGGCATGTACGGGCGCCGCTCCGAAAGTCTTCCCCATCGTTAATGAAAAAAATGAATGGATCCGAAACGTCAACATTAAAAACCATGTCGGGAGCGATGGCCGAAAGTTTTCCGGGGAGGAGCGGGTGCGGCTCTATCCGGAGGGGCTCCACCTGGTAGCCCGGGAGACTCTCAAATACCTCAACATCCGGGAAATAGAAGACCCCGTGGCCGTGCGGGGGGGAATCCCCGGGATTCTCGGATACGGCCTGGACTCCACAAGAGACACCCTGGCCTTTGTGCAGGAAGTACTGGCGGATGACCTGGCTGCCGGCAACCTTAAAAGCCGCCTGGCCAGCCCCTCTTTTCTGAACGAGAACTTCAGCCTGGTGCGTTTCTATGGAGAAAGGGATGAGGCGCAAAAATACGGGGTACGGATCTCCCCGGGAAAAGTGCGGATCACTAAGTACGCCGTCTTCAAGGTCCCCGGCAGTACCCTAAAAACCGCCAGGTTCTCCTGCGCCCTCTATGGACTTCCGGACGATGAGGCCGGCCTGAGCGCCGCGGAGGCCGAAAAGATCAGAGACTTTCTTACCCGCTTCCGCTACACCAAGCAGGAGGTGCTCTCCGGAGTCTATGAGGACGGGAGGAGCCCCGTGAAAGCCCGCCCGCTGGTCTGGCTCACCCGCGACGGCCTCGAGGAGGCCCTGATGGAGGGCACGGTCTATGTCCTGCTCCCCGGCCGGGCCATCCGAATCTTCAACGTGGATCGCAACAACGGCATCCCCTATGCCCGCGAGATCAAAAAGCCCCGCCTCCAGAGGCGCTACTGGTACTTCCGTGAAATCTCCGCCATCAAGGGATACGGTCTGGAGATGGAGACGAAGATAACCCTCCTTCCGAAAGCCGCCTTCGCGGGGGATGTATTCAACCTGGGCCTGGGCAAGTTCATCGCTGTCCGCTTCACCAATCCCTTGACCGGACGGCGGGAAATCCTGCTCGGGATCCTGGCCGATACCGGCGGCGCCTTCGCCGGAAACCTCTATCAGCTCGACTTCCTGGCCGGAGTATTTCCGTCACATCCTGACTTCTCCCGCTACGCCTGCTCTCTTCCGGAAGAGGCCGAAGTTTATTTTCTCTTCAGACGCCGCAAATAAATAAACTCCGGCAAACCCGGAAAGCGATCCCAGCGCAGCCCCCTTGGGAATTCTGACAGAGCACGAATAAAAATCCAGGAGGATTTTTATTCGTTTTAACGAAATTTTTTTCCGTAAGCCCATGGATTATCCATGCAGTCGGCGACTTGGGTTTGTATTGGCTCTTATAAACAAAACACCGCCCTGAGAAACCGTTGCCCCAGCCGCCATACGCGCGGCTATCCTTATGAACACCGAGGGTGATAAAATGACTGAATACAATCCGATGCCCGATGAACCGGGGAACTTGAAGCCGGCTGGTGAAAATCCAAAGTCCATACCCATACGGGTTCTTTTGGTGGAAGATTCTCCGCAGGATTCGGAGCTTGTCGTTTATGAGCTTCGCCGCGGCGGCTACGAGCCGGACTGGAAACGGGTTGATACCGAGGCCGCCATGCGGGCCGCCCTGGAAACCAAAACCTGGGACCTCATAATCAGCGATTACATGATGCCGCAGTTCGACGGTTTGGCCGCCCTGGGAATCCTGCAGGCCCGGGAAACGGACATCCCCTTCATAATCGTCTCCGGAACCATAGGCGAAGAGACGGCCGTGGAAGTAATGAAAGCCGGTGCTAACGACTACCTGATGAAAAACAACCTGACCCGCCTGGCGCCCGCAGTTTCCAGAGAATTGCGGGAAGCGGAAATAAGGCGCACAAAACAAAAATTCGAGAAAAATTATCGGGACAGCGAAATAAAATACCGCACTTTTCTCGATGCCACAACCGATCTTGCCTACATGAAAAACGAGGATTTCAAATATATCCTCATTAACAAGGCTAACGCTGAAATTTTTGGCCGTCCAAAGGAAGCGATCGTGGACCGTACCGATTTCGATCTGATGCCGGAACAGGCTGCAGAGATGTGCCGAAGCTCGGACCATGAAGCGCTTGAACAATCCGCCCTGGTAATCAGTTTTGAACAGATAGATGACCGGATGTATGAGTGCCGAAAATTTCCCGTACTGCTTGAGGAAGGCAGGAGGGGCGTGGGCGCATTCATCCGCGACATCACCGAGCAGAAGCGGGCTGAAGAAGCCTTAAGAGTAGCCAAAGAAGCTGCTGAGGAGGCCAGCCAGGCTAAAAGCCTTTTCCTCGCCAACATGAGCCACGAGATTAAAACCCCCATGAATTCAATCCTTGGAATGGTCAACCTTCTCTCCACCACGCACCTCACGGATGAACAGCGGAAATACCTCGATATTATGGATGTCTCGGCACGAAACCTCCTGGCACTCCTCAACGACATCCTCAATTTGTCCAAGATCGAGTCCGGCAGGATGTTTTTAAACGATACTGTTTTCGACCCGGTCGATTTGGCGATAAAATGCGCCGGCCTTATTGAGCCCGCGGCTCAGAAGAAAGGTCTTTTAATAAAAACGGGGGTGATGGGAACCTTTGAGCGGAAGTGCCTGGGCGATCCCATGTGGCTCAGGCAGGTTCTCCTGGAACTTTTGGGCAATGCGGTCAAATACACCGCCAGAGGCGAAATTTGCCTTTGCCTGAAAAGAATAGAACAGAAAGACGGCCGGCCCTTTTTACAGATTTCGATATCAGACACGGGAATGGGGATTACCATCGATAAGTTCGAGATAATCTTCGAACCTTTTCTCCAGCTCGACATGACCACGACGAAGGATGTATCCGGGGCGGGTCTGGGACTTTCGATTGCGAAAAAGATCATGGAACTGATGGGTGGAAATATCCATGTAGAGAGCGAACCCGGTCGCGGGAGCGTCTTCACCTGCCTGATTCCTTTCCGAACATCCCAGCCGGCAGATGAAGAGAAGATCGTCCCGCCCCTCCCCGACAGCACCGAACCAGGTAGCACCTAACCGATCGGGCATGCAGGACAATGAGATTCTGCTTAAGAATTATTTCTTCATGGAAATTACCTGCACCCAGTGCGGCGCCGCCGTCAAAATCCCGGAAGGCGAACTTTTCGTCCAGTGTTCGTATTGCAATTCGGCTCTCTATCTCGACAAGAGCCGGATCGTCTTCCATTACCTCATCGAGCCGACCATCAAGCCCGAGGAGGCCCGGCAGAACCTCAGGCGCTGGATGGCTGGGAACCAGACCCCAAAAGGCCTGGATGAAGAGGCCGAGGTCACGAAAAACGAGCTCTTCTTCTTTCCACTCTGGCGTTTCGTGACTCAGGCCGCAAAATCCGAATCCGAGAGTGTCCTGATCCAGCCGGCAGCCCCAACCGTCGTCGCGGAAATCCGGGAGATCAGCCTCCCGGCCGGAAAACTCAAATTTTATACCGAGGAGGCCGCAAAGGGACAAAACTTTATTTCCCCCACCATCCTTCTCTCCTCGGCCATAGAATGGCTTAAGAGTTCGGAAAACAGTTCCGGGGACCCGAAAGAGACAAGTCTGGTCCATATACCCATCTATCACTTTTTTTACCTTTACAAAGGAGTGCAATACAGCGCCGTCGCGGACGCTTCCACCGGGAAAGTGGTGGCGAACGTTTTCCCGGCCAAGTCCGAAACCCCCTTCCTGGCGACCGGAATCCTCGCGGCCCTTCTGTTTTTCATTGAAGGGCTTCTGATTCCGGGCCTGCCGATAAAATTGCTGGCTTACGCGCTTTCGTCCATTCCCCTTTTAGTCATCGCCAGCCTCATCGCCAGAAATTACTGAACCAAAAGGTGAAAGATGCCTGAAATCACCCTGAAAGGCCTGAGCTGCCCGGCATGCGGAGGAAGCCTGGAAATTGAGGAGGGGAAACCCGTCCTCTCCTGCGCTTTCTGCAAGGCCGGCCTCTACGTGGAAGGGGATCTTTCGGCCCCCAAATTCTACACCCCCAACCGCTTCCCAAAGGAAAAAATTCAACAGACGGTGCGGAGATGGCTCGGCTCCTTCGACAAGGCCTATGATTTGCCGTCCCAAGCCGACATCCGCGATGTCTTTCTAGTCTTCATTCCTTTTTTCCGCTACCGGGCCAGGATGTGCGGGTGGGTCCTGGGAAAACAGAAGCGGCAGTCCAAAAACAGCACCTACTACGTCGATGTCGAAAAAAAGATCCTGCGCGACTACGACTGGAACACCCCGGCCTGCAACACCGGGGAATTCGGCATTCGCTGGGTGAATTTTAAGGGCGATGAAATCCGAACCTTCAACCTGGAGGAGGTACAGGCTCAGGGGATGACCTTTGAGCCGACCGGGACCAGGGATGAGGCGCTGGCCGCCGCCCGGGCCAGGCTGGAAGAAGACGCCCTGCGAACGGCCAATATGAACACGGTCTCTTTCCAGAAATTTTTCTACATCAACCAGCAGGTTTCACTGGTCTATTATCCCCTCTGGGTGGTGCGCTACGTCTACCGCGAGCGAACCTATCAGGTGGTCGTGGACGGCACTTCCAATGAAGTTCTCTACGGAAGAGCCCCCGGAAACAACCTGTACCGCGCCGCCATGCTGATCTTCAGCCTTATGCTGGGAAATCTGATACTGACGACCACACTGCAGAATATGGGCATTTTTTTAGACTCCTCCTCGGACAGCGGCTCGGGGCAGGCGCTCGCGTTCATTCTAATCATCTCGCTGGCCATCATGCTCTTCGGCTTCGCCCGCTTCCGCTACGGAGGCGAAATCCGCTACGAGCTGGCGGCCAAAAGGCACGAGGCCCTGATCTCCTCGACTCCCTCCTTTATAAACATGGGAAATCTCACGGTGTTCACGAATATCCTGAAACGACCAGAGGAGCTGCCATGACGGAACTGCGCCTGAGCCTCCTCAAATGCTTAAACTGCGGCGAAGGACTGCCGCCGGGGGAATCCCGGATTTTCTTTTTCTGCCCGCAATGCCACAGCGGGATGCACCTTTCCGGAGGAAAGCTGGAAAGCGTCCGGACGGATTTCCATGAGCTCACCGCCGAGGCCACCGGAACGGACAAGGCCCTTCCCTTCTGGGCCTTCGACGTGGAAATCAGAATTTCATACCGGGATGCCACCGGCACTGCCGGCTCCTTCTTCAAGGCCTTAGCCGCGACCATCCGGGAAGATCCGACTGAAGAATTTTTAAGGAGCGGCGGAAGAATCACATTTTTTGTGCCCGCATTTTCACTGGATCTGGAGAAGGCAAAAAACCTGGGAAAACAGATGACCCTCGGAAAGCCGTCACTGACTGCAGCGCAGACCCAGAGCTTTGAACCCATCGCACTCACCTGCGAGGATGCGAAGGCCCTGGGGGAATATATTTTTCTCTCCTCCGAAATCGAACTTCCCGATACCGCCCGGAGCTTAAGCTACACTTTCAATGCGGAAAATCCGGTGATGAAGATCATCCGCTTCAGGAAAAATACTTAAGCAGGGTTCTGATCAGCCCGAGCGACTTTCGGTAGGGCGGGTATTTCAGCGGGAGATCCGGGAAAAAACCCTTCCTGAGAACACTTTTCATGTGCGAAAAGGTATTGAAAGTCGCCTGGCCGTGGTAGGCTCCCAGGCCGCTCTCCCCTACCCCGCCGAAAGGCAGGTTCGCCGAAATGATATGGGAGACCGTCTCATTGAGGCAGACTCCCCCCGATGAAGTCTCCCGCATAATCCGCTCCTGAAGTGCTCTGTTCTGAGAAAAGAAATAAAGAGCCAGCGGCTTCGGCTTTCCGGAGAGGAAGTTCACTACCTCGTCCAGATTTTCATATTCCAGGATGGGCAGGATGGGCCCGAAAATCTCATCCTGCATGACGGGATCGTCCCAGGATACGCCGTCAATTACGGTGGGTGCTATATAGCGGCTCCCGGCCTCGGTCTGGCCGCCCAGAACAATCCTTCCATTCCCCAGAAGGGCCGAGAGCCGGTGGAAGTGCCTCTCATTTATGATCCGGGCATAGTCCGGGCTCTTAAGCGGATCGTCCCCGTAGAATTTGCGGATGACGGCGATCAGATGCTCCAACAGGCGCTCCTTGATTGTCTTGTCAACAAGGAGATAGTCGGGAGCCACACAGAGCTGGCCCGCATTCATGAACTTGCCCCAGGCAATCTTCCTGGCCGTCGCCTCAAGGGGGGCATCCTTCCCTACGATGCAGGGATTTTTCCCGCCCAGCTCGAGGGTGAGCGGGGTGAGGTGCCGGGCCGCCGCCTGCATGACGACACGCCCGACGGCCGTGCCACCGGTGAAAAAGAGGTAGTCGAACTTCTCTTCAAGCAGAAGGCGGGCGGTCTCCGCATCCCCCTCTGCCACTGCGATGAAAGAAGGGTCGAAGTGGGTGCTTACCAGCGCGGCCATGACGGCCGAGGTGGCGGGAGCGATTTCCGAGGGTTTTATAATTGCGCAGTTTCCCGCGGCGATGGCCCCGATGAGCGGAGAGAAAAGAAGCTGGAAGGGATAGTTCCAGGGGCCGATTATGAGAGCGACGCCATAGGGCTCGGGCAGAATGAAGCTTGATCCGGGAAAATTAATGAGGGGCGTCAAAACCTTCCGGGCTCTGGTCCAGGAGCGAAGGTGCTTCAGTGCATAGTCTATCTCCCGCTGGACCAGGCCCACCTCGGCGGAATAGGCCTCAAAAGGGGGCTTCCCCAGATCCCGGTTAAGAGCCTCCATGATTTCTTTCTCATGAAGCTCAACGGCCTGCCCGAGGAGCCTGAGTTTTTCGGCCCTGAATGCGGGATCTTTCGTCCCGCCGCTCCTGAAAAACGTTTTCTGTTTTTTCAGAATCTCCCGTATTTCCTGCTGTTTTGCGGTCATACTTTCATCTTCTAGAAGCATATGCCTGGCACCTGCCCAAACAGGCAAAGGAAAAGACGCGGCAATAGCCAAATTATCACCATGAAGAATTCCTCCGCAAACTTTTTCCCGCTGGGAGCCACCCCCAGGAACGGGGGTGTAAATTTCGCCCTGTACTCAAAATACGCGGAAGGGGTGGATCTCCTCCTCTTCGACCGGGCCTCCGACAGCCGCCCTTCCCGCGTGATACCGGTTAAAAACCGGATCCGCCTGGTCTGGCATACCTTTATTGACGGCATCGGCCCCGGGCAGTGCTATGCCTACCGGGTGAAGGGGCCGTACCGCCCGGAAGAAGGCCTCCGCTTCAACGAGAACCGCCTCCTCATGGATCCCTATACCCGGGCCTTCACCGGAAAATTCGACCCCGCTTACTGCCACCTGGGCTATGATCCCCTCTCCCCGGAGGAGGATCTCTCCTTCAACCGCTCGGACAACGCCGCGGGCGCCCCGAAATGCCTGGTGGTGGATGACAACTATGAATGGGAAGGAGATAAGCCGCCTCAGCTCGACATGCATGATACTATTATCTACGAGTTGCACGTGAAGGGCTTTACGGCGCACTCCTCCTCAGGCGTTAAGCACCCGGGAACCTTCATCGGCCTGACCGAGAAAATTCCATACCTCCTTGACCTGGGCATAACGGCCGTCGAACTTCTGCCAGTCCATCTGTGCCAGGACGGAGATTTCCTGATGGATGAGGGCCTGAAAAACTACTGGGGCTATGACACCCTCGGCTATTTCGCACCCGATGTCCGTTTCGGTACTGGAAGTTATCCCGGCTGCGAGGTGGCCGAGTTCAAGGACATGGTCAAGGCTTTTCACCGCGCCGGAATAGAGGTACTCCTCGACGTCGTCTATAACCACACATGCGAAGGCAACGAACGGGGCCCCACCTATTCATTCCGGGGAATAGACAATCCCACCTATTACCGGCTGACGCCGGACAAGCGCTTTTACCAGGACTTCACCGGCTGCGGTAATACTCTTAACGTGGACGACCCACAGGTGATCAAGCTCATCACGGATTCCCTCCGCTACTGGGTCGAAGTCATGCACGTGGACGGCTTTCGCTTCGACCTGGCCTCGGCCCTGGGGCGTGACGAGGGGCGCTTTGAACAGGTCTCGTCCTTTTTCATGGCCATCCACCAGGATCCGGTGCTCTCACACATCAAGCTCATCGCCGAGCCGTGGGACATCTCGGCCGATTCCTACCAGGCCGGAAATTTCCCGAATGACTGGTCGGAATGGAACGGGCGCTACCGGGACTGCGTGAGAAAGTTCGTCAAAAGCGATCCCGGGATGCTCCCGGAAATAGCCTCCCGCCTGGCCGGAAGCGCGGATCTCTATGGAAGCAATGGAAGAACCCCCTACCACAGCATCAATTTCGTAACCTGCCACGATGGCTTCACCTTAAACGACCTCGTCTCCTATGATCGGAAGCACAACGAGGCCAACCTGGAAAACAACCGGGACGGCAGTAATGACAACTATTCCTGGAACTGCGGCGCGGAGGGAGAGACGGCGGATCCGGCAATCCTGGAACTGAGAAGACGCCGGGCCAAAAACTTCATCGCCCTCCTCATGCTCTCACAGGGTGTGCCTATGCTTCTGGGCGGCGATGAATTCCTGCGGACCCAGAGGGGGAACAACAACGCCTATTGCCAGGACAACAAAATGAGCTGGTTCGACTGGACTTTAACTGTAACGAACGCGGACATGCTCGATTTCGTCCGCCGCCTCATCGCCTTCCGCAAGAGCCATCCACATTTCGCGAGGCCCCGGTTCTTTACCGGGGCCAACATTGACCGGGATGCCTTAAAAGACATCAACTGGTTTGATGAGCACCTGAAAAGCCCCGATTGGAACAATACGGATAAACGATCCCTGGCCTTTCTCATCGAGGGGATTGAGCTGGAAGACATTGATGGAGGCGCCGAGGAAGACGTCCTGGTACTGCTCAATTTCCAATGGGAACCATTGAAATTCGAAATTCCACGCTGCCTCCCCGGATCGGAATTTCATCTCATGCTGGATACCGGCTTTCCACCGGGCCGCGAATTCATGGACGAATCGCCGGCGTCACCCATTCCCTGCGACCAGGGCTACACTCTGGGACCCCGAAGCCTCGCGGTGCTGACGAGAAAGACGCAATAAGTGGAAACAAGCTAATGGCCCCGCCGTTGGCGGGATCCCGCCGGGGCGGGACTATCAGCTTTCAGCCCCGAAGCAAATTACGTTTAGCCGAACACAAAATCAAGGGGTCTTCCTGCTTTTTCCCAACACGGCATTCCTAAGGTTGCGTGCGTTGGACGCATCGGGCTTTAACGCCAGCGCCCTGTCGAAGCACTTGACGGCCTCGGCATTCTTACCCAGTTTGCCAAGTACAACGCCCTTGCCGATCCAGACCTCGGAATTATCCGGCTTAAGTTCAAGCGATACAGTAAAGCATTTCAGGGCTTCCTCGTTTTTCCCCAGCTTCACCAGGGTAAAGCCCTTGTTGCTCCAGGTGGGGGCGAATTTTTCGTTGAGAGCCAGAGCCCGGTCGAAACATGGAATCGCCTCCTCAAAGCGGTTCAGAATGTAAAGAGCCGTCCCTTTGTCGAACCAGGCCTCCGCCAGGTAGGAATCAAGGCCCAGAGCCTTGTCATAGCAGGCGAGGGCCTCTTCGTTTTTCCCGAGCTTTCCCAGAACTATGCCCCTGTTGTTCCAGAGTTTCGCATCCTTCGGCCTGAGTTCACAGGCCTTTACAAAGCTCTTCAGAGCCTCTTCGAAGCGCCCCAGCTCATTATAAATCAGCCCCTTGTTGTTCCAGGCATCTACTGAGGAAGGTTTGGCGGCGATGGTTTTTTCGAAACAGGCCAGGGCCTGCTCGTTCTTGCCCTGAGTCCTGAGGACAAAACCCTTGTTGTTCCACGCCTCGATGAAATCGGGCTTGACGGCCAGCGACTGTTCAAAGCACTTTAGAGCCTCATCGGCCCTCCGTCCGGCAAAGAGGGCGGAGCCCAGGTTGTTCAGGATCGAGGCGTCGTTGGGACGAAGCGAATTTGCCTTGTCAAAGCAAGCCAGCGCCTCCTGGTGCTTACCCAGGGAAAACAGCGCCTGTCCCTTGTTGTTCCAGGCCAGCGCATCCCCGGGACGCGCTGAGAGCGCCTTATCCAGGAAGGGAAGCGACTCCCGGCACTTTCCCTGTCTCATCAGGGCAAATCCCAGGTTGCCCTTAAGCCCCGCGTCGTCTGGTTTTATTGCCAGGGCCTGCTCGAAGCACTTCTGGGCATCGGCATATTTTCCAAGCTTCGCCAGCGCAATACCCTTGCTGTTGAGGACTCCGGCCTCCCCCCCCAACGCCTGGGTGGCCTCGGAGGAAGCCTCTGCCGGGACCAGTGGTGCGGCCGAAGCGGTCGGGACGGCGCTGGGAGGAGCGCTCCCTGCAGGGGCCATGGAAACACGGGAAGGAAGGGAGCGAAAAAGTAGAAGAACCCCCATGCCGAACAGCATGAGAATCCCCGCGAGCACCAGAGACAGGTACCTGCCTTTCATTCGGCCGGCGGGCTCCTCATCGGAAAGAGCCCCCTTCCGGCCCAGCAGAAAATTACCGGCATTCTCCAGGCTCCTTAAGGCCAGGAGATTTTCCTCCCGCTCGCTGCCTGATGTCCGGCTTATGAGTTCTGCCGTCTCTCCTATCTTCCTATCGTAAGCATCCGTGATGTCCCCGGCCGATGCATCCGGTGAAAGTCCCAGTTCCCTCAGGGCCTCATCTCTCTTCATATCGCTGTCCTCCCAAAAACAATTTCCCATCTATTGCAACTATTATGGTTTTTCAAAACCCGGAGGATTTTTCCTGCCTGTATCAACTCCATTATTGCCGGAATAAATTATTTCGGGTGGTTCATTTTGAGCGATTGACAACTTGAACCGACAGGGGATCCCCGGGAAGATGGAGAAAAGAAGCTTTGAATGGCTGCTTTAAATCCAGAACGGGGGTAGTGGCATGGAAAACCAGGTGCCCGGTCAACTTTCAACAGAAGTTATCAATTCATTCTATTACAAGAACGAATTTCACCATCCTTCCGGGACCCTGGCGCGGGTCAAGTTCGGAACATCCGGCCACCGGGGAACCCTCGGCGCCGGCTTCTCCGGGCGCCACGCCGAGGCCATCGCCCAGGCGGTCGCCGGGATGCATAAAGATCAATCCATCGAGGGCCCCATCCTCCTGGGAGGAGACACCCGCCTGATGTCCGGCGAGACCGCCAGGATCTGCGCCGAGGTGCTTACGGCCAACGGCTTTCAGGTTATTCTCTCCGATATCCCTCTCCCCACGCCGGTCTTCTCCTCCACCATTATGAATGGGAAGGCCTGCGCTTCCCTCAACGGGACGGCCTCGCACAACCCGCCTCAGGACATGGGCCTTAAGTACAACCCTAAAAGCGGCGGCCCCGCCGGATCTGAGATTACATGCCTCATCGAAAAATCAGCCAACGAGTTCCTGGATCATCCCGAAAAAACAAGGAGAATGTCCCTTGAAAAGGCAACCTCCCAGGGCTTGGTGACAAAAACGGATCTCATCGGCCCCTACCTGGAGCGCCTCAGCCGGGTCGTCCACCTGGAAACCATCCGCCGCTCGGGCCTCAGGATCGGCATCCACCCTCTGGGCGGGACCTCCAGCCCCTGCTACCAGGGCCTCATAGAGCGATACGGCCTCGACAACATTAAAATCGTTGATAACACTCTGGATCCGACTTTCGGATTCATCCCCCTGGATCATGACCTTAAAATACGCATGGATCCCTCTTCCCCCTACCCCATGCGCCCTCTCCTCGATCTCATCCAGGCGGGAAAATTCGACTTCGCGGGGGCCTCGGACCCTGACGGCGATCGCTTCGGCGCGGCCTCCAGAAAGACAGGGCTTCTCCAGCCCAACCACGCCCTCTCCATTCTTTTTTCCTACCTGCTGGACCACCGCCCCGAGTGGCCTGAGACTCTCGAAGTCGGGCGCACGATTGGGACGACCCACCTCATTGACCGCATCGCCTCAGCCCGGGGGAGGAAGGTGGACGAAGTTAATGTGGGTTTCAAGTTCTATGTAGATGGGCTTTTGAACGGCCGCTATGCCCTGGCGGGAGAGGAGAGCGCCGGGCTTTCCATCTATCGCTGGACCACGGAAAAAGACGGTATTCTGGCGGTATTGCTCCTGGCGGAAGCGATGGCCGAGACTGGAAAGGACCTGGCCGACCTCTACCGGGAGCTGACCGCAGCTCTCGGGGAGCCCTCCTACGGGAGAATAGACGTACCGGTGGACGAGAAAATACGTGCGTCCATCAAATCGAAAAAGGCCGCCGATTTCTCAGGCCTGAAGTCGCTGGCTGGAGAGAAAGTGACCGGGGTGCGGGATACCGACGGACTCAAAATCTACACCGAAAACTCCTGGGTTCTGGCCCGCCTCTCGGGGACCGAGCCCATCGCCAAGCTGTATGCCGAGAGTTTTAAAGGCCCCGACCACCTGCGGAAAGTCCAGAAGGAGGGCGGCGGTATCTTCGGCCTGGATGTCGAAAAATTCATCTCTGTTTCCTGTTGATAAAGACATGAAGAAAGGAACACTCCCATGAAGAAAAATATTTTTACCTTCCTTAGCTTGGCGATTGTATTTACCGCCTGCCTGGCCGCTCCCCTCCTCCCGGCTGAAGGCGCCCCCTCCTGCCGGGAACTTAAAACCCGCCACGAAAAAGAGGTGGTCTGCATGAATCTCGTCGAGCAGGAACTTAAGAAATATGCCCGATTCACGCTGGCGGTGGACCTTACGGGCCTCTCGGATAACGACAAGAAGTGCCTGGTAGAGCTGGCGCGGGCCGCCCGGGCCATTGATACTCTCTTCTGGAAGCAGGCCTCCTTTGATGGCCTGGCGCTCAAGAAGCATCTGGAGAGATCAAAGGACCCTCTGGATAAAAAGATCCTTAAGGCACTGGTGCTCAACTGCGGCCCCTACCTCCGCTTCGAGGGCAACGAGCGCTTCTATGGAGAGGGACCTGAGAAAAAACCAGCCGGAGCGGCCTTTTACCCGAAAGACCTGACCAAAGCGGAATTCGAAAGCTATGTTACGGCCCATCCCGAAAAAAAATCCGCCTTTGAAAAGCTGAACACACTCATCCGCAGGAAGGGAACGGGCCTGGCGGCTATCCCCTTTGAGACGGCCTACAAAGCGGAGCTCACCGCCGCCCGTAATGCGCTCCTCTCCGCCTTAAGGTATGCCGAAAACCCCTCATTCAAAAAATACCTCAAGCTCCGCCTCAAGGCCCTGACGGACGGCGACTACTTTGAGAGCGACGTGGCCTGGGTCCGGATGAAGGACAGCCCCCTCGATCTCATTATCGGCCCCATTGAAACCTACGAAGATCAACTGTTGGGACTCAAAGGCGCCTATGAGGGAGCGGTACTGGTGCGCGATCCGGAAGGATCGCGGAGCCTGACCGTCTACCTTAAGCACCTGAGCGCCCTCCAGGAGAATCTGCCCGGCCTCCCGAAGGGGAAATCCCTCTCGGCCGGACTCGGGGGCACCTCCCTTGAAGTCGTCAACGTCGCCCTCTTCACCGGGGAATTCAACAAGAATGTGAAGACCCTGGCCTGCTCCCTCCCGAACGACGAAAGAGTTACCTCGGCCTACGGGGCCAAGAAACTGTTGTTTAAGAACGTCATGGAGGCCAAGTTCGATAAGATTTTGATCCCCATCGCTCAGGTGCTGCTGGCCCCCGGGGACCTCCCCTTCGTCCGCTGGCAGCCCTTCTTCAACCACGTGCTCCTGCACGAAATTTCCCACACCCTCGGGGTGGATGCCACCTCGGACGGAAAGACCCTCCGCGACGCCCTGCGGGATACCTACTCGGCCATCGAGGAATGCAAGGCCGACGTCCTGGGCCTCTATCACATTCCCTACTTCATCCGGGAAAATATACTCACCCCTCAGGATGAAAAAGAATCCGCCGTCACCTACCTGGCCGGACTCTTCCGCTCGGTGCGCTTCGGAGCCGGGGATGCCCATGGCACAGGCGTCGCCATCCAGCTCAACTTCCTGCTGAAAGAAGGCGCGGTGACCTGCGATGAAGAGCGGGGCATCTATCGAGTGGATGGAGAAAAAATTCCCGCGGCCATCAGGAAACTAGCGGAGATCCTTATTGACACACAGTTAAGCGGTGATTACGAAAAGGCAACCCGCCTGATCGCGGAATACGGAAAACTCTCCCCAAGGGAAAAAGAGAACCTGAAGAAACTTGACGGCATCCCGGTGGACGTGGATTTAATGTATCCGTATTGAAAAACACCTGAAGGGCGAAGTTAAAATTCTGCTAAAGGATGCAAAAAGATGAACCCTGAGCCTTTTGAGCACTATATATTCGGCAGGTTTGTCAAGACAGTCGAGCCGCTGAGCCCCCTGGAACTTGATGAAATTACCTGGCAGGCTTATAAGGCCCAGGGAAAAATTCAGGACTACCCCCTCGAAAGTATTTTGAACATTCTCGATGAGGTCGGAAAGCTCTGGAGGGATCCTGAATACCCCGGCCGGAAAATAGCCTGCGCCCATATGCCCGCCATCGTGGGCTTTCACGAAAAAATGGTTGAGCTTTCCATAGAGGCCCTGGGAGCCCTTCTCGACCGACGGGCGCTCGAGAAAAAGATCACGCTGGAGATGGGAAACCGGGAAAATCTTGAACGCTGGCGCTATAATCCCGCCTATGGCGGCTATATCATGTATCAGCCTCTTGGCATTATCCTCCACGTCTCGGCTGGAAACGTCTTTGTCAGTGGAATTGACAGCCTGGTGCAGGGTATGCTCACCAAAAATGCCAACCTGCTCAAGCTCTCGAGCGCCGATCCGCTCTTTCCTCTCCTGTTCGCCAAAAGCCTCAAAGAATGCGACCCCGAAGGAATCCTGTCCGGAAGTTTCAGTATCCTGCAGTTCAGGGGCGGAGACGAAGAGATCGAGCAAAAATTGAAACGACTCTGTAATGCCATCGTTGTCTGGGGCGGCGAAGAGGCTGTTATGAGTTATCGCAAAGACCTTCCTCTGGGAACTAAACTTATCGAATACGGGCCCAAGTACAGCTTTGCCATCGCCACCCAGGCCGGAATCCGCGAGTACACTCTTCCATCGGCATGCCGTCTTCTGGCGAAAGATATTGCGCTCTGGGAGCAGCGCGCCTGCTCCTCGCCCCAGGTCATCTATGTTGAAGCCAGGGAGGATAATTCTTTTACGGAAGAGTTCCTTAAAAACCTTTCCGAAGCTCTGGACGAAATTTCTTCCGCCTGGCCGCAAGGGGAACTTACGGATGATGAAAAAGTCGAGATAACCCGGGCGAGAGAGATGGGGCGGGTGGACGAAGTATTCGGAGAGGCCCGCCTCCTCGTTCCCAGGGACTCCACCTCGTGGACCATCATCTTTGAACCTTCGCCTGAATTCAAGCTCTCCCCTTTAAACCGCTGTATTTACGTCAAACCTTTCCGTTCCTGGGCCGATATTCTGAGAAATATAATTGGAAAGAGCGAGTATCTTCAGACAGTCGGAATCCTGGCCTCCCCGGCGGAAGTCAAGACCCTCTCAAGGGCCCTGATTAAATGCGGCGTCACCCGAATCTGCGAACCCGGCCAGATGGGAGAAGGAAAGGTTTCGTCTCCGCATGACGGAGGTTACCAGCTTCGCCAACTGGTTAAAACGGTCTGCATCGAGTCCGTCCGCGAGCGGTTTGACCTCGGAGAAAAACTGATCTCCACCGAAGGTCCCCCCGAACTGGAGGAAAAACTCGGCCGTCTGCTCAATTACGCCTCCCTTCATTCTTCCTTCTACAAGAACCGCATCCCGGAAACCTCGGCGCCTCTCACCGAGCGATTCCCAACTATTCCCCTCCTGACCCGGGACGAGGTCTATGAACACACGCCGCCCCAGGGCGAGGGTCTTTTGACCGGACCTCTCGAGGGAGCCTACGTTTTTGCCAGCGGCGGCACCATGGGAAAGCCGAAATTCAGTTTCTACACCTACGACGAGTGGGAGACGGTCACGACGATCATTGCCGGTATATATGAAGCAGCCGGGATCACCAAGTCCGACGTGGTGGCCAATCTCTTCATGGCCGGCAACCTCTGGACCTCCTTTATCGTCGCCAACGAGGCCCTGGCCAAAATCGGCTGCGTGACTCTCCCCATCGCGGGAAACGCCGACATTGAACTCGTCATCAAGTACCTCCAGCTCTTCCGTCCGACGGCCCTCCTGGGCCTGCCGTCAATTCTCATCCAGCTTGGTGAATATTTTGAAAAGAACGACCTGCATGATATCCGGGTCTCCACCATCCTCTACGGCGGCGAGCACCTTAGCGAAGAAGGCAAAAAATACCTGCGGGCCGTGCTGGGCGCCGAACGGATCCTCTCGGCCGGCTATGCCTCCGTGGACGGAGGGCCCATTGGTTTCCAGTGCCCCTATTCACCCGGCACCGTCCACCACCTGTTGACGGACTACCAGCACCTCGAAATCCTGGAACCCCAAAGCGGAGAAGAGGTCGCCGCCGGTGGTCTCGGAGAAATCGTTGTCACCAATCTGGAACGCCATCTCATGCCTTTTATCCGCTACCGCACGGGAGATCTGGGCCGAAGGATTTTCAGAGTCTGCCAATGCGGAAAAATCACCCCCCTCTTTGAGCTCCTGGGCCGGTGCGACGACGTGGTCCGGGTGGGGTCCGTCAGTATCTATCCCGACGCCATTGACAAGATCCTGGCGCTATTCCCCGAGACCAGCCGCCTCTATCAGATTGTGGCCAGCCGGCAGGGGATAAAGGACCTCCTCGTCATCAAGTCGGAATCAAGGGGGGAAATGCCCGGGGATAAAAGCGCCCTTCAGGAAAAAATCAGGACCGCTCTGCTCGAAAAAAACCCGGAACTCTCCGAGGCGCTGAGAGAGGGATGGCTGGGAGGCCTTTCCATCGAACTCGTCGAGCCGGGCGCCATTCCACGCATTCGGAGGACCGGAAAGATCAAGAAAGTGGTGGATTTGCGGAGCTGATTCGTTTATGTAGTTTGGAGTTGATAATTCCAAAAATCCATGTAAAATGGAGTTATGCTTGCCATATTATAGACTCATATTTGCAAATGGGAGGAAAGACGAGTGAAAACATTGCTCATAAAGAATCTGGATTATGTGGTGACCCTGGACGGAAAGAACACCATCCATGAAAACGGCTCCATCCTGATCGAGGGGAACCGCCTCAAGGCGATCGGAAATAACCTGCCGGATAAGGCCGACGAGGTCATCGAGGGAAAGGGGAAGATGGCTTTCCCCGGCATGGTTAACACGCACCACCACCTCTATCAAACGCTCACCCGCAATATCCCGTACGTGCAGGACGTGGAGCTCTTCGACTGGCTGGTCGGCCTCTACGAGATCTGGCGGGAGCTCACGCCTGAAGCGGTCCACGTGAGCACCCTCGTGGGCCTGGGCGAGCTTCTGCTGACGGGTTGCACCACTTCCACCGATATGTTTTACGTCTTTCCACGGGAGGCCCCGCCCGATCTTCTGGACTATGAGATAAAGGCCGCCCGGAAAATAGGAATGCGTTTCCAGCCCTGCCGGGGCTCCATGTCCCGCGGGCGCACGCAGGGCGGCCTTCCGCCGGATGAGGTCGTCCAGACCGAGGAGGAGATTCTCGCCGACTGCCGGCGTGTCATTAAAAAATTTCATGACCCCTCGCCCCTGGCCATGACGCGCATCTCCCTCGGCCCGTGTTCTCCTTTCTCGGTAACGGGAGAGCTCATGCAGAAAGTTGTAAAGCTGGCCCGGGAGGCCAAAGTCAAGGTGCACACCCACCTGGCCGAGACGAAGGATGAAGACGATTTCTGCCTTAAAACTTACGGAATGCGACCCTTTGAACTCATGGAGAAACTGGGCTGGCTGGGAGAGGACGTGTGGTTCGCCCACTGCGTCTATCTCAATGACTCCGAGATAAAAAAGATGGCGGCGACCCGCACGGGAGTCGCCCACTGTCCCGTTTCCAACCTGCGGCTGGGCTCGGGAATCGCTCCCATCCCGCAACTGCTCAAGGCCGGAGCCCCGGTCAGCCTGGCGGTGGATGGGAGCGCCTCGAACGACACCTCGGATATGTGGGGAGAACTCAGAACCTGCCTTCTGGCCCATCGTTTCAAGACCGGCGCCAGCTCCATCACTGCCGAAGAAGTACTTCGCATGGCCACGCAGGGCGGCGCGTCCGTCCTGGGATTTCCGGAGATCGGTTCCCTTGAAACCGGGAAGGCGGCGGACCTGTTCCTGGTTTCCAACCGAACCCTTGGCTTCGCCGGCGGTCTCCACGACCCGATCGGAGCGCTCTTGTTCCTCGGCGACAACCACATCGTGGACACCACCATCGTGAACGGCGAGGTGGTCGTGCGGGCAGGGAAGCTCACCAATATTGACGAGCAGTCCCTTTTCGACGATGCCCAGCGGCTTTCCCGCGAGATGATGGAGAGGGCCTCCCGGCGGACCGGCATTGACTATCTGATTAAAAAACAGCCTGCGAAGGTGCGCTGAAAGGAAAAATTCATGTCAAAATCCGATCGTATTCAGAGAGCGCTGCGGGAGCTGAATCTCAAGGGGTGGCTTTTTTACGGTTTTCAGAACCAGGATCCGATCGCGGCGCGTATCCTGGGACTCGACCCGGGGAAGCTCTCCACCCGACGCTGGTACTACCTGGTTCCGGCGGAGGGGGAACCGCGGAAACTGGTGCACGGCGTGGAGCCGGATCGGTTGGATCATCTGCCCGGCGAAAAGACCGTCTATTCTCGCTGGAGCGAGCTTGCGACCGGCCTTGGCACGATTTTAAACGGGCTTTCGTCCGTGGCGATGCAGTATTCTCCTGAAAACGCGGTGCCCTACATTTCCCGCGTGGATGCCGGCACGGTGGAACTCGTGCGCTCATTGGGGGTGGAGGTCGTATCCTCGGCTGATCTGGTGCAGATCTTTGAGGCGACCTGGAATGAAGAACAACTGGCGGGGCACCGCAAGTCAGCCGCGATCCTCAAGAAGCTGGTGGACGAGGCCTTCGGGGAGATCGCCCGGTGCCTCCGCTCCGGGCGGACGGTGACGGAGTACGAAATTCAGCAATTTTTAGTCCGCGGATATGCCGAAAACAACCTGCACGCCGAGACGCCACCCATCGTGGGCGTGAATGAAAATGCCTCCAATCCTCATTATGAGCCGACAAAAGAGAAATCATCAGCAATCCGAAAGGACGATCTCGTGCTTCTGGACGTCTGGGCCAAGGAGAGGAGCCCGGAATCAGTTTACGCCGACATCACCTGGATGGGATACGCGGGTGAAGCGGTTCCCGAAAAATATGAAAATGTCTTCCGGGTGATTCGGGAGGCGCGCGACCTTGGATTCGAGGCGATAAAAGACGCCTTCCGCGAGGGGAAACCCATAAGGGGCTGCGACGCGGACGACGTGGTGCGGGGCCATGTTGCCAGGAATGGCTATGAGAAATATTTCATCCATCGCACCGGGCACTCCATCGGCATCGAGGACCACGCCAATGGCGCCAACCTGGATAACTTTGAAACCCGCGATGAACGGAGGATTATTCCGGGCACCGCATTTTCGATCGAACCCGGAATTTATCTTCCCGACTTCGGCTTAAGAACCGAGATAAACGTCCATGTCTCGGATGAAGGCCCGGCAATAACCACGCTCCCGCTTCAAAACGAGATCGTCCCCATCCTAAGATGAAGACCTTTGCCCTCCTCACCCTGGGCTGTAAAGTCAACCAGTATGAAGAAGAGCGCATGCGCCAGAGCCTCCTGGCCGCAGGCTTGAGAGAGACTCCCCTGCGGGAGGCCGACCTGTGCATCGTCAATACCTGCTCGGTGACGGCGGTGGCCGACAAGAAATCCCGTCAGATGATTCGAAGAGCGCTCCGGGCAAACCCGGCCGCCCGGGTCATCGCCGCCGGCTGTGCGGTCGAAAACGAACAGGCCCTCTCTCCCGATATTCCGCCGGGCGTGATTCGACTCAAGGTAACGGAGAAAGAGCGTTTGCCGGAAATATTGGGACTTTCTCCGGCGCCGGCTCCCCTGAGACAGAGACGGACCCGGGCTCTTCTTAAAGTGCAGGAGGGATGCAACCAGTTCTGCTCCTACTGCATCGTGCCCTACCTGCGTGGAAGAGAAAAAAGCCGCCCTCTTAATGAAGCCCTGGAGGAGGCCCGAACGCTCTTTGAACTCGGCCACCGGGAAATAGTCATTACCGGAGTTCACCTGGGAGCTTATGGAAAGGACCTTACTCCCCGCCTGAGCCTTACGGAACTTCTGAGAGTCCTTCTTAAGGAGCTCCCCCGGCCCCGCTTCCGCCTCAGCTCCATCGAACCCCAGGATTTCGACCCGGCCATCCTAGATCTTATGGCCCAAAACAGCCGCCTGTGTCCCCACCTCCACCTGCCGCTCCAGCATGCAAGTCCTAAAATCCTCTCGGCCATGCGTCGAAACTACACCCCGGACGAATATTATCAGAAAGTCAGCCTGGCCGCCTCCCGGATCCCGGGAATCGCCGTCACGACGGACATTCTGGTTGGATTTCCCTCCGAGTCCCGGGAAGATTTTTTTATCCTTCGGGACTTCATCGAACAGGCGCCCTTCAGCCGTCTCCATGTATTCAAATATTCAGCCCGCCCCGGAACCGCGGCTGCCCGCCTTCCGGACGACGTGAGCGCTGAGGAAAAAGAAAAAAGAAGCCGGCTTCTGATTCAGCTCGGCGATAAAAAAAACCGCCTCTATAAAAAATCATTTCTCGGCAGGAAACTTGACGTTTTAATCGAAGAAGAGAAAGAGAAAAATATTCTGGAGGGCATTTCAGAGAACTACCTCCCGATCCTTCTGAGAGGCCCGGCGGATCTTCGGGGAAGCCTGGTGCCGGTTGAAGTGAGGGAACTGATGGGGGATGATCTTTGGGGTGTGATTTCAGAGAGTTGAACGCTGCAAGGTTTTTTCGGGGGAGGTGATTTTGATGCCAGCAAAAAAAGCGACGACGGCCAAGAAACCGGCTGCGAAGAAACCCGCCGCCAAAGCCAAGGCTGCCCCAAAAAAACGGGAGATGTAGCTTCCCGCAATTAAAAGCCCCCGTCTTCCGGACGGGGGCTTTTGTTTAACTGGGAATTTCAGCCGTCATTCCGGAGGCATTCATGAGAAAAACCCGAATCGTCTGCACGATCGGCCCGGCAAGTTCATCCCGCGAGATGCTGAAAAAACTCATCGAGAGCGGTATGAATGTGGCACGCCTTAATTTTTCCCACGGCTCCCACGAGGAGCACCTGGAAGTCATCAAGATATTGCGGGAGCTCTCCGGCGAGCGTAAAATTCCGGTGGCCATACTTCAGGACCTCTGCGGTCCCAAGATTCGCACGGGAGAGGTGGCCAAGCCGCCCATCAACCTGGTTCCCGGCCGGGAAATAATCCTGACAACCCGCGACGTCCCCGGGGACGAGAAGGAAGTTTCTATCTCCTACCACGGCCTGCCGAAGGACGTTCAGCCCGGAAACCGAATCTTTGTGGACGATGGTCTCTTCGAACTCGAGGTCGAGAAAAGCGGTTCCACCGATATTTTATGCCGCGTCATCAACGGCGGCTCCCTCCTCTCGCACAAAGGATTAAACCTGCCCGGCGTCCGCCTCTCCGTCCCCGCCGTTACAGAAAAAGATCTGGAGGACCTCGCGTTCGGCCTTGAAGCGGGGGTTGACTTTGTGGCCCTTTCCTTCGTGCGGGAGTCGGATGACGTCCTCCGGGTGAAGGAGGAAATGGCGAAATCCGGAGCTTCCATTCCCGTCATAGCCAAGATAGAAAAACACGAGGCCGTGAAAAACATCGAGGAAATCCTCCAACTCGCCGACGGCATTATGGTGGCCCGAGGCGACCTGGGAGCCGAGGTCGCCATCGAGGAAGTGCCCCTTATTCAGAAAATGCTCATTCGACGCTGTAACGAGCTTTCCAAACCGGTCATCACGGCCACCCAGATGCTGGATTCGATGATTCGCAACCCCCGCCCGACCAGAGCGGAGGTGACCGACGTGGCCAACGCGATCTTCGACGGAACGGATGCCGTCATGCTCTCGGGTGAGACGGCCTCCGGCAAGTATCCCCTGGAAGCACTCAGGATGATGTCACGAATCGCCGAGCGCGTTGAAGGCGACCTCCCCTGCCGGTGCATGCAGGATTCCGCCCGCCCGCCCGCCGGCGTGACGGAGGCCATAAGCCTGGCAACCTGCCGTATTGCCGAGGAACTGTCAGCCAGGGCCATCCTTGTCTTCACGAGTTCCGGACGAACCGCCCGCGTCGTCTCCCGTTATAAACCCAAGGCCCATATCATAGCCGCCACCAAGACGGCGGCCGTTCAGAGACGCCTGATCCTTTCCTGGGGGGTTTTCCCCCTCTTACTGCCGGAACCGGGTGACACCGACGCCCTGATGGAGGCGGCTGAGTCCGCCGCACACTCCTCCGGCCTGGTGGACGCGGGGGACCTTATGATCCTGACCGCTGGAATCCCGCCTGGAGGTCAGGGCAGCACCAATATGATCAAGATACAGGTCATCGGGCATACTTTCGTCAGGGGCTCCGGCATCGGGAAGGAAGAAGTTATCAGCGGCATCATCCGCAAGGCCTCCAACCCCGTTGAAGCGGAATCTCGCGTCCAGGACGGCGACATCCTCATGGTTGCGCGGGTCGAGGAAGGATATTCCTCCGTCAAGAGCCGCCTCAAGGGAATCATCTCAAGAGACGATCAGCCGGAATCCCCCGCAGAGCGCATGGTCCTCAAGTGGGAAATTCCTTCAATATTCGGCGTTCCCGGCGCACAGGAGATGTTCAAAGACGGCGACGCCGTGACACTTGACGTGACCCGGGGTCTGATATACCGCCGCGAGAAGGAATTATAAAAGTTCTATCGAATTGAAACCCATGGCTTACAGATATCCCAGGTGGAAAAAATGGTTCTCTACGAGCCGTGTTTTTCTTTTGTGTCTGGCCGTTCTACTCGGCAGCATTTTTTACTCTATCTTCCTTCAGAAGCGCGCGCTCGTACTTTCCATGCAGAAAAACGAAGCCGAACTTGCCCGGGTGAACGGGGAATTAAAAGCCGAACTCACGGAACTTTCCGATCTCAAGCTCCGTCTTAAGAACGAAGACGAAGAAACAATTCTCGTTCGGGCCCGCCAACTGGGTCTGGGCAAAAAAAATGAAATCTTCACTCTCGATAAGGAGACACTGAAAACTCCTTCCAATTCGCCCGAGACAGCCGCCTCTTCCTCTGAAAAAATCAAAAACAAGCCCTGGCTCAATACTCTTCTCAGGAAGTTGCCTTTTGGGAGGAATCAGGAGAAGTTGCATTGAATCAAGGGGATCTTAGTTCATTATATAAGGGGGTTTCGTTCAGGTAATGAGTCTGGAAACAGGTAGCATTGTTGAGGGAATAGTCACCGGATTGACCAGTTTCGGCGCGTTCGTCGAACTGCCTGAAGGTAAAACCGGCATGGTGCACATCTCGGAAATTTCCGACTCCTATGTGGAGAATATCCATGATCACCTCAAGGAGAAGGACAAGATTCAGGTAAAAATTCTGGGAATCAACGAGAGAGGTAAATTCGATCTTTCCATCAAGCAGGTCAACACCCCTGCGGAGGCTGACATCGGCCGTGGAAGACCCCCCCGTAAGGGAAAGCCTGTGTTTGAGAAATCAGGGCCGCTCTCTTTTGAGGACAAGCTGACCAAATTCATGAAGGAGAGCGAAGAGCGCCTCCTGGACCTCAAACGGAACACCGAGGCCAAAAGGGGCAGAGGCCGCAGTAATAAGTAGTTGCCGGAAAGACCGGGAAGATATCCCTTGGAGGGATTTTTTTTTAAATTAAGGAGGTAACCATGAGCGAATCAAACATTTTACTCCCCAGACTGTCGGCGACGGAACTTCAGCTTCTTTACGCAGTTCTAGTGTCGGCAATACTGGCAATAGCCTACGGGGCCTGGCTGGCCTTGAAGGTAATGAAGGTCACCCCCGGCTCCCAGGCGATGCAGGACGTGGCGAAGGCCATCGAGATAGGGGCCCTGGCCTACCTGGGAAGGCAATTCCGGACCATGATCATCTTTGTCATAATCGTCACGGCAGGTCTCTGGTGGATGTACAACGGTATCTATGCGGACAAGCCGATCCTGGCCGTTGGAATCGCAGTGGCCTTCCTGATGGGGGTCTTCGCTTCTTATGGCGCCGGCTACGTGGGTATGCGCGTCGCGGTAAAGGCCAATGTGCGCGTGGCCAATGCGGCCCTCTCCAGCTTCAAGAAGGCCCTGGAAGTGGCCTTCCAGGCGGGGACGGTCTCGGGGATGTTCACCATCGGCCTGGGGCTCCTGGGAGCCACCATCATTTTCCTCATATTCAAGGAAGACGCCATGAAGGTGCTGGTGGGATTCGGCTTCGGAGGGTGTCTGGCGGCTCTCTTCATGCGTATGGGCGGAGGTATATTCACCAAGGCCGCCGACGTTGGGGCCGACCTGGTCGGCAAAGTAGAGGCCGGGATTCCGGAGGATGACCCCCGCAACGCGGCCACCATCGCCGACAATGTCGGCGACAACGTCGGCGACTGCGCCGGTATGGCCGCCGACGTCTTTGAGAGCTACGAGGTGACGCTGGTCGCCGCCATCATCCTGGGCGCCGTCGTCATGCTGGATCCGAACATGCTCACAATCTGGGGCACCCAGGAAAGGGTCCAGATGTTCGCCCTCTCGCTCATCATCTACCCCCTTCTCGTCCGTGCCGTCGGTGTCTTCGCCTCGGCTATCGGCACCTGGAGCGTTAAGGGCAAGGAAGACATGAAGGATCCCATGGTCCCCATCAATATTGGTTTCTGGGTCTCCGCCATCGTCTCCCTTATAGGGTGCGCCATCATCAACTTCTACTTCCTCAAAGGCCCGAGTGGCAGCGTTGACTGGCGCTTCTTCTACGCTACGGGCTCCGGCGTCGTGCTGGCGCTCCTCACGCTTTGGCTTACCAATTATTACACCCATATAGACAAGCCGGCTGTCAAGGAAACCGCTTATTCCACCAAGACGGGCGTGGCGACCATGATCCTTTCAGGCTTGGCGCAGGGTCTCCAATCCAGTGTTTGGGCCATCCTCATCATCGCGGCCACCATCGTTTCCGCCGTCGTCATCTTCCAGGGAAGCCTTCAGCTTCAGATGTACGGAATTGCGCTGGCGGGCCTCGGCCTCCTGACCACCACCGGCTTCATCCTGGCGATGGACACATACGGGCCGATCACCGATAACGCCAACGGTATCTTCGAGATGTCGGGGGCGCTTAAGGGCGAAGCCGGAGAGCGGGCCCACAAGATCGTGGCCAAGCTGGACGCCATCGGCAATACAACCAAAGCCCTCACCAAGGGCCTGGCCATCGCCACAGCGGTCATTGCCGCCATGTCGCTCTTCAGCTCTTTCGTCGGGGAATCCGGGCTTATTAACAAGGGTATCCAGCTCAACCTGCCCATGGTCTTCGTCGGTCTCCTCATCGGGGGGGCCGTACCATTTCTCTTCTCCAGTTTCGCCATCAACGCGGTCGGCCGGGCCGCCTTTCTGGTAGTTGAAGAAGTCCGCCGTCAGTTCCGGGAGATTCCCGGAATCATGGAAGGTAAAAACAAGCCGGACTACTCGCGGGCGGTGGACCTTTGCACCGCCGCCGCCCAGAAGGAACTCCTCGGCCCGGGCATTCTGGCTATCTGCACCCCTCTGGCCGTCGGCTTCGGCCTGGGCGTAGAAGCCCTGGGAGCCTACCTGGCCGGCGCCATCCTGACCGGTCAGCTCATGGCGGTCTTCATGTCCAACACCGGCGCCATCTGGGATAACAGCAAGAAACTCATCGAAGATGGGCTTTTCGGAGGCAAGGGCACAGAGTACCACAAAGCCGCAGTGGTCGGTGATACTGTTGGCGATCCCCTCAAAGACACGGCCGGTCCGGCGATCAATCCTCTCATCAAGGTGATGAACCTGGTGGCCCTTCTCATTGTGCCGATCATCGCCATCGGAAAGTTCGACTCCCTGCCCATGTCGATCCGGGCCTCGGTGGTCGCCTTCTGCCTGATAGCGCTCGCGTTCGCCGTCTGGTTCAGCAATCGCGGCTCCATCGTGGATCGGATCGAGGGAAAAGTAAAATAGTGATTATGGGAATTAAAAAAAGGAAGTGATTTCATGGACGCCCAGAATCTTCAGGAAAGTCCGCCGACAATCCTTTGTTTGAGATGCAACAAAGAGATGCAGCCCGTCGGCCCCTTCGCGCTGGTTCCGGTGGATTTGCAAAAGAAAACTGCCCATCCGGAGCGCACCATCCCGGCCATGGGAATTGCCTGCGAATGCGGCTATTTTGAGCTGCGTCCCAGTCCTGGAGGCCCGGACTCCGGAGGAGGCCAGGGAGGACCGGGGGGAGGTCCGGGCGGAGCTGGCGGGGGCGGAGGCTGGCCGGCCTCGGCCGGTGGGAAACTGGCTCCGGTTCAAGACCCTCGCTTCTAGCTTTTCATAATGGAATACAGGAAACTCGGCCGGAGCGGGCTTTCCGTCCCGCGGCTTTCCTTCGGGACCCTGCCTATGGCCCAGAAGAATATGCCCCTTCAAGAAGGGGCTTTTCTTTTACGGATGGCTTTTGACTCAAAAATAAATTTGTTTGACACGGCGGAGCTCTACGGAACCTATCCTTTCCTCCGTGAAGCCTTTAATCGGGCGGAAAGCTCCCGCCCACAGATCATTTCCCGCTCTTACGCCGACTCTCGAGATGGCATGAAAAAAAGCCTGGACAAAGCTCTTCGCGAGACCGGCTTTGAGAAGATTGATATTTTCATGCTCCACCAGCAGGAATCCGCACTGACCCTTAAAGGCCATGACGAGGCCTTAAGATACCTGATCGAGGCCCGCGATGGCGGTTTGATCAGCGCCGTCGGCATCTCCACTCACCACGTTGCCGCAGTGAAAGCCGCCTCGCAGAACGATTCAATAGATGTCATCTTCGCCGTTTTAAATATTAGCGGAGTGGGCATCCAGGATGGAACCGTGGAGGAAATGCATGAGGCCTTTAAGACCGCACATGATGCCGGAAAGGGCATCCTGGCCATGAAGGCGCTCGGAGGAGGTCACCTCATCGGACGCGCTGAAGAGTCCCTCCGCTTCTGCCTGAACTCTGCTTTTGTGGACTCCGTCGTCGTGGGGATGCAGAATGCGGAGGAACTGCTCTTTAATCTGGCAATTGAATCGGGAAAAAGCCCCCCTGACGAATTGAGACAAACCCTTTCTTCACAGAGGAGAAGTCTCCTCATCGAGGATTGCCAGGGCTGTGGGAAGTGCATCCCCGCCTGCCCGACCGGGGCCCTTAAAGCGCCCGGCGGAAAGACCGTCGTTGATCGGGAGAAGTGTCTCCTGTGCGGGTACTGCGCCTTCGCCTGTCCGGAATTCTGCATAAAGGTGGTGTAAACCTGGCTGCTATCAGCTGTCAGTTAAAATGGTTAATACTGTGATTGACATCGGCACGAATTCCGTAAAACTTCTGATCGCGGAAAAAAGTCCCCGGTCCCCCCTCCGCACGATCAGCCACCGTGTCTTAATCACCCGCCTGGGAGAAGGGCACGTGCCGGGAGAACGGCTTTCCCAAAAAGCAATTAAAAAAACGCTCCTGGCTGTCATGGAATTTCTGGATCAGGCCCGAAAGCTGGGCTCCACCCGCACGGCGATAATCTCAACTGCGGCCGCCCGGGAGGCCGAAAACCGGGAGGAGTTCGCCCGGCTGGTTGAGCATGAAACAGGCTTTCCTCTCAGGATTCTCTCCGAGGAAGAGGAATCAGTCCTGGGACTGAAAGGAGTTCTCCTTGCTTTTCCTGATTTTCAAGGTCTCGTCCTCGACATCGGAGGAGGTTCATTTGAGCTGACGTTCGCGGGAAAAGAGAAATCATCTTCTCATTGCTTCCCGACAGGATGCGTCCGCCTTACTGAAAAATACATTCATAACGATCCTCCTTCCAAAGCGGAAAGGGACCGCATTAACAAAGAGATTCTCCGCTTTTTGGGGAATCTTCCGGAGGCCGGCCTGCATGAAGAAAAAAAACTCATCGGCATCGGCGGCACCATCACAACCCTGGCAGCCATGCTTCAGGAGCTTGAACTGTTTGATGAAGATAAAGTCCACCGTTACCAATTTTCAAGGGAGGCCCTCGAAGATCTGGACGATCGCCTCTGGCGGTTAAGCGTCCGGGAGCGGCTGGCGATGTCGGGACTTAATCCGGGAAGGGCTGACATTATCCCGGCCGGCTCGGCGATTCTCCGCGCAGTTATGAAGCACTTCTGCATCCCCGATTGCACCGTAAGCGTCTGGAACCTGATGCACGCGCTCATCCGGGAAATTCCGATATGATCAATCCGCGTCGTAGCGCTGGAGCTTGACGTATTTTTTCCCGTCCCAGGTAAAGTGCGTCCACTTTCCGCTTGATTCCTGGAATATTATAACTATTTCCGGCACAAGGGAATTAAACCTTAAGTGCAGGCCCCGCCAAAAATTCCTCGACAGCCCATCTTGATGCGGCTGGACATCAAGACCCTCTCTGAAAAGCCCCAGAGGTTTTTCATAAGTCCCGGCAAAAGCCTCCCCATTCCACTCATAGATGGAAATGAGCCACTGAAACTTTCCCCCCTGCGAAGGCAGAGAGGTGACCACCACCACTTCCTCCTCACCGTCGCCGTTGACATCTCCCGAGAGATGATAGACCACCTTGCGATTCTCCTGAATCATGGCGAGGGAATTGGCGGCCGCCTTCTTCCGGTATTCCTGCGAGGCGGTCTCCATGTATCTGTTCAGGAGGGCTTCCATCACGCCCTCCCTTCTGGAATCAATAAAAGAAGAATAAAAATGGGATTTTTTCCTGTAAAGAACAAAGTAAGAGGAGGCGGAGGCGAAGTACTTGTCCCGCTCGAAGCACGTCTTCCGGGAGGAAGGCAGGCCAAGACGCTCGATGTAGAGCAGATTCGACTCCAGAGCCTTTTTCATGGCCTCGATGAAAAACTGAAGTCCGCTAAGAAGCTCCCCTGTATCCCGGCGCCCCTCCCGGTAGAACTTACTTTTGAAATTTCTGAGGCGCGCATCCATCTGAGCGGCAAGATCACGCGCCTTTCCAAGTTCCCTCTGGAGGACCTCAAGCTGACGCAGTTCCTCCAGGCACATGCCCGACATCTCATCGCACTCGACTTGCTGACGGACAAAAGAGCGGACTTTCTGCAAATCCGTGGCAGTTACTCTTCCGCTCCACATAGCAGTCTCCAGCTTCCCCTCTTCCCGTCTCTGGAAAGCCGACCGCGAGAGGTCATAGAGGATGACATCCTTTACCTGGCGCTCAAGAAGGGACTGAAGCGGGATGAAATTTCCGAAGAGAATACTGACCCTGTATTCCGCGATGCCCCGGAGCAGAAAAAAAAGTCCCCCTCCCAGAAGCACCGTCACAAAAAGGCTCACGAAGACGAACTTCGCTTTCACTTTGCGCATGGAGTCTTATTCGACTACTACGACTATTTTTCCCCTGTCTTAACGAGGGAATGAAACCACAAGAATAAGACGCTTGAACACTCATGAACGCCACAGTTAAATAAATCCGGCTTATTTAACGTCTACTTTCACTTTTGCTTTGCCTTTTGCGTCGCCCTTAACCGAGAAGACTGTTGCGATTACATTCAGCCTTGTCTCTTCCATCTGGTCGTCATCGCCTGTTTCAAACTCAAAGCTTTCTCCGTCAATAACGGTAACTTTAAAATTCCGGTTGATTTTCTTGCCCGCGTGTTCCACAAGAAAATTGATGGAAAGGCGAATTCTTTTGGGTTTTGTGCCGCTCATGACGACCGGCATTATTTTGATCGACGAATAGTAGTCCTGGTCGTCCCGGGCATCGGGATTTCGTCCCTCCATTTTGACTTCACGATCATTTAATGTAGACTGTCCCCCCACGGCAATGGTCGCCTCTTTGCCGCTCACGGTCACTACAGTGGGAGAATAGGCAACCGTTTTAAAGTCTTTTCCGACTTTGACTTTGGAGTAAACCGTAAGTTTGAGCTTGACCGCTTCATTATCTTTTTTATCCGCCGCAAAAGAACTTCCCGTGAAAAGTACCAGTGCGGTCAGTACGAGAACAAAAAACCTTGATGCAACCTTTCGCATTATAAAGTACCTCCTTCAGAAAAACTCAGACTGATATGATCTTCTCCCTCAGCGATTTCAAAATTAAGAAGTTGAACACCATCTCCTTTCAAATTCAGATTAAATCTTCTTTGATTCAGTTTAATTTTATAGCTGCATACAGTCGGTTCAGCGTCGGAGTGGACCAGGGCGACGCGCCTCTTCTGCCCATCCAGGCCCACCCAAAACAGGATGAATGCGATTAAAATCACGACCAGGGCCCCTGCAAAGGCTCTTGAGAAGAAGAAAATTCTTTCCTTCCGGCTTTCTCGTACGTAGTTAAGCGATGCCGGAGGCCCGGGAGGGTGAACGACGGGTATTTCACCCAGAATCTTATCCAGGCCT
>JAZDOK010000081.1:0-21997 GCA_043798715.1 bacterium
GGTCTCTCCGCTAGTAAAAATTAAGGCCAGCTCTTTGAAAAAGAAAAAAATCAGGGTTTAACCCTGATTTTTTTCTTTTTGACTTTCCCTGTTGAGAGGGAATGCGTCCCGCCGGGAAGAACAAAAGAGGATCAGAAAAGCTCTCTTAAGGAGGAACAAATCATGAAACAAGATCTATACCTCAAGGTCGTCCTGACGGTGATAGCCGTGGCCCTGGCCCTCATGGCCCTGAATCCCTGGATTGCTCCCAGGCCGGCTGTGGCGCAGTCTTCAAACCCTGTCGCAGTCAATTACATAAGCCCCCAGGCTGTCGGAGACCTGGTGCAGGGACTCAACACCCACGGAGGCCTCCCCGTAAAAATTCTTTCAAAGTAGCCCGCAGTCACCATGCGGCATGGCGCCGAGTACCTCGTTGTGGGCCGAGTAACCGCAACGCGATATACTTGCGTTTAGTAGCGCTATATGATATAATAACGGCAAATGGTACAGCGGCAATTCTGGCTCAATAAAATCGAAAATGCCTGGCAGAATCGCTCGGTGCTCTGGCTTTCAGGCGTTCGACGGGTCGGAAAAACCTGTTTGTGCCAATCCCTTTCAGGGATGGAATACTTCGACTGCGAGCTGCCCCGCGTCAGGCGGATCCTGGAGGATCCGCAGGCGTTTCTGGACGAGGTGCGCGGACGCCGAATCGTCCTGGATGAAATTCACCGGCTGAAAAATCCCTCGGAACTCTTGAAAATCGCCGCCGACCATTATCCCGACACCCGCATCCTGGCCACGGGTTCCTCCACGCTTGGAGCCTCACGCAAGTTCGCGGATACACTGACCGGCCGCAAGGCCGAGTTGTGGCTGACCCCCATGATTTCAGATGATCTGGAGGACTTTGGAAAGAAAAACCTTCGCTGGCGTTTTCTGCGCGGTGGTCTCCCCCCGTTTTTTTTGGCGGAAAAACTCCCTGAAAGAGATTTTCAGGAATGGATGGATTCCTACTGGGCAAAAGACATCCAGGAGCTTTTCCTCCTGGAACGCCGTGATTCATTCCAGAGGTTTCTCGAACTGCTCATGGCCCAGAGCGGCGGAATATTTGAGGCCACGAAATTTTCCCGCCCCTGCGAAGTCAGCCGGGGTACGATCGCCAACTACCTGAGAGCCCTGGAAGCGACTTTCGTGGTTCATGTCATCCGTCCTTTTTCAACTCACCGCCCGACGGAGATCGTTTCAGCACCGAAGGTTTATGCTTTCGACACCGGTTTTGTCTGTTACCATCGGGGGTGGCACGAATTGCGCCGCGAGGACATGGGGATTCTCTGGGAGCACTATGTACTGAACGAATTTCAGGCCCGGGCCCAGACGCGGCAGATTCTCTACTGGCGGGATAAACGCGGGCACGAAGTTGACTTTGTGCTTGCCGGGAGGGGGGATAACCCTGCCGGCATCGAATGCAAGTGGTCGGCCGATGATTTTGATCCGGCAAATATGATGGCCTTCCACCGGCAGTATCCGCAGGCAAAACTCCTGGTCATCGCCCAGGACGTCGAACAACCATTTTCCAGGAAGTATGGTGATGTTTCGATAAAATTCATCGGCTTGTCCGGCGGCCTCTCAGAGATTCACTGGCAAGGCGCTCCATAACGGGTGCAGCCCGCGCGTGACCTTACGAGGCGCGGAATGACTGAAAGAGAAAATTGAAAAATTAGAGCAATAAGTCAAGGTCTGACCCTGGTCTCCTGGTCTCACTGGTCTCAAAAAGATAGACTTTTTCCCTGAGAAGCGAAGGGTTGGCCGTCATGAGCGCCTTCAGGATTTCCTGTGTCGAGAGGCGCTCCTTCCATTTTTCCCACGAATACCTCTCCGCCAGGGACAGGGTGAGGTCCGGCACATCCTTCCTGAATGACTCCAGGTTGGTTTCGGAGACGATCACGTTCCCGCCGTCCTTCAGTACCTTCTGCATCTCCTCCGCAGTCTGGAGCTGAACCGCCCTGCGATCTATAAAGTATGAGAAGGAATAGATCTGTGTCTTGACCACGCCCAGTGGAATCTGTGTGCCGCTGAGGCGATCTATGGCTCCCTGCGGGAAGAGATCGTAGGTGAAATAGGGCCCGGCCAGCGTAAGAAAGAAAATCAGGGCGGCATAGGACATTATCGCCTGCGGGAGGGCGGATCTGAACAGGAAGACTATGAGTAAAACCAAGACTGCTAAGGCCGCCAGGAGGAGCAGAAAGGGAGTAAGAGAAGAAGATAACCTCATGAGGAGGGGGATCACGGCGGCGATGATTATGAAAATAACGGCGGTCAGGGACATACCCGCCCTGAAAATCTTATGCTCCCTGGCCTCTTTCCACAGACCGGCGATGAGCAGGGCGGCGGCGGGAACGGCCGGAATCAGGTAATGTTTGAGCTTGGTCGCGGGCAGAAGAAAAACCAGAACCGTGCACAGGAGCCAGAGAAGAGGCAGCGCATAGCCGGGCTCCATGAACCTTTTGCGGAAGAAAACCAGTACCAGCGCGGCCAGAAAAAGGAGCGACCAGGGAAAGATGTGCTGGAGATAATAGGGCAGAAACTCCATGACCGTGTAATGAATGTCGGCGAATTTCCCTAAATTTTCCCTCACGACGAAGAAGTCGTACCAGAGTTTAAAGCGGCCGGTCAAATACATCGCCAGCGGCCAGAGGGCGGAAAAAAAGAGCCCCAATCCCATGCCCCCCAGCGCCCCGGGCTTAACAAAAGTCTTCCACCCCCGGTAACAGGTGAGGAATAAAGCCGCGATCAGAAACAGTATGATGGAGGAGACCGGTCCCTTGACGAGGGCCGAGGCCCCCGCCGTGCTCCAGAATAAAAAGGCGAAGAGAGGCGATTTTTCACTGAAAGCCCTGTAGAAAAAATAGATTGCGAGCGCAAAAAAACACATCAAGGGAAGGTCCAGCATGCCGGTTTTTCCGTAGATGATGAAACCGAAAGAAGTGGCCGTCAGAAGTCCGGCCACAAAGGCCGCCTGGACTCCGTAGAGCTTCTTCCCAAGCTGATAAACGATGAAGACTGTCAGAAGAGCCGTAACGGCCACGGAGAGCCTGGCCACGACCAGACCGGGACCGAAAAGCGCAAAAAAGCTCATCATGAGCCAGTAAATAAAAGGAGGTTTATAGAGAGCCGGCTCCTGAAGCCAGATGGGAAGCCATAGTTCCCGGCTCTGGAACATCTCCTTTGCGATCTTGATGTAGAGGTACTCGTCGTCGCAGTGGAACTCGCGCGTATTCCAGATGTTGATCAGGAGCAGCGCCGCCGTCGTCAGCAGCAGAACAACGAGATAATAAAACTCGGTGCGCTCCTTTTTTCGTTCAGTTTTATCGGTATTTTTCATCTTATTATAATTTACTAGACAAGAAGGTTTTCAAGCCCGATCGTCAGGCCCTGGAGCTGAGAAACCCTGCAAACCGCCAGCAGAATGCCCTCCATGAAGGAGACCCGGCTTATGGAGTCATGACGGAGCATCAGCGTCTCCCCTTCCCGCCCGAAGATAACTTCCTGATGGGCCAGAAGACCCGGCAGGCGGACGCTGTGAATATGTATTCCGCCGGATGTCCCTCCGCGGCACTGGGGAAGTTTTTCCAGGTCGGACGGCGTCTCGTCAAAGCGCTCCCTCTCCCCAAGCATCATTTCCGCGGTTCTGAGCGCCGTTCCGGACGGGAAATCCAGCTTTTTTTCGTGGTGCAGCTCGATAATCTCGGCGGCCGGGAAATAGCGCGAGGCAAGGGCGGAAAACTTCATCATCAAAACCGCGCCCATGGAAAAATTGGGAGCGATGAGGGCGGGAGTCGCGGTTCTTTGGCATGCCTCCCGGATGCGAAGGATGTCCCCCTCACCGATGCCGGTCGTTCCGGATACGACGGGGATTCTCCGTGAGAGACAAGCCAGGATGTTGGAAGGTGCGGTCTTCCCGGTTGTAAATTCGACGGCGGCGTCGAAGGAGGCGCCCTCAAGAGTTTTATCCAGGCTTCCCGAAACAGCGACTCCGGCGATTTTCCCGGCGGCCACCTCACCGATATCCACCCCGGAGAAGCTGCCCAAGTCAACCGCACCGGCCAGTACCATGTCCTCCCGCTTAAGGAGGGTCCGCACCACTTCCTGCCCCATCCGCCCGCAGGCGCCGATAACCAGGATCTTCAGGGACTTCATCCCGTTTCCTCCTTAAAGAACCATGTCGTGGTGCTTGGGGATAGCCCTGGCGACGGCGGACGAGATCGAGGTATTGATGAAGGTGACCGCCAGCGCGGAAACTATAAAGGTGATGAACCCGCATAAAACGGTGTAGATTGTTGAATAAAGAGCCCTCATGCCGGGATCCACTCTCTGCCTGGGGATATACTTGTGCACCAGCAGCCACAGTTTTTTAAAGGGAGGAAGAAGGTAAAACCACTTCTGAAAAAAGAAGCTCATCAGAAGAAGCAGAATGAGAAAAAGGAAAACCGAAAGCCCGGCCGAGTTGTTCCAGGCCGCCTTCACGACATATTCCCTGGTATAGTGTTTAAGAAGCTCACAACACTTTTTCCGGGTCATGAGCTGCACCAGAATGATGATAATAACAATGCCGATGATCGTGACTGCGGTACTCATCTGAGCTTCCCTCTTAGAATTTCAGATTCGTTCTCGCTGACAGGCCCCAGAACCGCGAGGGAAAAAGCCTCGGGACGGAGGAGTCTGGCAGCCAGCCCGTTGACGCCCTCCACGGTGACAGCCATGATTTTTTCGATGACCTCTTCGTGAGGAATGAGGCGCCCATGGTAGCTCTCGGACTTGGCCAGGCGGACCATGCGGTTGGTTGTGCTCTCCAGGGCCAGGTAGATCGCCCCCTTGATGTGCTCCTTGGCACGGACGAGTTCCTCCGCGGTGACTCCCCGGGTACGGATGTCATCCAGTATGGAAAGGATGAGGTCCATCACTGCCGAGAGGTTCCCGTTGGAGGTCCCGGCGAAGACCCCGAAAAGGCCGGCGTGGCCGAAGGAATTGAGAAATGTGCAGACCGTATAGACCAGGCCGCGCTTCTCCCGGATCTCCTGGAAAAGCCGGGAACTCATGCTCCCGCCCAGTATGCTGTCCAGAACCAGGAGCTTGTACTTGTCCTCATCCCGCTGAGAAAGGCCGTTGCCCCCCAGGCAAAGATATATCTGCTCACAGTCCTTATGGCGGATTATATGATTCACGGCGGACTCGGGGGTGCTCACCTTGAGATCCAGCGATGACTTTTTCAGGTGGCCGAAAAGACGCGAAACCTGCTCCACCACGGATTCATGTGTAAGATGGCCGGCGGCGGCGATGATGATGTTCTCCGGCGTATACCTCTCCGCCATGAAATCCAGGAAGTTCTCACGCGACATTCCCCGGATGACCTCCTGGGTCCCGAGGGTGGAGCGGCCGAGAGCGTGATCTCCCCATACCGAGCGGGTGAACATGTCGAAGATTACATCGTCGGGCGAATCCTCGTACATCCGAATCTCATCGAGGATGACGTTTTTCTCCCGATCGAGTTCCTTAGGATCAAACAGCGACGTCTGAAACATCTCAGCCAGCATGTCGATGGCCAGCGGAATATGCTGATCGACGACCCGGGCATAATAACAGGTCTGCTCTTTCTCGGTAAAGGCGTTCAGGTGCCCCCCCACTCCATCCATGAGTTCGGCTATTTCGGTGGCGGTGTGGCGTTCGGTCCCCTTGAACAGCATGTGCTCGATGAAGTGGCAAATCCCGTTGTTTTTCTCATCCTCGATCATGGAGCCGACGTTGACCCACAGGCCGATCGAAGCGGACTTGAAGGGAGTCAACTCCTCGGTGATCACCCTCAGCCCGTTATCCAGTACCGTCTTTTTATAGGTGTTCTCGGGGATTTCCCACTGAGTGCCTGTCTTTGAAATATGCTTCATTTATGCGGCCTTTCCTGATTGCATTAGCAGCACAAAACCCCGTTTTGAATCATTATTTCGATCCGAAATCCATCTCTCTTCACACATCACGGAATCTCCTTGATTTTTCTTCGGTCTTTCTCCCATGCTATGACCTGTCCGAAATATTCGTTCTATAAGTCCCCTTTTCCTTCGGGAGATCAGGCGCAGGAAGTTGGATGAACGCAGTGCTGCTTTTTTGTTCCTGCAGATTATATAGAAATAGATGGGATAAGGAGGATCTGACTCAATTTTTTCATGCTTGAAATTTACCTGGCAGAGTGGTATAATTCAAGCATGAAATGGATCGAAAGAAAATCGCTTGAGACGCGTATCGCTGCGGCGATTAAGGATTACCCGGTGACGCTGTTGCTGGGACCGCGGCAGTGCGGTAAAACCAGCCTGGCGCGGCGGTTGTCAGAAGGAAAAAAGGGCTTCTATTTTGATCTGGAGGATCCAGAAGTGCCCCTCAAGCCGGAGGTGGCGCGGGCGGTTTTAAAGGATCTTCGCGGGCTGGTGGTCATTGACGAGATTCAGCGTCAGGCCTCTTTGTTCGAACTGTTGCGCGTGCTGGCGGACAGGCGTCCATTGCCGGCGCGTTTCCTGATCCTGGGCAGCGCAACGCCTTCGATCGTGAAGGGCGCTTCCGAGTCTCTGGCCGGACGGGTGGCCTATATAGACATGGGCGGCTTTATCCAGGAGGAGGTCGGAGTTGGGAACTGGATGCGATTGTGGGTGCGCGGCGGTTTCCCACCGGCTTTTTTGGCGGGCAACGCGGATAAGAGTTATCTCTGGCGTTCAAACTTCGTCCAATCTTTCCTGGAGCGGGATATTCCGCAACTGGGGATTCGCGTGCCGGCGGTTGCCCTGCGACGGTTCTGGACCATGCTGGCCCACTACCATGCCCAGCCGTGGAATGCCGCCGACCTGGCGCGTGCGATGAGCGTCAAGGAGGACACGGCGCGTCATTACCTCGATATCCTCTGTGGCGCGTTTATGTTAAGACAGTTGCCGCCGTGGTTCGAGAATACCGGCAAACGGGTGGTCAAGGCGCCAAAGGTCTATTTCCGCGACAGCGGGCTCCTGCACACCCTGCTGGGGCTGAAGACGCAGGAACAGGCGCTCAGCCACCCGCGGTTTGGTTTCTCCTGGGAGGGCTTCGCCATGGAGCAGGTCCTGCGCGCGGCTGAGGCCGAACGCGATGCGTATTTCTATCGCACGCACGCCGGCACTGAACTCGACCTTATGATCATGCGGGGCGGAAAGCGCTATGGGTTTGAGTTCAAGTTCGAGGATGCGCCCCGGATCACTCGCTCGATGCATATGGCGATGGCTGACCTCGGCCTGGAACGGCTTTGGATTGTTTACAGCGGCGAGCGCGGGTACTCTCTTGCCGAGCGAATCCGGGCGATTCCTCTCTCGGAGATCAGGCAGGCGGTTGAGGAAATGTGAGCCGTCTTTTTACAAGTGTTCCCGGGGTACACGTTTTTTCTCCTTAACGCCGGTTCGCAGGTTTAAGCACGAGGCCTGCTCCAGCATCTCGCGGGCGTGTTCCCGGCTGATCGGAGTGATATTACCTCCCGCGAGCATCCTGGCTATTTCCTCGACTTGGTCGTCCGCTTCTATTTTTCCCACGCGGGTGTATGTCCTTCCCTTGACGACTTCCTTGCGGATGTGGAGATGGGCATCGGCCAGCGAGGCAATGATCGGAAGGTGCGTCACGCAGATGACCTGGCAGCGGCGGCCGATGTCGGCCAGTTTCCGGGCCACCGACTCCGCGGCCTTCCCCCCCAGACCCACGTCTATTTCATCGAAAATGAGAATAGGGACGCTGTCCAATCGCCCGAAAATGGTCTTTAAGGCCAGCATTATCCGGGATATTTCACCCCCGGAGGCAATTTTGCTCAGGGACTTCAAAGGTTCCCCGGGGTTGGCGCTGATCAGAAATTCAATGCCGTCCCGCCCCCTGGGTGAAATTTTTTCGAGTCTCTCCTTCGAAACACGGAAGGCAAGCCCCTTCATCTGGAGAGTTCCCAGCTCCTTTTCGACCGACTTCTCCAGCCTGCGGGCCAGATCCGAGCGTAGATCCGATAGATGCTCCGCCGCCTCTTCCTGCGCCTTTCCGAGCTTCCGGATCTCTTCGGTCAGGGTGCCGGATCTATCCCCGGCGCCCTGAAGGAGAGATATTTTCCGGCGGGAGTCCTCGCCGTATTTCAGCACCTCGCCAATCGTCGCCCCATATTTTTTCTTCATCCTGCCGATCTCGTAGAGACGGGCGTTCACCGCCTCCAAGCGCTCCGGAGAAAATTCCAGCCCTCCGGCGTACGATGAGAGGCCGCTCGAAAGCTCCTCCAGGATCAGCCGGGCCTCGCGGGCGGCTCCCGCCTGAGCAGCCAGATTCTCGTCCCAGCGCCCGATCCGCTCAAGAACGGCGGAGGTCTTCCCTAGAGCCTCAAGTATCCCTCCCTGGCCGCTTCCGGAGAGGCTCTGCAAAGCCGAGGAGAGTCCCTCCATTATCTTCTCCAGGTTGGTAAGAAGAGTTCGCTCCTTCTCAAGCTCCTCTTCCTCCCCGTCCTTCAGGCAGGCCTTCTCTATTTCATCCGCCTCAAAGCGGAGCCAATCCAATTTCCGCACCCGCTCCTGCTCCCCGCTCAGGAGGCTCCTCTGTTCCTCATTCTTTTCGATCAGCTCACGATGCAGAGCGGACAGCGAACGGAGCAGGGAGGCGGTCTTCTCCCCTCCCATCAGGTCTAATAGTTCCCCGTGGCGCCGAATATCGAGAAGAGACTGGTGCTCATGCTGGCCGTGAACGTCCACCAGATGCCGGGTCAATTCCTTGAGCTCGGACAGGGCGAGAAGTTCTCCGTTTTTTCTGCAGATATTTTTTCCGGAGTCCTGGATCTCTCTTGAAAAAAGGGCCTCCTCCTCTCCCAGTTCAAAAAGTCCCTGCACCCGGGCCTTTGAAGAGCCGCTTCGGATGACGGCGGGCCCGGCCCGCTCGCCCAGAAGAAAATTAACGGCATCTATGACGATGGATTTCCCGGCGCCGGTCTCGCCGGTAAATACATTGAGATGCGGATGAAGTTCAATCTCCAGTTCATCAATGAGGGCAAAATTACTGATACGAAGAAGTTTCAGCACGTTACTCGACCCATTTGAGCTTCTCGCGGACGATGCGGTAAAAATCCCTTTCCAGATCGACGAAAGTCACGCCCCCCGCCGCCCTGGTGATGGTGACCGCATCCCCGCTCTTGGCCTCAAGATTAACCTGCCCGTCAAAGGAAATGGAGAACTCTCTGCCGTGGGTCTCGGCCAGTTCAATAATCTCGGAGGCCGGAACGACCAGGGGTCGGGCCGAGAGGGTATGCGGGCAGATGGCAGTGAGGACGAAGCAGTCCACATCGGGGCTCACGATGGGCCCTCCGGCGGACAGCGAGTAGGCCGTGGAGCCCGTGGGAGTGCTGACGATGAGGCCGTCAGCCGAATAACTGCCGGCATACCGTCCGCTGGCGCGTATGGAAAGATGAAGAAGGGGCCCTCCGCTTTGCCGGTGTAAAACCACGTCATTAAGAGCGCAGGAGGTGAAAAGCGCCTTGCCATCTCTCATCACCGAAGCGCTCAGCATCATGCGTTCCACGATCCGGTAACGCCCCGAACGAAGCGTCTCAAATGCCTTTTCGACTTGATCAAGAGAAACATCCGTCAGGAAACCCAGGCTCCCTAGATTTATGCCCAGGATGGGAATACCTTTTCCGAAAACCATTCTGGCAGCCCGAAGGATCGTTCCGTCCCCGCCGAGGCTGAGAACAATATCCGCTTTTCCAAGGCTCTCCTCCTCGGAGGAGTCCGGCAAGGATCGTCCAAGTTTGAGGGCGATGTCACTCTGGAGCAGGATGGAAAAGCCTCTCTTCTCCAGGAGTTCAATGATTTTCCTGAGCGGCGGAAGAACCGATTCGCGGGAAGCGGGAATTACAAAAACTTTCTCAATCATCAGGCCCTTGACCACCTCTCCGATTAAGTTTGGCATGGAAAGCGGACTCAACGACTACACCGATCCGCTCAGTGGAGAGCGTAGTCTCCGGGGAAGCCGGGGATGGCTTTCTAAAAAGAGCCAGGTATTCGATGTTCCCGGCCGGACCCTTAAGCGGCGAAAAAGTCAGCCCTTTAAGGGCCAGACCCATCCCGGTGGCTGCCCGGATAAGCGTCTCCAGGACATCGCGGTGCACGCGCGGATCCCTTACCACTCCGCCCCGGGAGACTTTTTCCGGCCCTGCCTCAAACTGGGGCTTGACGAGAACGACCACCTGTCCTTCTTCCTTGAGGAGCGCCGTAACCGCCGGGAGGACTTTTTCCACCGAGATAAAGGAGAGATCCAGGGTGACGAGATCGAGATCCTCCGGCACGTCGGAGCGATTGATACTCCTTGCGTTCGTCCTCTCCAGACAGACCACCCTGGGATCCTCTCTCAGCTTCCAGTCGAGCTGGCCGTAGCCTACGTCCACCGCATAAACCCGGGCCGCCCCTTCCTTGAGAAGGCAGTCAGTGAATCCCCCGGTGGAGGCTCCCGCATCCAGAGCGACCTTTCCACCGGCCGCCACACCGAATTCATCCAGGGCTTTTTTCAGTTTAAAGCCGCCCCGGCTGACAAAGAGGGGTTCCGGATCAAGAACTTCAAAAGAGGCGCCCGGCGAAACCGGCGTCCCGCTCTTGAGATTCACGACCCCATCAACCTTCACAGCTCCCCGCATGATAAGGCTTTGGGCTATCTGGCGGGACTTCACCAGGCCGCGTTCCATAAGCGCGAGATCCAGACGCAGTTTCTTCATCCCATCAACGTAAAGGCCTCCTGGACGGCCCGCGAGATGGACTCGCCCGTGAGACCCGCCTTTTCCCGAAGAAGACTCGATGAACCGTGTTCGATAAAGCGATCGGGGAGGCCGATGGAGCGAAGAAGCGCACCCCCCAGCCCCCGGCTGCAGAGGAGCTCTCCGACGGCCGAGCCGAAACCCCCGGCCAGAACATTCTCCTCGACGGTGACGATGCGGCGGCAGCGTCTGGCCACCTCCTCAATCAGCTCTCCATCCAGCGGCTTTATGAATCTGGCGTCAATGACGGCGGCGTCAATCCCGGCGGAACTGAGATTCTCAGCCGCCAGGAGACTTGGATAGACCATGTTTCCAATCGCGATGATGGCGACGTCCGCTCCTTCTCTCATAATCTCCCCCCGCCCGATGGGCAGAACCTCCAGGACCTCATCGAGAGGCACGCCCACGCACTTCCCGCGAGAATAGCGCACCACTGACGGACCCGGATTAACAAGAGCGGTTTTGAGCATCCGCCTGAACTCATTTTCGTTTTTAGGCGCCATTATGACCAGGTTCGGAACAATCCTAAGGAACGAGAGATCGAAGACGCCGTGATGGGTCTCCCCGTCCTCGCCCACCAGCCCTCCCCGGTCCACCGCAAATACGACCGGGAGGTTCTGCATGGCGACATCATGGATGACCTGGTCGTAGGCGCGCTGAAGAAAAGTGGAGTAGAGAGCCACGACGGGGCGAAGACCCCCGGCGGCCAGGCCCGCTGCAAAAGTCACGGCATGCTGTTCCGCAATTCCCACGTCAAAGAAGCGATCCGGAAATTTCCTGGAAAAATCAGAAAGGCCGGTCCCGTCGGGCATGGCCGCCGTGACGGCCACTATCTTCGGATCCCCGGCGGCCAGCTCTTCGAGTGTCTGCCCGAAGACCTGAGTGTAGGAAGGAATGGATTTACCAGTCCCGTCGTCCCCTTCGCCCGTCTCGACGTCAAAGGGAATGGTGCCGTGAAAGCGGGTGGAATCGTCTTCGGCAAAAGAGTATCCCTTGCCCTTTTTGGTTAAAATATGGATGATGCGGGGACCCTTCAGATCCCTGGCCTTTTTGAATGTCTGGCAGAGAAGCTCAATGTTGTGCCCGTCGAAGGGGCCCAGGTAAGTGAAGCCAAGGGTCTCGAAGATGACGCCCGGCAGAATCAGGTAGGCCAGGTGGGTTTCGATGTTCCGGGCCGCCTTGAACATTTTCTCGCCGATTTTGGGGATGTTCCTGATAAGCGAGCTTAAGTCCATGCGCATTTTGTTGAAACGTGGATCCATCCGAAGGCGGCTGAGATAGGCCGCCATGGCCCCGACATTCCGGGCGATGGACATCTCGTTGTCATTTAGTACCACGATGAGGTCGGCCCCGAGGTGCCCGGCGTTGTTGAGGCCCTCGTAGGCCATCCCGGCGGTCAGGGCGCCATCACCCATCACCGCGATGATTTTTTCTTTTCCACCGGTTAGATCGCGGGCCTTGGCCAGGCCCAGGGCCGCCGAAATCGAGGTACTGCTGTGGCCCGTATCAAAGGCGTCGTGGGGGCTCTCCCTTCTCTTGGGAAAGCCGCTGATTCCGCCATACTGCCGGATCGTCCTGAAGGCCTCGCGCCTGCCGGTCAGAATCTTATGAGCATAGGCCTGATGGCCCACGTCCCATATCATTTTGTCGTTGGGGCTGTCGAAGACCGCATGGAGCGCGATGGCAAGATCCACGGCGCCGAGGCTGGAGGAGAGGTGCCCGCCGGTGCTGGAAATCGTCTCGATGATGAGTTCCCGAACCTCTTCCGCCAGCTGATTGAGCTGCGGAAAAATGAGGGGCTTTAAATCCGAGGGCCCCGAAATGCCTTCCAGAATTCGCTCCATCAAGAACCCCTTTCCATCAAGTCGGCTGCAAACGCTCTTAAGCACTCCGCTTCGGAGCCGAAGGCGGAAAGAGAACGAATGGCTTTTTCCGTATGCGCCCCGGCCATCTCCCTTGAGCGCTCCATTCCGAATACCTGTATGAAGCCCTTCCCTTCGCCGTCCTGAGTTAAATCCAGCAGATCATCAACGATCTGAAAGGAAAGTCCGATATTCTCCGCGTAGAAAGTCAAAGCGGAAAGCGCCTCCCGATTGGCCCCGGCCAGAATGGCGCCGCACCGGACGGCGGCGCGTATGAGGGCCCCGGTCTTCCGGCGGTGGATTTCTATCAGTGTCTCTTCGCCGACCTGGCGGCCTTCCCACTCCAATTCGAGGGCCTGTCCGCCGGTCATCCCCTCCGCCCCGGTCGCCGCGGCCAGCTCGCGAAGGACTTCCGGATTGGAACATCCGGCAGCCACCTCAAAGGCACAGGCCAACAGGGCATCTCCGGCCAGGAGCGCCATGGCCTCCCCGAACTTGCGGTGAGCTGAGGGCCGTCCCCTCCTCATGTCATCGTCGTCCATGCAGGGAAGATCGTCGTGCAGGAGGGAAAAACAGTGAATCATCTCGATGGAGCAGGCGACCGGGAGAAGGGGTTCCGGTTCCATTCCCAGAGCCTCGGCGGCCATCAGAAGAAGAACGGGCCGGAGGCGCTTGCCCCCGGGAAAAATCCCGTAGTGCATCGCCCCGAAAAGCGTCTCCCGGGAGGAATCCACAATATAGCGGGCCAGGGAATTTTCAATCATCTCCCGCCGGCTTAAAAGATAAGAACCCAGTTCCAATTCAGTCTCCTCCCGCGACGTCAAGAAGTTCGGTTCCCATAGTGCCGTTTTCCTGCTCTACCAGCTTCTTGATTTCCTCCTCCGCCTTTTTAAGCTTGTCGCTCAGAAAACGGGAAAGGCGAATCCCCTCTGAAAATTTTTTGAGCGATTCGTCAAGGGGAACATCTCCCCTTTCGAGATGCTCGACGATATCCTCAAGTTTTGAGAGAGCGGTCTCATAACTCATCTCTTCGGGCGCTTCTTTCTTGGCCACTTTAAAACCTCCTCGCCGTCCTACCGGTCCGCCGAAACTGCCTCTTCCATCACGGCCGTCGTTCTGGCGTATATTCGCCCATCAGCCAGAAGAACCTCCAGATCCTCTCCCGGAGCCGTATCGCGTACGGAGCGGACAATGTCGCCGTCGCTGCCTCTTAAGCAGAGGCTGTAGCCCCTATTAAGCACCTTGAGGGGGCTCAATGCGTCCAGTTTCCCGCCCAGGGCCAAAAGATTCGCTTCCCTGAGCCCAAGACAGCGCAGGACTGAAGCGCCGAGCTTTACGGGACTGAAGGAGGACAGCTTTTCCCTCTGCACCCTGACAAATCGCTCCATGGCGCCCTCCAGGCGCCGGACGATGAAATCCATTTCCTGCTGGCGCTTTCCAAGTAACTCGAAGGGATACTTAAAGATTCTCCTGGATAGAAGATGAGCCAGCTCCCGCTTTGCATCATTCAACCGCCCGATGAGACCCTTTTTCAGGCGCGACCGGAGCTCATCCATCTGCCGCAGGAGTTCCAGCTTGTCGGGAATTACCATCTGGGCCGCTCCCGAAGGAGTAGGGGCCCTTAGGTCGGCCATAAAATCGGCGATGGTGAAATCGGTCTCGTGGCCCACGGCCGAGATGACCGGAATCTTTGATGAGGCAATCTCACGCGCCAGGGCTTCATCGTTGAAACAGTTCAAATCTTCAAATGAGCCGCCGCCCCTGCCGATTATAATAACCTCCACTCCGTCGATCCTGTTCAGACGCCGGATGGCCTCGATGAGGGAGGCGGGGGCCTCCTTCCCCTGCACCAGCGCCGGGGAAATTATAATCCGGGCGCTGTCGTTGCGCTTCCCGAGGATGGCTATCATGTCCCTGAGCGCCGCCGCCTGGGGAGAGGTCACGATCCCGATGAGGCGCGGCAGGAAGGGAAGCGCCCTCTTCCTGCTCTCGTCAAAAAGACCCTCGGCGGCCAGTTTCTCCTTGAGCTTGAGAAATGCCGCATAGAGCTCCCCCTGTCCCTCGGCCCTCATCTCCTCGACCACCATCTGGTACTGACCGCTCTTTTCGTAGACGGCGACCCTTCCGAAGATCATAACCTGCCGCCCATTATCGGGTTCGAAAAGGAGCCGGTCGCCGGCCCGCTTGAACATCACGCAGCGAATCTGGCTCTGGGCGTCCTTGAGATCGAAATAGGCATGGCCCGAAGATGCCCGCTTGTAATTGGAAATCTCGCCCTTCACCCAGATCGCGGAGAGGGCCTCTTCGCTCTCCAGGAGATTTTTTATAAAAGCGGTGAGCTGAAAGACGCTCCAGCAGTCTGCTTCTTCCGGTTCTTTTGCGGTTTTGACCATAGGGGAATATTCCTCCTTATAGAGCCGAAATCCTGCGATAACGGCTATAGTCTCTTTATCTATAACGCCTTCACGGTTTTATCGGCGCCCCAGGATATGACATCTGTTTGATTTTTCCCAGAGTAAAACTCATATTTTCGCAGGAAGAATTTTTCATAAGGTTAAATAGTTACAAGTGAAGGAGATGACGATCTTGGTAAAAGTGTATTTTGTGGCACAAAAAAGAATGGCAAAATCTCTGCTTTGCATTTTAGCGGGTTTTCTTGCTGTGTTATTTATTTTCGGTTATAGTGGATGTCCAGCAACGGCCCCATCGGCTCCGACATCTGTGCCATTTACTGCTTCTCACATTGCCTGTGGAGATTACCACAGTCTTGCCATCAAGAATGACGGGACGGTCTGGGGCTGGGGATACAATGCGAATGGTCAACTTGGAGATGGAACAAATATTAAGTGGGTAGATGTTCCGGTTCAGGTTATGAACTTGACAGATGTCATCGGTATTGCCGGTGGTAGAAACCACAGTCTCGCTCTAAAGCGTGATGGGACTGTCTATGCCTGGGGAGATAATCAGTATGGTCAGCTTGGAGATGGGACAAAAATTGATAGGAATACTCCAGTTCAAGTTCAAAACTTAATAGATATCACAGCTATTGCCTGTGGAATTGACTACGGACTCGCTCTCAAGCGCGACGGGACGGTCTGGGCCTGGGGAGAAAATGAGCATGGTCAGCTTGGAGATGGGACAAAAATTGATAGAAATACTCCAGTTCAAGTTCAAAACTTAAGCGATGTCACAGCTATTTCCTGCAAGGGAATCTCTAGCATCTCAATTAAAAATGACGGTACAGCCTGGGCCTGGGGGGGAGACTGTAGAAATACTCCAGCTCAAGTTCAAAATCTGACAGATGTTATAGCTATTGCCCACGGACTCGCTCTCAAGAGAAACGGGACGGTCTGGGAATGGGGAAGAGATGAAGATTGTCGAGTTTTTCTGGCGAACATACAAAGATATACTTCATATCAAGTACCAAACTTGACAGGTATCAAAGCTGTTGCGTGTGGATTTTCTCACCATCTCGCCCTCAAGCGCGACGGAACGCTCTGTGCCTGGGGAGTAAATGGATGTGGTCAACTTGGCGATGGGACAGAAATTACAAGATTTATTTTTGTTGACACACCGATTCCGGTTAAGAACATGACGGATGTCATAGATATAGCCTGTGGAGATCAGCACAGTATCGCCCTCAAACGCGATGGAACGATCTGGGCTTGGGGAAACAATAAGTTTGGTCAACTAGGATCCAGAGCGCATATGAGTAGGAATACACCTGTTCCGGTTAAGAACATGACAGATTCCATAGGTATTTTCTGTGAAGGAGACTCCTGTTTCGCTCTCAAGCGTGATGGAACGGTATGGGCCTGGGGAGAAAATGAGCATGGTCACCTTGGAGATGGGTCAGTTACAGAAAAATACAGCCCGGTTAAAATTAATAACTTAGAAGGTGCCATAGATATTGTCTGTGGATTTTACAGCAGTATGGCCCTAAAACGTGATGGAACGGTATGGACTTGGGGAGACAATTACCGAGGTTACCTTGGAGATGGAACAAATACAGAAAAATACAAACCTGTTCAGGTTAAGAACCTGTCAGATGTCATAGGTATTTCCTGTGAATTAGATTCCAGTTTCGCTCTTAAGCGTGATGGGACTGTCTGGTCCTGGGGGGCAAATGACCATGGTGAACTTGGTGATGGCACAAAAATTGATAGACATACTCCAGTTCAAGTTAAGAATTTAAGAGATGTCATGGCTATTGCCTGTGAAAGAAACTATAGTCTCGCCCTTAAGCATGACGGAACGGTCTGGGCTTGGGGAGACAATAACTTTGGTCAACTTGGTGATGAAACAAGAATTAATAGAAATATTCCAGTTCGAGTTCAAAAATTAAGAGGTGTCATAGCTATTTCCTGTAGAGATTATCACTTCAGTTTTGCCATCAAGAGAGACGGGACGGTATGGACTTGGGGGGACAATAACTTGAATCCCCTTGCAGCTAAAGCGAGTATGCTTAAGAATACCACGATTCAGGTTAAAAACCTGACGGATGTTATAGGGATTGCCGGTGGAGGAGACCACAGCCTCATCTTCAAGCGTGATGGGACTGTCTGGTCCTGGGGATATAATAACGTGGGTCAACTTGGTGATGGGACAAAAATTGATAGAAATACTCCAGTTCAAGTTAAGAATTTAAGTGACGTCACAGCTATTGCCTGTGAAGGAAGCTACAGCCTCGCCCTCAAACGTGACGGAACGGTTTGGGCCTGGGGAACAAATGAGCATGGCGAACTTGGAGATGGAACTGGAAGAACAAAGAAACTTATAGAAGGACCAATAATTTGGGTAAATGAAGATGAAACAATAGTTAGGGCAAATGTTCCAGTTCAGGTTAAAAACCTGACGGATGTCACAGCTCTTGCCTGTGGAGGAAGCTATAGCCTCGCCCTCAAGAAAGATGGAACAATCTTGGCTTGGGGCAACGATGACTTGGGTCAACTTGGAGATGGAACAACCGTTTGGAGATATTCATCTACCCCAATTCAAGTCCTGGCTCGTTAATCGTCTTAATCATGACCTGCAGCCGGCGATACTGCAATGGAACCTCCGGCGGATACCCCAAGCCAGGGCTTTGCCTGAGAGAATGGGTTGTGTTATAATGGGAGCAGGAAGCCCCGTCCATTAAAGATCGAGGAGGTGTCTTCCCATCCTCAACTTCTGCCAGGTTTTCATGGGGCTTGATGCGGGAACCGTCTGCGGGAACCGACCCATCGGTCGCTGTATCGCCTGCGGATTGAGCGTCTGCCGCGTTCATGCGACCTTCACCGGGAACCGCGTCTTCTGCCTCAACTGCACGGGAAACGCAGAAGAAGCGCCTCCGTCCGAAGAAATCGAGGATGCCTTTGCTCCGCCCCAGGAAGACCCCGTTGACGGACTGGCCTCTTCAGAAGATCTGCTCAGTGATGCCTTTGAGGGAGATGAGGTCTCTCTCTCTTCTGAAGATAGATGAAGGATATTCTTTGCAGTGCTTGGGGACGGTTCCTGTGCCTGGTCGGACGCCTGGCCCTCTCCCTCCGCTACCGGATCCGCATCGAGGGCCTGGAGGCATTGCGGGACCTCGGTCACAAGACGCTTATCCTCCCCAACCACCCGGGCCTGATCGACCCTGTTATTATCATGGCTTACCTATGGCCGATTCTGCGTCCCCGCCCGGCTCTTTATACGGAGTACTTCCGGAAGTGGCCCCTGCATTCCCTGATGAAGACCTTTAAGGCGGTTGAATTCCCGATGACCGGCCGCATCGGCCCTGGCATCCGCGAGGAGGTCGAAAAAGCCGTCCAGGAAGTCATCGGGGGACTGAGAAGGGGTGAAAACCTGATCCTGTGGCCGGCCGCGCACATCTACTCGCGCCCCTTGGAAAACCTCGGTGCGGGAAGCGGCCTGGCCCGGATCCTTCGGGAGGTGCCCGACGCCCAAATCCTCGTCGTGCGCACCATCGGTCTCTGGGGCAGCATGTTCGGCTTTGCCCCCACGGGAAAGCCACCGGATCTCGGCAAGTGCATCCCCAGAGCGCTGGCGTACCTCCTGGCCGGCCTCTTTTTTTTCCTGCCCCGCCGGAGGGTTCTCGTCACCATCGAACACTGGAAGCGGAGCCGCCTCCCGGAACCCGTCAAGGAAAAAATCAACCGTTTCTTTGAAGAATGGTACAACGCCGGCGGCCCTGAGCCGCCCACTTATGTACCTTACAACTTACTTTGGGGTCCGCGCCGCTACGCCTTTCCTCCTGTACTGCAAGACGAATTCCCCGACCTCACGAGGATTAAACCCGAGATTCTCTCCACCGTCATAGAGATTCTGGAAAAGCAACTCGGGCGCCCTTTAAGCGAGAACGAGCGGAAGAGCGGAACCCGTCTCGAGATCATGGGGCTCGACAGCCTGGATCGGATGGAGTTGACCCTGGCCCTGGAACGGCGTTTCAGCCTTTCCGCCTCCCGGGTGCCGGAGACGCTCGGACAGGCGGCAGCCCTGGCTGAAGCTTCCCCACCAGTAAAGACTGTTCAGAAAGAAGAGGCGCCGGCCCGCTGGTTCAGCAAGCCTTCCCGGGGAGGACGCCCGGAGATTTTAGCCGAAACCCTGGTGGAAGCCTTTATCAGGAGCTGCCTGACCAACTCGGGGAAAGCCATGGCCGCAGACGATATCAGCGGAGTTCTTACCGGGAAGCGGATGCTGACCTCCGTCCTCCTTCTTTCGCGGCACCTGGCCTGCCTGGAGGACGAGAACATCGGGGTCCTGCTCCCCTCATCTGTTTCCGCCGATATCGCCTTCATGGCACTTCATTTCATCGGCCGCCTGCCCGTGATGTTGAACTGGACCACCGGCCCCATCTTTCTTTCACACGCCGTGAGAAAACTGAATGTCAGGCACGTGCTGACCAGCCGAAAATTTATCGAACGCACCGGCCTGGCCGTCGAAGGCGCTTCCTTCGTCTTCCTGGAAGACGTGCGCACCGGCATCGGGCCCGCCGCCATGCTCCGGACGTTGCTGGAGGTCACGTGGAAAGGCAAAGACCTTATCCGGATGATTCCCCGGCCCTCCCCGGAAGGAAACGCCGTCGTCCTTTTCACCTCGGGATCCGAAAAGGATCCCAAAGCCGTCCCTCTCACCCACCGGAACCTCATCAGCAACCTCCGCGGCGGAATCGAGGCGCTGCACCTGGATATGAGGGACAGCCTGATGGCTTTCCTCCCGCCATTTCACAGCTTCGGCCTCACGGCCACGATGCTGCTCCCCATGTTGACCGGGCTCAGGGTCGTGCACCACCCCGACCCGACCGACTCCGCCGGCCTCCTTCGCAAAATCGCCGCCTACAGGCCGACGCTTCTTCTCACAACCCCTACTTTTCTTCAGGCACTCCTGGAGCGGGCGCAAGCGGGGGATCTCCTGAGCCTTAGAATCGTCATTGCAGGCGCTGAAAAGTGCCCGATGCACCTCTTTAAACGCCTCTCGGTTCTGGCGCCGGAGACCCTGCTCCTGGAGGGTTATGGTATAACCGAGTGCTCCCCGATCGTCTCCGTCAATCGCCCGGGGAAAGCCAAACCCGGAACGATAGGTCAGCCGCTTCCCGGGGTGGAAATCCGGATAGTAGACCCGGAAACTTATCAGCCCCTCCCCCGGGGGGCAATGGGGATGATTCTGGTGAGCGGCCCCAACGTTTTTTCGGGCTACCTGAACCAGGAACGGGAATCACCTTTTATCGATCGTGAGGGCCAGCGCTGGTATGTCACGGGAGACCTCGCAACTCAGGACGACGATGGCTTCATCAGTTTCCGCGGGAGGCTCCGGCGTTTTCTCAAGGCCGGCGGGGAGATGATCTCGCTTCCCTCCCTCGAAGAGCCTTTCGCCACCCGCTTCCCACCGTCAAGAGATGGGCCGCGCGCGGCGGTGGATGGCATCGAAATCGAAGGCGGCCGGAAAATAGTGCTCTTCACCACGGAGAAAATGACTTTGGGCGAGGCCAACGCCATCCTGGAGGAGGCCGGATTCCGCGGCGTCATGCGCCTGAACGAAGTGGTCAGGCTTGAGTATATTCCCGTCCTGGGGACGGGCAAGACAGACTATAAACGCCTCCACCTCCTCCTTGACCGGGAGTAGATCTCAGCTGAGGGAGAAGATGAGAAGGAGCATCTTTTATTATATAGAATTTTTCGGTTAAGATGGCAGTATTTATTACTGACAACAAATTTATAACAGCCGGCGGAAGAAGCTTGATTTTGGCCGGCAGCCGCAGGAAATATTCCCGGCAGCCGGGAGGCTGTTCATGAAATACATCAGTTTTTCCGGGGGAGCAGACAGCACGGCAACGGCAATTCTCTGGAAGCAGGAAAATGTTGAATTTGAATTGCTGTTCGCCGACACAGGGGTAGAGCTGCCCGAAACTTACTGGACGGTTCTTGAAGTTTCAAAAAAGCTTGGCGTCAAATTGAATGTGGTTCAATATATACACGGAGGTTTTTTACCGAATTTAATCCATAACGGCAAGATGCTGCCCGGAAGATCGGTCAGATGGTGCACCTATAAATTAAAACGACAGCCTTCGGACAAATTCGTAGAAGAACATCATGGTGAACTGGCCATCGGTATTACGGCCGACGAGGGCCACAGAGCCGAGGGAAAGTCAGAGAAACCTTTCTTGTTGCTGTTCCCGCTCGTGGAAAAAGGCATAACCAAGGATGATACATTTAAGATATGCAGAAAAGAAAAATTACTTAATCCCTGTTATTCGTGGAGATCGTCATGCTCCTGCTTCTGTTGCTTATTTCAGAGATTATCTGATTGGAGGGGGCTGTTGAAAAAGCATCCCGACCTGTACCGGCTTTCAGAAAAATTCGAAGAAGTCAGTAAATCACAATTCAGATCCGACAGGTCATTGAAAGAAATCAGAACCACGGAAGAAAGCCGGTTAAAGTTATATACCGATGCGGCTGAAGATGAACCCTGCAATATTTGCATGTTCAGCTGACGGCTAAAACAGTCCGACCACCCGCCCGTCCTCGTCAATATCAATGTGTGCTCCGGCCGGGTCGGAGGGGAGTCCCGGCATGGTTCGCATCTCGCCGCAAAGGGGATAGAGGAAACCCGCTCCCACGGAGGCCCGAATGTCCCGCACCGGCAGTGTGAAATCCCTGGGCCGCCCCTTCCAGGAGGGTTCATGGGAGAGGGAGAGGTGGGTCTTGGCCATGCAGACAGGAAGACCGGCGAACCCAAGCGCGGTGAAGTGCTTTATCTTTTTTTCGGTCTCCGGAGAGTATTCCACTTTTTTGGCCCCATAGATCCTGGTGGCGATCGTCTCTATTTTTTCCTTGATGGAAAGCTCCAGGGGATAAAG
>JAZDOK010000029.1:0-2266 GCA_043798715.1 bacterium
AGACCGTCACTCCCGCGAAAGCGGGAGTCCATCCCGCCGAAGGCGGGACTGCTTCCGCAGGAATGACATCCTGGGACCGAAAACGACATTTTCAGCAATCTGTCAAGAGGTAAACATTTTCAATTTTCAGGAGTTTAAGAAAAATCAAAAGGAGGCAAAGGAAGAACGATGACGGAAAAGCCGCTTAAAGATAGAGTTGCGCTGGTAACTGGGGCAGGAAGGGGAATTGGCAAGGCTATCGCTTTATCTCTGGCCGCGGAAGGTTCCAAAGTGGTGGTCAATGCCCGGAATCTTGAGGGCGGACATGCGGAGGCCACGGCGCAAGAGATCCGTGAGGCCGGTGGCCAGGCGATCGCCCATTATGCGGACGTCACTGACTTCGAACAGGCGAGGAAGCTGACTCAGGCCGCGGTCGATGCTTTTGGGAAGGTGGATATTTTAGTGAATAATGCCGGTGTTACCGGGTGGAAGATGCCCTGGGAGATGACTGAAGAAGATTGGGATAAGGTTATCAGCGTAAGCCTTAAGGGTACGTTCAATTGCACCCGTCACGCCTGCGGGTTCATGAAAGAGCAGAGATGGGGAAGGATTATCAATTGCACCTCAGAATCCTGGATCAGCCGGGCCGGGGCCTGCCATTATGCTGCCGCCAAAGCCGGGGTTGTAGGCTTCACCCGAGCTGTTGCGATTGACCTGGGCCAATACGGCGTGACCTGCAATGCCTACGCCCCTTATGCGAAGACTGACATTAGCGGCCCCCGAACTTTAGCTTTGATTGAAACAAAATATAAGCTGGGCAAAATTTCCCGAGAAGAATATGAATGGGGAATCAATCCGCCGGGCCCTGAGGGAATCGGGCCGCTGATCGCTTATCTTGCCTCTGATCATGCATCTTATATAAACGGGAAGGTATTCTACGCCAGCGGAGGGAAAATTGCCCTCTTTGCGGAGCCGGTGAAGGTAAGAACGATCTTAAAAAAACAGGGGATTTGGTCCGTTCAGGAATTAATGGAACAAATCCCCCTTTTCTTTAAATGAAGGGTTTCCTTCCCGTTCATTGGGCCCCTCTCCCATTTTTTGAGAGGGCTATACCATAGCGTCGACGGCCTTTTCCACGGTCTCTGCTTCCAGGGATACTTCGCCGTAGATGGCCTCCACCGCCGCTGCATCCAGCCGCTCGAAATCTCTTTCCACGGGGGTGACCAGGACGCCCCCCATATCGATCACCCCCGGGCTGACCACCACCCGGCCCTCCCCTTCCCTGAAAAAGGCGTCGGGACGGTGTTTCCGGCGCGGAAAGATCACGAGACGCCACTTCCTTTCCTGGTGGAAACCGGCGATGTTCATCATGGGCTCCTCGTCTAGGCGAAGAACCTTTTTCAGGGCGTTCAGAAAACCCTTGAAAGCTCCCCCCACGGCCGTCGGGTCGTCTCCCTCCAGGATGACGACTTCCCGTCCCAGATCTCTCACGCGATAGAGGAGGACACCGTCAACCTGTGTCATCCAAGTGAATCTCTTCTCCTCCCGGATTTCTTTCTCGACGGGCATTTGTCCCGATGGGCCTGCCTGAAAGTGAAGGTGGTCCGGTGCGGAAGCACCGCATTTGGGCCCGTTGTAGAAGACCGTCCAGCCGGAACCAAATTCAGCCAGGAGCTGGAAAAGGGTACCGACATGTTCCGTGATGGCTTGGCGGCAATGCTCCACATGGGAGACGGTGAAGTGAGCAGAGAAAATAGGCATGGGATTGCAAAGGATCAGGTAGGCGCCTCTGTAGAGGAGCCCTTTCTGGCCTTTAGGGAGATGATCCAGGCAGAGGAAACATCCCCGTTCCGTTGCCTTTTTTTCGCCCACGTCGGCCAGGCTGCTCTTGATCCTTCCCGGATTGTACTGGAGGCGGACGGAAAATCCCCCGCAGGTGACATCCCTCTCCCTGAACTCCCTGAGCGATTCGCAGCCTTTCCGAAGGTCCGGCCACGACTTTTTCTGCTCGGATAGCAGCTTAAGACAAAGTCCGGGGAGACTCTTCATTCTTTCGTCGCCGTCGAAGGTGGCATAGACCTTCTCGTTAAGCAGGGTGGGTTGAATGACGATTCCCATGACTGCCGATCATCCTTCTCGGTGGAAATATACACGACGACATAATTAATTGCGCATGCGTGTAAATATTCATTTCGTAGGGGCGGGGTTCAACCCCGCCCAATGACCCCGATGGGCCGGATTTCAGGCGGGCATAAAGCCCGCCCCTACAGGAACTATTTTCGACCAT
>JAZDOK010000047.1:0-2211 GCA_043798715.1 bacterium
TTTGATAATAATATTCTTATGGGCAATGCATGAAAGTTCAGTCTTTGATAACGTCACCATGTTCACATGACGTGGCAAAGGCATTCTTGCTACATAATTTTCTCTGAATTTTATTTCAGATGTTGTTGATCGGAGTAAATAACTGATTATTCGTGAGTTAAGAATAGAGCTTAGTCCCAAGCATTCTTCATGAGGAATAATTGCCGGAGACACGCTATCGCATATAAAATTACTCGATAATTGCCTTACACCAAAACAACCCCGAGCCATAAGCGTGTATGTCCACCCTGTTTTGAAAAATGTTTCTTCTTTAATCAACCATCCCCAATTCCCTTTGAGATATTGATATTTTTCGAGAATTGCGAGTTTGATTGTTTCACCATTCGCTCGCCAATTTATGAGCATTTTTTCATATCCAGACCATCGAGCATATCCCCCAGATTTCAAGTAGCCAAGCCAGTTTTTATTAAGATTCGTGATTTCCCATGCATATCTAAGAAAACGCTTGTTGTCAGCGGTTATTATTTGCTGAACGATTTTTGAGATGTCTCCTATAGTCTTGTTTTTAAATACCTTATAAAAATTGTCTCTCAACCAATATCCAATAGGTGAGAGAGGTATGTTAACGAAATGCTTTTGTTTAGGGTTGGAAACGAGTGATGTTTGATTATCTTTAAAAACTGAGATCCGAAGAAGCAGTTCCTTTTCCTCCGGGCTTTTCGGGCCGATGAGACGGAAGGCCGTCAAGCGGTGGTCGCCGGCCGGGGCCTTTTTGGCGAGGGTGAAGAGGACAACAAACGCACCTGCTGCCGAGCTATCCAGAAATGCATGTTCTCCGAGATGTGCCAGGGTCTCGATGGACGTATCCCGTAGAATCCCCTTGAAACCTATGGCTTTCTTGAGTTTCTCCTCGTCCAGGGCGCGCAGCTCCGCGAAGGAGCGGAGGAACATCCAGGACTGCTGGGTGACCATCGCCACCCGGCCCGTCTCCGGCCGGGCCAACTCCAGGCACCGAAGGATGAAGGCGGCGTAGAGGTCCCGTTTGCCTGGGGTGAAGTGGGTTTCCACGTACCGTTTGACGATGGGGCCCATGTTCTTGGAACCCATGTAGGGCGGGTTTGTGGCCACCACGTCGTAGCGCCGGGAGAGGAAATCGAAGAGGGATAACCCCTTGCCCGCCGCCTGGCCGAAGAAGCGGGTGGAAAGATCCGTCGATGCCGTTTCCTCTCTGAAATGGGCCTTCAGGCGGTCCAGAACACCTGCTTTCCAATCCTCGTAGGAGTCTGTCCCCAGGGGGAGGCGCTGCTGCTCCGATTTTTCGAAGTCCTTGAGCGGCAAAACCGCTTGATCAGTGTCGGTCTTTTCCTCATCATCGAGGGATTTCAGGTAACGCAGTTCCTTCTCGACGGGCTCCTCGATCTGCAGGAGGGAACCCAGTTCATCGGCATGGCCGAGACTCTCGAAGACCGTGGTGAGGGCGTTCCGGAGCGGTTTGTCTTCGGGATGTTTTTCGAGAAAGGCCGTGAGTCGGTCCGGACCGTTCGCCGGGTGGATGTTCGCGGCCGCCAGGTTCATCCACGTCGGCAAAAAATCGGACGCCTTTTCCTTGGCCTTCATGGTCAGGGCCAGGGCGGTGATCTGGATGGACCGCTCGTCGATGTCGATCCCGTAGAGGTTCCGGGTCAGGATCGCCTCGCAGATGTCGGCCGGCGTCTTCAGTTCCCCCTCTTCTTCATACATCGCGTAGAGAAGATCGAAGGCCTCCAGAAGAAAATGTCCGGAACCTGTGCAGGGATCGAGAAATGAAAACATCTGGACGGGCTTGGGCGACACGGTCGGTCGGTCGGCATCGCGGACGAAGTATTCCCAGGAGTCGCAAAGCCGGGATTCGGGATGCATGGCCATCCAGAGGGCGCCCAGGGAATTCTGGACGAGGAATTTGACCATGTAGGGCTCGGTGTAGAGCTGGGTCTCGGGGATGATGTCGAGCTTTTCGATCTTCGCCCCTTTGACGGTGCGGACCCGGTCTCTGACCCGGTCCTTTTCTTCTGTATTCCAGTACTGGTAGGCCCAGCCCAAGGCGTCCGGGGCGGTAAAGAGCTCATCCGTGGCGGACAGAAGGCGGAGGCATGCCTTCAGGGCGGCGACACCGGGTTTGAGGGCGATGGCCGGGGCCTGGGGATCGAACAGAAGGGGGAGCTCCACGGCCCG
>JAZDOK010000065.1:0-4996 GCA_043798715.1 bacterium
GAGGTAGGTAAAGGCCATGAGGCCAGCTTTGTCCGGGGCCCCGGGGAGGTGCCCAACAAATCCAGCGAAAAGAGACGCGGCACCGGCCCCAGCCCATCCCGGCCAGCCCACATGGAGGAATCCTAAAACAGCCCAGACCCAACCCCAAAACTTGGGACCCGGACGGCAGCGCATGTACCCGGAAAAACAGGTCTCTCCGGTGTATAACACGTACCGGGCACATTCCATATTGAAGATAACCTGTAAAACGACGGCCACTGTAGTGATCCAAAGGATCGTGGGCCCATATAGGGCGGACAAGCCCGGGCCCATCAACCACTCACCGCTGCCGATGGACATGCTCAAAGCAATCGTCCCAGGACCCACCACCGCAAGCACATTTTTGAAGTTCATGGGTGGAGGTGCAGGAAGATCTGCCCTCCCCCAATCCGGCATCTGGCCATGATCAACTTTTAGCTCAGCCATATTGCAACCTCCTTTGAGTTATTTTAAAATACCCGATTAAGGCCAGCCAAAAACGTTCCAACCATTTCTAATAGAATTTCTTCCGTTCTATTTCACCACCTCCTTTCCCCGGATGGGAGGGAAATCCCTTTCCCCATTTCTAATGAAAAGCCCCATATCCCCTTCTTAACTCCCTTTTGGGTAAAAAATGCAATCCTCATCCTCCATGAAGATGAATCCTAAATCCATCTAAAACCTAAGGCACAAGAATTTTTTAGCCTTGCCATCCCCTTTCGAGAATTGGAGAGAGAAGCATTGTGTACGCTACAATAACGAAGACTACAATCGCTATAATGATAGCCACCCATTTCATAACTTTTCCCATCTTTTACCCCCCTTTATTTGGAGTTAACTTCTCCCTTGAGTAGGCGTTTGTTGATCTAGACCTTTATAGCCCTGTCCATCGATGGAATAAAATTCTCTTGGACCATATCATAGAGATGGCTTCGATCGGGTTGGGTAGCGATTGCACGAAGTCGTAACCAGGTAAGAGATAGACAAGGTCTACCGGCCGAGCTTCGCATTTTAGGCTCCAAGCGTCGTACTCGATTAACTGGGTGGCCTCTCACAGCCAACCCAGACCAGCAGCTCGTCATATGGAGGGTGACAATAAAACGTCCCCTCCCCCCAAAAAACAGAACATTTCTCCCCCGTAAGGTAAGAAGGGGCTCGGTTCTCCAATTTGGGTGGATTTGACAAGTAATTGAATACCTATTAGCGCCTACTTGTCAAGTAAAAAAATAGAAATCTTCTGGAATTAGAGGCCTACAGAAAATTCAAAAAGCGGGCTTCGGCCCCCTTTTTTTAGGCGATGATCCACTTGCGCTTTTGAGAGAGGAAGTCAACGAGGAGGTAGTGGCCCAGGTTATTGGGGGTGGTGTAGAAGGCCCGGCCGCGGTTGACCTTGGAGACCTGCTGGACAAACTGCAGCAGCGGGGCTTCCTGCCCGAGCATGAAGATATTCAGGTTGATGCCGCAGGAGGCACATTTCTTGAACTCCAGGAGGGTCCTGGCCAGCGTCCTGGGGTGAGGGGGAAACTGGAAGAAGACTTTCCCGCCCTCCTTGTGAGCGGTGGGTTCACCATCTGAGACCATGATGATTTGCTTGTTGGGCGCGTGTTCCCGGCGGAGAAGGGCTTTGGCCAGCATGAGTCCTTCTTCCATGTTAGTGTAGGGGTTGTCCAGATCCCAGTTGAGACAGACAAGGTCCCTGCCTTTCAAGGGCCGGGCGTAAGAGGAGAAGCCCACCAGGTGCAGCCGGTCCTGGGGAAAATAGGTTTGGATAAGGGTATGCAGGGCCAGAGCCACTTTCTTGGCGGCGAAAAATTTTTCGTCCCGGGCCATGGACCCGCTCATGTCCAGCATGAGGACGACGGCCGAACGGGTGCGTTTTTCTGTCTGATAGACCTCGAAGTCATCGGGACGAATCTCCAGACGGCGAGCGCCTTTGGGCCGGGGTGAGGAAAGAGCCTGCCTTTCGAGGGTATTCATCAGCGTGGCGCTCAGGTTGAGGTGAAAGGGGTCCCCGAATTGGTACGGCCGGCTTTCCTCCAGCAAAATATTTATCCCGTTGCCCCGAAACTGAATTTCGTGGCCGCCCAGGGCATCCCGCTTCAGGGAGTGGAAAATATCCCGCAGCGCTCGCTGCCCGATCTTGCGCATCCCCTTGGGGGTGAGGACATACTTGGCCCCCAGCTTCTCGATATAACCGTTGACCTCCAGGAGGCGGGGAACGGCCTTGAGGTCATTCCAGAGCTGGTAACTCTTCTCCCCCAGTAGTTCGCGGATCTCTTGCGCGTCGATCTTCTCCGGGTCAAGTCCCCAGGAGGCGCGGCGCAACTCGTGTTCCAGCTTCTCCAGCCGTTTCAGCTCCTCCATGGCCTCGGGATCCGAGGGAGAACCGGACTGCTGGAGCTTCTGCTTCAGGCGGCGCACCTCTTCCAGAAAATCATGGATCCCCTGGAGCCCCGGGAATTCATCATTCGGCTTCACGCCCTGTTGTTTCAAAAGGTCGAGAGATTTTCCGATGTCGTTCTCACGGAGAAGAAGGTCGGAGAGCTGCTTGAGGATTTCTTCGGAATCCGCTCCTTCAGAAGGAACGGGGTCCTTGCCACAAAAATAACGATAGCCAATCATAGAAATACCCAAAAAGCGTCAGTGTGAGTGTCAGTGTCAGTACTGTATCTTAATTATCTCCTCACTCACAATCACACTGTTTTTATTTATAGGATAACACGGAAGGGGTCGTTTGGCAAGGGTTTTAGCGCCGTCCAATCTCAGCGCCCTGGTTCCCGAGCCCTCTGAGCAGCGATGAATTGTGACACCAACCTCCGAGACGCGACATTGCCGTTATCTCAAGGAGGCCAGGGCCTCCTTCGCCTTTTTTAGGAACCCCTCCGCCTCGGATTGCTCAAAAATATGGATCGCCTCGGAGAAGCATTTCTTTGCTTGCTCTGTCTTTCCCTTCATCCTGGCCAACAAACCCAAATCGAGATAGGCCATCCCCATCGTGCTTTTCGCGCCGATCTCCCTAGCAACCTCTATGGCTCGATTGAAATGTTCTTCGGCTTTTTTGCTGGCGAACGGAACGTTTTGGATGAGAAAGCCTATATTCCTGGCCATTGTGGATAGACGGATCGGCCCCGATCCCTCCACAATCTGAGAATAGACCTTCGCCAGCACATACTCAGAGAGGGCATATATGCCCCGCCTCTGGTTTTCCAGACAGGTGCGTTGGCCTTCTGTCAATAATTTTATTCCTTGGCTCATTCGGCCTTTGGCAATTAACAACGCGCCCATAAAAATACACGCCAATGTTCCGATTACCCCGGCACCAGACTCCCGGCTGTAGGCCACCACTTCCTCGAGAGCGGCCTCCGACTTATCAAGCTGGTTGGTGAGCAAGTAGACTGAACCAAGGAGCGCCCGTAAGCTCTGGGAGTAGTAAGGGTCCGCGGAAAACCGGGTTCCGTTCTCCAGGCATGCAATCGCCGAAGGGAAATCACCCTGCGTAACGTAGCCCAATCCCATAGTCAAGTGACCCATCACCAGGCTTCGGATATTGGAGTGTTTCTCACCATAGTCCAGAAGGGCCTTCCCGGCTTCCAGGGTCTTTCGAGTCTCTCCGCTCTGCCAGTACACGTACCCGAGCCCGCTGAGGGACTTGAAATATAAGTAGGGATCGGACTCGAAAGACCTGGAGATATCCTGGGCCCTCTGTCCAAAGGCAACGGCCTCCTGAAGAAGGCCCAATTCGGCACAGGTCCAGGTGAGCCAGGTACAGGCGTAGCCGATGACCCTCCGGTCTTCAATCGCTTCCCCAGTCTTGAGTGCCTTGCCCAAATACTCATAAGAACTTTTCACGTCCCCGGTGCCATTCAGGCCAAGGCCGAGCCACGCATAGAACATCCCGAGTTCGGCCTTGTCCCGAGACTCAGCCAGCTTTTCGTGATCGCTGAGCAAACGGACGAGGCCCCTGAAATCGCCACGGTAGTAGAAGACATAGGCCCACTTGATGAGTAGATCGATCAGGACTCCCCTTTCTTCATCCGTCATGCCAGTCTTATTCTCCAGAAGATTGAAGGCCTCTTGAAAGTATTGATGGGATTCTTCAATGGCATACCTTTTGAGACTCTTCTCCCCCGACTTTATGAGATAATCGACGGCCTTATGTAGAGATTGGCCCCGCTTGAAATGAAAGGCCAGGGTCTCGTAGAACTCCGCAAGCCTCTCGTGAAACAACTGCTCCATAACCAGGGCGATGCGCTCATGAACGAGCTGGCGCTCCTTTTTAAGAAGACCGCTGTAGACCACCTCCTGGGTCAAGGCATGCTTGAAAACATATTCCAGCTCAGGCTGAAGAGACCGGATCCGGATCAGGTCGAACTGCTCCAACCTGCGGAGATGATGGTCGAGCCGGTCTTTGATCTCCGATATCTGGGTAAGGATCTCATAGAGAAAGGCCCTCCCGATGACTGAGGCTTCTTGAAGGATCCGCTTCATCTCCTTCTCCAGGCGGTCGAGCCTTGCGGAGATGACGCCTTGTACCGTGGGCGAAATGTCTGACTGATTGATGGGCCGGCTCAGCCTCCAGTCGCCGTTGTCGCGGATCAAGGTGCCCGATTCGATCAGGGAGTTGATCACCTCTTCCAGATAAAAGGGATTCCCCTCCACCTTTTCCTGAATGAACTTCCTCAACTCATGGGGAATGGTCTTGGACTTCAGTAGAGATTCCATCATGTCCTGCGCATCCGAGGCTGAGAGATCCTGGAGCTTGATCTCCTGGTAAGATTTGCCAATGGCGCCCAACTGATGGCTGGTAAAAAGGCTAAAAGGAAGCCTGTACACACAGATAAACAGGACCGGATGGCTGAACTCCGATAGAATAGAACGAAGAAGATCAAGGGACGATGGATCAGCCCAATGGATGTCCTCCAGACAAATAACCGTTGGACCACTCTGGGCCAAAGCGGAAAGAATTGCCTGGACCGCT
>JAZDOK010000107.1:0-2233 GCA_043798715.1 bacterium
GGTACTCGGAATGGACCCAATAAAGTCCCGACTGAGGTTCCCGAGAAGCGGCGTCCGGGTCCCGGTAGATTTTCCACGGCTCGATAAGGAGAAATTTGAGCCCTTTCCCCTTCCGGTAAACCGGGATCATTTCCATACTGGTGCCCACTGCACAGGACATCCCGCAAGCATCTGAAAATTGGAGCGGAAAATTGGAGAAGGGACGGGAAAGCTGGATCGTCATCAGCTTTTTGTTGAAGTCCGCCACCGGTTGGTTGCGCTCGTTCTCAATATTCAAGAACTGCACATCAAAAGCCTTGCGAATCAAGGACATGGCAAAGAGGACCGAAGAGTGCGGCATGGGGAGCACTACCCGGGATTGCCACGACTCCTTGTTAGCGTAATTCGGCGGCTCCTTTTCGTTCCACAGGTCCCAGCACTCGTCCTGAACCTCCCGAACTTCCTCATTGGCGTTCATGGAGGTGGCGACGCAATCCTCCAGGTACTCGACGAAGTGCTTCTCATTCTCCCCGGCATAAGCCTTGGCAGCTTCTTCTCGCTCAGCCAACTCCCTGGCATCCATGGCGGGCTCTTGGCGAGTAATCTCGCCCATGCGCTCCTTCACGGATTTGCGGGGATCCTCGATAAAGGCCATTAGAATTTCCTTCTGCTCACCGATGTTCTGACCTGCATGGGCTTACGCTCCCCGGGGGCGGGCCGCAGCTTGGTGGTAGGCTTCGCTTTTTCAGGAAGCCCCGTTTCCGGGGTGCTGGCGAGACTGTTCAGGTCGCCCGGATTCATGCTGCTGGCAATTTCAGCCGCAGCCGGCGATTTTGCCGCAGGCATTTCCCCCTGCTGGATCGCGGTGGCCATGCCCATCATGCGTCTTTGACTTTTGCTCTTGGCTTTTGGGGCTTTTTTCCCAGGCATATCTATTGGCTCCGTTTGAAAATGTTGTCGTAGTTGTCCGCAAACTTGCGGCGGGCCTTGATTTCCGGTGTAAGGGAAGGCGCGGCCTCGGCCTTGCCCCCGTTCCAGTCGATCCGGTCAAAGTTTTCCCGAAAAGCGTCGGATTGGTGTTGGAACGAGCTTATTTCGCCGGTAGCATAGGGCAGGGAATCGGTGCTCCACCCCTTCTCCGGCTCGCAAATCGTGCCATTTCTCATGTCAACGAAGCATTCACGCCCCGTCATGGTGCCGTCCATGTGTTTGCGCCGGTGAGCCAGCATCGGCCACCAGCCGTTATGACCGTGGGTTTTTAAGGTCCCTTGGCGTCCCATTAATGGCCTCCAACCGCGTAGGTCTGGGCTCTTTTCTTAGCTTTGGCTGCCATCGCTTTCAGATCCCCAAGGTTCTGTGCCACGTTGACCGGGAGCATGACGCACACGCCGTTGGCCCAAGCCTCGCAAATATGAGAGACAGGATTCTTTTCAGGGATATTGCTTATAGCCTTGCCCGAGTTGTCCGTCTTGTAATGCCACCCACCCTTCAATCCCTTATGGAGCAGCTTTTCACCCGGGTTGAGGTAAATGGCCGGCAGGCCCTGGATGTTCATGTTCAAGGCCCGCTTCATCCCTAATTTCAGGATCGACCACTTGCTCGGCCCCGGCTCAAACCTCCCGCCCAATTTCTCCTCGATCACCTTGGACGCCGAGTGCTGTTTCCGGCTTTGGTCGGGGATCATCATGGTGCGATCGCCAATGTCACGCCACTCCATCGCCTTGTTCTTCCACTTGGGGGACTCCATGAGCGGCAGAACTTTGGTGTCGATGAGGGAGCCGATGTCGCCCCCTTCCATGATCAGGGTGTCGATGTGGATCAATCGGCCGATCTTGGTCTGCTGGCCGATGACACAGGCCGGGTTGTGCCAACCATCCCAAAACCTGAAAGAAATCAGTCCCGGAGCCGGGATGAGGATGTCGGGGGACCGGTGAAATTCAGGGTTGTACTCGGTGGTGACGCGCTCTCCCCGGTTGACCGTGGCAAACTTGCCCAAGACATACCGCTCATAGGCAGCAGGGTCGTCTTTGTAAGCAGCCCTGGCCGCCTGGCGAGCCGTTTCCTTGAGGTGGATGTTCTCGCCTGGCGGGATCCAAAAGACCTTCTTGGTGATCAGCGGGTTTTCGGGGTCAACCGCTGGCGACTCGATCAGCCGTTCAAACGTCCAATGTTCATCGTCCGCGGGATTCATGCTGACCTGGAGCCGGGAAGCATCCCCCTGGGCCCGGCAGCACCGGAGAAGGGCATCGTTAAA
>JAZDOK010000049.1:0-3068 GCA_043798715.1 bacterium
ATTGACCGGGGAAGCCGATATCCTTTACATAATCGATCCCTTCCAGATGGAAGGGGGTGTAAATCGGCTCCACCGGATAGCCGCTCAGCGTCTTAAACTCTGCCCGGGTCTCCGGCGTCTTCTCCACGCTGGGACGGCGGACTTTCTCCTCCCATTCCCGTAAGGCGCGCTCAATTGTCTTTTTACTGCTCCCTTTGGTCGTCAACGAATCTCCTCCTCAATTCCTTATGCATGATTTTCCCCGCCGAATTCTTGGGAAGGTCTTTTACAAACTCCACGGAGCGCGGCTTCTTGTAGCTTGCCAGGCGCTCCTTGCAAAAATCGATGATTTCCTCTTCGCTCGCCAGGTGGCCGGTCTTCAATACAATACAGGCCTTGATGGCCTCGCCCCACGCTGGATCCGGAATCCCGATCACGGCCGCCTCGCCGACGGCGGGGTGCTGATAGAGGACCTGTTCGACCTCATTAGGATACACATTCAATCCACCGGTGATGATCATATCCGACTTGCGGCCCCCGGTGAGATAGATATAGCCCACCTCGTCCACCGTGGCTATGTCTCTCGTGTAGATCCATCCGTCGCGGAGGGTCTCTGCCGTTGCCTCTGGCCGGTTCAGGTATCCCATCATGATGTGATCGCCCGTGACAATCACCTCCCCCAGGTCCCCCGGAGCCACCTCTCTCCCCTCCTGATTCACCACTTTCACCTGCACCATCGTATAGGGCCGGCCTACTGAACTCAGGTGCTTGACCTTTCCGAGATCTCCTTCGACCGCATAATCCTCTTGCTTCAAGGCGCAGATGGTCACGGGTGCTTCCGTCTGCCCGTACCCTTGAATGAAAATCGGGCCGAAGATCTCGATCGCCTGCTTCAGCCGCTCCACGGGCATGGGGGAAGCGCCGAAGATGACGGCCCGCAGGCTGCTCAGGTCGCGCTTTGCGATATCGGGGTAATCCAGCAGCCGCAGGATGACGGTGGGAACAGTCTTGATCACCGTGATTCTTTCCTTTTCGATCATGGTATAGGCAACGTCCGCATCAAAACGGGTAACGACGTAATGGGTTGCCCCCCTGATCCAGACGGGGAGGATCCTCCTCCCCGCCCCGTGCTGGAGAGGCTGCAGTGCCATGAAGCGATCTCGGCAATCTAAGAAGGGCATTTGGTCCAGCAGAAGATTGCGCGAGAGGTTCTGCCAGGCTTTGAAAGGGAGCATGATTCCCTTTGGGGCCCCGGTGGTGCCGGAGGTGTATTTCAATTCTCCCAAGGCTTCCGGGTCCAGCTCCGCCTCCGGTTCCAGAGGGCTGGCAGATGCAATGAAACGTTCATAGTCCAGCATCCCCGCCTCTTGACCTTCGAAACAGATGACGTGCTTCAGGTTGCTCAACTCACGTAATATTGACTTTATGAGCCCTGCATACTGATGCTGCAAGACAATGGCTTCCGCCTCCGAATCTTTGAGCTGGAAGAGGAGTTCGGGGGATTTCAATCTCGGATTCAAGGTAAGCTGAACGAACCCACCTTTGATTACCCCGAAAACAACCTCAATGAAGTGCAGGCCGTTGCTCTGCAGTGTCGCCACCCGGCTGCCCGGACGGAGCCCCAGATCGCTCAAGGCGTTCGCCAGCCGGTTGGCTCTCTCGTTCACCTCCCGGTAAGTCAAGGTCTGCCCTTCGAAGACCACCGCCGGCCGGTCGGCATAATAGATCGCGCTCTTGCGGATGAGATCCTTCGTTGTAATCATCGGGCCCTCCTTTTTCTTCAGCAACGTCACCTTTTGAATCGCTGCAGCGGACAGAGGCGGACGGAGATGGAGAGCCGTCATTTAGAGGTTGTTTTTAATTCCTTGATAAAGCGCTTCACTTCATCGCTTTCCTCTCTGATCTCCTTGGTAAATTCTTGGGGACTTAGAAAATCCAGTCGCAGCGACAACTTATTCAGCCCGTCTTCAATTTCTTTCTTTTGCTCGGTGATTGCTTTTTTGGCGGCTTCGTAGATCGTATTTACGATCTCTTTGGGAGTGCCTTTGGGAGCCAGAATCCCATACCAGACCGAGAAGCCTTCCGGGTAACCGAGCTCCAGGAAGGTGGGGACGTTGGGAAACTCACTCAATCTCGTTTTCTCGAAAAAAGCAAGCGGACGAAGGGCTCCGGATTTGAGATGAGGCCGAAGCGTGTTCAGCGCGCTGGAGGTGACCTGCACATGTCCGCCCAACAAGGCCGTCATGGCCGGGGTGGAGCCCGTTGTGGGAACATGGGTCAGATCAACTCCGGCCGCCTTGAGGAACATCGCAATTTTCAGATGAGGAGATGAAAAAACCCCGGAGGTGGAGAAGGTAATTTTACCGGGGGATTTCCGGGCATCTTCCACCAAGTCTTTCAGGGTCTTCCAGGGGGAACCCGCCTTTACCGCAATGAGACCGACGCTGTTGGCCAGGCGCACCACCGGGACAAAGTCATCCAGGGAATAACCCACATCATCCTTGGTCAACGGGGAGATGATGAGCGGGGCTTGAGAACCGCCGATCAGCGTGTACCCGTCGGGTTGGGACTTGGCGGCAAAGAGCCCCCCCGCCGCCCCCGCTGCACCCGGCTTGTAGACAAAGGCCATGGGTTGGCCGAGGTAGGAAGCCATCCTCTCCGTAAAAAGCCGTAGCGAAACATCCGTGGAACCGGGCTGATAGCAGATGACGACGGTGATGGGTTTGGTGGGATAGCTATCTGCTGCCCGGCCTTCGTCGGAAAAACCTGTTACTAGGAGAACCAGAAAAAAAATAGCCAACCCGCCCATCCATTGAAAATTTCTTCTCATCTTCGCACCTCCGGATTCTTCGTGATAGTGTCTATTTGAGGTATGGCAAGTGTCGGTATCAATAGCTTGAACCGGCACTGCCCCCTACACTGCTTTTTCAGCAGAGCAATCGATGGAACTTCGTGGCCTTTTTCCCGGGGAATACCAGCATCCTTAGCAGGTCGCGGATATCTCCACAAGATTCCAGATGATGAGTCTTTTCGATCACCCTCTCCACATGATCTGCCGGCAACCCCATCTACGGTAGGAGGGAGCGGAT
>JAZDOK010000060.1:0-41006 GCA_043798715.1 bacterium
ATCCGCGCTTTACTCACCCGTCTGCCACTAAATTTTGCCAGGTATTGCTACCCGGCAAAACCCCGTTCGACTTGCATGTGTTAGGCACGCCGCCAGCGTTAGTCCTGAGCCAGGATCAAACTCTCCATAAAATATCACAACTGACCCTAAAGCCAGTCATTAACGGAGTCTAAAACCAACCCGCACATTCCGGCGTCACTTCTCTATCCACTTTTCAAAGAGCACAAGCTGTATAACAATATCAGCTTGATTATTATAGCAGGCACTGATACCAGAGTCAAGCGGGTTTATACGAAGATAAAAAAGCGTGGGAATGCGCATTAATACTTGCTTTTTTTCTCTATTACAGCAAACCATGAGAAGAGTTTCAGAAAATATATATTTTCTTTCAATCCGCCCCCCCCTCCGAAAGAGATCCAGAGGTTCTCTTTTTTATTTGATTTTTGGAGGATCTCTGTGGTATAGTAACAACAAACAATTTCATCGCTGGAGAAACCGCATGCATACAAAACGCATCCTCAAATTCGGCGGAAGCTCACTGGCCGACGCGGAACGCTTCGCCCAAGTGGCGCAAATCATCGCGAAGAGGCAGGATCTAAAGCCGCTCGTCGTGGTCTCAGCCGTCGGTTCCAAGGAGAAAGAACCCAAGGTCACGGATCTATTGAAAAAAGCCGGGGAAGCGCTTCTGGCGGGCGGAGACGCCGCCGGGGAACTGTCCAATATTACCGGGATCCACCACGCCATTATCCGGGATCTCGGACTTGAGGAAAGCATCCTGACCGAAGAACTTACGGCCCTCTGCGTCATGGCCGACGACATCCGGGCCGGAAAACGCGCCAATACAGGGGAGGCCATGGACGCCATAATGGGGTTTGGAGAAATCCTGTCCGCCCGCATCATGGCCGACATCCTTTCTAAAATGGGCCTGAAATATGCACCCGCCGATCCGGGCGATTTCGGCTTTATCACTAACGAGGCCTTTCAAAACGCCGACATTCTAGAGGAGAGCCTCGAAAAAATAGCCCTCAAAGTCATCGCAAGCAACCATCTCCTCGTATTCCCCGGCTATATCGGCGTCACGTCCGACGGGCGGAAGACCACCCTCGGGCGCGGCGGCTCCGACTACACTGCCGCCATCCTGGGAGCGGCCCTCAAACGGGATGTCGAAATCTGGACCGACGTGGACGGGATTTACCGGATTCCACCGGCCCACCTCCCGGAGGCCTTCAAAGCGGCCGGCCACCCGGAGACCATCCCGGAGCTATCGTACGAAGAAGCGTTCCAGATGGCCGCCTACGGCTCAAGAGTGCTCTACGAAAAGGCCCTCCTGGCCGTGTACCAGGCAGTAAAAAAGGGCAAGCACATCCAGCTCTTCATTAAAAACACCCTCAATCCCGACCATCCCGGTACCGTGGTCTCAAGCCAGCGGCAGGCGGATGGGCTCCCCCGCGGAATGACCCTGCTGGACGGGACCCAGCTCTTTACCCTGTATACCGAAAACCAGGAGGAGGCCCGGGCCTTCAAAAAAGATCTCCAGGAAGTCGAGGGACTCACCACCGCCCTTTCCTCCGAGACCTTCGGCCGCATCTCCTTCGTGTTTGAAAATTACCTTCCGGAACTCTCCCGCATAGAGGCCAAATACCGGGGGCACCTGTCCCGCGACCAGGTGCTCATTAAGATCGTGGGTGACGGGCTTGGAGAAAACCCCCGCATACTCTCCAAGATCCACGGGGCTCTACAGGACGCCGAAAACCCGGAAAAGTACGGGATGACGCTGGTTCACAAGTCCCCGCAGATCCTCACGGACAACACCTTCGAGTTCCTGGTGAAAAAGCGGGGTCTTTCCGATATCGTGCTTTCCTTATATAAGGCTCTATTCATGGAGAACACCATCACCGTCGGCATGCTGGGGATGGGCACGGTGGGAAGCGGTGTGCTGCGCTACAGCCGCACCATGTACAGCCCCGAGAAAGGGGGATTCCATCTGCGCTTCCCCGCCGCCATGGTCCGGGATCCGGCCAAAAAGCGGAACGTGGAATTCGACGGGAAACTCACCACGAACATTGAAGAGATCCTCAACGACCCCACCGTGGACATCGTGCTCGAGGTCATGGGGGGCATTGAGCCGGCCCGCACCTGCATACTGGAAGCATTCAAAAAAGGAAAGCATGTGGTCACGGCCAACAAGGCGCTTTTGGCCGAATGCGGCCCGGAAATCTTTGCGGCCGCCGACAGGCACGGCCGGAACCTGGGATTTGAGGCCAGCGTCTGCGGGGAGATCCCCATCATAGAGGATTTCCTGAGCTATCCGGGCCTGGCCGACATCCAGGGCATAGAAGGCATCGTGAACGGCACCAGCAACTACATTCTTACCCGCTTCATGGAGGGAATGTCCTTCGAGCAGGCCCTGGGACTTGCCCAGGAGAAGGGTTTCGCCGAGGCCGACCCCTTCATGGATGTCTCCGGCACCGACGCATCTCAGAAACTTTCCATTATGGCTTCCATTTTATTCAACCAGTTCATCGAATATAAAAAAATCCCGCGCCAGGGAATAGACGGCCTCCTGCCCATTGACCGCTCCGCCTTTGAAAAATGGGGCGTGATAGTCAAGCCCCTGGCCATGGCCAAAATACTGAAAGATGCCCTGTACCTGCGCGTCTCCCCGGCCCTCGTGCCCCTGACGCATCCACTGGCGGCGGTGCGGGACGAGAACAACGCCCTGGCCCTGTACCTCAAAGGGCGTGAGGATCCAATCACCAAGATCGGAAAAGGCGCGGGGGCCATCCCGACTGCCCGCTCCATAGTCCGGGACATCCTCAGCGTCTCAAGAAAATCCCGGGCCTACATGGTGGACCTGCCCGGATTCTTCCGGGCCAAACCGGAGAGCGGCATCCGGATGGCCGATGATTTTTCCTCCCGCTGGTACCTTCGCTTTACAGTGAGCGACGACACCGGGGTATTCGGGAAGATCGCCTCCATGCTCGGGGATTTCCACCTCTCCATCAGGCACGTACTCCAGGAGGAAGTACCGGAGGAAAAGAGCGCCCACATCCTGCTGGAGCTGAAAGAAGCGCGCCTTAAAGATATCGAACGGGCTGTGGACGTCATCGGCCGCCTCCCCTTCGTCAAAACCCACTATATCTGCATGATGCTGTAAAAAGGCGACACCGCGACCTGAGCCATTCACCGCAGAGACGCAGAGAACGCAGAGCAAGGCTGTGGGGTCAGACCTTATTGCTCTAATTTTTCCATGATGGCTTAATACTCCCTATGTTAATCTATTCAAGGGGTGAATGATTATCATTCAGATCGTGAATTAAAATACAAATTGCACTGAATATAAAAAACTTCGCCATCCCCTGGACCTGTTTCACGGGCGCCGATAGATGCCATTCCTTTCTTGCATCGCTTCGACAGAGAACGATTGAACTCAGAAGCGCAGGCGCAAGTCCGCGTCTACTGCAAGGGATTAGATGAATCCTGGAGCACTTTTTAGTTTTTCAAGTACCGTGTCCCGCTCTTCAATCGTCATATAATCGATCGCGGAAGAAGCTGCCCCCTCCTTCATTCCACGCCATTTGAAGAAGTAGAGCTGCTCAAAACGAATCTTGAGTATAGGGTCCGAGTATTTAACACGAATCACCACGGATTGAGGCGGAACGATATCTGGCTTCTTAGAAAACCCTATACGATGATGGAGCGATAGTATGTAAGGTCCGCCGCCGGGGATGTCGTTGGCTATAGAGTTGCTCCCCGGCTGAAGAATCGGCTTCCCCGCTTCAAATACCCAAGATTCCTGTTGGATTTCCGAGGCAGGCCGTGCCCCGATATTTTTAAATTTAAATACAAACAGACATATCCGTCCATCGTCTTTTAGTGTGAATGTGCCTTCATCGATCTGTAGATATGGGCGCTTTGCGGCTTGTTCTTCGCGCCCAGCATTAATGACTTGGATAACGGCTACGAGTGCCGCTAATGCAGCAATCGCCCCAAACAGGGCCGTAAATGCACCCCAAAACGTCCCATTCTTAATAGATTTAAAGAGCTCTCTGAGCCTCATTTTCGTCTCTCCAATCATTTAGGCTATACATTCACCGGATGCATAACTTAAATGGAATATGAACTCAGATTTTGTATTTGTCAAGGGTTTTGCAATAAAAATTTCAAGCGATAACGCCGCATGATCCCGCTAAGTCGCGTAATAATATCGATGAAGACCCTGATCCAGCGGCAGATCGAGGCCACCGACCAGAAAATAGATCGCCTGGTCTATGAACTCTACGGCCTCGCCGAGGACGAAATCAAGCTCGTCGAAAGAACCGGAAAGCAATTTTTTGTGCCGTTTCGTTGACTTTGCCAGCCGAAGCCATTATAATTTGAGCAGAAGTGCACAATCAACTTGGGAGGTTGGACATGCGGCCGAATAAACGATACGATGAAGTGATCAACCGCATTGTTGAAGCGGTGAATCCATTGCAGATACTCCTCTTTGGTTCTGCCGCCAGGCAAGAAGACGGCGCAGAAAGCGATGTTGATCTGCTCGTCGTCATACCGGAAGGCACCCATTGCCGGAAGACCGCGCAACACCTCCATTCTCTGTTGTTTGGCATCCCCTACCCTGTTGACATCCTCGTCGCCACTCCAAGCCTGCTTGAAAAACATAAAAACAACATCGGCCTTATATACCGCGAAATCCTTCGGGAAGGACAAGAACTCTATGCTGCCTGAACCCGGTTCTCCCGCCTCCTGGCCTGGGCCGAAAAAATCACAAACCACTCATAAAACGCTTGATCGCTTGAAGAATCGGCAATATGAGTTTGAGATCTTTTGTGGTATAATTTAAAGAGAGAACCATGGGGGTGTTAAGGAATGACCACGGGACGAATAGAAATAAACTCTGAGATCATGTTGGGGAAGCCCGTCATTCGCGGCACTCGCATCCCGGTTGAACTGATTCTCAGAAAGCTCAGCGAGGGAGCAACCGAAGCGGATCTCCTGGATGCCTATCCGCGCCTTAACTCCGCTGATATCAAAGCCGCCATTGGTTACGCCGCCGATAATTTAGCCCACGAAGAGACAATCTTCCTGGAAAAATCCGCCTGAGATCCACCTTATGCAAGTTCTTGTTGACGAAAGCTGCGATTATTCAATCATCCGTAGGCGGGACCCCAGCCGGGAAAGGAGACAATATTCATGGATTTCACAAATCTTAAAAGTAAGGGAAACTTTATTCAACTTCTCGGTTTAATATTTATGCTACTCTCGTTCAGAGGATTCTTTGTCTTTCAAGGAACATTATTACACTTACCATGCGTTGTGCTTGGGGTTATAGTCTTTGCGATTTGTCTATCCCGGGGTGGAGCCTTAGTTAAAAAAAGCAAAGAACAACCGAAGAATCCGTAATGTCGCCAATCGTAACCTTCCCCCGGTTTTTCTTCCATGTTATAATATAGTAGAGTCAGAGTCGAAAAATGCTTTTTGCGAATATGGTAAAATAAACCAAAGAGGTGTTTGCGATGCTTGCCAGGGAAGCCGTCAGCGAAGTCTTTTACACGGCCTTCAAGAGCCTTGATAAAACCCAGAAGGCCAATTTACTGAGATATCTACTGGAAGACAAGGAATTCCGGGAGGACCTCCTCGACTTATCTCTGATGGAACAGGCCAGGAGAACCCCGGGACGCCCTGTTTCGGCTCAGAAATATTTTGCCGCCAGGCGGGCCAGCAGTGAAAAGATATAAGGTGCTTCTCATGCCGTCGGCCGTGAGAGACTTGGATCTTCTTTCTGGAAGCATTCTGGCAAGACTGGAAGAGATGATTCTGTCCCTCGCTGAAAACCCTCGGCCGATGAAAGTCAAGAAACTCGTGGGAAGCAAGTCCCAGTGGCGTATTCCGGTCGGGAACTACCGGGTTCTCTATGAAATTGATGATAAAAGCACTACGGTTCGCGTTTTCCGGGTGAGGCATCGCCGGGGAGTCTATCGCTGAAACATAAGACATTTCCAGAAAATAGACCATGACCTCTACGACCTAACCAAAGCCGAAATCAAGCTCGTCGAGCGGAGGATATAAGTTTTCGGCTTGTCAAATCCAACAAAATGATGTATATTTGCATTAGGAATGCAAATATACAAGGAACCGTGATCGCCATGTACATTAAACGGGATATCGAAAAAGTTTTAAAAAGCGCTGCAAAGCAGTTTCCTGCTGTGATTGTGACAGGGCCAAGACAATCCGGCAAAACCACGCTTCTTAAACACCTTTTTTCCGGAAGCCATCTCTATGTCTCCCTGGATGATCCCCATGTGAGAATGATGGCAATTGAGGAACCTGCGCTTTTCTTTAAGAATTATCCGGCGCCGATCATCCTGGATGAAATTCAGTACGCCCCGGGAATATTTCCCTTCATTAAAATGCTCATTGATAAAAAGAGAAATGCAAAGGGTCAGTTTCTTTTAACCGGTTCGCAAAGTTTTCCCCTCATGTCGAAAGTCAGTGAATCCCTGGCCGGGAGAATGGCAGTTTTTACTCTGCTCGGCCTTTCCTTCAGCGAGCAATTCAAACTCAGTAAAAAAATCGATTTGATGACCTTGAAAGGGAGAGCTTTATCCGGCGGTTTTCCTGAACTCGTCACCACGAAAAAACTGAGCACTGAGCTCTGGTTTTCCGGGTATCTGCAAACATATCTTGAAAGAGATGTGCGACAGTTGCGCCAGATAGGAGACCTGACGGACTTTCAGAGATTTCTGCAGATTCTTGCCGCCTTCAACGGCCAGATACTCAATTTGTCGAGCCTGGCGCGGGATCTCGGCGTCGCCGTCAACACCGTCAAAGCCTGGATATCCATTCTTGAAGCAAGCGGCCAGATTGCGATGATCAAACCCTTCTATCTGAACAAAGGGAAAAGGCTTATTAAAAGCCCAAAAAGCTATTTCCTGGATTCCGGCCTTCTCTGCTATCTTTCAGGGGTGACCACGCCGGAACAGATCTTTCAAGGAATCGGTTCCGGCCAAATGTTTGAAACTCTCGTCCTTGGTGAAATTACAAGGCAGTTTTATAATCGAGGAATGGTTCCACGCATCTATTACTGGAGAACCTCCTCGGGAGAAGAGGTTGACTTTGTTATTGAAGAGGGGGGACATGTCATCCCTCTTGAAATTAAATTGAGCGCAAGGGTGAACGCAAAGATGGCCAAGAGTCTTTATTCGTTCAGCAATTTGTTTTCAGAGAAAGTCAGGGCCGCTTACCTCGTAACCCTCACCGGCGAGAGATGGACCATGGGTGATAAAATATTTTCTCTGCCGTTCGCCGACTTTATTAAAACTCCAATTTAAAGTCCGACAGGCCCCGTTGCTGTCGAGGTGAAAGCAATGGTTGGCCTGCTCCTCAGTGGACTGAGCAGGAGATGCAGGGATCGTAGGCCCTCACCAGCATGGAACAGAGAAGTTCGAGCTTTTCATCGCTCATCCCCTCCGTGGCGAATTTTTCCACCAGCGCTCCCATGTCGTAGTGAATGTTGGCGTTGTTCTGCGTGGTAGGAATTACACAGTCGGCCTTCACTATGCGGCCGCTCTTATCGTACTCGTAGCTGTGAAAAAGGATGCCCCTGGGTACTTCCACGGCGCCTACTCCCTTGCCGGCCTTCGGCTTGAATTCAGCCATGAAGGGCGCGTCCTCGGGAAGCGCGAGAATTTCCCCGATGAGCCGGATGGAATCCTTGACCACGTGAACGCATTCCACGAGCTGGGCGATGTTGTTCATGAATGGATTATGGTTTATGGGCGCAATCCCCAGGCGGGCGGCCACGTTCTTGGCCTCCGGTACCAGGAACCGGTAGTTGTTGTTCAGGCGGGCCAGCGCCCCCGCCGCATATGACTCCCGGGAGAGCTTGCACCACTTGGAGGTGTTGTTGTCGGTTACATACTCGTTTGTTACCTTGCGGTACTCGCTCTCCGGAAGGTCCACCCCGTCGCTCGACACCAGACGCCCCCCGATGAAGGGATACTCCTTTTTCCCTTTGAGAGACACGAATTCCGTCTCCCTTTCAAAATCGGGTATATGGAAGGTTTCAAAAACATCCGAGGCTGCCTTGAGGCCTCCGAAGGCCCATTCAAGTTCCGGGATCAGTTCTTCAAGGCGGGCCTTTTCCGGCATCTTCAGCACGCCGCCTACCTGAAGAGACACCGGATGGGTGGTGCGACCGGCCGTGACGTCGCAGATGCGGTTGCCCAGCATTTTCAGGCGGGCGGCCAGGGTGACGACCTCCGGGTTCTTCTCAATCAGCGGAAGGACGCTCGGCAGATCGAGGAAATCCGGCGCCGCCAGGAAGAAAAGGTGAAGGATGTGACTCTGGAGAGTCTCCCCGTGCTTGGCCAGGAGGCGGACCTTCCCGGCCGCATCGGGAATTTCCACCCCGAAGGCCTGCTCGGTCGCCCGGAGGCTGGCCAGGCAATGACCTATGGAGCAGATGCCGCAGATCCTCGCGGTGAGGATGCCGGCCGAGGTATAATGCTTTCCCTTCAGCATCACCTCAAAATAGCGGGGGGTCTCCACCACTTCCCAGGACGCCTCCCGGATCTTCCCTTTTTCGATTCTCACCCGGATGTTTCCGTGGCCCTCGACCCTGGTGAGATGGTGAACGTCAACCGTCAATTTTTTGCTCATTTCAAGACACCTTCATGCGCGCCGAAGAAATTCATTCTCTCGGCGATTTCTTCTTTCGAAAATCCCTTCTCATGCGACAGGGCGAAAAACTCCTCGTAGTTCGGATCTTCGGCCGGCCCCCGGCATCCCCAGCAGCCCAGGCCTCCGGCGGGACAGGGGGCGTTGCACCCGGCCCTGGTGATGGAGCCCAGGCAGAGACGCCCCTTTTCGAATAGGCAGGTTATGAATCGCTGTTTGCAGTCAACACAGACCGGGTACACGGGAAACTGGAAGGGAATGCCCACCATGAGGTGCTGGATGACACGCTCCACTTCGTCCTTGTTTACGGGGCACTGCGGGATCGAAAGATCCACCGGGACGATCTCATGGACGGCGCGGACCGGGAGGGTTTCCTTGGGCTTGTCCCCGTAAACTTCCCGGTTGGCCTCCGCCAGGTCAAAAGCGTTCTTCAGGCGATTTACCCCTCCGAAGCAGGCGCAGGTGCCGAAGGCCACCAGGATCTTCGCCCGCTCCCGGATTTTCTTCAGCCGCTCGACCTCGTCCTGGCGGCTGATGGCGCCCTCGATGAAGGCGATGTCATAATCATCCCCCTTGGCTGAGGAGACCTCGCGGAAGTTTATTACCTCCACGCACTTGAGGAAGTCCACCAATGTCTCTTCCTTGTTGGTCAACTGCAGCTCACAGCCCTCGCAGCAGGTAAAATCAAAGACCGCGATTTTGGGATGTTCCGGCTCAATTCTCAAATATTTCATGGCGCTACCTCAGATGGCTTCTTTCAGATTAAGGACCGACCAGTAGTCAAAGACCGGGCCGTCCAGGCAGGTATAGGTTGAGCCTATATTGCAGCGGCAGCACTTGCCCATGCCGCAGTGCATGCGGCGTTCCAGGGATACGAACATCCGGTGCATGGGCACGCCCATCGCGTTTAATTTGCCGCAGACGAACTTGAACATTATGGGCGGACCGCAGACGATGGCGAAGGTCATCTTCGGTTCAACCTTTACATTCTCCAGGAGCTTGGTGATGAGCCCCACTTCACCCTTCCAGTCCTTGTCGGGCTTTTCCACGATGATCTGCAGGTTCACTCCGTCAATGCGGCTCCACTGCTCGTACTGGTAGTTGAAAAGCAGTTGGTCCGGGGAACGAGTCCCGTAGAGGATGTGCACGTTGCGGTAGTCAGGACGGTCTTCCGCCACGCAGAATATGGGAGCGCGAAGCGGCGCCAGCCCCAGCCCGCCGGCTATCAGAAGTATGTCGTGTCCCTTCATCTTCTCCAGCGGAAAATAGGTGCCGAATGGCCCCCGGATTCCCACCCGCGCCCCCCGCTGGGCCCGGTGCAGAAGCCCTGTCACCACCCCAGCCTTGCGGATGCAAAGCTCGATGAACCCGCGGTTGGTTGGAGAGCTGGATATGGAAATCGGCACCTCCCCGTAGCCCGGCACTTCCAGCATGACGAACTGGCCCGGCTGAAAGGTAAAACGATCCCGTTCCGCCGGATCCAGAATCCGGATATGGAAGAGTTTTTCCATATCGGTGAGGCGCACGATGCTGGAGATCTCTGCCTTGAAAACCTTGTCCACGTTCATCAGCCGGCTTCTCTGGTTGAAATCCATCGGCTGCCTGATGTCGTGCTCCTGCTGAATGTTGTATTGGTGAAGGTTTACGCTCATAATCTTTCCTCCATCTGAAGATCCCGGATGACCGACACCGGGTTGATCCCGGCCAGGCACACCCGCCCGCAGCGGTTGCAGCCGACGCACTTCATCTCCTCGTAGGATTCCATGAAGCCCCGGTGCTGGTGGTAGTAGCGATATTTAAGGCGGGTCTGTTTGGTGGGCCGGAAATTATGCCCGCCGGCCACCACGGCGAAATCGAGCAGGTTGCAGGAGTGAAGCTTTTTGACCTTGGCCCCCTCCTCGAAGTTCATGGAGACCCGCTCCGACACGCCGTAGCAGTAACAGGTCGGGCACACCATGGCGCAGCTGCCGCAGCTCAAGCACTTGTCGCCCCACTTCTTCCAGACGGGCGATTCGAACTCGATGTCCAGGAGGGTCGGAAGGTTCTGCACCTCGATGCGCGTCTCGTAGGCGTTCAATATTTTCCTCCGGACAGCGTTGTAGTCCCGGGTGTCCTGGTCGGTCACCTCGGCCGGGTGGTGCGGCAGTATGAGTTCATACCCGCGGTCGGAGCTGATATTAACAAAATAGCGGTCGTCCAGGTCCGTGAGGAAGAGGTCGTAACCGTGCGTCACGGTGTCCGTGCCCAGCGATTGGCAGAAGGCCCCTTCGCATGGCATGTGATCTATGCCGATGAGCAGGGTGTTCTTCCGCCGCGAGATGTAGTAGGGGCTGGGGAAATTGTCGCGGGCCAGGACCTTGTCCAGCTTCAGAATCCCGTTGATATCACAGGCGTGAAGGCCCAGCAGAACCCTGGAAACAAGGCGATAGCGAATCTCCTGGCTCCAGTCAGCATCATTGAATCTATAGGTGGAAAGATTTTCCTGGTACGGCAGAAGGTAGGTCTTGGCCGAGTACTCCGTGGTCTCATAATCAAGGTCTATTTCCCCCCAGGTTTTCACCGGCAGGTACTGGTGAATCGGTTTGCCCCGGTTGTTCGTCCCCATGCGCCTGGGGGCAATGACCTCCGTGGAGAGGAGGAGACTTTCTACGAGAGACCTGAAATCCTTTTTGGCAATTGTCTTGAAGATCATGACTTAAACCGTCTCCCATCAAAAATCAGACAGGGTACGCACCCTGCAGCACCGGCCGCTCTGGGGAATGCACCCGTCCGTAATAACCGCTCATTGTGTTATTTATAACACAATAGATAAGAACCGTCTACAGGGGATCCGGCCATTCTGAAAGACCCAAAACCCGGTATGGTATCAACAAACGAACGGAAACTTCCGTTCCGAAAAAATTGTCGTATAAGCCGGTCTTATTCCCCTTTTACCTTGTGGCCGATCCATTTCACCGCCTCGGTGCCGATGAGCCCTCCGATGCTGACAATGGCCAGGGGAATGCCGAGGCCGGGTACCAGCATGGAAGCGGCTCCGATAGACGAAAAAGCGGCTGAAGAAACAGCCATGGCCTTGTCAAAGGCTGGCAGATTGGGATCCTTGATGGCTTTCCCCGCGTTGTAGATGGAGTTGGCGCCCATTACCAGCCCCGCGCCGGGCACGACGGCCCCCAGAACTTTTCCGGCGACGCCGCCCAGGACAGGCACGGCTGCCGGAGCAACCTGCTTGAGTATGCCGACAGCTGAATTCCCCACCAGTGCGGCGACCCCGACCTTGGAGCCGACGGAGAGAGCGGTACCCACCTTGTCCTTTTCCCAGGATTCCCTTAGATCCTGCTTCATGAAGGAGAGGCATTCCTTGACGGACATCTCCCCCTGTTCCGGGAGAAGCATTTTTTCTTTCTCAACCCGATCCCGGAAACGGTCCGCGAGAAAATCTGAAAAACGGTTGTATTCCTTCTGGAGAGATCCGGAAGCCTTCCTGAGTTCCTTTTCGCAGGACTTTTCATCCTGGTTCCCGGAGGTGTTTTTCATTATCTCTTCAAGGCGGTCCCCGGCTGACTGGAGCTTGTCGGCGTTACGGTAGTCTCCAAGAGCCTGATTCAGCTCTTCCAGCTTGACGTCGCCACCGGCAACCAGGCGAGTGATGGCCAGCCGGTCCTTCGCCTTCTCCTCGTTGTGGCGGTCAACGAGATACATGGCCACCCCTAGAGTGGGAAGCGAGGCGGCAAAGGCCACGGTCGTCAGCACGGGGTTTATGCCGGTGGACTTGGCAAACGAGGCCCAGTCGTGACCCGGCATGGCAGCCATGGATGGGGAGAGGGCGCTTCCGACATAGAGGGAGTTGTTCAAATGCGTGACCGTGGAGACGGTCATCAGGGCATAACCCAGCACGGGGTGGCTTCTCCTTAGTTTAAAGCCGGCGGCGAAGCCCGCCAGGGCCGGAATCTCGGTGGCCACGCACCCGGCGGCGGAGATAAGCGCATTGCGAGTTTCCGGGCCGAGTTTCCGGCCAACTTCCGAGGGCCCCTTGCCATAGTCGTAGGCTGTGTAACCGGCGGCGCCGTCCTCGTGGGCGTCGTACATCGTCATTACCCTGGTAAAGTTGGAAGGACTTGGATCCTTGAGATAGTCTCCGATATTTTCGAACGAGTCTATCTGGATCTCCGCGCTGGCGCCTTCGTACATCTTCTGGATGACGGCCTTGTGGGCCGACTCGTGGAAGAACGTCTCAACACCGGCCGCCTGGGACGCCACGCCGCCTATCAGGCCGGCGCCAACGCCGAATACGTCTCTTCCCGGTTTGCGGACTTCGTATTTTTTCAGGTAGTTCATTTCTTCCGAGTAAACATTCCGGGAGTCACGGTATTTTCGTGCCAGGCTGCCATCCTTATCGGAGAGGTCAAGGCGATCCTGCGGGGGAGAAGAGGCGGACTCTTCGGCCTGCCGGGGGGAAAGGGAAACCGGGAGCGTGACGGGAAGACTGGCATCTTTTCCAATCCTGGAAGTTTCCATGAAAAGCCTCCTGTTACTTTACTCCTGATATACGAGAATGCATTTAATTTATTATACCGGAGGACAAAAAAAAAAGCAAGAACCAGACCGGCAAATCACCACCAATTCATGGAAGGCGCGAACATGCATACAGAATATTCCCGGCGGCTCACTCCGTTGCCGTAGCGGCGCCATCGGTAAAAGGGGATTGGAGGAAAGGGGTCGAAAAATTGTTTATCGAAGTTATTTCAAGGGAGGGAATGAATGAAAAGGCTGCTTTTTATTTTTTTATCGGGGGTTTTGTTTATGAATTTAAATGTGAAAGCCGTGGAGGCCGGGGAACAGAACCGGTTTGAAAAATTCTTTCTCGACAGCACCCTGCGCATTGACTACGTGCGAATGGGGAACAGCACCGAGGAGGCCGTCAGCCTGGACCGCCTCTACGAGACGCCGCTCTGGGCCGGAAGCACGGTCAACCTGGTGGAAATCAACCCGCCGGGGCGGCACCTGGCCCGGGTTTTCGATGCCCAAAGCGGGGAACTTCTTTTCCTGAAGGGATTCGACAGCATCTTCGGGGAATATCGCACCACCAAGCCCGCCTCCGAGGGAACCAGGCGGGCCTTCCAGGAATCGCTCCTCATCCCCATCCCCCGCGCCAAGGTCAGGCTGGAACTGGAAAGCCGCGACCAGAAGGGCGAGATGAAAAAAGTTTTCGAGGCGCTGATTGACCCTGAGGATTACCGCATCATAAAAAAAGCCCCGCCCGCCGACGTGCGCCGTCTGAACTTTTTTATCAGCGGCCCGCCGCACGAGAAGCTGGACATCCTCCTGGTGGCGGATGGCTACCGAAAATCAGATTTTGAAAAATTCAAGGCCGACGCCGCCCGGTTCACCAAAGTCATGCTCAAACAGGAACCCTACCGGAAGCTTAAAAACCTCATCAATATCCGGGGCGTCTTCCGCCCCTCGCAGGAGAGCGGCATCAGCGAGCCGAGCTATGGCAGCCATCGCAATTCCGCCGTGGGGTGCAGCTTTGACTCCCTCGACTCCAATCGCTACATCCTGACCGAAAACAACCGGGACCTCCGCGACATCGCCTCGGCGGCCCCATACGACGCCCTGATCATCCTGGTCAACACCGGCCGCTACGGGGGCGGGGGCATCTACAATCTTTACGCCACCGCCGTATCCGACAACCGCTGGGCCGATTACGTCTTCCTGCACGAGTTCGGCCACTCCTTCGCCGGGCTGGGTGACGAATATTACACTTCCTCCACCTCCTACCAGGACTTCAACCCGCTCGGGGTGGAGCCATCCGATCCCAACGTGACCGCCCTCAAAGATCCGGCATCACTCAAGTGGAAGTCCCAGGTTTCGCCTAATCTCGCCATACCCACTCCCTGGGAGAAGGAGGCCTACGACCGGATGGACCTGGCCTACCAGAAGGTGCGGGAGGAACTGAACGACAAGGTCGCCTCGAGGAAACGGGCCAGGGCCCCGGCGGATGAGCTGAGAGCCCTTGAAAACGAGCAGGACCGGCTTTCCCTGGAACATGCAAAAAAAGTGGATGCCTTTCTGCGCAACTGCAGGGATTATGGAAAAATAGGCGCTTTCGAGGGAGCCGGCTACCAGCCCAAGGGACTCTACCGGCCTTCCATAGATTGCATCATGTTCACCAAGGGATCAAAGCCTTTCTGCGCCGTCTGCCGCGAGGCCGTGCATAACCGCCTGCTCTGGTACACGGAGAAGGACATGAGCGAGAGATGAACACCTTGCCATCCTCTCTTCCTGAGCGAATCGTAAACAATCTTCAAAGCGTCATCCGGGGCAAACCGGAGAGCCTTAAATACATCGTGGCCGCCTTCCTGGCCGGTGGGAACGTCCTCCTGGAGGACGTTCCGGGGGTGGGCAAAACCACCCTGGCCAAGGCCCTGGCCCTGTCCGTACGCGGCGCTTTCAAGCGGGTCCAGTTCACCCCGGATCTCCTGCCCACCGACATTATCGGCTCCTACATCTACAATCCCCGGGAGGGCACCTTCTCCTTCAAGGAGGGGCCGGTCTTTGCGAACATCCTCCTGGCCGACGAGATCAACCGGGCCTCCCCCAGGACGCAATCCAGCCTGCTCGAGGCCATGAACGAGAACCAGGTCACCATTGAAGGAAACAGGTTCGGCCTCCCCGCGCCCTTCATGGTCCTGGCGACCCAGAACCCCATCGAGTTCCACGGCACCTATCCCCTCCCCGAGGCACAGCTCGACCGTTTTCTCATGAAACTCCGCCTGGGCTACCCGGAACCCGAGCAGGAAATGGAGATCCTGGAAGGGCAGCGCGAACACCATCCGCTGGAGAACCTTCACCCGGTCGTGGAGCTGGAAGAAGTCCTGGAAGCCCAGAGACAGGTGAGGCAGGTGCGGGTCGAAAAACCCGTGGCACGCTATCTTCTTCTCCTGGTTGAGGAAACGCGCCGGGAGAGCCGCCTTCGGCTGGGAGTCAGCCCCCGCGGCAGCCTGTCTCTCTACCGGGCCGCTCAGGCCCTGGCCTTCATCAGCGGGCGCGAATACGCCCTCCCTGATGACATCAAGGAGACAGCGGTCTGCGTCCTGGCGCACCGGCTGATGCTGGAGACCAAGACCCGGTATTCCGGCGTGACTCCGGAACACATCATTGAAGATATCCTGGCAAAGACAAAGGTGCCGACCTGAGGTGAGGAGGCCGCCCCGCTTCTTTCTCAGAGAATCCAGCCCCCTGGGAGATCGGGTTCTTAAGCGCTCCCTTATTTACCGCCTCTTCAGCGAATTTTACCTGAGGCGCCTCACCGTGAGCGGACGCGCGCTCTTCTGGATTTTTCTTCTGGCCAACGCCGTCGGCATGATAAATTTTTTCGTCAAGATATACTTCGTCTGGTGCCTTCTGGCGGCCATCCTGCTTACTTCCCTCATAGCGGGCCGCCTGAGCCGGGTCCCGCTACTGCTCAAGGCGGAAACCCCCGGAAGAGTCATCTGCGGAATTCCCTTCCAGGTGCCGCTTAAAATCAAAAATCCAGGCCCCAGAACCGCCCTGGACCTGGCTTTTCGTCCGCAGCGCCTCTCCGGGATGTTCGCCCAGTCCGCCCCTGACGGCCTTTTCCTGCCCGTTCTTACCAGCGGACGGGAGGAAACACTCAATTTCGAGTTTGATCCTCTGCAGCGCGGCTCTTATCTTTTCCACGGCTTCCGCCAGGAATCGCTTTTCCCCTGGGGGCTCTGGAGAGACGTGGTGCTGCACCCGAAAGAGCAGAACCTCCTGGTCTATCCAAGGTTCCGGCCCATTCGTTCCCTGGACATCCCCGTCGGAAGAAGGTACCAGCCGGGAGGCGTCGCCTTGAGTTCCAACCTGGGAGAGTCCGCCGAATTTATCAGCACCCGGGAATTCAAGGAAGGGGATCGCCTCCGCGATATCCACTGGAAATCGTGGGCCCGCCTGGGCAAACCCGTGGTCAAGGAATTCCAGGAGGAGTACTTCTGCCGCATAGCCCTGCTTCTGGATACATTTCTACCTCCGAAATCAGGCGAGGACTTCCGCGACGACTTCGAGTCGGCCCTCTCCCTGTCAGCCTCCCTGGCCGAATTTCTCTTCCGGGGCGAGTACCTTATCGATCTTTTTGCCGCCGGGCCTGAAATCTACTTCTTCCGGGGAGGGCGAAGCCTGGGGCACGTGGAGAACGTGCTGGACATCCTGGCATGCCTGGAGCCCTGCCGCGAGGCGCCATTTGAAAAAATCGGGCCGACCCTCCTGACGCATCTCTCATCCGTCACCACCACCGTCGTCGTCCTCCTGGACTGGGACGAGGCCAGGGAAGAAACGCTCCGCCTCATCCGCGATCAGGGGAGCGCGGTCAAAGTGTATCTCGTCCGCGAGGATCCCCCGACGATGGAACCTCCGGACGACGCCTCTATCGGCCCCATCGTCCGCCTTAATCCATCCCTTATCATGGAGGGGGTGGAAGACCTGTGAGAAAAAAAGCGGCCGTCTGGCCCCTGGCCGCCTGCGCCATCCTCTCGGTTGCCGCCTTCTCATGGGCCGCGGGGCGCTCCACCCTGACCCTGGCGCTTCTAGGGCTTGTCCTGGTTGCAAGCCTGCTTGGGGAAAGGCTCCCCATCCCCAGGCTCCTTCTCTTCCTGCTGACGGCCCTGGCCGGCCTCATATTGTTCAGCCTCCTCCCTCCCGCTCCCGCCGGGCACACATTCATCCAGCCGCTGGATCGCATCGCCTACTCCCTGGGCCTCCTGCTCTCCATGCTTCTCATCACCATGCTGGCCAGAAAAAACGAACCGGGGGAGCGCTTGTTCGCGGCCTGCACCGCCCTCCTCCTCCTCATGAATGCGGGCTTTACCATCGAGGTTCAGCCATTCATTTTCTTCGTGCTCTCCGAGCTGCTCTTTTTAATGTTTTTCCTCCGGGAGGCTCTGCCGCCGCCCGCCCGGCCGGCCGGTCCCTCACGCCGCCTTATTCCCTACATCGGAGCCGCCCTTCTGGCCCTGCTCCTGGCCGCCGGTCTTCCGATTCTTCTGGCCTGGAGCGAAAGCAAGGTTTCCTATCTAATCTCTTTCTACGAGCCGCCGCTCTCCGGCTCCGCCGCCTTCTCACCGAAGACAACTCTCACCTCCATCAACCAGATGATGGACTCCAGGAAGGCTGTCTTGCGGCTCACGGCTGACAATCCGCCTCTTTTTCTCGTCGGGCGCCGCTATGTCCGCTACCGAAAACGATCCTGGGAAAGCATATCCAGAAGAACGGCGTTGAGCCCGGCGGCGGACGGCCTGCTCGAGAAAGTTTTTTCGGAAAAAGAGATGCCGATTTATTTATTAAGGTCTGTCAGCCCAAACGGGAAACCCCCGGTGCTGCTCAAGGCGGAGATGACCACCACTTCGCACGGGACGCTCTTTCTCCCGGATGACGCCTTTGCAGCCGAGGTGCCCCTTAATCTCCTGACAAAAGACCCCTGCGGTGTTTTCTTTTTTGAAGGCAGGACGCCCTTCACCGGGCGCTATCGGGCGGCCCGAAGGATCGGCCTCGCCGCCGGGGTGGAAAATGATCCGGCCCTTTTGTCCGCCTGCCTCGGAATCCCGCCGGATCTTTCAGACACGCTTCTTAAACTGGCCGGGGAGACGACCTTAAATCTTCCCTCGAAAGAGATGCAGGCCGAGGCGATCCAGAGATTTTTCCACGAGAACTTTACCTACGGAAGAGGGCACGCCTTCTCCACCCCCGAGGATCCCATGCTGGAATTTCTCATTCGCCGTCCCCGGGCCCACTGTGAATTCTTCGCCGCCGGCATGGCGCTCATGCTGCGCTCCATCGGGATCCCTTCCCGTTACGTGACCGGGTTTTTAGTGCGGGAACAAAACAGCCTTGGCGGCTTCTACACCGTCCGGGAGAGGGATGCCCACGCCTGGGTGGAGGCGTATTTTCCACGACGCGGGTGGATTTCCTACGATCCCACGCCACCCTCGGCCCTGGCCCTGCCTCCGCCCTCGTTCCTTTCCCAGGCAATTGATTTAGCTATGGCCTCCATTCAAAGGATCATGGCCTTCCTGGTCCAGAGTCCCAGGGTCATCATGCGGCAGGTTCTTTCCGCGATCCGGGATGCCTCCTTCTGGCTATCCGAAAAGCCCTGGCGCCTCGGCCTTCTGGTTCTCATTCTCATTGTCCTGGTAACACTTCCGGGAAAAAGATCGAACCTCTTCAATCTTTTAAGGAGGGGAAAAAAGGCAGGAGCTTCCAGCGAACTACCGCCGATCTTAAGGATGCAGGAACTTCTGGTGCGGCTGGATGCCCTGCTTAAAATAAGGGGACGTCCCCGCCAGGAAAATCTCACCCTCCGGGAATGGGAGCGGATGCTTAAGGATAATCCGCCGGACTTGCTCGACATTGAGGCGGCCCGGACTTTCCTGGCCCGCTACTGCCTGGCCCGCTATTCCAGGCCCCTTCCGGAGGAGGACGACCTTAAAGAACTGGAATCCCTGATTGAAAAATTGGGAAAGTAGGGGCGAAAAATTTTTCGCCCCTACTGCAACGGGATTCACAACAACCACGATCCAGTGAATTTCCTTGATGATCTATTTAAATTGGTGTATTATACATTATAGTAGTAATGTATAATGTATGCGGGACTGGGGTGATAATTCATGAACAGGTTTCAAATCTATCTGACTTCGAGGCAGGCCAGGCAGTTGGGAGAGCTGGCCCAAAGGCTCCACATTCCGAAGGCGGAACTGATTCGGGAAGGTATTGACCTTTTAATTCGGAAGAAAGTGGCCGCCGAGGAAGATCCCCTCCTCTCTTTGATTGGACAGGCCGGCCGTACGGGACATGGAGATATCTCGGAAAATCATAACGAGTACCTCATCGGGCGGAAGCAGGTTAAGCAAAACCATGAATAAGATTTTTGTGGATACCGGGGCTTTCTTTTCCCTGCAGGCGGAAGACGACAGGCACCACCGGGAGGCAAAGGACATCTTCCCAACGCTCCTGACCTCCTGCCGGAACCTGGCGACCTCGAACCTGGTGCTGGCCGAAACTTACACATTACTTCGGATGACGAAAAGTTTTGCAACGGCCTGGAAGTTTCTGGAGATCATCGAGGGGAGCCCGCGGATAGAGGTTTTATTCTCAACAAAAGCCATTGAAGAAGAGGCGTTGAAGATTCTGTCCCGCTTTTCCGATCACGCCTTCAGCTTTGTGGACGGCACGAGCTTCGCCATCATGAAAAGGGAAAGAATTTCCCATGCCTTTGCTTTCGACGTTCACTTTAAAATAGCCGGCGTCCTCCGGATTCCCCAGGACCACAAAGTCTGAACGGACCCTTTAGAAGTTCCATTTCCGGCAGAATTCAGGCATCTGGAGGCGATCCGGCGGAGCCGGATCCCGATAGTTTATTTTTGCCGGAAGAGGCCGGCTGCTTTTTCCGCGGCGGTGGTGATCCCCTTAATCATGGCCGAGCTGAAGCCCATGTGTTCCATCTCGTTTAAGCCGGCGATGGTGCAGCCCCTCGGGGTGGTCACTTTGTCGATCTCGGATTCAGGATGGCTTTTTACGTCCCGAAGAAGCAGGGCTGCCGCTCCCCTGGCGGTCTGGGCCGCCATGACCAGGGCGTCGTCGGAGTGGAATCCTATTTCGATCCCTCCCTGCGAGGCCGCCCGGATGGAGCGCAGGAAGAAGGCGATTCCGCAGGCGCATAGTGCCGTTGCGGGAATCATGTCCTCCTCGTTCACGACGAGGGTCGTCCCTACCGCCTTGAAAATCCCCCCGGCAATTCCCATCTCCTCTTCAGAGGCGTTGGCCGAGGAAAGACAGGTCATGGATTCCTGGATGGCGATGGCCAGGTTGGGCATGGCGCGGATGAGAGCGACGTCTTTCTTGAGATGGCGGCCCATCTCATTGATGCTCACCCCCGTCACGATGGAGATGACGATATGTTTTCCGGGCTTAAGGACAGGAGCGACCTCCTCCAGCACCGCGACGAGCTGCTGCGGAAGGACCGAGAGGATGACTACCCTGGAACGCCGGACGGCATCCCGGTTGTCTTTCTGAACGACAAAGCCCTCTTTCGCCAGGGGCTTTAAGAACTGCAACTGCCTCCTGGTTACAATGATGTTCCCCGGGGCATAGGCGCCAGAGGCCGAAAGCCCCCTGGCGATCGCCTGCCCTATATTCCCGCCGCCCAGAATTGCCAGACGGTTCTCAAAATTCTTCCGGTCTCCACTCGTTTTTTTCATCTCAGACTCCTGTTTTAATTTTTTCTCCTGCATGTTTCTTGCTCTTAACAAAAACCCCTTTCAAAGTTAAACGGGCGGGCACAGAGATCTGCCCTTACAATACCGCAAGGAACAATATCTGTTCGCGAATCCGCCGGAAACGATAGAGGGCCTGCATCTTGCCGGTGACGAAAGCTGTTTTTCCAGAAGACCAACTTACGGGAAGACCTGAAAGCCGACTTTGCGGAAGTGCTGGTCGATAGTGAAAGCGGCTTTTATACCTAGAGCACTCATGAGAGCAAAACTGGTGCAGTCTGTAAAGCTCAGGGGATGCTCCTGATATTTTTTAAGCAGCTCAAACGCAAGACGTTCGAGGTTTTCGTCGACGTATGTAATTTGAATGATCTTGCTGGAAAACAGGGATTTGCCAAAATCCAGGGCGGACTTCAGACCGGCCGTCATACGAATTCTTGTTATCGTTTCATCGACAACATAATTCGTCGTAATGAACCGGTCCCTGGAATGCAGGTTCCGGTTGAATTTTTCCGCGGCGCCATGCCATTGATCGTCCCTGTTTCCGAGCGCGACGAAGGCGCTGGTATCAACGAAGTAGATCAATTATCTTCCCCGTAGAGCATATGGTCATGATTGGCGGAGCCGTCCCGGACGCCGTCGGCGTAGAAACCGGCAAGTTTGAAAAAGGAATCCTTCCGATATTCTTTTTCCGGCAGATCCTTGTTGAAAGCCCCCTGGAGGAGATGTTCCGCCGCCTCCCGCATGAGCTGGGAAACGCTTTTGCCTTCCTGCAATGCCCTCAGGCGGAGCATTTTATGAATCTCTTCAGGAAGGCGAATGTTGGTTGCCACGTATTTTCGAATCATCTTCATCACCACCACCACTATGATACCATGCTACCATGCTACCATGATGGAGTCAAGAATCAAGAGCCTTGCAGAGCGGTTTTAGCAATCAGGAACAGACAAAAATTATCAGCGGCAATTATTTAACTTCCTTTTTCACCCTGCAAATTTAATATGTCAAGTTAAATATGCAGGGTGAAATGAATTGGGGGGGGACAGGCAAAATCAGAGCAAAAATGTCGGACCTTTAATTTTACGTCCAATCGAGGATCACCTTGCCGGAGTTCCCGCTGCGCATGATTTCGAAGCCTTCCCTGAATTCACTCAGAGGGAAATGGTGCGTTATGACGGGGGAGAGGACCAGGCCGCTCTGCAGCATCGATGTCATTTTGTACCAGGTCTCGAACATCTCCCGGCCGTAAATACCCTTGAGAATCAGGCCCTTGAAGATGACCTGGCTCCATTCAATGCCGACTTCCCCGGGAAAGAGGCCGAGCAGGGAAATCCGGCCTCCGTGGTTCATGTGGCCGAGCATGGAGCGGAAGGCATCCGCGCTTCCCGACATCTCCAGCCCCACGTCAAAACCCTCGGTCATCCCCAGTTCTTTCATGGCCTGGCCGACGCTCTCGCGCGTGACGTTCAGGGCGCGGGTGGCTCCCATCTTAATTGCCAGCCTGAGGCGGTAATCATTGATGTCGGTTATGACGACGTGGCGGGCGCCAACGTGCCGGGTTATGGCGGCGGCCATGATCCCGATGGGTCCGGCTCCGGTGATGAGCACGTCTTCGCCGACCAGGTCAAAGGATAGGGCCGTGTGGGTGGCGTTTCCGTACGGATCGAATATCGAGGCGAGATCATCCGATATGTTGTCGGGTATTTTGAAGGCGTTGACGGCGGGCAGGGAAAGGTACTCGGCGAAGCACCCCGTACGGTTGACCCCGATGCCGACCGTGTTGCGGCAGAGATGGCGTTTTCCGGCCCGGCAATTCCGGCAGTAACCGCAGGTGATGTGGCCTTCGCCCGAAACCCGATCTCCAATTTTAAAACCGTTGACCGCCGCGCCCATCTGCGCGACTTCTCCGACGAACTCGTGGCCGATGACCATGGGAACGCGGATGGTTTTCTGCGACCAGGCGTCCCAGTTATAGATGTGAACGTCGGTGCCGCAGATGGCCGTTTTTCTGATTCGGATGAGCAGGTCATTGGGGCCGATCTCCGGAGAAGGGACTTCCTCCAGCCAGAGCCCCAATTCCGCTTTACTCTTAACCAGCGCTTTCATGGCGCCTCCTTGATACTTTTCGGTCTATTTCCCTGTTTCGCAGGAGAACCCTTCCTTTTTCGGAGACATCTCGCCCATCTCAAAGAGCACCAGGGAGAGGGCGGCGATCCCGGCCGTCTCGGATTTAAAAGTCCGGGGACCCAGGTTGACGACCCGAGCTCCGGCGGCTACAGCGAGCTTAACTTCCTCCATCGTAAATCCGCCCTCCGGCCCCACAAACAGATGAAAAGAAGTCTCTCCTTTTAAAGAGGCCAGGGCCTCCTTAAAATCCCAGATTCGTATATTCCCGGTGGCGCACTCCCAGAATAACAACGCGGGTTCCCCAGGCGGGAGAGAGTCGAGCGCCGCTTTGAGAAAAACAGGAGAGGCCACCTCGGGAATCAGGCCCCGCCGGGCCACGCAGGCGGCACTGACGGCTACTTGCCGCCACCTCTTCAATTTTGTTCTGCTTACTTCGCGCAGGATGCTCCGCCCGGAAACTACCGGAATAATCCCGGCGACACCCAGTTCCACCGCCTTGTGAATCAGCCACTCATATTTTTCTCCTTTAAGGAGGCTATGATAGAGAGTCACCTTAACCTTAGGCTCCGTGTCCAGGTTCAGCTCGGAGATAATGTCGATTTTTACAAAATCTTTCCCTATGGTTGAAATTTTTCCCAGGTATTCCCGGCAGCGACCGTCCAGGAGAGCGACTTCCTCCCCCAGGTCCATCTTCAGCACCTGGATCAGGTGGCGGAATTCCTCTCCCTTGAGGAGAACACTGCTGCTTTGCATATTTTCGGGGGGGATATGGATGCGGGTCATTTCTTTAATGCGAGGGCGCACCAGTCTTCCCGATCCGCCTCAGATGAAAGTGAAAGGCCGGCTTCCAGGAAGGCATCGAGCACCTGTTGTTTTTTCTCAATGGTGATGCCGCCGGCGATGAGAAGGCCGGCGGGCAGGAGGCGTTCCGGAAGAAAGGGGGCCAGTTCTATCAGGGTTTCGGCGATGATATTGGCTGAAATCACGCTGAATTGTTCCGCGATTTCCTGGACGCCATCCCCTGCCCGGGTTTCACATGGAAAGCCGGGAATATTGAGATCAACGTTCTGACGCGCAATCTTAACCGCCAGCGGATCCAGGTCGGTCGCCACAATGGAGGCGGCGCCCAGTTTGGCGGCGGCGATGGCCAGTATTCCGGAACCCGTCCCCAGGTCGAGGACCCGATCTCCGGGCTTGAGAAATTGTTCTAAAAGTTCCAGGCACAGCTGGGTCGTCGGGTGACAGCCGGAGCCGAAGGCCATTCCTGGGTCCAGTTCCACGATGAGGTCTCCGGGGCGGGCGGCGTACGTCTCCCAGGAGGGTTTTATCACGAGACGTTTCCCGACGCGCAGGGGATGGTAGAAACGTTTCCAGCTCTCAGCCCAATCCTCGTCATCAATCAGGCTGATTGAAAAAGAGGGCGAAGGTCCGACGGCACAGGAGGAGAGGACTTCCCGCCAGGCGCTGATTTTTTCCTCAAGGGAATAATCTTCCCCGAAATAGGCTTTGAGGAGGGTGATCTCCCCGGATGCCTCCATCACCAGCCCGCCTGCTCCCTCGCGATAGAGCAGTGCTTCTGCCACGGGAACCTGGGCGGGCAGGGCTTTAACTACAAGTTCCTGCCACTTCAATTTTCACTCCCGAACAGATCCTTGATTTTGCCAAAAAAGCCCTTGTCCGCCTCCTGGCTGCCCGCCTCGGCAAACTCCCGGAGAAGCTTTTTCTGTTTTTCATTCATGGAGGTGGGAACCATCACGGAAATTTCGACATTCAGATCTCCATGCCCCCGCCCCCGGAGATCCGGCATTCCCCTCCCTTTAAGGCGGAAAACAGTGCCGTTCTGAGTGCCCGGAGGAATTTTGATCTTCATCTCGCCGTTCAGGGTGGGAACCAGAAGTTCACATCCCAGCGCGGCCTCGGTCAGGGCGACTCTCCTCTCGCAGAACAGGTGCCGGTCCTTCCTGCTGAAAACATCGTGCTCTCTCAAGTGAAGAAAAATATATAGATCTCCCGGAGGCCCGCCGGAAGGTCCGGCCTCGCCCTCGCCGGCAAGACGGATTCTGGAGCCCTCATCAACGCCGGCCGGCACCTTGACCTTTAGCGTTTTTTTCTGGTAAACCCTTCCTTCGCCATGACAGGCTTTGCAGGGATTCTTGATGATGCGGCCTTCCCCCTTGCAGTTGGGGCAGGGGAAGCTCCGGACCATCTGGAAGAACGACTGGATAACCTGCTGAATCTGTCCCCGGCCGCCGCATTGGGGACAGACCTCGACCCTGCTCTCAGCGGTGACCCGCGAGCCTCTGCAATTGGAACATACCTGCTGGCAGGTCAGAACGACCTCCTTTTCGACGCCGGCGTAAGCCTCTTCCAGCGTAATTTCGACGTCGTAACGGATGTCGTCTCCTCTATGTCTGTGCGGGTGGCCGGGTTCGCTGCTTCTTCCTCCCCCAAAAAAGGCGTCGAAGATGCTGTCGAAACCGAAAAGGTCGCCTAACCCAAAGTCGGTGGGGGGAGCGGCTCCACTCTTAGCCCGGCCGTAGCGATCATAGTAGCTCCGCTGTTCTGTATCCGAAAGCACGGAGTATGCTTCATTGATCTCCTTGAAATGCTCCTCGGCTTCGGCCTTGTTCTGTGCTACATCAGGATGGTATTTCTTGGCCATATTTCTGTAGGCTATCTTGATTTCATCCTGGGAGACGGTTCTTCCGAGTCCCAGAATCTCGTAATAATCTTTTTGGGGTTTCACCATGGCTCTCCTCTATTTCAGCTTTTAACGCAAGAAAGGGGAGAGAAATCCCCCCCTTGCAATAAAGACATCCAATAAGTTTTTTTTGTTTATTTTTTAAACCAGTTAAACAGGTCTTCTTCCGTCGGCTCTTCCGGAGCCATGCCCCCGCCCGGATAATAAGTTCCTCCCTCGGCGTCGGCTGCGACCGCTCTTTCTCCGCTGGCAGCCATGTAAGCTTCGGTAAAGGTCGAATAGAGGAGATCCGTCAGGCTCTTGGTATCGGCCTTGATGCGGTCGGTGTCGTAGGTCTGGAGAGTCGTCTGCAGGGTTTCGACGGACTCCCTGATCCTCCTGACCTGCTCCAGAGGAATCCTCTCTCCCATCTCCTTGAGCGTCCTCTCAGCCGTGTCAATTTCGGCATTAGCCCGGTTCCTCGCCTGGGCCTCGTCCCGGCGCCTGGCATCATCCTCGGCAAACTGCTGGGCGTCTTTGACCATCTTGTTGATTTCATCGACCGAGAGATTTGTCGGGGACTGGATGGTAATCTTCTGCTTGTTTCCGGAGGCCAGGTCTTTGGCGGAGACATTCACGATCCCGTTGGCATCGATTTCAAACGAAACTTCAATCTGGGGTATACCGCGGGGAGAGGGAGGGATATTCCTCAATTCAAAGCGGCCCAAAGACTTGTTGTACTGGGCCATCTCGCGTTCTCCCTGCAGAACATGAACTTCCACGACGGTCTGGCCGTCTGAGACCGTGGTGAAAATTCTGCTCTTGGAACTGGGAATCTGGGTGTTCCTGTCAATCAGTTTGGTAAAGACGCCGCCCGTCGTCTCGATGCCCAGCGAGAGCGAAGTAACGTCGAGAAGGACGATGTCCTTGACTTCCCCGGCCAGAATGGCCCCCTGAATGGCCGCGCCCATGGCGACCACCCTGTCGGGGTCTATCTCCTTGCTGGGCTCCTTACCAAAGAGCTTTCTGGCCTTGTCCTGAATGGAGGGCATCCTGGTAGAGCCGCCGACCAGGAGCACCTTGTCCAGTTGGTAGGGACGGACATCCGCATCCTCGAGAGCCCGCTTGACGGGTTCTTCGCAACGTTCCACCAGGTCAGCGGTCAATTCCTGAAATTTCTGCCTGGTCAGCTCAATCTGAAGATGCTTGGGCCCGGAGGCGTCGGCGGCGACGAACGGCAGGTTGATGTTGACCGTGGTCTCGTATGAAAGCTGTATTTTGGCGTTTTCAGAGGCCTCTTTGATTCGCTGCATGGCGACACGGTCCGTTCGGAGGTCCAGCCCGTTCGATTTTTTGAATTCGTCCACAAGCCAATCCATCACCCGCTGATCCCAGTCGTCTCCTCCCAGGCGCATGTTTCCGGCAGTGGACTTCACCTCAAAAACCCCGCCCCCGATTTCAAGAATGGAAACATCGAAGGTGCCGCCGCCGAGATCCCAGACAAGAATCGTCTCCGTGGCTTCGAGCTTCTCCAGGCCGTAGGCCATGGCCGAAGCGGTGGGCTCGTTGATGATCCGCAGCACTTCGAAACCGGCAATGGAACCGGCGTCCTTGGTCGCCTGGCGCTCGCTGTCATTGAAATAAGCCGGGACGGTGATGACCACCTTATCCAGTGAGAATCCCAGATAGGCCTCGGCATCGGTTTTCATCTTCTGGAGGATCATCGCCGAAATTTCCTGCGGAGAGTAGTCCCTGTCATCAATCTTGACCTTATATTCGGTCCCCATGTGCCGCTTGATCGAGTAGATGGTGCGCTCGGGATTACTGACGGCCTGCCTTTTGGCCAGGGCGCCTACAAGACGTTCTCCGGTCTTGGAGAAGCCGACGATGGACGGGAAAAGCGGATCGCCCTCGGCGCTCGGGATGACAACGGGAGTTCCTCCCTCTACGACGGAAATCAGCGAGTTGGTCGTGCCAAGATCAATCCCGATTATTTTACCCATGTATTTTTTCCTCCTGCTTTAAAAAGAGACTCTTTTTATTCAACTACTGCAAGTCCTCTGGGACTTGCGCTATCTTCCTTCTCAGTTCCTTCCAGTTCGGCAATACACTCAATCCCCCGCTGAATTTCTTCAATCATTTCGCCGGCCCTTATATCATATTCCACGGAATCACCCGGGGGAACCTTGGATATTTTCACCAAGGCAGGACGTAAAACCTTTTCTTTTATAAAATATCCTTTGCGATACTCCCCGATTACGGTGTCTTCAGGGAATTCAAAAGTCTCCTCCTTGTCAAACGCCTCATGGAGAATGGGATCGAAAACCTCTCCCCTGGTGGAAATTACCTTCACCTCTTCCGAGGAGAGCAACTCTTCGAGCTGCCTGAAGATCATTTCCACTCCTTCAATAACCCGGCTCAGATTGTCAGTGCACCGGCAGGCCGCCAGGGCCCGTTCAAAGTTATCAATAACCGGAAGCACCTTAAGCAGTAGCTGCTCGTTGGCCGTTTCGAGATATTTCTTTTTTTCCTCCTGAAGCCTGTTCCGGTAGACGACAAAATCCTCTTCAAGTTTTGCGCGAGCGGCCTCTGCCTTCTGCAGTTGATCGCTGCTCTCCGCCAGGGCCGATTCCTTCTCCTTTATTTTCCTTATGAGGGGGGCCTCCGTCTCACGCTTGGCAGAATCCTGATAGCGGCGGACATGCTTCAGTTCTTCATCCAGTTTTTTCGTTTTTTTCAGATTTTCTTCGCATTCGTCGGCAATGATTCCGGAGGCGATCCGATAGAGCCCAACCAAGTCCGCGTACCCGATGGTCGAGTGTTCCATTTTTTCCAGTCTTGGCTGGAGAAAAGTGAGGCTGGAAAATCTCAAGGCCAGGTCGCTGAGCTTCTTTAAGTCTACGTGCACGTCCACCAGGGGAGAGGGGGCGGGAGGCGAAGCAACCTCCGGCGCGGCAGGAGGCGAAGTAAGGACCACGGGCGCGGCTGAAGACACATCTGGTTCCGTCGCCGGAACAACTTGAGCCGGAACTTCCCTGGGGAGGCGAACTTTTCTGACAGCCGCCGCCTTCCCCGGTTTTCTCGTCTTCGGCTTTTCGGCTTGAGCGGCGGCAGAGCTGGATTTAGTTTTTTTAGTCGGGCTTTTCGGCATTATCAGAAACTCCTGTTTGATTGATTTTTTTTATTTACAACAGCCTTTATTCTAAATCATATCACAATAACCCCATCCTTTGTCAAGAATATTACGAAATCGTAACAATTTATCCACAACAGAGCCTTCCCGCCTCGGTTAATCACCTGAGATTCTGTTCAGCTTGTCGCTGAAACTTCCGGCCACATAGTCCACGATCGAAATAATATTCCGGTAGGGCATCCGGGTCGGCCCGATGATGCCGATGGTCCCCAGAGGTTTCCCGCCTACCTGGTAGGTGGCGGTGATCATCGCGCAGTCTCTGATTTCCACGCAGCGGTTCTCGCTGCCGATCCCGACCTGGATCCCCGGAGATGCAAGCGTCTTGCTGAGAATTTCTGCGATCAGCTTTTCTTCTTCCAGAAATTCCAGGATTGTCTGTAATTTATTTAGATCCCTGAACTCCGGAACTTCGAGGAGATGCGAAGTTCCTTCATAAAACAGTTTTTCTTCATGTTCGCGGGCGGCCTCAACGGTAGCCCTGCTGATCTCCCTGAGCAGCAGGGTCTTTTCAAAATCAACTGCCGAAAATTCAAGAAAAGGCGCGTCCATCAGGGCCAGGGAAATCCCATTCAAACGCTCATTAAGGAGATTGGCGACCTTCTCGAGCATTTCCGGCTGGACTTCTTCCGTCACTTCCACGACCCGCTTGAGCATTGAGCCGGTGTTGGTCAGGAGCACCATGAGGATTGTTCCGGGGCCGAGAGGGAGCAGCTTCAGGTACTTGAAGAACGTCTTGCGGATCTGGGGAGCCAGCACCAGGGAAGTGTAACGGGTCAGGTCGGCCAGGAGCCTGGCGGTCTGCTGGATCATCCGGTCCATCTCGGCATCAAGATACTGATACCGGCGCCTGATGGAGAGAGCCTCCGGAGGAGGCAGGATTTCCTCCTGCATCAGAGTGTCCACATAGAAGCGATAGGCCCGGTCGCTGGGAATCCGTCCGGCGGAAGTGTAAGGTTGGATGAGATATCCCAGGTCTTCCAGAGAGGCCATCTCACTTCTCAGGGTGGCCGAGCTGAATACAAAATCGTGCTTTAACAGCAGCGCCTGCGAACTCACCGGTTCGGCTGTCCGTATGTACTCTTTTACTATTGCCAGGAGGATATTCTCCTGCCTCGAAGTGAGTTTCATAGCTGGTTCAACGGCCTCAATGGGTCAAAAATACCATCCCTAAGCCTTCTTGTCAAGTAACCGTGCTCCTTTCCGGCCATTCGCCGGGCTCAATCATGAGACGATTGAGGCTTTTCGTGAAACGCTTTTTCATGTTTTTCTATTATTGTCCGCTACTGGATCCAATATCAATTTCCGGCAGATATGAGGGCTCCTGGGCACGCAATGGTTCGGAATTTTCGCTCTCCAGCTCCATTTTGACAGGAGCGGCAGCGGTAACCTTGTTCCTCCCGCCGGCCTTTGAACGATAGAGGGCGGCGTCCGCCTGGGCGATCAAGTCCGATTTCGTCTTGGCGTCTTCCGGGAAGGCCGCCACCCCGATGCTCGCCGTTATCTTGATATTTTCCCTGTTGAAGCGGAGAGAAAAGGCGTGACGGATGCGTTCGGCGATTTTAACGGCCTCCTCCTTACCGGTCTCGCGGAGCACCAGTGAAAATTCATCGCCGCCGTACCGGCAAACCAGGTCGCTTTCACGGGTGTAGCTTCTCAAGAGCGTTGATATATCAACCAGAAGCTTGTCTCCTTCAGGGTGGCCGAGGGCGTCATTATATTTCTTGAAATGATCCGTGTCGAGCATAAGAAGGGAGAGGTGCTTGGAATAGCGCTCGGCCCAGCGAATCTCCTCCACCAGGCGCTCCTGGAAGTACCGGTGGGCGTAAAGACCCGTGAGGCCGTCGGTGATGGCCAGGGTCGTCATTTTCTGGTATAACTCGGCGTTTCTTATGGCCATGGCGGCCGGGTAAGCCACGGTGGAGGCCAGCGCCAGATCCTCCGTGTGGTATGTCCCGGGATCGGTCGTTCCTATGTAAAAAATTCCGAAGACTTCGTTCTCGGTGATAAGCGGGAGAATGATGGCCGAACGCTCATATTCCAGAACGGCTGGAAGGCGGGTGTCTCTCGTATCTTCCATCAGGAGCGGTTTCTGGTAGGCAGTGACCCAGCCCAGCAGGCCCTCGTCCCTGTTGAAGGTGATGTTCTTTATGTAATCGCCGTAGGGGCTGACGAACTGCCTGGGGATGAACTCTCCTTTTTCAAGAATGAAAACGATACAGCTCTGATAGGAAACAACTTTTCCTGTCATCTCCACGATGATGCGCATCGTCTCCCCTATATTGAGGCTTTGGGCCAGGGCCTGGCCCAGTTCAAAAAGGGCCGAGAGCAGTCTCACTTTGTTGTCGAGCTCAAGATTCATGTTCTGCTGAACCATGAGAGCGCGCTGCTGCGTTTCATAGAGCTGGGCGCTCTTGATGGCCGTGGCCGCCGCGTTGGCCAGAATGGTTACCAGATGAAGGTGATTCTGGTTATACGCCTGGGCCCGGGTGATGCCGACGTACATAAGCCCGATGATCTCGTTCTGAACAAAGAGAGGGACGCAAATAGCGCACCTTTCGTCCTTGAAGATCCGGTGCTCCGGGATGGAGACCATATCGGGGATCAGGACGGGCTTTCTTTCGCTCATGACCAGGCTGATCACGCTCTCCTCCAGTTGAAGGAGAGGTGACAGTTCCAGCAGTTCGCTGTATGGAGTGACATATCTGGCGGCGACCAGACGATCCTGATTAATAAGAAAGATGACGCAGCTCTGGTAGACGACCAGCCTGCGCACCATGGATATGACGATTTCCATCGTGTTTTCCAGGCTGACGCTGGCGCCCAGGCTCTGGCCCATTTCATACAGGATGGAGAGCTCGTCCACTTTCTTATGCAGTTCATCGGAGACCTGTCTTCGTTCCGCCTTAAGTTCAACGGATTCATTCTGCAAGGCGTTCAACTGATTTTCGAGGTCCTGCTGATCGGCCAGTAAAATATCCCGGATTCCGTACTCAAGGGATGAACGGATGGCGAGCAGGGGCAGAATCATGATAAGCACATAGAAGATTCCCTGGGTGTAGAACATGGGAACCAATAAGGCCAGAGGAGACAGCGCAAAATTGAAGAGGCGCAGCCGGTTTTGCAGCTTTGACCAGGTTTTCTGATTTTCCTTGGAGAGAAGGCCAACCGCGGTGGTGCTGATAAGAAAATCGAAGAAGAAAAAAATTATTATCCCGAGAGCGACGGCCGCGACGTTCTGTACGCTCATGAATTTTGCCTCGCCGTTAAGGGCCTGGTAGGCCAGACCGGCGATCATGAAGTTCATGAGAAAGGCGAAATAGTCAACGGCCCTGGAAATGCGGTCATGCTTCCCGACAAAGAGTTGGCGCACGAGAGTGGCGGCCGCTACGATCAGGGTCCCGGCGGCCAGGCCGAACTGGATGACGGCTCCGAAATAAAGACAGAAGGTGACGTTTTCAAAGCCGAAGTAAGGGAGCTGAAGCGCTTTAACCTCGAAGAGCAATGCTATCAGTCCCACCAGCAATATGCCGGGGCCCATTTCCGGTGTCAGGTCGAAATTTCGCAGGCAGAGGACCATAAGCCCGATCACCGTAATGATGATCATGGTTATGAACCTGCGGCTATGTCCGGAATTCTCTTCCATTCACTGACTCCGAAAGATCAGCCTGACGGGATAAAATGACGCCCCCTCCGGCATGGTTCTGATCGTTAAATCCTTTTCTTCTCCGGGCTGAAGGGGAATCCTTCTTAAAAGCACTTCCTTTCCGACTCTGGTGAATCCCACCGGGATGATTTCGTCGCCTATGAGAAAGGTGGCCGTGGCATGGCCGCCCCGGGGCTGAAAGAGAATCTGTATCTCAACGGCTTCAGGACCGGGGTTTTGAAGTTTCATTTGGATGTTATAAACACACCCATAGGCTCCGGCCAGGCTCTTCTGTGGCAGGTAATTCTGCAGGGAGAAGTCGCCGATGGTCAGGTATTTTTCCTTCTCAGCCGAGCGGAAAGCATCTCTCATGTAGAAATTGGCGATCGGATAAACTCCGGTGGCGTGCGGGTCCTTGGAATCGATGATTGATGGATAGGAGATGGATTGTTTTTCGTCATCCACGCTGAAAAGGTACATTCCTAGCGGAGGGCCGTCCAGAAGGTGGATCTGGTAAGTGCCGCTTACGACCTCTCCCGACGGAAGGGGAATGGAGGCCAGGTCAAGGCTGGAGTGAGCCTCCACGGTTAAAATTTCCCCCTCGTTCCCGGCGAAGCGGGAAAGAAATTCCAGGCTGTTCAGATGGCCTTCCTTCATGAAATCGCCGGAGGGCCCGCCGCATCCGCGAACAACGTGCAATCTGGCGGATGTCTCCCCGGGATTGTACAGCCGCAGAAGCAGAAAGCGGCCTGGACTTTCCGGGTGTCCCAGGTGATAGTACTGGAAGCGCACAGGCTGGTGGCGGATGAGACCTCCGCTGAAAAGAAGACCCCGTTCTTTGACTTTCTCCGGATAGTTGCTGAACATGAGGAAGGTGGGATCCAGGATGGGAAGATCATAATTTTCGATCGTGACTGTTTTACCGACATCCGAGCCCGGTTGAGCGGGAAACTCGATATTGAGACGCTGGTTGACATCAAGAGGGCCGGGAACCGGCACCTGGATTCCCAGGCGCTCCTTAAGTACTTGCGCGACAAATTCGGCGCTCGCCGGACGGCCGGTAATCTGAATAATTGTCGGTGCTGCGGCCTCCTCGCAAAAGGCCGAAGAAAACCCCATCCAAATGGTGAGAAGGAGAACAGTCAGAACAGCAACCGCGTTTTTCACTTCGTTATTTTACCATACGCCGCCGGAGAACACAAAGATTCTTCTTCCGGCACTTCACCAGCCATAAAGCTGTTGTTCAAAAGTCATAGTCTGCTGACCCAATAACTCGGATGGCGGTGCAGATGCATGGTGGCCAGGATTACGATCTCATCTGATACTTGAACGAGCGTCACGCAGGACATCCGCTGCCGGGCGACTCGATACCTTCCCGCTTTTGTATTGCTGATAGCGCCTTTCGGCTTCTTCTACCCAAAGACGCTCGTTCTCGGAATCATCGACTGCGTCCAGACTTGCAATGAGACGCTCGGCAAGAAGCGCCCTGTCCTGCAGTGGGAGCTTAAGCGCCTGGCAACGGGGAGGCCGAATTGCCTCATATAAAGCAAAAACAAGACCAAATTAAGAACGGAAGGATAACTGGGCAAGATGTTTGAATTTCCCCTTTGGAGCGCCGTTCTGTCTGATAATTGATGGCCATCATGGCATCGAGGTCTTTTCTAATGCGCTTAACCGTGGTAATATTGTAAAGAGGGGGGGGAAGAGTGTAATGCGAAAGATTTTCAAGGTCAGGCATTGCAGGGATATCGCTTGAAACTGGAATTTGACGACGGAGTGTCTGGGACAGTAGACCTCTCTGACTTGGTCGGAAAAGGCGTCTTCGCCCTGTGGAGCGATCATCGCGCATTCGAGCAGGTCAGGGTCGGCTCATCCGGCGAACTCGTATGGTCCGACAAGATTGATCTCTGCCCGGACGCTCTCTACCTCAAGTTAACGGGAAAGAAGCCGGAAGATATCTTCCCTGCGTTGCGCCACGAGCCTTCCCATGCCTGAAATCAGCCGATTTTTCGGCATCATTATCAAAATATTTTTCGACGACCACAACCCGCCGCACTTCCATGCGGAGTACAGCGGCGAGCTTGCTCTAATTGATATCCGCAACTTGTCCGTCTTCTCCGGTCGGTTGCCGCCTCGCGTAATAGGACTCGTGATCGAGTGGGCGACGCTCCATCAGCAGGAGCTCCTCGCCGACTGGGAGAGAGCGCGGGCACGGCAGGAACTGCAGAGTATCGCGCCATTGGAATAGGAGCGGCTAACAATAAAATAGGCGTTGTTGTCCCTATTTCCCCATGCTAAAATGTTATGTGCGCAATTCAAAAAAGGGAGTTATATCAACTTCAAAGAGGCGGTTCCAGGGAAGCGACGCTTCGATGGACGTAAGTGGGCCGATGACGGCCTGGTGTTCCTTCCCCCCGAGGTTCATCCTCACGGTTTGGCCCTGGAAGTGTTCCTCGAAAAATTGTTTTCCACTCTCCCGGAGGCAGTCTCTCACCATGCCGGCGACCCAATCCGCCCCCTCTCCCAGGAAAAGGGGAGAGAGCCCGGCTGAGACGACGGCCTTTTTTATTTTTTCCCGGATGATTGACTGGTAGGCCCAGTCGTCGAGGAAGCGGGAGAAAAGGAAGGAAAGATGCGCTTCCTCCATCCTCCTCGCCTCATCAAGGGAGAGGTCTTCCGTCTTTAAGCTGTCTTTTCCGATGAAACGAAGGATGCTCTGGGCGATGGCCGTGCCGAGGGTGTTGGCGGCGGTATTCCAGGCGGCGAAGGAGGCGAGGAGATGGATTGGGACGGTCCGCCTGAGACGGATGACCAGGAGGCGGTCGGCCCCATTGGCATAGGCCGTGTCCGCCAGAGCGACCTCTCTCCCTTCAAGGATGGCGGAGACGATGGCGCTTATGAAACTCTCCAAGGCCCCATCGGCTTTCTCTTCCAGGGGTTGGAAAACGGCCTCTTCCTGCGCCCCATCAGGGGTATGCACGAAGAGGAGTATGTCCGCTTCCTTCATGCTTCCGGCCATTTTGGCCCCGGCCGCCTCGATTTGTTTTTCCAGGATGCGCTCCAGGGATTCATCCTCGTAGCGGGGGATGAGAGTACTGGTCTCGGGGCGGGAGTAGATGGGGAAGATCGCGGTAGTGACTTTTCGGGCCGAGCTTATGGCGCGCGCCAGGAGCAGAAGTCCCATCTCGTCCGTGCCTGGATGAAAAACAACCCTGCTCCCCAGCCTCTGAAAATCAACCAGCGCCTCCAGGATGCGGCGCTCGGCGATGCTAAGCCCCCCCGAGGGCACATCGTCGAGGCCGATCACCAGGTAATCCAGAAAGCCGTCCTTCACCCAATAGATCATGCGCGTATTGAGGAGGTGGTTCCTCTCCCTGGTCATAAGGTAATCCTGGAGGTCCCCTTCCGGAATCCGGCGGGTTATATCACGCAGTTCGGCCATTTTTTCCGGGGAGTGCTCACGATTGACCGCCTCCTTGAGGAAGGAATATTTCTCTATTTTCCTGGCCAGCCCGTCTTCCCCGGGAGTGGTCGCCGTCGGGGCCGCCCGCATGAGAGACTGAAAGGCGTAGATTGAAGTTTTCGCACCCTGGGATCGAAAAGAGGGGAGCACTCCCAGATTTTCCAGCGCGTCCTCTATTTGGATTAGAGGCAGGCGGGAGGCGACGAGCCCCCCGTAGGCCAGCATGTCGAGGGAGACCACCAGCGTCGCATCCTCGCTGAAATTATTTTTGATCCAGAATCCGAGCTCCGGCGGACTTCCTGGAGTGAGGAAGCAGCCCAGTGCCTCGCGGGGAGGCATCAGGAGCTCCCATCCGACGATATGGGCCAGTTCCCGGGGAAAATTAAGACAGCACGGGCGGTCATCCAGGGGGATAAAAAGGATCTTCATCGCCCGGATAGATCCTCAGGCTTGCGACGGACTTCAAAAGAGAGCGGAAGGGCGAGAACCTTGTCCCCGGGCATGAGAAGGCGCACGACAAATTGCCACTCGACTCTGAAGGAATTCCACCGGCCGGATAAAGGCGCCACTCTGGGGATGAAAAATTCAAAATTGCCCGCGGCTGAAGAACTGCCTTGTTTCCCAGGAGAGACCTCTTTTTCTTCACGCCATATAACTTTGGCAAAATCACTGTCGCCAAGTCCGAAGGCAGTCGCTTTCACTTCGAATAAAATCTTTTCCGGCGGCTCTCCCGGAGAAAAATTAAGATCAAAACTCCCCCGAATACTCTCTTCCAAAAAGATGCTCTTTCTCTCCAGGAAGAGCCCCAGGTGAACTTCCTCCTCTGAAAGCTCCGCCTCCGCGGGTGCTGCCGGGGCCGCCTCCGGGTAGCGCGGCAGAACCGTAAGATGCAGTTTACTGATCAGATCCCGGGACCATGGAATGTCGAGGCGCGCCAGAAGCAGGTAGCGGCACTGCACGTCAGGCGAGGGAAATGAAGGAGGGGATTGATCCGGAAGAAGAAATGAAAAAGGAAATTCCCCGTAGATTTCCATAGGGTTGAACTCCCCTCCCCGCGTGCCGGCACGGCGATCGGGGCAGAACGTCTTATCGGCGGGGTGTAGAAAAGTCTGAATCTTGAGAAAGGGCGTCACCCAGGAATAGGTCAGACTTTCCGATCCGAGAACCTCTTCCCCGTGAAGGGTAAGAAGGACCTGACGGGACTTGCAGGGCCTCTTCGGGTCTCCATGGATTAAAAGATTCCCCTTGATCTCTTCACCCGGGTAGTAAACCTGTTTTTCAACTTCGATTTCCAGCGCCGTTTTCATGAAATTATCCTCCCGGTGTCAAGGTTCGCGATCTCCTTCCTGAAAACCGAAACCGCGGAAGAGAGGCTCTCTACGGAGCTTCCGGTAACAATCGCGCCGATGATGAGGCCGCAAACCCCCATCTTTCTCAGAAGACCCACATCGCGGGGGTCTATCTTTTTCTGGCTGGAAACCAGGGCCGGCACGGCCGTGGCAGCGGCACAAACCCGGCAGAGCGCCAGTTCCCGGGCCGACAGGGGCTGACCATACTCCTCGCCTGGAACCACGGACATCTCCATCAACTCCATCCCCATTTCCTCGAGGCCGGCGATGATGCCGGGTGTCGCCTCCCTGTTGATGGCCACCATCTTCCCGAGGGAGGGATGGCGAAAAAAGCCGGGGGGAAGGTACTGGTAAAAAACGTCCCAGAAATCAAACCCCGCTTCGGCCATCTCGCAGAGTTCCTCATATGAGGACTGGACTTCGGCGCCCGGGACGATGCCAACCGGGATCAAGACCGAGCTTAATATGGCCCTCAAGGCTTCGGCTTCTTCTTTCCAGGGACCGAAGAGGTTCCCGCTGGCCCGGTGATGCATGTTTATGTGCACCTTGAGTGCGTCGGCGCCCGCCTCCTGAGCCGCCCGGGCCAGGGCCGGATCGTTCCGGGGGAGGCTCACCACCAGGCTGAAATGCTCGCGGGCAATCTTTTTAAAGCGGCTCATCAGGTTTTCACCTCTTCCAGAGCGACGGATACTATCTTGGAAACTCCCGCTTCCTCCATGGTCACGCCGTAAAGGTTGCGGGCGTACTCCATCGTTTTCCGGTTGTGCGTTATAAGAATAAACTGGGTGTTTTTTGAGTATTCAACGAGCATCCGGGCGATTTTTTCGACATTGGAGTCATCGAGAGGCGCGTCCACCTCGTCGAGGATGACAAAGGGCGACGGCTTGACCTCCAGGATGGCCAGCATGAAGGAGATGGCCGTCAGTGCCCGTTCCCCGGAGGATAAAGAGGCGAGACTCTGCAGCTTTTTGCCGGGCAGTTGGACGACTATATCGACGCCCGTGTCCAAAAGGCGGTCCGGTTCGGAAAGCAGCAGATGCGCCTGGCCGCCGCCGAAAACTTTTTTGAAGACCAGCGAAAATTTTTCCTTCACGGCCTCGAATGTTTCCTGAAAACGGCGGATACAGGTCTCGTCTATTTCATGCATGACCTTGAGAAGGGCCTCGGATGCCTCCTCAAGGTCATCGATCTGCCCCTTTAAGTGCTTATGGCGATCTTCCAGTTGCCCGTATTCCTCCATGGCGCCGAGGTTCACGCTCCCGAAGTCCCTGATGAAATTCCTGAGCCGCTGTATTTCCTTTTGAACCGCTTCGCGGTCGAGCGAGGCGACCGCCAGCCAGTCCACCTCTTCCGGTTCGATGTCCAGCTCTCTGAGACGGTCCAGCGAGGAGACTGACTGCGTGTCCAGTTGGGCCTTCCTGAGTTCAATCTGATGGACGGCGTCCTGCAGGGCCTTCCCGTCAAGGCGGCAGCAGCGAAGAGCTTCCTCGGCTCCTTCCAGCTCCAGGCGCAGCCTCTCCTTTTCCTGGGTGAGTTCCTGGCAATAGGTTTCCCAGGCGGTCGTTTTCATGCGGAGGGTCGAGACCGCGTTGCTCGCCGTCCGGCTTTCCTCCCTGTTGCGATTCGCCTTGCCTTCAAGCGCCTCCCTCTCCTCCCCGGATGCTTTAATCCCCTGCTCGATCTCGCGAACCTCACGGAGCAGGGATTCTTCCTGCTCAACAAGGCCTGATTCTTTCTGGGACAAACCGGCCATCTGGATTTTCATGGCGCTGATGCGAGCCAGAAATTCATCTTTCTTCTCCATCTGCTTTTTACGGCTCTCCTGGAGGCGGCTCAACTGCTCCGCTGCTGCGGATGTTTTTGATTCAAGATCCTGCAGTACCTCACGGATGCGCTTTTCATCCTTGTCCGCTTTCAGGAAAAATTCACGGGCTTCTTTCTCCAGGATGAGGAAGCGTTCCAGATTACCCCGGAGGCCGGTAATCCTGCCCTGAAAAGACTCTCCGTCCTTTCTCAGCTCGGCGACGGTCACCTGTCCCCGGGCCTGTTTTTCCCTGAGAGAATCAATTTGTTTTTCAGTAGTTTCCAGATGGCGGGCAGCCGTCTCCACTTCCTTTTTCAGGGGGACGAGGTCCTCCTTGAGACTCGCGACGTTCTTCGCAAGCCGGGAAATTTCGCCTTTCCGCGAGAGAATGTTCATCTGGGGGCTGGCGGAAGTTCCTCCGCTGATCGAAGACGCCGTCACGATCTCGCCGCCGCGGGAAAGAAAGATGAGGTTCCGGCTGCCGGAACTCCTGGCCAGGGCCAGCGCCGAAGATAGATCTTCAACCATGATCACGTTCTTGAGAAGTTCCTCATAAACAGGAGAAAGAGCCGACGGCACTTCAATGAAATCCCGCGCCCATCCCAGTGTCTCTCCCTGGGGAAGCTGTTTTTCTTGCCCTGAAGAATCTTTCTCGAAAGCTTCCCGGACCCAGAAAAGGGCCCGCCCCCCCTGTGAGGAATTAAGAAATTCCGTGCAAGTTCCGGCATCCTCCCATTTTTCCACGACGAGATCTTGAAGCCGTGAAGCCAGAAGGGCCTCAAACGCCGGCTCGAAGCCTTCCCTGACCTTTACCGACTGGGAGAGGATCCCTATAAGCCCGGGAAATTGTTTTTTCTTTTTCATCAGGAACTTGACCGCTCCTGAATAACCTTCAAAGGCCCCTTCGAGTTCCCGGAGAAGCTCCAGCCGTGATTCTGCGGAAGATAGCCGCCCCCTGGCGGCCTCAAAGTCATTCTTCTTCCTTTGAAGCCCGAGGAGTGCTTCATCCTTCTGTTTCAGGAGCTGCTTGATTTCCCGGGCCTGGCTCTCCAGCTCCGACTGCAGGGTCCCGTGTTTTTCCTTGTTTTTCTGGAGGCTCTCCGAAAGGCGCTCAATTTCCTGCCTCAACCGGTTAACCTCTTTTTTTGATTCCTTCTCCCGCTCCTGCCAGGACTGCCGGCCCAGATTAAGACGCTCCTTTTCCTTCTCCATGTTGAAAGATTCTTTTGATAGCCTGGTATAAACGGCCTGTATTTTCTCGAAATCAGGCAATTCCCCGGCATGTTCTGCCTCGAAAGTTTTTAACCCGAGTTCCTCCCGGGAAAGGAGTCTTTCCGACTCTTTCAGGGAGATGCGGCTGGCTTCCAGAATCTTCCGGGTATCTTCAATTCTGGCAAGATTTTCTTCTTTTCTTTTCCTGAGAGCCGCCATGTCGCGCTCAAGGCGTTCCTCCTCCTCCTTAAGAAACTTCTCGCGCTCTCCAGCCACTAGAACCTGGCCCTCCATCTTTTCCATTTCCAGCTTGTGGGCGGCCAGGACATCCTGCTCCTTCTTCAGGCCGGCGTCCTGCTCATGGACCTTCAGGCGGACCCCGGTCAGCTTTGCTTCCATGAGTTCCAGCTCGCGGGTCCACTTCGTGAGAGTATAGGAGGCGGCCTCAAACTCATGCATGAGCGGGGCCTGGGCCGTCTTGATTTCCTTGACCTCGAATTTTAAAAAGTCAACTTCAAGATGTTTCAGCTTTTCGTCATATTTCTTGTATTGCTTGAAGCGGCGAACCTGTTTATCCAGGGCGGCAAGCTGGC
>JAZDOK010000061.1:0-9368 GCA_043798715.1 bacterium
ATCCGCGCTTTACTCACCCGTCTGCCACTAAATTTTGCCAGGTATTGCTACCCGGCAAAACCCCGTTCGACTTGCATGTGTTAGGCACGCCGCCAGCGTTAGTCCTGAGCCAGGATCAAACTCTCCATAAAATATCACAACCGACCCTAAGGCCGATCATTAACGGAGTCTAAAACCAACCCGCACATTCCGGCGTCACTTCTCTATCCACTTTTCAAAGAGCACAAGAGGAATCTCTGTTCGATCCCCGGGATTCAACCTTTTTTTCCTGGCTTTAAGCCATTTTTAAAAGGTTTCACCCTGCCCTCCCCTGAGGGCGAAGTGAAGTATAACATAAGCACAGTGGCCTGTCAAGCAGACCTTGGACAACCTCGCAGTACAAGGGCTAAACCGGCTTGTGAAAGGGAAAAAGGGAAACTTTAGACCCGTATCAAATACTGAACGGGGAAAGGAATTCTTCAGCAATGAATGAAAAGAAGGTAATCGCTTTTCCGGGAAGCCCCCGCTCCGGGGGTAATTCCGGCATCCTGCTGGATGCGGCCCTGGCCGGCGTGGAAGAGGCAGGCGCTTCATTTGAAAAGTTCATTCTTAACGACCTTTCCATGCGACCCTGCCAGGGGTGTGAATCCTGCCATATAACAGGTATCTGCCGCATCGAGGATGACTTCCAGGAACTTTACCGGCGCCTCCGGGACCATTCTCTCTTTATTCTGGCCTCTCCCGTCTACTTTTCCGGGGTGAGCGCCCAGGCCAAGATCCTGATTGACCGCTGCCAGTGCTGCTGGGCCGCCCGCTTCGTTTTAAACCGGCCCATTGCCCCGCCGGGTCCCGCCCGCCGCGGCCTCATTCTGGGTGTCGGCGCCATGGAGGGAAAAGAACGCTTTTCTGCATTTCTGGCCGAGGCCCGGGCCTTCTTTGCGGTCAACAATATTCATAACAACGGCGAACTCCTGGTGGACGGAGTGGATGCCAAAGGCAAAATCCTTGATAAAAATGAAACTCTGGAGGAGGCCCGCTCCCTGGGCCGAAAGCTGGTTCTGGGAATTTAGGGGAAGAGGCTTTTTATGAACGCACCCCAGGAAATTCTCCGCTTGGTGTATGACCTCTACGACCTCACCGAAGCCGAAATCAAGCTCGTCGAAGAATCGGGAAAACCGTACTAATAAGCTTCCTTTCGGTCTCGCGCAGAATACAGGACAACGTCTTTTCCGACGATATCATAACGGAGGCGAAAATCACCCGAGCGGATCCGGAACTGCCCTTCCCCGACTTTGATTGCCGTCAGTTTCCTGATGTCATATGCGCGGGATAAATTATAAGGATCGTTCTTGAGAATAGTGACAAGATCTTCAATTCTTTCAAGGGCGCCCGGGTCTTTTCTGGCAAGGCGCTTGATTTCACGTTCAAACCCCGGCGTGGTGAGGGTTTGGAAAAGCGGCTGATTCATTTAGCCGGTCGTTTCTTCAAGGAAGCGAAAAATTCATCCGTTGTTTTTGTCCGGCCTTTACGATAGGCATGGAAGCCGTCCCGAATCTGAGCCTGAAAAGTAGAATCTTCCTGTTCCGCTTTGGTTTCCAAAAAATCTTCAAATTCGTCAATATCCATGAGACCGGCAACCGGAATCCCGTCTTTTTCAAGGATGAAGTAATGCTTATCCCTGTGAGTCCTGCGAATGACTTCCCCCAGGTGAATCCTGGCTTTCGTAAGAGGCAGACAGGTTACTTTAATTTTTCTGGCAGCTTTCATACCGATACCTCACTTTAATCAATATTGATTAATACTGATTAAATTATAGCATCCCCTCTGATTTTGTCAAGAAATTGCTGAATACTCAATGTTTAATGCCAAATCATTATGAACCAAGAAGCGAACCGGTTATCTCAACCCAATAGTTTTTCAATCTCTTCCATAACCCGCACGATAAAGGCCTGAAGCTCCTCCTTGCTTGACTTTGCCGGAGGGGGCGGGATGGGCGCGCCGTAGGTGAGACTCATCTTGCGAAGGCGGGGAATCCAGGTGCAGATCTTGGGGCGGCCGGCAAGCACCCTGATGGCCGCGGGAAGCACGGGAACCTGGGCCTTGGCGGACAGAAAAGCAATCCCGAGCGCCCCCTCACCCAGTTCTCCGGTCTTCGAGCGGCTCCCCTCGGGAAAAATGCCGACCAGGCCGCCGCCTCCCAGGATGGAAAGCGCCGTCTTGATGGCCTGGCGATCGGCCTTATCCCGGTCCACCGGAAAACTTCCCACTCTCCGGAGCAGCGCCCCAAAGGGCGGGAAGGCAAAGAGCTCCTTCTTGGCCATGAAGTGAACCTTCCTGGAAAGAAAGGCCCCCACGAAGGGCGGATCGAGGTAGCTCACGTGATTGGAGGCCACGATGACGCCCCCTTTCGGCGGCAGGTTCTCGCCCCCACGGACCTGGATGCGGCACCATATGGTATAAAAGAGACGAAAGAAAAAGCGGCCTAACCAGTAAAGCATCAGCTTTCCCCCGTTTTCTCGCGGACGATCCGGAGGATCTCCGAAACTACTTCCTCTATGGAGAGGTTCGTGCTGTCCACCTGTACGGCATCCTCCGCGGGACGAAGCGGCGAGTCCTTCCTGGTTGAGTCAATGCGATCTCGCTCCAGCACGTTGTGCAGGACCTCCTCGTAGGGGACGGGAGTTCCCTTCTCATCGAACTCGAGGTGGCGGCGCCGGGCTCGCTCTTCCGCGCCGGCCAGAAGGAAAATCTTAACTTCTGCGTCCGGGAGGACGACCGTTCCGATGTCCCTCCCGGCCATGACGACCCCACCGGAGCGGGCGATGTCCTTCTGTCGCTCCACCAGCACCCTCCGCACCGCGCTCATCGCCGCGACAATGGAAACTTTCTCATTGACGGGAGGCGAGTGAAGCTCGTGCGTTATGTCCCTCCCTTCCACCAGAACGCGGTAGCCCTGGGGATAAGAGAGCCAGGGTTCCACCGTTAGTTGCATCCGGGAGGCCAGTGAGGCCAGGGCCGCCGCGTCGTCAAAATTGAGATGCTCCCGGAGACCCTGCCAGGTTACGGCCCGGTACATGGCCCCGGTATCGAGATAGAGAAGCCCCAGGCGATCCGCTACAATCCTGGCAACCGTTGACTTTCCGGATGCTGCCGGTCCGTCAATAGCTATATGGATTTTTCTTCTGGATTCAGAATTCTGGATTCTGGATTCTCCTTTCTAGTATCCTTGTATCCGCATTTGCGGCCCCATATCCATGGGACTGGTCTCTATGATAAGAGGATTGACAAGGTAGGTCTGCGCCACCCGCCGGACGTCATCGAGCGTCACCGCCTCTATTTTGCCCGGGAAATTGATGTCAAAACGGTAGGATAAATTCAGTATTTCCGCCTCCCCTATTGCAAAGGCCTGGTCCTTGCATATCTCCCGATCCAGAAGGTACTGACCGGCCAGTTGTTCCTTGGCGTTCTTAAGCTCATCGGCGGTGATTCCGGAAGCCTTGATATTCTTTATCTCCCTCAGGATTCGCCTGCGGCACTCCCAGGAATTTTGAGGATCTGAGACGACATAGGTCACAAAGTGGCTTGGGCCCTCAAGAGCCGGAAAGAAGGAACCCAGATCGTAGGAGAGTCCGCGCTTCTCCCGGAGCTCCAGCCAGAGCCTGGAACCAAGTCCGCTGCCCAGAACGGTGTGAAGAATCTTCATGGCCGGGTAATCCGGGGAACGGACGTCAGGCGCCGGATAGCCGACCATAGTCATGGAGAGATTGGACATTACGGAGAAAGAGAGCGTCTGCTCCTCCTTCGGAGGCTCCCAGGTAATTTCCAGAGGTCTCCCGGCTCCGGGTTTGAAGTCCTTGAAATAGTCGCTGACCGCGTCTAAGGCCTCCGATTTTTCCAGGTCCCCTACGATGGAGACCACCATTCTGTTTGAGACATAGAAATTCCGGTAAAATGCCAGAAGGCTCTCCCGGTTGAGTTGTTTGACCGATGACGAATAACCCCAACGCGGCAGGCGATAGGGATGATAGCGATAAAACGACTGAAGGAAGATTTCGTAGAGATCTTTGTATCCGCCTTTCTGACTATCGAGTTCGTCAATAAGTCTTTGCCTGTCCTTTTCAAGTTCCTTCTGATCGAAGAGCGGAGCCCTGAGAAGATCGGACAGAAGACGCAGCATCTGTCTAAAATCACTTCTGGTCGTCATGACGGAAATGAGCGCATAGTCCGGCTCGGCCCGGCTCTCAATGAAGGTTCCGGATGTCTCCAGCCGGCTCTGCATCGTTTGCCCGGAGAGTTCCCGGGTCCCCTTAACCAGGAGACTCTGAATCAGATTGGTGATGCCGGCATGGGGATCGTCCTCCTGCTCGAGGCCGACTTTTATAAAAACCTCTACGGCCACAATTCCACGGCTTTTTTCCTCCCTGAAAAGCGCCACCAGGCCGTTAGGAAGGACATTCCTGCTGACCGTGTCCCGCTCCTGGGCACAGGCGGAAAGGATATGGAATCGCAAAAAGACCGAGAAGAACAGGAGAAAAAAAACTGCTCTCTTCAATGTCCGGCCTCTTTCGATGGACGGATGGCTATATAGGTGTAATTCCGGTCGAAATATTTTTTTGCGACCCGGACGATCTCCGACTTGTCAACCGCGCGGATACCGTCGAGGTAACCCCAGAGTACGTCCATGCTGGCGATAGTTTCGTAAAAACCGCAGGTGGATGCCCGTCCCTCGTCGGACTCCAGTCCGATGAGAAACGTTGAGAGGAGAAGTCCCCTGGCCCGCTCCAGATCCTGCACCGTGAAACGTCCCGCCCGGATGTCCTCTATGTCATCATTTATGGCTTTACGGGTTTTTTCGAGATTTTCCGGAGCCACTTCCGCCGATATCATAAAGAGTCCCGGATTTTTCTGCGTGAGAAAATCAACGTTCAGTGACTTGGCGATTCCCGGATCCTCTTCTGATATTATTCTTCCGAAGAAGGAGGCTCTTCCTTTCCCCAGCATGAAAGTCAGAAGATCCATGGAGTAGACATCGCGCATATCCGCCGAGGAAGGCGCGGGATAACCGATTATAAAAAATACATTCTGAGTGTGTTTTTCCAGGACGATTTCTCTGACTTCATTCCCGGGAAATTCAGGCACGGCGGGCGCAGAGGCGGAAGGAGCCGTCACAAAGTCCTTAAACAGGCTCTGGACAAAGGGTTCAAGCCATGATTCGTTAAAATCACCGACGACGACCAGAATCACATTCTGCGGTATGTAACACCGGGTGCGATATTCCTGAAAATCCGCCAGAGTAAAACGCCTGAGATTGTTTTCCGTCCCGATGAGAGGAAGGCCGTAAGGATGGGAACGGTAGGCCGTCTCGAATAATTTCTGCGGAAGAATGGAGCCGACCTGATCCTGAGAAATGCGAAACTCCTCTATGACGACTTTGCGCTCCTGGTCGAATTCCTTCGGGTCCATGGCAGGATTGAGCAGGGCATCCGCCATTATCTCCAGGATCCTGTTCGTGTACCGTGACGGGAAAGTGGCAAAATAGCGGGTAAAATCCTTTGTCGTCTCGGCATTAGTGCGGGCGCCCATATTCTGAAGCTCCCGCTTCATCTGGCTCCCCGGCATGGTCTTGCTTCCTCTGAAAAACAGATGTTCGCTGAGATGGGAAATTCCGGAACAGGAAGCAGTTTCGGTCAAACCGCCGGCGCGGACATAAAAATTGACAGAGACGATCGGGTGGCGGTGATCCTCCTGGGTGATAAGGGTCATCCCGTTGGGCAGGATCCTCCGGTGAACGGAATCTTTCTCCAGAAAGGGAATATCCGAAGCTACCGCCCAGGGCGCCCTAAGAATCAGCAGAAAAAAAAGGAAGAATAATCTCAGCATAAAATCTCCCTAGCGGCACAGCCTGGCGCCGGCCCCGATCATCCCCCCAAGACCCCAGAAACAGGACAGCATGGATATACCAAATCCGATCCCGTGAGGAAGAACGATCAGGACCGCGAGAAAAATGCTTCCCAGGAGGGCCGCCAGGAAAACTTTCCCGCGGGAGGGCGGAAGAAGCTCTTCATCTCCCCTGAACCTGCCGAGGCGGAGAAAGCACTCCCCGATGGCAATTCCGGTAAATACCTGCGCCAGATAGAGCACTCCAAGATAGAGCAATCCCGCGGAAAGCGCCAGCGGAATCCCGAAAACAGAGATAAGCAGAATTAAACAGGCCACCGGGAACAATATATAAAACAGGAGGCCCTGCAGGAAAGCCCATAGGGGCTTTTTTATAATATGGCCGGAAACTTTTTCAGCCAGGCCGGGAAAGAAAAGAGCCAGAAGAAGAGCTGAAAGAAGAAGGGCGATGACAGAAAATACTTTGACGAAAAGAACGGCGTTTTTAAAAGCCTGCTTTATTTGTTTCTCTAATTCTTCATCATCCTTGGGCATGGCCAGGATCTCGTAATCGACCTTCCCGGCGATGGAGGAACCTTCCTTGCGGTTGAACGGCTGGGGGGACTTGTAATGAAAGTTCCCGTGAACATCAGCCTGGGGTTCCATTGTTATGTCCCCCAGTGCCATCAGATCCACGTTTCCCCCGACGAGGGAGGAAAAATCGATATTCGTTGCCAAGGCGCGAACGGACTCGCCAACCCTGCCCCCTATATGCGAACCGACCGCAATAAACATCAAATCCCGGCCGACCGCCGATGCCTGGGTCGCCGCCAGAGTTATGCAGGCGGCTTTGAGGCTCCTTTGAACCTTCCCGGAAAAATCGAGCCCCCCGGCCATGATCCAGGTGGCCCCATCAACAGGACCTTCAAGGGAAACCGTGCCGCCTATTACCAGCAGGCTCCCTTTGACGTGGCCCCTGATTTTCACCTTGCCCCCGACAACGGTGAGATCGCCTGACACCGTCCCCTGGATATCCGTATCTCCGGAGATGACCGTCAGATCCCGCTCCGCCAGGCCGCTGAAAACAACCTTCTGCCCGACAAGGAGGCGGCTGTCTGAAAAATGCTCTCCGTAGTTGATGACTGAATTTTTATTCCCGGCATCCTGTCCCCAGGCGGGCAGGCTCAGAAACGATACCAGAATAATGATACAGGCCGCCGCCTTTAAAACTGAATTTTTCATTTTTCTCTGCTCCTTTTCAGATATTCCACCAGGCCCGATTCCGTATGTTCCTTCTCCATCCTGAGAATCCTCTTGAGTCCCCTGCCGCGGCTCCAGCTTTGAATCCTTAAAAGCTTCCCGGCCTCCCTGGCCGCGCCCTCCGAAAGGAGCACCTTGTACTCGATCCAGCGCGCCAGGCCCTCCCTGAGTCCGCGATTATGTTGAAAAATCCCTGTCTCGCGCTGAAAGGCGTGCATATATTCGTGAGCAAAGATGGATTTGAACTTGGGGACGCCAAGCCCGGCCAGAACATAGATGCAATGGAGACGGTTTTCGCCCATCAGGTTCAAGTGGTAGCGCCCGATCGAACCGGCCATGCGGTAGCGTATGGAATGAATATCCCAATCATGCCCGGAAAAAAGTTCCAAAACTACGGGATAATCCACGGTAATGCCATATTTCCCGGAAAGAAAAGTCCTCACCTCCCGGCTGATGATGCCGGCTTTCAGGCGGTCCCCAACCCGGTCGAAAGAGGCGATTTCGGACGAAAGAAAACGATAGTCCGTCCTGCCCGTGAGAGCGCACTCTATGCTTCTGCCTATGAAGGTCAGTGCTTTTTCCAGGAGGCTCAGTGGTGGCGTCACGGCAAATCTCCTTCCGGCGTATTTTCACTCCTTATGATAGCACCGGAGAAACTTTCCAGTCAAGGCAGGAGTCACCGGAAAATCAGGCGAAATACTCATTGGAAATCTTCAAGGAAAGGAGCCAGTCATGTTCAAAAGAATTCTTCTCGCGACCGACGGATCCGAAGGTGCTCAAAAAGCGGCCCGCACCGCCGCAGAAATCGCCGGGAGGTTTGGTTCCTCCGTCACTCTCCTGTCGGTAGGCCAGATTCCGGTCATCAACCTTTTCAATTATTATCCCTCCATGATCGAACCGGAAGTGCTCCCGGAAAATATTGAAAAACGGATAATTGAGCACGCCCAGACGGCCCTCAAGGAGACCTCGAAGGTTTTTGAAGACGCCCAGGTCCCCTTTGATACTCGTTTTGAGTTGGGCCACCCGGCGGATACCATCTGCGAAGTCTCCGAAACAGGAAAATATGATCTCATCATCATGGGCAGCCGTGGTTTGAGCGGCCTGAAGGGCCTCCTGGTTGGAAGTGTGAGCACCCGGGTTTTCCACCAATGTCATTGCCCTATTCTTCTCGTCAAATAAACGGACCATCCTGTCTATCTCAGAACAAAAACATAAAAATAAACCCCCGGAAAGCTGATAGCCTCCGGGGGTTTTGTTCATGGTAGCCCCAGGGGAATTCGAATCCCCGTTACCGCCGTGAGAGGGCGACGTCCTAGGCCACTAGACGATGGGGCCCTGATACGATTTGCGGAGAAAGAGAATCCTCGTACAATAAATCCAAGGTCTGTAGTACGATCCCTGGACGACTCCGCAAAAGTCTTTTCCCACCCTATTATATCAAAAGGCCGCAAATATTGTCAATTGAAGCAAGGAATTTTTGAAAAAAAAAAGAATTATTAGGGATATCCGGGTTATTGCTGGAGTTTGATTTGTTACATTAAAGAAAAGGATGGGGTATTAGTATAATCGGAATTGGTGGCCTATGAGAAAAACTAACAACAATAAAACTACTCTGCTTTTATCCATACTCTGCCTGCTTATTCTCCTTATTGTTGGTTGCAGTAATACGGTTGGCGGGGTCTCGTCGGAGCCTACCAATCCTCCCTGGGCCCCAGTCAGCGGGAAGTGGTTCGGGACGGAGGGCGAAGAAACAGGAACGTGGACCATGACGTTTTCCTCCAATTTTTTCTCGTTCTACAACCAATCCGGTTCAGAGTGGCACACCGGGGTTTTTGCTTTAGTCCCGTACAACGATTTTTATCAGATAGATCTTGCTGTAACCGCTTCATCGAACCCCAAATTTGTTGGGAAAACAGCCTTTGGACTCTGCAAAACAAGCGGCACAAAACTTTTTTTAGTCTTCACCGAGCCCGGAGCTGGAGTGAGGCCCTCATCCTTCATCACCGGAAGCGGACCAGGTTGGAACCAGCGCAATTTCACTCTTTCCTCAACCTTTCACCCCACCTCAGTTCCCACTGACACGCCACAGCCGACCTCGACTTCCAGTCCCACTCCGACCCCCACTCCTACCGGCACGGCGATACCTACGCTGACCCCCACTCCTACCAGCACGGCACCCCCCACTCCGCCCCCCACGCCGCCCCGCCCGCCGGCCCCCACGCCGCGCCCTCCGGCACCAACGAGAGGCGCCC
>JAZDOK010000085.1:0-2419 GCA_043798715.1 bacterium
CCGGCGGGCGCGGGTGATATCTTCGCGGGTTTCAATCCGAATGATCGACCCCAGGACCGGCAGGCCGGTGAGCCGGGCCAGTTCGTCGCTACTTTTTACCGAATGGTCCAGATGCTCAGTGAGAGCCACGGTACCTCACCCCACCCCCAGGCTCAAGATGACCCCGGCCAACAGGATTAACCACCTTTTCTGCTTCACCGGTTTCTCCGGGAAACTCGCCGGGTCGATGAGGATGAATTTCTCTCCCTTCTGATGTTCTTCCATGCCTTCGGAAATGCGGGCCTCCAGGATTTTGTTCATGACCTCCTGATGCTTGTTATGGGCATTTTGGTAATCCCGCGTCAGCGCCATATATTCCTGCTCCACCTTCGGCGCTTCGTCGAGACGAGTCCGGTACATCTCCAGCTTAGCTTTCAAACTGGCTTGCTGGGTGCGAAAAGCCTTGATATCTGTATCCGCAGCCTGAATTTGGGTGGTAAGGCCGATGTACGCCGGGTTCTCAGCGCCGCTTACCGTTGCCTGCGTAGAAACTGGTTTGGGCTCTTGCTCCAGGCGGGCGATCTCGTTTTTCAGCTTTTTAATTTCCGGATGTTGGTCGGAATATTTTCCCTGTTTCTCGGCCAAGTCTGCCTTGAGCTGGGAGAGCCTTTTACGGCGCTCCACCGCGCTCCGCCCAGTCGTCGCGCCTAATTTCTTGAGTTCTTCGATTTCCCGGCGTACCGTGCGGATATCAGGATGATCGGAAGAAAACTTCGATTGGAGGTCGGCCAGGGAGAGCTCCAGCGTCTTGAGACGGTCGGCCGGGGACATAATCCTTTCTCCGGGAGCACCGGTGAAGGTAGTCTCCGGACTCACCGTGGCGATTTGGCCTTCCAGATAGATTTTCTTCTCCTCCGATTGGCGAATATTGTTATCCAGTTGCTTGATTTCCATCTCCATGCGTGTAGCTTGTTCTCGATTAAACGATCGCTGTTCTGGGAGCAAACCGTCATACTTCCCTTTGAAGGCGGTGATCTTGTCCCCCAGGCTTTTGATGCGCTCCTCCAATTCTTTTAATTCCGCTTCCAAGAATTGAGTGGTGGATTGGGCCTGGGCTTCCCGGGTCTTGAGATTTTGCTCTAAATAAAGGGAGGCTAACGTCCCCGAAACTCTTTGCACCGTAGCAGGGTTTCTTCCCTGATAAGAGATGGAGAAGGCAATGGTAACACCTCCCTTGCCCATAGCCTTTTTTCCGCCCACCTCGGCGCTGATGGTTTCGAGCTTGATATCGTCGCGCATGTGTGTGAGCACTTCTTCCCGGGTGGACTTTTTCCGCATGTCTTCGTAAAGATTAAATTGTTGAACAATTTCCCAAAGCTTCACTCGGGAGAGAATTTGCTGCGTTAAACTCTGGATCCGCTGCTCGGCAAAACCGGTCACCGTTGATTTGACAAACTCCTGGGGAATCTGCTGTTCTTCTATTAAGATGGTCGAACTCGATTTATAGACGGAGGGCAAAAGTAGAGCTACGAGGATAGCTACTACCAATACTACTATAGCAGGAATAATAAAAAGTTTTTTTCGTTTTTTTAAAACACCAACATAGTAACTTATATCTGTTGTTTCATCTGGCATTATATTTTTCCCTTTCTGGTGCCGAGGTCCTTATTCACCTTGAATAGTTCGTCGAGTAATATTCAACCCTTAGATTAATTCCGGTTGATAAATATCATGAATCCGTATTAAGCCCAGGCAGCATCGGCTGTGCGAGTCGACTACCGGGAGGACGGAGATCTGCGAGGGGCGATCCTCCATCAGCCGCGTGGCGTCCTGGAGGCTGGCCTCTGGGGTGATGGTAGTGGGTTGCCGCATCATGCAGTCGGCGGCGTGGAGCAGACGAATATCTTCATGGGCGAGCAGCGCCCGCCGCAAGTCACCGTCGGTGATGATCCCCAGCAGGAGAAAATCTTCATCCACGACGCAAGCCGCCCCCAAGGGCCGCTGGGACATGGCAATGATCACCTGGCGCAAAGGAGTTTCCGGTTTAACCCAGGCCACGGCGTCATTTTCGTGCATGACATCTGCCACCTTCAACCATAAATTTCGGCCCAACTGGCCAGCGGGATGGTAACGGGCGAAATCTTGGTCGGTAAAGCGGCGGGCCATCATCAAAGCTACCGCTAAGGCATCCCCCAGGGCTAAGGCGACGGTGGTGCTGCAGGTGGGCGCCAGGTTCAGAGGATCAGCCTCCCGGTCCACCCGGGCATCCAGAACTACATCGGCCTGTTTGCCCATGGGAGAGTTCAGGTTCCCCACAATGGCGATGAGCGGCGAGCGGAATTGCCGTAAGACGGGGATGAGCCGCAGCAATTCCGCCGTGCTGCCGCTCTTGGAGATCAGGATACTGGGGTCGCCCGGGGTATAGATCCCCAAATCGCCA